>NZ_JBOZRA010000009.1:0-212867 GCF_050847465.1 Endobacterium panacihumi | reverse complement strand
CATAATCAAAACGTGACCGTCATTTTCGTCTTCCAACGATTGAAAATCTTGCGATTTTCAATCAGCGAGACCGCCGACCACGTTTCTCTTTCTTCTCATATTCAATTGTCAAAGAACAGACGACCAATGCCAAAACACCGCCGTCACAAAAACCCAAAGACACAAATTCGAGGACCAAACCGAAACTCGGTCCCAACCAGCATTACGCTAATCTGTCGTGGCTTTCTTTAGAACGAGAGACTTCGTCGCCAGCAGCGCCGCCGCCCTCGTCAGTGACCGGGTTATAGGCGAACACGCATTTCCAAGTCAACACCGCTTTTGCAAAATTGTCATGTTTTTTGCCCGAAGAACTCAAAACCCTTACAACACAAGGCGAATGGTCGGCTTTTTTCTGCTGTGGTTGCGTTTACGGCGCTGGAACGGCATTTCTCACGTCCATTTTGCCGCATAGAAAGTCTGATCAATGTCAGCCCTGTCGATTTCCGTTAAAAATCTGCCAGACCTGCCAATCCGAGAAACGTTGCCGCAGATCGAAAAGGCTTTTCGACATGGCAACCGTGTTGTGCTGGCAGCGCCGCCCGGCGCCGGAAAGACGACTTTGGTTCCTCTCTTTCTTCTGGAACAAGACTGGTGCTCGGGCAAAATCATTCTGCTTGAGCCACGCCGGCTGGCTGCCCGGGCTGCAGCGGGCCGCATGGCCTTCCTCCTCAACCAGCAGGTTGGTGATACGGTCGGTTATCGGATGCGCCTGGACAATCGCGTTTCCTCACAGACGCGTATAGAAGTGGTCACCGAAGGTGTTTTTGCCCGCATGATATTGGAGGATCCCGAACTCAAGGGTGTTTCGGCGGTGTTATTCGACGAATTTCACGAGCGCTCGCTGGACGCGGACTTCGGTCTCGCCCTCGCGCTGGATGTACAGATGGGGCTGCGGGACGATTTGCGGATCATCGTCATGTCGGCGACACTCGATATCGAGCGCATCAGTGAGTTGATGCAGGACGCGCCGATGATCCGCAGTGAGGGCCGCGCCTTTCCGGTCGAGATCCGTTACAAGGATCGCCCGAGTGGGGAGCGGATAGAAGACGCCGTGGTGCAAGCGATTATAGAAAGCCACCGTGTAGAAACCGGCTCGATTCTTGCCTTTCTTCCTGGCCAGGCGGAAATCGTGAGGACCGCCGGGCGGCTGGAAGGCATGTTTGGCGCCGACACGTCAATCGTGCCGCTGTTCGGTAATCTTTCGCAGAAAGAGCAGGATCTTGCCATAAGCCCGTCATCGCCCGGAAAGCGCAAGGTCGTGCTGGCCACCTCGATTGCCGAAACCTCCGTCACCATAGATGGTGTGCGGATCGTGATCGATAGCGGGCGACAAAGACTTCCGGTGTTCGAGCCATCGACCGGAATCACACGGCTGGAGACAACGCGCGTTTCGCAGGCCGCGGCGGATCAGAGGGCCGGGCGAGCGGGGCGCATGGAACCGGGTATTGCGATCCGTCTTTGGCATCGGGGCCAGACGGCATCACTCCCGCCTTTTGCACCGGCACAAATCCTTTCCAGCGATCTGTCCAGCCTTGCTCTCGACATGGCCCATTGGGGTGTTCGCGATCCATCGTCTCTGGCATTTCTGGACCAGCCGCCGGCACCTGCCCTTTCCGAAGCCCGGCAATTACTTCGCATGCTCGGTGCGCTCGATGCTTCCGACGCGCTGACCGCAAAAGGCCGACTGATGCGAGACCTTGCCCTTCCGCCAAGGCTGGCCGCGATGGCAATCGCAGGTGCAGAGGATGGCCATGCGCGACAGGCATGCAGGCTTGCAGTATTGATGACGGAACAGGGACTGGGCGGCAACGCGATCGACCTCGATGATCGGCTGCGGCATTTCGAACATGAAAGGAATAACCGCGCTGAGGCCGCACGACGGCTATCCGACCGGATCATGAAATCGCTGCCCGGAGCCGAGCGTGACGCCCCGCCAATGCATGCCGGCGCGTTGCTTCTGCATGCTTACCCCGATCGTCTCGCATTACAGCGCGGCGGATATGGTCGGTTTGTGATGGTCAACGGGCGCGGCGCCGTTCTACCCGAGACGGAGCGTCTGGCTGGCGCCCGAATGCTCGTCGTTGCCGACCTGACAGGTCGCGCCGGACAAGCACGTGTGCTGGCCGCGGCCGAAGTAGATCGCGCACAAGCCGAGACCCAGCTTGCCGTGCTTGTCGAACGCCGTGACGAGAATTTTTTCGACGCGGCCGGCCGGCAGATCAGAGCGCGGCGTGTGGTACGGATCGGCGCCGTGGTGCTGGAAGAATCACCCCTCCCCCGCCCAAGCGGGTCTGCAGCGGCCGAGGCACTGGCCGATGGCATAAGGCAACTCGGATTGTCCGCTGTCGAATTCGGCAAGGACGTGACCCAACTGCGCGATCGCATCGGTTTCCTCAACAGGACGATCGGCTCGCCTTGGCCGGATGTCAGTGATGACGCCTTGCTGGCCAGGCTCGATGATTGGTTCGTGCCTTTTCAAACTGGGAAGACCAGCCTTGGCGCTATCGATCAGGCGAGCCTTAGCGAAGGCTTGCGGTCGATGCTTCCGCACGAAATACTTCAGGATCTTGCCAGAATGGCACCGAGCCATTTCGTGGCACCGACCGGCCAGCGACATCCTATCCGTTACGACGGCGAGGAACCGGCCCTGACAATTCGGGTGCAGGAACTTTTCGGCCTGACGAAACACCCTTCCATCGCTGGGGGACGACTGCCGCTGCTGCTGGAATTGACATCGCCTGCACATCGGCCGATCCAGACAACCCGTGATCTGACGGGCTTCTGGTCAGGCTCCTGGAAAGATGTCAGAGCTGACATGCGCGGGCGTTATCCGCGACACCCATGGCCGGAAGATCCGGCGGCAGCCGCGCCGACCAACCGCGCCAAACCACGTGGAACGTGACAATGAGCATTGCAGAAAGATCTTCCCTCCGACACGCCCAGTTCGGCGATACCAGCCGGCGTATTCGCCTGCAGACCCTGGTGCGATTGCGTTGGCTCGCGGTTGCCGGCCAGAGCGTCACAGTACTAATCGTCTGGCAATTGCTGAATTTTCCGCTGCCGCTTATGGAAGCGGTGATCCTCATTGCCGCGCTGGCTGCCGCCAACCTGTTTCTGTCCTATCGTTTCGCGCCGACACATCGTCTCGAGCCGACTGCCGCATTCGCGCTACTCGGTTTCGATCTCCTACAGATGGCCGGGCTGCTGTTCATTACCGGTGGTCTTGCCAATCCGTTTGCGCCGTTGATCTGCGTGCCGGTCATTATCTCTTTTGCATCGCAGCCGCTCGTGCCTTCGCTGGCTCTGCTGGTCTTTGCGGTCATCTGCACAACCGCGCTGGTTTTCACGCCCTATTCCGTGCCGTGGTATCCGGACGACGCCCTAGAGGTCGAGCCAGTCATGCAACTGGGTGTCTGGTGCGCGATTGCATCCATGATGTCATTTGCCGCTTTTTATGCCTACCGTGTTTCACATGAAGCGACCCAGCTTGCCGACGCGCTGGCGGCGACAGAGCTTGTCCTTGAGCGTGAAAAACACCTTTCGCAGCTGGACGGTCTGGCGGCGGCGGCGGCGCATGAACTCGGCACACCGCTGGCGACGATCACAGTCGTTGCCAAGGAAATGGAGCGTGAACTCGGCAACGATGACAGATACAGCGAAGACGTGGCACTGCTGCGGAGCCAAAGCGAACGTTGTCGCGACATTCTCCGGCGGCTGACTTCACTTTCCACCGATGACGAAGAGCATATGCGGCGTCTCCCGCTCTCTTCCTTGATAGAAGAGGTAACGGCGCCGCATCGACAATTCGGCATCACCATCAGGCTGGTGGAAAAAAATACCCGCAACGGAGAACCCGTTGGCAACCGCAATGCGGGTATTTTGTATGGACTGGGCAATCTCATCGAAAATGCCGTCGATTATGCCAATGACACCGTCGTTCTCACAGTGGAGCACAATGCCGAAAAAGTGGCGGTGACGATCGAGGATGATGGTCAGGGATTTGCGCCCGATGTGCTGCTAAGGATCGGCGAACCCTATATGAGCAGCCGGCCGACATCTCAGGATCGTGCCGGCGGCCTCGGACTTGGTCTCTTTATCGCCAAGACACTTCTTGAACGCTCCGGCGCGACGCTGGAATTTGACAATAGTCAAGGCGACGGCACTGGCGCCCGTGTCCACATCGAATGGCCGCGCTGGCGGATGGAAGCAGATCAATGAAGGCTGACAGGAATACGGGTAAATTGACTTTACCGATCGACTGCAAAAGACGATAACGGACGCATTAAACAGTGGGCAAAAAGGCCTGCGGAGACGAAAATTATGATTGCAGACAGGAATGAGCCGCAAGGCACTTTGGATACGGCAGATTATATTGGCCCCGATGCATCGCTTCTGATCGTCGATGACGATGGCCCGTTTTTGAGACGTTTGGCGCGTGCGATGGAAACCCGCGGTTTTGAGGTCGAAGTGGCGGAATCCGTTACCGAGGGCATCGCCAAGTCGAAAATCCGGCCGCCGAAATATGCGGTGGTCGATCTCAGACTGGGCGACGGCAATGGTCTTGATGTCATAGAAGCCATTCGCGAAAGCCGTACGGATACGCGCGTGATCATGCTGACTGGTTACGGCAACATCGCAACCGCGGTCACTGCCGTAAAGCTTGGCGCTGTCGATTATCTGTCCAAGCCGGCCGATGCGGATGAGGTTTTCAACGCGCTAACTCAAAGGCCGGGCGAAAAGGCCGATGTGCCGGAAAACCCGATGTCTGCGGATCGCGTCCGTTGGGAACATATCCAGCGAGTGTATGAAATGTGCGAGCGCAATGTTTCGGAGACGGCCCGCCGCCTCAACATGCATCGCCGCACGTTGCAGCGCATTCTGGCAAAACGCGCGCCGAAATAATCAGAGTTCGTCGAAAGACTTGCCGGTCGCCCATTCCGCCATCATCAGGCGTTGGGCGGCTGCACGCGCAAAATTAAGCATGACGGATTTGCGCGTTGCCGGCGCTAGCCGATGTTCCGGCGCCTCGCGCAGCAGGTGGCTGCCATAACCATCCGAGAGAAACAGCCCGCAGTCTTCCGGAAAGATATCGAGCGGCACATCCTTATGGGTGGCGAAAAACAGCCGATCGCAATGATGCCGGTAATCGGGCCATTTGCGATCAACGCGAAAATCCTCGATCGAGGTTTTGATCTCGACGATCCAGATCTCGCCCTTGTCCGATATGCTGATCAGGTCAGCGCGACGGCCGCTGGCCAGCGACAGTTCCGGAATGACCGCATGGCGCATATCGTTCAATAAAATCTGCATACCGCGTCGCACCATCATGGCCCGGACCGACTGCCGGCCATCGACCAGTGGGTTTTCATTTCCGAGGCTGATAATAGTCATAGTGAATATCTGCTGCGAATCTCGCCGGCCTCCCGACAATGTTGCAAAAAGGTCATGACCTTTTCAATTGTGCGATAGCGTACGTCTGACGCATCGCGGCATCTTGCAAAGCCTAATGTAATGGCAAATAACGGCGATCAAAGGTGAGCGTTTCATCTTCGGTTCACAATCTTCATTTCCAAGAGAAATCCATGCGCATCCGCACCAGCATGATCGCTTCCGGCTTGGCCCTGTTGGCCTTGGCAGGCTGCTCCACGACGTCTGAAACAAAGGTGGCTTCCAATGCCCCGGCGACTGTCGAAACCTCGGAAATCTTCACAGATTCCTACAGCAGCGTCACCGATGCAGGTTACACGCTGCCCGCCATCCCGATCAGCCGTCTAGACAAGAAGTTTCATCGCCAGATCGTCAGCTTCGACACGGCCGAACGTCCCGGCACGATCATCGTGAACACGCGCGAGCGCTTCCTTTATTATATCCTGCCGCGCGGCAAGGCCGTTCGTTACGGCATCGGCGTCGGCAAGCAGGGTTTTGCCTGGGCTGGCGAAGCCTATGTTGCCTGGAAGCAGGAATGGCCGAACTGGCATCCGCCGAAGGAAATGGCAGCTCGTAAACCGGACATCGCAAAATATGTCGAAGCCGGCATGGGCCCGGGCCTCAACAATCCGCTCGGTGCACGCGCCATGTATCTTTTCAACGAAAAGGGTCAGGACACGCTGTTCCGCCTTCACGGCACGCCGGAATGGGCTTCGATCGGCACCGCTGCTTCGTCGGGCTGCATTCGCATGATCAACCAGGATGTGATCGATCTCTACCGCCGGGTTCAGCCCGGTCGCCAGACCAAGGTCGTCGTGATCCAGTAATCGGATGATACGCACAAACGAAGCGGCTCGGGAAATCGGGCCGCTTTTTTGTTGTCAATTGCGCAGCGTCACACGCATCGGCAATCCATCCCGCGGCTGCGTCGTCAGCTTCTGCACAGGCCATGGGTCTGTTTGCGGCGTTACATCGAAGCGGTAACGTTTCATCAGAACGGCTAGGGCAATGACCGCCTCCTGCATCGCAAAGGTGGCGCCAATACAGACACGCGGGCCCGCGCCGAAGGGCAGATATTGGAACCGGCTGATATTGCCGCGATTTTCCGGCAGGAATCGTTCCGGCATGAATGCACGTGGCTTTTCCCAATAAAGCTCGTGGCGATGCAGCGTCCACGGCATGACGAGCGCGGTCGTGCCGGCCGCAATCTCCACCGTCTTGCCATCCGGTGAATTCCAGCTGTCGTCCTTGATAGCAGCACGGTTGATCGATGGCGCTGGCGGATAGAGGCGGAGAGCTTCTTCAAAGGCCGCGCGAACATTCGGCATCAGGTCCAGCCATTCCACCGGCTCAGCCCCACTTGCGACAATTCGATCGACTTCTTCTTCCATGGCCTGTCGGATATGTGGCGATTGTGCCACGCAATAAAGCGTCCAGGCAAGCGCACGGGCCGTGGTCTCGTGGCCCGCGCCGATGAAGGTCAGAATATTGTCCTCAATCTCGTCGAGCGTCAGCCCATCCGGCCCGGCCTGTTGCAGGAGCAGCGTCAGGAAATCCTGCGGCGCGTCGGCCGGATTGGCCGCTATCTTCGCCTTTCTGTGCTCCATCGTGTTGCGCACGATTTCCCTGAATTTGTCGAGCACCCGCTTGCCGCCGATACGCGTGATCCGCGGCACCCACGACGGGGCTCGCAAAAGGTCCATCGGATCGACGCGACCCATGCGGTGCAAAAGCTGATCGACATCATCAGAAAAGTTGCTGGTTTCGGAGATGATGTCACCGGAAAACAGCGTTTCGGACAGGATGGCAAAGGCAAGTTCGGTCATATCGACCGAAACGTCGTGGACGCGGCCGGCAGAACCGACATCCGCATATTTTTCCGCATACTCTTCCGACTTTGCCAGCATCTGCCCGGCGAAACCCTTGGCGTGGCGGGGCGTGAACACCGGCGCCATGGCCTTGCGTGAACGCTTCCAGACCTGCCCTTCCGCGGTCAGCAATCCATCCCGCAGGATCGGCCGCAGGATGAGTTGGCGAATTTCCGACATTTCGTAATTGGCGGCGTTATCCACCAGCACATGCCGGATCAGGCCAGGATCGTTGATGATGAGCGTCCGCTCCTGGAAAAATTTTGTATCGATCCAGGGGAGAGTGTAGGATGGCTGCCCCCACAACTCGAGCGGATTGCGCAAGACCGTGCGGATGATTTCCAGCCACGATGGCGGCACGGTGCGGGGCACAGGTGCCGGCGGAACGAAAGGTTCGGGACGCATGTCCATCAGCGATCCTCCTTCATATGAGGATCTATATCAGTCTTCAGAGAAGCGATTTCAAATCGGCAAGCTTGTCGTTGACCAGCCAGCCGTAATAATTCTCTTCCGGCAGGCCGCCACGAGCCTTGAGTGCCGCAGCACGCTGTGCCGAACCGCCAGTATTATAAAGCGTGGCGGTGATACCGGGATTGTTGCTGATATCGACATCGGCAATGGACGAATAATCATCGATCGAGCGGCGGATCGTGGCCGCCATATAGGCAAGCGATTTGTCAGGATCCATGATGGCCCGATAGACCTCGCCGGCATCGTTTTCATCCAGCTTGGAATAACCGGATTTTTTGGCGACCATGTCGGACTGCATCAAAGCCGTCAGCGGGTTGATCTGCCCGAGGCCAAAAGTCTGGCCCGC
This sequence comes from Endobacterium panacihumi, assembly GCF_050847465.1. Taxonomy (NCBI): domain Bacteria; kingdom Pseudomonadati; phylum Pseudomonadota; class Alphaproteobacteria; order Hyphomicrobiales; family Rhizobiaceae; genus Endobacterium; species Endobacterium panacihumi. The sequence goes on along the minus strand of NZ_JBOZRA010000009.1, from coordinate 204,716 downwards.
ATAGAAGGGCTGGAAGAAGACAGCGCTGAAGCGATTGTCGGGATAGGCATTGCTGCCGACTTTTTTATCGCGAAACATCTTTTCCCAGACGTTTTCGCGGCAAGACCACAGACGATACGAATCGCTGATGCCATTGCACCCGGAGAATTCCGGACGACCGACAAAATCGGCGATACTCTCGTCCTTGTAGCCGAAACGGAAACTGTTGCCGGCATAAGCGGCGGCTTTCACGTAATAGCTCTGCAGACGATCATAGGCATCGACATTGTAAGTATGTTCGCCAACGATGGCGCCCACCATATGGATCGGATCGATCCCATAGGTGCGTGCCGTTGACTTGATCTTGGCGATCAGAGATTTGTCGGTCGCCAGGAGTTCACGGATCTTGTCGTATTTGTCATCGAACGTGGTGCGGCCAGCGCGGGTGCGGCGAACCGATGCGCCCGGAATTTTCGGCTGTTCGATATTGCGATTGCCCGGAGGAACGACAGTATCCGCCAATGCCGGCGTCGGCGCGCACCACGCCAGCAAGGACAAAGTCAGGACGAAGCCTGTAAAGGCGGATTTACCGGTATGATTTCGCAACATCGTCTCCTGCCGATCGCTCGGCGATCCTGGGCAGATCTGCGGAAGGAGCCAGCGCTTTTCAGTAAAACGCGCCTGCTTTACGTGAAAGGTAGGCGCGCTGTCGAGCTTTCAACGCTCAAAAAGCCATCACAGTTTGAAGAGTGCAGCCGGACAGTGGCCCGGCTGCCACGCCTTTTAGAGGATGTAACGTGACAGATCGGCATCGGCTGCGATATCGCCGACATGTTTTCGCACATACTCCGCATCGATCGTGATCGACGTGCCGCCCTGGTCGGGTGCCGTGAACGAAATTTCGTCCAGCACACGCTCCATCACGGTCTGCAGTCGGCGAGCGCCGATATTTTCGACCGACGAGTTCAAATGAACAGCTACATCGGCCAGCGCATCGATGGCATCATCGGTGAAGTCGAGGCTGACATCTTCCGTTCCCATCAACGCCTTGTACTGGCGGATGAGGCTGGCTTCGGTTTCCGTCAGGATGCGGCGGAAATCTTCCTTGACCAGCGGCCGAAGCTCGACACGGATCGGCAGGCGGCCCTGCAATTCCGGCAGAAGATCCGACGGCTTGGAAACGTGGAAAGCACCAGAGGCGATGAACAGGATATGGTCGGTTTTGACCGGACCATATTTGGTCGACACCGTCGTGCCTTCGACCAGCGGCAGCAGGTCGCGCTGTACGCCTTCACGCGACACGCCGGCACCCATGCCACCGTCGCGCGCCGCGATCTTGTCGATCTCGTCGAGGAAAACGATGCCGTCATTCTCGACCGACCGAACCGCCTCACGCTGGATGACTTCGTTGTCAATCAGCTTGTCGGATTCATCACGGATCAGTTCACCATAGGATTTTTGAACGGTGGTGCGCACCTTCTTGGTACGGCCGCCCATGGCCTTGCCGAACATTTCGGACAGGTTCAGAACGCCGATATTGGCGCCCGGCATGCCGGGGATCTCGAAACCACCAGGCATGCCAGCACCTGTGTCGGATACCTCGATATCGATTTCCTTGTCGTCCAGTTCACCTGCGCGCAGCTTCTTGCGGAAATTATCGCGGGTGGCGGGCGAAGCGGTCGAGCCGACCAGTGCGTCGAGTACACGCTCCTCGGCGCTCATATGCGCCTTGGCCTGCACTTCCGAGCGCTTCTTTTCACGCACAAGGCCGATACCGATTTCGACGAGGTCGCGAATAATCTGCTCGACATCGCGGCCGACATAACCGACCTCGGTGAATTTCGTGGCTTCGACCTTGATGAAGGGCGCGCCGGCCAGCTTTGCCAGACGACGAGAGATTTCCGTCTTGCCGACGCCGGTCGGGCCGATCATCAGGATATTTTTGGGCATGACTTCATCGCGCAGGCCCTCTTCGAGCTGCTGACGGCGCCAGCGGTTGCGCAGCGCGATCGCTACCGCGCGCTTGGCCTCGTGCTGGCCGATGATGTAGCGATCGAGTTCGGAGACGGTTTCTCTGGGAGAAAAATTGGTCATTGTCTTCCTTTCGGCCCCCTCTGTGGCTCCGGCCGTTACGGCCCGGCGCCAAGGGTCCATGACATTGGAATGCAGTTATTCGGCGTCGAGGCTTTCGACCACGATATTATGGTTGGTGTAGACGCAGATATCGGCAGCGATTTCGAGCGCCGTCTTGGCAATCTCGTCTGCCGATTTGTCCGTGTCCATCAGGGCTCGAGCCGCTGCAAAGGCGTAGTTGCCGCCCGAACCGATGGCGACGGTGCCGTGTTCAGGCTCCAAAACGTCGCCATTGCCGGTGATCGCCAGCGTGATCGACTTGTCGGCCACCAGCATCATCGCCTCGAGGTGGCGCAGATAACGGTCGGTGCGCCAGTCCTTGGCGAGTTCGACGGCGGCGCGCATCAACTGGCCGGGATATTGTTCTAGCTTCTTTTCGAGACGGTCGAGAAGTGTGAAGGCATCCGCAGTCGCGCCCGCAAAACCGGCAATCACTTCGCCGCCCTTGCCGATGCGACGTACCTTGCGCGCATTGCCCTTCATGACGGTCTGGCCGAGGCTCACCTGACCGTCTCCGGCCATGATCACCTTTCCGCCTTTCCGCACCGTGATGATTGTTGTCATAGAAACACCTGTCTGCCCGCTTGGACGGGCTCTTTGAATTCGGCCTCCGATGGCCGGTTGGGTTCTATGTAAGTGGGCAAATCGCGAATGCAAATGCTGCGCTTTTATGACCTTGCCGTTCTGGATATTTCAGCGCCCCCCTGATAAGGAACCGCAATATTTCCAGTATGGAGCGTTCTATGGCCGCCGCCAAAGACAGCCGAACCGCAACGGTTTCCCGCAAGACGAACGAGACGGCGATTTCCGTTACCGTCAATCTCGACGGCACGGGCACGTCGAAGATCAGCTCGGGCATCGGCTTCTTCGACCATATGCTGGAGCAGCTCAGCCGACATTCGCTGATCGACATGGACATCGACGTGAAGGGCGATCTGCATATCGACGACCACCATTCGGTCGAGGATACCGGCATTGCCATCGGCCAGGCGATTTCCAAGGCGCTGGGCGACCGTCGCGGCATTACCCGTTACGCTTCGCTCGATCTGGCCATGGACGAAACTATGACCAAGGCTGCCGTCGATCTGTCCGGCCGTCCTTTCCTCGTCTGGAACGTCGCCTTCAGCGCCCCCAAGATCGGCACGTTCGATACCGAACTGGTGCGCGAATTCTTTCAGGCGCTCGCCCAGAATGCCGGCATTACCCTGCATGTGCTGAACCATTACGGCGCCAACAACCACCATATCGCCGAGACCTGCTTCAAGGCAGTGGCTCGGGTGCTGCGCACCGCGACCGAAATCGACGCGCGTCAGGCCGACCGCGTACCATCCACCAAGGGAACGCTCGTCTGATCGGGCCTTAAGGAGGTTTCGTGATCAGCTATACCGTATTGACGCCACCTGGGGGAGCTGACCGGGATCACGCATCGACGCTTTTCATCGCCGATCGTTTTATCTGGTCTGCGATGCTTCTGCCGTGGATCTGGCTTCTGTCGCGTCGCATGTGGTTTGCGGCTTTCGTTGTCTTTGTCGCCGAATGTCTTGCAATTTTCCTCATGCGGCAGCCGGGGCTCGGCACAGCGGGCCTGCTGGCAATCCTCGCCATCCATGCGCTGGTTGCGCTTGAAGGTGGCCATCTCCATATCCGCCATCTGATTGCCGGAGGCTGGCATGTGGCGGGACTGGAAACAGCACCGGATCTGGCAACGGCCGAAGAGATGTTCTTCGCCGATCTGCCTGAACCCGTTGCAGCCTCCCTGCCTGCGGCATCCGACTGGGCCAAACCGAATTCTTCATCGACACAAGGCTGGAGTGCACCCGCGCTTGGTCTTTTCGACAATACTGGAGCACGCTGATGCGCGTTGCCATCATCGACTACGGATCGGGAAACCTGCGATCCGCCACCAAGGCATTCGAACGCGCCGCGCATGAAGCCGGAATTGATGCCACGATCGACCTGACAGACAGGCCGGAAGCGATCGCCTCCGCCGACAGGATCGTTCTGCCCGGCGTTGGCGCCTATGCCGATTGCCGTGCCGGCCTTGCGGCTGTTGACGGCATGCATGAGGCGCTGCTCGAAGTGGTGGAGAAGAAGGCACATCCCTTCCTCGGCATCTGCGTCGGCATGCAGCTGATGTCGTCACGCGGCCTTGAAAAGACGGTCACCGAAGGCTTTGGATGGATAGAAGGTGACGTCGTGGAGATGGCACCTTCCGACCCGAGCCTGAAAATTCCGCAGATCGGATGGAATACGCTGGATCTGAAAACCAGCCACCCGATCTTCGATGGCATCCCGACAGGTCCCGACGGGTTGCATGCCTATTTCGTGCATTCCTACCATCTTGCCGCCCGCAATGGCCATGATGTCATCGCCACCACCAATTACGGTGGCGCGATGACCGCCTTTGTCGGCCGCGACAACATGGTCGGATCGCAATTCCACCCGGAAAAGAGCCAGGCGCTTGGCCTCGCCCTGATCGCCAACTTCATGAAATGGGCTCCGTGATGATTCTTTTCCCGGCTATCGATCTTAAGGACGGCCAGTGCGTGCGCCTGAAACTCGGCGACATGGAACAGGCCACTGTCTACAACACCGACCCCGGCGCGCAGGCAAAAGCCTTCGAGGATCAGGGGTTTGAATGGCTGCATGTAGTCGATCTTAATGGCGCGTTCGCCGGCGAGACGGTCAACGGTGATGCCGTCGACGCGATCCTGAAAGCGACCAAGAACCCGGTTCAGCTCGGCGGCGGCATCCGTACGCTCGATCATATCGAGGCGTGGCTGTCGCGCGGGCTTGCCCGCGTCATCCTCGGCACTGTTGCCGTGCGTGATCCGAACCTCGTGCTGGAAGCCTGCACACGTTTTCCCGGACAGGTCGCCGTCGGCATCGATGCCAAGGGCGGCAAGGTAGCCGTAGAAGGCTGGGCTGAGGCGTCCGAACTCGGCGTCATCGAGCTTGCAAAAAAATTCGAAGGCGCCGGTGTTTCGGCGATCATCTATACCGATATCGATCGCGACGGCATTCTGGCCGGTATCAACTGGGATTCCACGCTGGAGCTTGCCGATGCCGTTTCCATTCCGGTGATCGCCTCGGGTGGTCTTGCCTCCATGGACGATATCCGCCGGATGCTGGAACCGGATGCACAAAAACTCGAAGGCGCGATTTCCGGCCGTGCGCTCTATGACGGCCGTATCAACCCGGACGAGGCCCTGGCCCTGATCCGGGCAGCCAAGGGAGCGACGGCATGACCCTCAAGGCTCGCGTCATTCCCTGTCTCGACGTCAAGGACGGCCGTGTCGTCAAAGGCGTCAACTTTGTCGACCTGATCGATGCCGGTGACCCGGTAGAAGCCGCCAAAGCCTATGATGCGGCCGGTGCCGATGAACTCTGCTTTCTCGACATCACCGCATCCTCGGACAATCGAGACACGATTTTCGACGTTGTGGCTCGCACCGCCGATCATTGTTTCATGCCGCTGACGGTCGGAGGCGGTGTGCGCTCCGTCGGTGATATCCGCAAACTGCTGCTTGCCGGTGCCGACAAGGTGTCGATCAATTCGGCGGCGGTGAACAATCCCGATTTCGTGGCTGAGGCCGCCGACAAGTTCGGCAACCAGTGCATTGTCGTTTCGATCGATGCCAAGCGTCGCCTGACGCAATCGGTTGGCGGTGACAACCGCAGCGAATGGGAAATCTATACCCATGGCGGCCGCAATGCGACGGGCATCGATGCCGTCGAATTTGCCGCTCGCATGGTCGAACGCGGCGCCGGCGAATTGCTGGTGACTTCGATGGACCGTGACGGCACCAAGGTCGGCTATGATCTGGAACTGACCCGCGCGATCGCCGATGCGGTGCGTGTGCCGGTCATCGCATCCGGTGGTGTCGGCACGCTGGACGATCTCGTCGCCGGCGTGAAGGACGGCCATGCGACCGCCGTTCTGGCCGCTTCGATTTTCCACTTCGGCACCTATACGATTGGCGAGGCAAAGCGCTATATGACCGACCATGGCATTGCCATGCGGCTGGACTGACGGGAGGCAGACTTGGGCGAATTTTCTTTGAGCGATCTGGAAAAGATCGTGGCGGAGCGCGCCTTGGCGTCTCCGGATCAATCTTGGACAGCCAAGCTCGTCGCTGCCGGCCAGACCAAAGCGGCAAAGAAGCTCGGCGAAGAGGCGATCGAAACGGTCATTGCCGCCGTGGCGCAGGACCGCAAGGACCTTGTCGGCGAAAGCGCGGACCTTCTTTATCATCTTTTGGTCGTATTGAAGATTGCCGATATCCCGCTACAGGATGTGCTGGATGAACTCCAGCGCCGGACCGGACAATCCGGTCTTCAGGAAAAGGCTAGCCGTCAACCATCATGACCAGTGCGCCGCAGCCCGCCGAGGCATTTGAGGTCGGCATGATAACGGAACCTTATTCGCCCTATCACCACTTCACCGCAGATGAATGGGCAAAATTCCGAGCAGATACGCCGCTGACCCTGAAGGCCGAGGAAATTGCCCGGCTGCGTTCTCTCGACGACCCGATCAATATCGATGAAGTGCGGCGGATTTATCTATCGCTGTCGCGTCTTCTGTCCTCGCATGTCGAGGCGTCGCAACTGCTTTTCCAGCAGCGAAACCGTTTTCTCAGCCTGTCGGACATCACCAAGACGCCTTTCATCATCGGCATTGCCGGATCGGTCGCCGTCGGTAAATCCACCACGGCCCGTATCCTGAAGGAATTGATGGCGCGCTGGCCTTCCAGCCCGAAGGTGGATCTGATCACCACGGACGGTTTTCTCTATCCCAATGCCGTTCTGCAGCGTGAAAACCTGATGGAGCGCAAGGGGTTTCCGGAAAGCTACGACGTCGGTGCCATTCTGCGTTTTCTGTCGGCCATCAAGGCCGGTGAGCCGAATGTGCAGGCTCCGCGTTATTCGCATCTCACCTACGATGTTCTGCCGGACGAATTCACGACCGTCGACCGGCCGGATATCCTGATCTTCGAAGGCATCAACGTCCTGCAATCCCGAACGCTGCCGACGGATGGGAAAATCATTCCGATTGTCTCCGACTTCTTTGACTTCTCGATCTATATCGATGCGGACGAGGACCGGATTCACAGCTGGTATGTGCAGCGTTTCATGAAACTGCGTGAAACTGCCTTCCGCGACCCGACCTCGTTCTTCAAAAAATATGCCGCAATCGACACCGATGCCGCCCTGGCCGTCGCCGAAAACCTCTGGCAGAACATCAACCTGAAAAACCTGCGCCAGAACATTCTGCCGACGCGGCCACGTGCCGATCTCATCCTGCGCAAGGGCCGGGATCATTTCATCGAGACGGTTTCTCTGAGAAAACTGTAGGCGATGTATCGCCGGCCGTTTCTCTTTACGAATTGACCCGTCGCAGCGTCAGGTTGATGCGGCCACCATTTTTCAGAAGCGTCGACGTGTCGGGATAAATCCGATCCACGCCGTGAAACGCCAACCTCCCCTCACCGCCCAGAAGCACGATATCGCCGCTTGAAAGCTTGAACGATCCCGTCGGTGCCTTGCGATCGAGACTACCAACGCGGAAAAGGCAGGTATTGCCGAGCGAGATGGACAGAACCGGCGCGTCAAACGCGTTTTCGTCCTTGTCCTGATGCAGACCCATTTTTGCGTCGTCGCTATAGAAATTGACGAGGCAGGCTTCGGGCGGCCTTGCATGATCCGCCAGCTTTTCCCACAAATCGAAAAGTTCCCGCGGCATCTCGGGCCAGGCTTTGCCGGTCACCGGGTGTGTAGACTGATAACGATAACCGCGCACCTTGTCGGTTACCCAGCCAAGCGGCCCGCAATTGGTCATGCGAACAGACATCGGCTTGCCGGTGCCGGGCATGACGGGCACATAGAGCGGCGCCTCGACAACGATCCGGCGGATGACGTCGACCAGATGTTCCTGTGCGGCACGATCCAGATAACCCGGTAGGTGTCTTATGCCATTCGTCAACGTCGCCACAGGTTCTCCTCCCCGGTTATCGATCAATCGCCCGAGGGACGTCCGCGCATCTTCTTGACCTCGGATCGCCCCGACTTAGCCTTCAGTCGGCGTTCCACGGAGCCTTTTGTCGGCTTGGTCGCCTTGCGGGGCGGCGGTGGCGGTTTTGCGGCTTCGAGGATCAGTTCCTTCAGCCGTTCCCTCGCCTCCTCGCGATTTCGATCCTGGCTGCGCGACCGGCTGGCCTCGATCATCAGCGTGCCATCCTTGGAGACACGTCGGCCACCCAATCGCAGCGCGTTTTCCTTGACGCGATCCGGCAACGAGGGTGAATTTGTGATGTTGAAGAACAGCTGGACAGCCGTCGACACCTTGTTCACATGCTGGCCGCCGGCACCACCCGAAAGCACGAACTGCTCGGTCAGCTCCCATCCGGCGATGGTGATACGGTGATTGATGATGAGGGGGTCGCTGGCCATGTCCTGTCTCCGGGTTTCTCCTTCCCACAAACACGGGCATAAGAAAACCGCCGGCATCGAAATCGATACCGGCGGTTCAATGTTCCACGTGAATCAGGAATTTATTCCGCTGCGATCAGCATGCCCGGAGCGGCATCACGCACCTTGCTGTCGACGTGATCCTCGAACTTGGCAAAGTTGCTGATGAACATCGCCACCAGCTTGGCGGCCTGCTGGTCATAGGCAATGCCATCCGACCATGTGGAGCGCGGATCGAGAATGCTTGTGTCAACTCCCTGTACGGTCACCGGTACGGAAAAGCCGAAATTGGCATCGGTGCGGAACTCGGCGCTCTTTAGGCTGCCATTCAGGGCAGAAGTTAGGAGAGCACGGGTTTCCTTGATCGGCATGCGACGACCGGTGCCATAAGCGCCGCCGGTCCAGCCGGTATTGACCAGCCAGCAATCGACGCCATGGCGATCGATCAGATCGCGCAACAGATTGCCGTATTCGGTCGGATGACGTGGCATGAACGGCGCGCCGAAGCAGGTGGAGAAGGTTGCTTCCGGCTCCTTCACGCCCTTTTCCGTGCCGGCAACCTTGGCGGTGTAACCCGACAGGAAGTGGTACATGGCCTGTTCCGGCGTCAGCTTGGCGATCGGCGGCATGACGCCGAACGCGTCGGCGGTCAGCATGATGATCGTCTTCGGGTGCGGCGCGATACCGGTCTTCGAGGCATTCGGAATGAAATGCAGCGGATAGGCGCTGCGGGTGTTTTCCGTCAGCGAATTGTCGTCGAAATTCGGCACGCGGTTTTCGTCGAGAACGACGTTTTCCAGTACCGTGCCGAAACGACGGGTCGCGGCATAGATTTCCGGCTCGGCTTCGGCCGACAGCTTGATGGCCTTGGCATAGCAACCGCCTTCGAAATTGAAGATGCCGTTTTCGCCCCAGCCATGCTCGTCGTCGCCGATCAGCGTGCGGTTCGGATCCGCCGACAGCGTGGTCTTGCCGGTGCCGGAGAGACCGAAAAACACGGCCGCATCGCCATCCGGGCCGACATTGGCCGAGCAGTGCATCGGCATGACGCCCTTTTCAGGCAGAAGGTAGTTGAGAACCGTGAAGACCGATTTTTTGTTTTCACCGGCATAGGACGTGCCGCCAATCAGAACCAGGCCATTGCTCAGGTCGCAGGCGATGACCGTTTCCGAACGGCAGCCGTGGCGTGCCGGATCCGCCTTGAAGCTCGGCAGGTTGACGATCGTCAGTTTCGGCAGGAAACCCGACAGCGTGCCGCGATCCGGACGGATCAGCAGGTTGCGGATAAACAGGGCATGCCAAGCGAATTCGGTGACAACGCGGGTCGGCAATGCGTTTTCTGCGTCGGCGCCACCGATCAGATCCTGCACATAGAGATTTTTGCCGGCGGCATGGGCGAACATGTCCTTGCGCAGCAACTCGAAATGTTCCGGCGAAAGCGGCTTGTTGTTGTCCCACCAGATCTGGCTGTCGGTCTTGGTGTCACGAACGACGAACTTGTCCTTCGGCGAACGGCCGGTGTGCTGGCCGGTGACGGCGCGCAGGGCGCCATCGATGGTCAGTTCGGCTTCCTTATTTGCGAGAGCCGCTTCGTAAAGCTCGGTCTCGATGAGGTTATAGCGGACGCTCGAAGCGCCGGAGAGGCCGATAACCTCTACACCATTCGCCGGATTATGAAGTCCGATCTGCTCCATGTCACGCTTTCCCTTCTTTTAAACTCGGATTGCCAATGACGCCGGAAACTAGTGTCAGTTTTTTAAATAGGCAATACGCAAACTTAAAAAAGACAAGCAAGATCAAATATTTAATCGATTTAAAGAATTTTCTTCTGTTTTAAATCGGTTTGATCACCACATGCGAACCGTCAATTCAGCTTGCTAATCTAAAGGTGGATCTGCAACTGCCCTTTGACGTTGCCACAATTTGTTCCACCTTTATACTCAGAACGCATCAACAGGGCAGCCGAAAGGCGGGGGCGATTTCCAGGAGACGCCTTGACGATGACGACGACGGAGACCGAAAGAATGCAGACAATCGCGCTCGTGGACGACGACCGCAACATCCTCACTTCAGTGTCAATCGCACTGGAAGCCGAGGGGTATCGGGTCGAAACCTACACCGACGGCGCGTCGGCGCTGGATGGTCTGACCGCCCGCCCGCCGCAGCTGGCGATCTTCGACATCAAGATGCCGCGTATGGACGGCATGGAACTGCTGCGCCGCCTGCGCCAGCGCTCGGACCTGCCGGTCATCTTCCTCACCTCCAAGGATGAAGAGATCGACGAGTTGTTCGGCCTGAAGATGGGCGCCGACGATTTCATCACAAAGCCGTTCTCGCAGCGCCTGCTGGTGGAACGCGTCAAGGCCATCCTTCGCCGATCCGCCAACCGCGAAGCAGCGGCCGCCGGTGGCGCGACAGGCACCAAATCCGCAGACCAGCAGGCGGCACGGACACTGGAACGCGGTCAGCTGGCCATGGACCAAGAACGCCACACCTGCACCTGGAAGGGTGAGCCGGTGACGCTGACGGTCACGGAATTCCTGATCCTGCATTCGCTGGCGCAACGCCCCGGCGTCGTCAAAAGCCGTGACGCACTGATGGATGCGGCCTATGATGAGCAGGTCTATGTCGATGACCGCACGATCGACAGCCACATCAAGCGGCTTCGCAAGAAGTTCAAGATGGTCGATGACGACTTCGACATGATCGAGACGCTTTATGGCGTCGGATACCGCTTCCGCGAAGCCGCATGATTGCGATAGGGCACTGACCCTGTCACAACCGGCGGCGATTCGGCGGTGGAAAGGAATAGGACTTGGCCGACCCGGCTATCGATAAGGACGTTGCTTACGCGAGTGAACCGCGGCAGGCGAACAGACGGCTGTGGTCACGGCCGTTTACGCTTGCTCGCCGCGTGTTCGGGCATGCCGTCTTTTCCAGCCTGACGCGGCGGATCCTGTTCTTCAACATCGCCGCAACCGTGGTTCTGGTGGCAGGTATTCTCTACCTCAACCAGTTCCGCGAAGGATTGATCGATGCGCGCGTCGAAAGCCTGCTGACACAGGGCGAGATCATTTCGGCCGCCGTGTCCGCCTCGGCATCCGTCGATACCAATTCGATTACCATCGACCCGGAAAAACTGCTGGAACTGCAGGCCGGGCAAAGCATCACGCCCGTGCCCAACGACGAGGATCTCGATTTCCCGATCGATCCTGAGCGCGTGGCGCCGGTTCTGCGACGACTGATTTCTCCGACGCGAACACGCGCGCGCTTGTTCGATGCCGACGCCAATCTGCTTCTTGATTCCCGCCATCTCTATTCCCGCGGCCAGGTTCTGCGCTTCGATCTTCCGCCGATCGAAAACGAGCAGCAGACCTGGAACGAGTGGCTCGCCAGCCTGTTCAATCGCATGCTCCAGCCCGGCAACCTGCCAAGCTATAAGGAAGCGCCCGGTGGCGACGGTTCGATCTATCCCGAAGTCATGAATGCGCTGACCGGTGTACGTGGCGCGGTGGTGCGCGTAACGGATCGCGGGGAACTGATCGTATCGGTTGCCGTGCCGGTCCAGCGCTCCCGCGCCGTGCTCGGCGTACTTCTACTTTCGACCCAAGCCGGCGACATCGATAATATCGTGCATGCCGAACGCCTGGCGATCATGCGCGTCTTTGGTGTCGCGACGCTCGTGAACATTCTGCTTTCGTTGCTTCTTTCATCCACGATCGCCAATCCACTACGCAGGCTGTCTGCAGCTGCCATTCGCGTGCGTCGTGGCGCCAAGCAGCGTGAAGAAATCCCGGATTTTTCCGCTCGCCAGGACGAAATCGGCAACCTTTCGATCGCTCTTCGTGACATGACGAATGCGCTTTACGATCGCATTGCCGCAATCGAGAGTTTTGCTGCTGATGTCAGCCATGAGCTGAAAAACCCCCTCACTTCGCTGAGGAGCGCCGTGGAAACGCTACCGCTCGCCAAGAGCGAGGACTCCAAACAGCGGCTGACCAATATCATCTTCCACGATGTACGCCGCCTGGACCGTCTGATCAGTGACATTTCCGATGCTTCGAGACTGGATGCGGAACTGGCGCGGTCGGATTCAGCCCCAGTCGATATGGAGGCTTTGGTCAGCAATCTTGTCGATATATCGCTGCAGATCCGTACCGGTCGCAAGCCGGTCGAGATCGACCTTGCCGTCGATCGCAAGACCGATGTAAAATCCGAATTCACGGTTCCGGGGCACGACCTGCGTCTTGGCCAGATCGTCACCAACCTTATTGAGAATGCGCGTTCTTTCGTTCCGGAAAAGAGCGGTAGGATCAAGGTTCATCTCTTCACGAGCAGCAAGGGCCGCTGCGTCGTCCATGTCGATGACAACGGGCCTGGCATCCAGGCGGAAGATATCGATCGCATTTTTGAACGCTTTTATACGGACCGGCCAGAAGGCGAGAGTTTTGGCCAGAACTCCGGCCTTGGCCTCTCCATCAGCCGGCAGATCGCCGAAGCGCACGGTGGCACGTTGCGCGCAGAGAATCTGAGAGACGAAAAGACCGGCACGACAACTGGCGCCCGCTTTATTCTTTCACTTCCCTCCGGCCAGCAACCTTGAACGCGACAATCAGGTGAAAACGGTGACAAAAGCAACCAACGTCCATGGTACTGCGATTGTTATCGGTACATCCGGCTTTCTGTTTGTCGGCCCATCCGGCGCTGGCAAATCATTGCTGGCGCTGACTTGCATTGAGGCTGCTCAGCATGCGGGACAATATTTTGCCTTGATAGCCGACGATCAGGTTTTCATTGAAGAGGCGCATGGACAGATCATTGCGACAAGACCTTCGGCAACGTCAGGGCTAATCGAAATTAGACACTCCGGCATTGCGAACATCATCAGTATCGACGCGTCAGTTCTGCACCTTGCCATTCTGGTTGTGGAGCGTCAGAAAGAAGATAGATTACCGCCAGACGAAGAAACATATGCGCTTCCAAATGGTCTTCATTTGCCACTCGTGCGTATAGCAGGCGATGCAACTTTTCCGCTCAAAATTATAACCAGCATGAAACCTGATCTGATTCACTAACATGTCTCAGCGGGACAGTTTTCATTTTTAGCTTGCACTTCGGGCTCACATATAGAAGATGGCACCCCACCGCGATGGCACTTGTTGCAGCGCGAATAAGGCCTGCGTTCATGTCTTCCAAGGGGTCATTTCATGATCGGACTGGTGCTTGTCACTCATGGCAAGCTGGCTGAAGAGTTTCGTCATGCAGTGGAGCATGTCGTTGGTCCTCAGAAATATATAGAAACGATTTGTATCGGCCCGGAAGACGATATGGACCAGCGGCGGCAGGATATTGTCGACGCCGTCGAGCGCGCAGACGATGGCCATGGCGTCATCATCCTGACCGACATGTTCGGCGGTACGCCTTCCAATCTCTCGATTTCGGTAATGAGCAGCGGCAAGACCGAAGTCATTGCCGGTGTGAATCTGCCCATGCTGATAAAGCTTGCCGGCATTCGTGCCGACAACGACATGCAGAAGGCTTTGGTCGAAGCATCGGAAGCGGGTCGAAAATACATCAACGTGGCCAGCCGCGTTCTAAGTGGCAAGTGAGGCCTTGGAGATGTTTTCCCGCGACCTCCTGATCACCAATAAACGCGGGCTTCACGCACGTGCCTCCGCAAAATTCGTACAAACCGTCGAAGGCTTTAATGCTCAGGTCAGCGTCAGCAAGGATGGCATGACCGTCGGCGGCACCTCCATCATGGGCCTGATGATGCTGGCCGCAAGCCCCGGCTGCAGCATTTCGGTGACGACGTCTGGCGAGCAGGCGGAAGCCGTGCTCGAAGCACTTGACCAATTGGTCGCCAACAAATTTGGCGAAGACGCCTGAAGAAAGAGATAAAGATATAAAGACTTCTTTATGTCTTGTTGCCAGCCCGCCATAAGCCTGCTACATCCCAGCGTTAATACCGCCCCATGGGCGGAGTTTACGGCTCTTCCAGTGGAAGAGCGCCATCTTTGAGCTGGAGATCCTTCATGACCACTGAGAAAGACTATATCGTCGCCGACATTTCGCTGGCTGACTTCGGCCGCAAGGAACTCGACATCGCAGAAACCGAAATGCCGGGCCTGATGTCCTGCCGCTCGGAGTTCGGTGAATCGCAGCCGCTAAAGGGTGCGCGCATCTCCGGCTCGCTGCACATGACGATCCAGACTGCCGTTCTGATCGAGACCCTGAAGGTTCTTGGTGCCGATATCCGTTGGGCTTCCTGCAACATCTTTTCGACCCAAGACCATGCCGCAGCTGCGATCGCAGCAGCCGGCATCCCGGTCTTCGCCGTCAAGGGCGAAACGCTCACCGAATATTGGGAATACACCGACAAGATCTTTCAGTGGACCGATGGCGGCACCTCGAACATGATCCTCGATGACGGTGGCGACGCCACCATGTACATCCTGCTCGGTGCCCGTGCCGAAGCCGGAGAAGACGTACTGTCGAACCCAGGCTCCGAAGAGGAAGAGATCCTGTTCGCACAGATCAAGAAGCGCCTCGAAGCTTCGCCGGGCTGGTTCACAAAGCAGCGCGACGCCATCAAGGGCGTCACCGAAGAAACCACCACAGGCGTTCATCGCCTTTACGAACTGGCCAAGAAAGACCTGCTACCCTTCCCCGCCATCAACGTCAACGACTCGGTCACCAAGTCGAAGTTCGACAACAAGTACGGCTGCAAGGAATCGCTGGTCGACGGCATTCGCCGCGGCACCGACGTGATGATGGCGGGCAAGGTCGCCGTCGTTTGCGGTTACGGCGATGTCGGCAAGGGCTCTGCCGCTTCGCTTCAGGGCGCCGGCGCCCGCGTCAAGGTCACGGAAGTCGATCCGATCTGCGCGCTTCAGGCTGCCATGGACGGTTTCGAAGTCGTCGTCCTCGAAGACGTCGTTTCGACAGCAGATATCTTCATCACCACAACCGGCAACAAGGACGTCATCCGCATCGACCACATGCGTGCGATGAAGGACATGGCAATCGTCGGCAACATTGGTCACTTCGACAACGAGATCCAGGTTGCGGCTCTGAAGAACCTCAAGTGGACCAACGTGAAGCCACAGGTCGACATGGTCGAGTTCCCGGCCGGCAACCGCATCATCCTGCTCTCTGAAGGCCGCCTGCTGAACCTCGGCAATGCCACCGGACATCCGTCCTTCGTAATGTCGGCTTCGTTCACGAACCAGACTCTGGCGCAGATCGAACTGTTCACCAAGCCGGGCGTCTACAAGAACGAGGTCTATATCCTGCCGAAGCACCTCGACGAGAAGGTCGCGCGCCTTCACCTCGAAAAGCTCGGCGTGAAGCTGACCGAACTTCTTCCGGAACAGGCTGCCTATATCGGCGTGCCGCAGCAGGGTCCGTTCAAGGCTGAACACTACCGCTACTAATAATTAGCCGGTTCATCCACAACATATAGGGCTGCAGCCGTTGACAAACGTCTGCAGCCTATTTTTTTGCACCAACCTTCCCGCTGAATCCGGAAACAAGTATTGTTGTAAGACTTGATTCGCGCCGTTTTCTGCGTTGCGCGGACTGGAATGTCTTGTCGACGATGCGGCACATGGACGGAGACAGACCGGAATGGCGGTTGGAAATGTGGCCTTGCTTGAGCGGGCCGAAATGAATGTCGATGGCAACGAGGCCTCGGCACAGACAGGTTTTTGCCAAGGCATGGCAACAGAACGTAACCTCGCTCCGCGGGGTCTGCGTCGTGTTATGCGTTGGGCGGCAATTGCGCTTTCGGGCACGGCTCTGTCGAGCTTTTCTGGTGCAGCCTTTGCACAGGAAGCCGGGCTTGAGGCTGGACGCATTCTGTCTTCGACAGAAATCATGGTTCCGACGCTGACAATCGGTGCCTTGGCAGCAGCTTTGCTGTCAACCATCTGGCTGGTTCGCCAGAAAGGAAATATCGAGGCCGAAAGCCGGGATGTCCGCAGCGCTCTTTCAGATGCGCAGCAGAAAATTTCAAAATACGAAGCGCTTATTGCTGAAAAGAACCGGCGGATCGTGATCTGGGAAGCTGGCCCTGGCCGTCCCGAATTTCTGGGCCAATTGCCAGTCGAAACCGGCGCGCCTGTGGAAAATCGTGATTTCCTGGCATTCGGGCGCTGGTTGAGCACGACCTCGGCATCGGAATTGGAACGAGCCATCGAAGCGCTACGTGGTGACGCGCGCAGCTTCGATATGGTCATCGAGACGTTTCGCAATGAAATTCTCGAGGTTCAGGGCCGCGTCTCTGGCGGCAAGGCGTTTGTGCGGTTTATCGCGCTCAACAATCTACGCGCCGAGCTTGCGGAACTGAAGATTGAGCGCGAGCGGCTGTCCAACTCGATGTCACTGTTCGAATCTTTGCTCGATAGCCTTGAGCAGCCGGTGTGGCGGCGCGACAGTAACGGAAACCTGACTTGGGTGAACCATGCTTATAGTGATGCGGTGGAAGCTGCGTCTCCATCGGCAGCGGCGCGGGAAGGACAGGAGTTTCTGGGCACCATCGCGCGTGAAAAAATTCGCGCAACCGCGACAGCAGCCTCGCCATTCCATGACCGCATGTCGACGGTGGTACGCGGCAATCGCACCATTTTCGATATTTCCGACGTGGTCGGTCCCGGCGGCTCTGCCGGTATGGCTATCGACGTGTCCGAGGCGGAAACCGTTCGCGAAGAGCTGAAACGCACGCTGAAAAGTCACGCTGAAACACTGGATCATCTGGCGACGCCGGTTGCCATCTTCGACGGCGAACAGCGGCTGCAATTCTATAATCAGGCCTTTGTCAGACTTTGGGACTTCGAGCTCGGTTTTCTTGAAAGCAGGCCGGGTAATGCAGAAATGCTGGATCGCCTGCGCAGTCAGAACAAGCTGCCGGAGCAATTGAACTGGCGCAACTGGAAGGAATCCGTTCTTTCCGTCTATCGCTCGCTCGATACTCAATCCGATCGCTGGCACTTGCCGAACGGCCAGACACTGCAGGTGATTGCCACCGCGCATCCGCAGGGTGGCGCGACCTGGGTGTTTGAAAATCTCACCGAGCAGATGGATCTTGAGACCCGCTACAACACGCTGGTCAAGGTTCAGGGCGAGACGATCGATCATCTTTCCGAAGGTGTGGCCGTATTTGGTCCAGACGGGCGTATTCGCCTCTCCAACCCGGCCTTTCGTGTTCTCTGGAACGTGACGGAAGAGCAAGCAAAGCCCGGCACGCATATCCGTGCCATCGAAGCGGCCTGCGCCTACGAATACGACAAGCCGGATGGCTGGCGCCATTTTGGCCAGATGCTGACAAATTTCGATGATGAACGGCCTTCTCTGCAAGGCACGTTCGAGCTGCATTCCGGCCTTGTTCTGGACTATGCGGTTATCCCATTGCCTAACGCACAGACCATGCTCACCTTCGTCAACCGCACCGACAGTGCACTGGCGGAACGCGCACTCAAGGAAAAGAACGAAGCGCTGCGCAAGGCAGACGAACTGAAGAACGATTTCGTTCAGCACGTTTCCTACGAACTCCGTTCGCCGCTGACCAACATTATCGGTTTCACCGACCTGCTGAAGACACCAGGGCTGGGCGATCTTAATGAACGACAAGCCGAGTATGTTGATCACATCTCCACCTCGTCATCCATTCTGCTGACGATCGTCAACGACATTCTCGATCTGGCGACTGTGGACGCCGGAATCATGCAGCTGAATTATAATGAGACCGACATCGACGAGTTGCTCGATGACGTCTCCCTACAGATCGCCAATCGTCTACAGGAAAACAACGTTACGCTGGAAATCAATGCGCCCAACGGTCTTGGCGCCATCATTGCTGATCAACAGCGGCTCAAGCAAATCCTCATCAAGCTGATCACGAATGCCACAAACTTCGCACCGGAAGGTTCGACGATCACGCTCAACTGCTGGCGGCAGAGCGAGGATTTCTATTTCTCGGTTTCCGACAGGGGCCCAGGTATCCCCGAGGACATGCTGAAAACGGTGTTCGACCGCTTCTCCTCCAGCAACAAGGGCGGAAAGCGCAGCGGTGCCGGCCTCGGCCTCTCGATCGTCGAAAGCTTTGTGACGCTTCATCACGGGGATGTCCGTATTGAAAGCGGGCCAAGTCAGGGCACGACTGTAACCTGCCGCATCCCTAGCGCACTCAATGCCCGCTCTGTCGCTGCCGAATGACGGAAGAGACCGTTTTCACGATAGACCTGAGAGATGAGGCCGATACGGCCCGTCTCGGCGAGGATCTGGCGCTGGCCCTGAAGGCAGGTGATTGTCTTGCGCTTTCAGGTGATCTTGGTGCCGGAAAATCCACTCTTGCCCGAGCGTTTTTGCGTGCTCTGGCTGATGACGAAGAGCTGGAAGTTCCCAGCCCAACCTTCACGCTGGTCCAGGTTTACGCGCTGCGTCTGCCCGTTGCGCATTTTGACCTCTATCGGCTGGCAGATAGTTCCGAGCTTGACGAACTTGGTTTCGACGAGGCTTTGTCGGACGGAATTTGTATTGTCGAGTGGCCGGAAGTTGCAGCCGGAGCGCTGCCTGGTGACCGCATTGTCCTGACACTGGAGAATATGGGATTAGGACGGACGGCGACGATTACGGCAACGGGAGGACGCGCTGAACGTATAGCTCGCACGCTTTCCATCCGGTCTTTTCTCGACAGCCACGGTCATATCGGCAGCCGACGACGTTTTCTCACGGGCGACGCTTCCGTCATGCGCGCCTACGAGAAAATCCGCGACCCCAACGGCAGCTCTGTTATCCTCATGGACTGGCCAAAACGCCCGGAGGGTCCGGCAGTCCTGGACGGCAAACCCTATCCGAAGGTGGCGCATATCGCCGAAGACGTCGAGCCCTTCGTTGCGATTGGCGGTTATCTACGGGACATCGGGCTGACAGCTCCGGAAATCTACCACGCCGACTATGAAGCCGGTTTTCTTTTGATCGAAGACATTGGTTCAGACGGTGTGCTGGATGACAACGGAAACCCGATCGCCGAGCGATATCGGGAAAGTGTCGCCGCCCTCGCCTATCTGCATGGTCGAACAGCGCGGCAGGATATTCCCTTCGGCGACAATCGCATCCACCATGTGCCGGATTTCGATCCGGTGGCCATGAAAATGGAAGCACGACTTCTTCTGGACTGGTACCTGCCATGGAAGAACAACAGCCCAGTATCCGTTGAGCAGCGCGAAACATATCTGGCAATCTGGGATGATCTGATTGCCAAGCTTTCGGGCTGTGAGACTCATCTTCTGCTACGCGACTTTCATTCGCCCAACATTATCTGGCAATCGAAGGCTGAGGGTCTCCGCAAGGTTGGAATCATCGATTTCCAGGATGGAATGATGGGGCCGACGGCCTATGACGTCGCCTCGCTGGTCCAGGATGCGCGTGTCACCATCGAACCCGAACTCGCCGATACGCTCATGGGCAATTACCTTCGCCTTCGCCACAAGCAGGGCGGCTTTGACGAAGAGCGTTTTCTCAAAGCCTGGTCAATCATGGCGGCACAGCGCAATTGCAAGCTGGCCGGCCTGTGGGTGCGGTTGATGCAGCGGGACGGCAAGCCCGGCTACATGCGGCATATGCCACGTACGCTGACTTATCTTTTCGCAGCGATCGACCATGACGCACTTGCCCCCTTGCGCGAATGGTTGAGGCAGGCTGGTATAGTGCCTGACGAAACTCGATCACAGAATCACTGATACGGCGATCATGACGATAAAAGATGCGATGGTGCTGGCCGCAGGTCTCGGCACCCGTTTGCGGCCGATTACAGACCGAATGCCGAAACCGCTTGTGCGAGTGGGCGGCAAGGCGATGATCGATTATGCCTTGGACAGTCTGGCCGATGCGGGTGTATCCCGCGCAACCGTCAACGTTCATCATTTTGCCGACGAGATGGAGGCGCATCTCGCCGCCTACCCGCGTCTGGACATCTCCATTTCCGATGAACGCACCGGGCTGATGAACTCCGGTGGTGGGTTGGTGAAAGGGCTCAAACTTATCAAGCCGGGCCGCATTTTCGTGATGAATGCCGATCTGTTCTGGATCGGCGAAAAAACCGGCGAAAAAACCAACCTCCAGCGCCTCGCCGAGTTCTTCGATGCCGAGCGAATGGACATGGCGCTGCTCTGTGTGCCGATCGAAAACACCACAGGCCATAATGGCAAGAAGGATTTTGGTCTTGCTCCCGATGGTAAGCTTGCCCGTTTCACCGAGGGCTCCGGTGAGGCTGTGGTCTATGCGGGTGCAATTGTTCTCGACACGTCGCTTTTCCACGATGCGCCGCAGGATGCCTTCAACCTCAATATCTATTTCGACCGTGCCATCTCCGCTGGCCGCCTGTATGGCATCAGAATGGACGGCCATTGGATTACCGTCGGCACACCAGATGCGCTTGTCGAGGCAGAGAGTGTGCTTGAACAAGCCGGGGTGGGCGCATGACTGCCACCCGTCATAAACGGGTTTTTACGGTGCCGCCTGCGGTGCCGTTTCTCAATACGATTGCATCCAAGCTTCTGGATGGTTCGCTGGTCGATGGTTTTCAGCATGATGCGGTGGATCCGCTCTCACTGTCCAAAGTCACTATCTTTGTGCCGACCCGTCGCGCCGCCCGCGTGCTGCGTTCGGAATTCGTTGATCTGCTGGGCGGTCGCTCGGCCATTTTGCCGATCATCCGTCCGCTAGGCGAAACCGATGACGACAGCGGTTATTTCGATCTGGCTGCTCCGGAGGAAATGGACCTTGCACTGCCGATTGGCGGTGTTGCGCGACTGCTTGAACTTGCACGCCTGATCCTTGCCTGGCGCAACAAGTTGCCGCTGGCAATCACTGCCGTTCATTCTACCTCTCCGCTTGTGGCACCTGCCAGCCCGGCCGACGCCATCTGGCTTGCGCGGGCGCTTGCGGAGCTGATCGATTCGATCGAGACCGAAGAACGGGATTGGAATGATCTCGAAAATCTCGACACGGCCGAACATCCGCTCTGGTGGCAGCTGACCGCCGAATTTCTGAAAATCGCCAGTGCCTTTTGGCCGGCCCGGTTGGAAGAGTTGCGACGTTCTTCACCTGCCCGACATCAATCCGCTATTCTGCGCGGTGAGGCACGCCGGATCGGAGTCAGAGATCATCAGGGCCCAGTTATCGTCGCCGGTTCCACGGGTTCGGTGCCGGCGGCAGCCGATCTTATTGCAGCGATCGCCTCATTACCCAATGGTGTTGTTGTTCTCCCCGGTCTCGATCAGGACATGTCCGACGAAGACTGGACATTGCTTGAAGACAACCCGTTTCGAGACAAGCGATCCGAGCCCGCTGCGCGCAGCCACCCGCAGTTCGGACTCGCCAAACTATTGAAACGACTTCAGATCGACCGCGGTGAAGTGACAATCCTCGACACCTCTCCCGACGATTTGACCTTTCGTTCGAAAACCTTGTCGAAAGCTTTGACCCCTGCGAAAGCGACTGACGACTGGAGCGAATGGCGATCGCGCGCTGACAAAGAGGCGCTCAGCAGCGCGTTTGCCGATATCGCTCTCATCGAAGCCGCCAACGAGCGCGAAGAGGCAACAGCGATTGCGATTGCCCTGCGCCTAGCATTGGAAAAGCCGGGAAGACATGGTGAATCGCAAGCTGCGCTGATAACGCCGGACCGCGCGCTCGCGCGTCGCGTCATGGCGGAACTGGCACGCTTCGGCATTCTTGCCGACGATACTGCCGGCACGCCGCTGTCATCGACACCCCAAGGAACTTTACTGCAACTGACGCTGGAGGCGGTTCTGCGACCGGGAGACCCGGTGCCGATCGTTTCACTGCTCAAACATCCGCTTGCCCGATTTGGCTTGACCGAAGCAGATGTGCGAAACGCCGCACAATCGCTTGAGCTTATTGCACTGCGCGGCGGCATCGGCGAGATCGATATCGGCATGCTTGGCCCGTTGCTTGATCGTCGCCTTGAGGAGCAGAAAGACGATCGACACACACCGCAATGGCGTCTTTCACTACAGAAAAGCGCTGCCGATCAAGCAAGACGGCTGGCCGAACAGATAACCATAGCAGTCGAGCCTTTGGCATCGGCAGTTCTGGGCCGACTGCCAAGTGGGCGCGGCAAAACGGCAAAGCTGCCATTGTCCGAATGGGCAAGGCGTTCTGGTCGGGTACTGGAAGAAATCGCCAAGAACGAGCACGGTGATCTATCGGCGCTTTGGACCGGCGAGGCCGGTGAACGACTAGCTGATATGCTGTCTGAAGTGATTGAAACAGACGGCCAGATGGAAGCTGATGGCCCGCAATGGATCGACATTGTCGCCGCCCTGACGACGGCTGAAGCAGTCAAGCCCAAGGCACTCAGCCACCCTCGCCTCTTCATTTTCGGAACGCTGGAAGCCCGGTTGCAGAGCGTCGATACTTTGGTTCTCGGAGGCCTTAACGAAGGATCATGGCCGGGGCAGTCAGTCAACAATCCGTTTTTATCCCGCACGATGAAGGTTGATCTTGGTCTTGAACCGCCGGAACGGCGCATCGGCCAGTTGGCACACGATTTTCAGATGGCGAACGGCACACGCAACCTCATCTATTCCCGGTCGATGCGGCAGGGTACGGCACCCACAGTCGCCTCCCGTTGGCTTCAGCGGCTGCTGGCGCTTGGCGGGCAGGATTTTGCCGCCGAGCTACGCGCTCGTGGCGAGGTCTACCGAGGATGGGCAGGCATGATTGATGACGCACCACCGCAGGTGGTTTCCAGACGCCCTTCACCGACACCTCCCGCGGATTTGCAGCCGACAAAATATTCGTTCAGCGAAGTCGGCCGCTTGCGACGTGACCCCTATTCCATCTACGCCGCCCGTATCCTCAAGCTCGATCCGCTCAAACCTTTCAACGAGGATCCAGGCGCAGCGCAGCGCGGCACGCTTTATCACCGCATCATAGATGCATATACGCGCGAAGGTCATGTCCCCGGCACACCGGTAGCGCGCCAAGCAATAATGCGACTGACCACAACGCTTTTCGACGCGGAGAAATTGCCGCCACATATCGATCAGGTCTGGCGGCCGCGCTTTATACAAGTTGTAGAGGCTTTCCTGATTTGGGAGACAGCGCGCGCACCCGATATCCGCAGCACTTTGACAGAAATCTCAGCCGGATTCGATATACCGGAAGCCGGCATCCGTTTGACCGGTGTTGCCGACCGCATCGATATAAAAGGATCGGGCCGGGCGGATATCATCGACTACAAGACCGGATTAAGCCCTTCCGTCAATCAGGCTCGCTCGTTGCTCGATCCGCAACTGGCGCTGGAAGCAGCCGCACTTCTCGCCGGCGGCTTCAAGGATATGCCGGCACTGACGCCCGAGGAGCTGACATATGTGCGCCTCAGACCTGGCGATCGTTTCAAGACAGATACCGTGAACAACGAATACGCCAAGCAAACCGAACGCACTCAACCGAAATCCGCGATCGACCTAGCCAGTGAAAGCCGCGAACAACTGGCCGGTTTCGTGAATCTTCTGCGCAGTTGCAAAGCGGGTTTTTCGTCTCGCCTCGTGCCGGCAATGCAAAATACCTATGATGGTGATTACGATCACTTAGCTCGAGTTGCCGAATGGTCGACGGCGGAAGTCGAAGAAGGCGACGGCGATGAGTGAAAACTTGCCGCAGCCTATTGATGACAATCCTGACCAATGGATCGATTGGACCAGTGTTCAACAGTCCTTGGCCTCAGATCCGGCCAGCTCCGCCTGGGTTTCAGCCAATGCCGGTTCCGGCAAGACGCATGTCTTAACCCAACGCGTCATCCGACTTCTTCTGTCCGGTTGTCGACCTTCCTCCATCCTCTGCCTGACCTATACCAAAGCCGCCGCATCCGAAATGTCCAACCGTGTGTTTCAGCGACTGGCAGGCTGGACGGTATTGTCGGACGAGGCGCTGAGTGACCAGATTGCCGCCATGGAAGGCAAGCAACCAGACATAATGATGTTGGCCGAGGCACGCCGCCTTTTCGCCCGTGCGCTGGAAACACCGGGCGGCTTGAAAATTCAGACGATCCACGCCTTCTGCGAATCCTTGCTGCACCAGTTTCCGCTGGAAGCCAATGTCGCCGGACACTTCTCGGTCCTGGATGACCGCGCTGCTGCCACACTTCTGGCGGAAGCCCGCCGTTCACTTCTGACGGCCACCGCCAAGCAGGGAGAAGATGCGCTCGCCGCAGCTTTTGCCCTTGTCCTCGATCTCGGCGATGAAAGCGGGCTTGAAAATCTGCTTTCCGATATCGTTGCAAGCCGCACGGCTATCCGGGAGTTTCTGGAAAAGGCGGCCGCAGATGGTGGCGCCGCAACGCTGCTGCGGCGCGCCTACGGGTTGGCAGCGGATGAAAGCGAAGAAACTGGTGCGGATCGTTATTGGCCCTTACCCGGACTGTCCGGTCCGACGCTCGATCTTTATCTGGATCTTGCCGATCGCAGTGGCGGTGCCAAGGTAACCGATGTCGCTTACGGTCTGCGGCTCGCGCAACGAGAAACAGATAAGGTCAAGCGCGCCGATCATCTTGATCGCATACTTTTGACCAAGGACGGCAAACCAAAGGCCGATTCATCACTGGTGGCCAAGGCGATGCTGACGGCTGCACCGGAACTGGCACAAGCAGTATCGGCAGCACGCGAACATGTGGCAACGTGCCGTGACCGCTTGCGAACCCTCCGCATGGTTTCGGCAACAGAAGCCGCACTCTTGCTGGCCGATCGCCTGAATCAGGACTACGAGAATCTGAAGAAACAACGCAGCCTTCTCGACTTCGAAGACCTGATCAACCGGACCGCAAACCTCCTGACACGCGACGGCGTTGGTGCCTGGGTGCACTACAAGCTGGATCAGGGCATCGATCATATCCTTGTCGATGAGGCGCAGGATACCAGCCCGGTTCAGTGGACGGTTATCAAATCGCTGGCCGAGGATTTTTATAGTGGCCGCAGTGCTCGCGAAGGGACACGAACCCTGTTTGCCGTCGGCGACGAAAAGCAGTCTATCTACTCGTTCCAGGGCGCGCGTCCCGAACGGTTTGCACAGGAGCGCGACGATACGCTGCGACAAGTGACCGACAGCGGGCTGTCCTTCCATTCGGTCCGGTTGCCTCTATCCTTCCGCTCCACGGCAGAGGTTTTGAGTGCGGTCGATCAGGTATTTTCGCTGGAAGACAATGCCCGCGGCCTCAGCGCTCGAGGCGATGCGATCATTCATCGCTCCAATCGCCTTGGCCATCCCGGCATGGTCGATCTCTGGGAAACGGTTGTGCCCGACATCGTGGAAGCCGAGGAGGACTGGACTGCGCCTTTCGACGCGACGCCGGACAAGGCCCCGTCCGCAATACTCGCCACCCGCATGGCCCATGTCATCGGATCGATGATCGGCAAGGAAACGATTATAGACCACGGCGTCGAGCGGCCAATCCACGCTGGTGACGTGCTGGTTCTGGTGCGAAAGCGTGATGCCTTCGTCAATGCTCTCACCCGCGCCCTCAAACGCCGTGGAGACATTCCGGTCGCCGGCGCCGACCGTCTGCGCCTGACGAGCCATATTGCCATTCAAGACCTGCTGGCGCTGGGTCGCTTCCTGCTTCTACCGGGCGATGACCTTTCGCTGGCTGCCATTCTAAAAAGCCCGCTTTTCGATCTGTCGGAAGAAGATGTTTTCAAGATTGCCGGCTGCAGGCCGAAAAATGTCGGCGTGTGGGCGCATCTCCAGAAGCTGGCGAGCGAAACATCAAAGCTGCAGGTCATTGTCGAACAACTGCAACGTTATATTTCCTTCTCGCGGACGATGAGTGTGCATGACATGTTTGCGCATCTTCTCGGCGCCGACGGCGGCCGACGTCAGTTTTTGGCCCGCCTTGGAAGCGAAGCCGGCGACATTCTCGATGAATTTCTGACCTTTGCGATGGACCACGAGACGAGTGGCCTGCCTGGTCTGCAATCGTTCGTTTCCACGCTTGAGCTGGAATCTCCGGTGATCAAGCGCGAACAGGATAGCGGCCGCAATGAAGTGCGGATCATGACTGTTCACGCCTCCAAGGGACTTGAGGCGCCTGTCGTGTTTCTGGTCGACAGTGGCTCAAAGGCCTTCGTGCACAGCCATGTCTCTAAACTGCGAATGCTGCGTGTCGGCCAAATCGACGTTCCTGCCTGGCTGCCTTCCAAAGGCCTTTCGAACACCTTCAGCGAGGCCGACGAAGAACGTTTGCGCATTTCGACCGAGGAGGAATATCGCAGACTTCTTTATGTGGGCATGACACGTGCAGCCGACCGACTGATTGTTTGCGGTTATCGCGGCAAGCGCGAAAACCCGGATAGTTGGCAGGCGATGATCTCGCGTGCTCTGAGCGGCAATGATCAACACTGCACGCCAGCGGATTTCAGCGGTCCAGATGGAAGCTGGACCGGTTTAAGATGGCGTCTGAACAACACAGTGAACCGGCAGATCCCTAAGGACGATCTGAAGCTGGAGGCCAAAACCAAAACCTCACTTCCCGAAGCTCTTGGCCGGCCGCTGCCTGCACAAAAAATGCTGCCGCGGCCTTTAAGCCCTTCTGGTGCCGGCACCATGATTGATGATGATGCGAATGACGCATTGGTGACCTCACCCCTCTTCGGCGAAGCTGCCAACCCCGATCACGCTCTTCAGCGGGGCCGCATGACGCACCGCATGCTGCAAATGCTGCCGGACATAGCGCCAACAGAACGCCGCGCAGCAGCGGAACGCTATGCAACCCGCGCTGTGCCGTTCTGGCCAGAAGCAGAGCGGCTACGGCTGATCGAAACTGTCATGGGCGTTCTATCCGCTCCCGACCTCAGCGACGCATTCGCTGACCATGCTCAGGCAGAAGTCTCGATCATGGGGACGCTGAAACTCGATCAACGTGATTATGCTGTCTCAGGCCGTATCGACCGGCTGGTGGTTAACGACAGCCGCGTGATGATCATGGACTACAAGACCAATCGCAATCCACCTAGTTCGGAAGAGAAGACGCCATTCTCACATCGGGCACAGCTCGCAATCTACCGGGAGATCCTCGCGCCGCTTTATCCGGGCCGTGCAATCGACTGCGTGCTGGTCTATACCGAATCAGGTCATGCCATTCGGCTGTCGGATGATTTGCTGGCCCGCACGCTTTCGGAACTCAGAACAAAGTGATGCCGGGACCATTGAAATTCGTCAGGCCCACGCGCACATTTGGCCCAACGCGGATTTTATAAGGAGAGCCCTATGGCTACCGTTAAAGTAGACATGTCGAACTTCCAGGCAGAGGTTCTGGATTCCACGCAGCCTGTCGTCGTGGATTTTTGGGCTGAATGGTGCGGTCCCTGCAAGATGATCGGTCCGAGCCTTGAAGAAATTTCGACCGAGCTCGCCGGCAAGGTTAAGATCACCAAGCTGAACATCGACGAAAACCCGGAATTGGCTGCCCAGTTCGGCGTTCGTTCCATCCCGACCCTTGCCATTTTCAAGGGCGGTGAAGTGGCTGACATCAAGGTTGGCGCAGCTCCGAAGACAGCGCTTTCGAGCTGGATTGCCGGCGCAGCCTGATCTTGCCATATGACTGATAGAACTGAATAAAGCCCGGTTTCAGCCGGGCTTTTTTTTTATTTTGGTGGTGTACCGTTGTCGGCCAAGACCGTGCCCGCCAGATAAAGAGAGCCGCCGATTAGGATGCGCGGCGCTGGATCTTCCGGCACTTGCCGCTCGGCGATTTCCTTCAGGGCGTCGACGACGCTCAATGACGGTTCGGCAACCAGACCGGCATCGAAAGCCGAATGCGCAAGGATGACCGGATCGATCATTGAGTCCGACCCCCTGATCGGAACGGTGAAGACATATTCTGCGATGTCGGTGAAGGCTTTGAAATAACCGACAGGATCCTTGGTGTTGATCATGCCGGTAATAAGATAAAGCGAACGCGCCCGGCGCTCCTCGAGCCCCGCCATGGCTTCGGCAATGGCTTCGCCGGCCCCCGGATTGTGGCCGCCATCCAGCCAGATTTCCGAACCAGCCGGAGCATGTTGCAAAAGTTCGCCTTCGGTCAGACGTTGCAGGCGGCCGGCCCACTCGACCGTATTCATCGCCTTTTCCATCATCGCCTCGGTGACGACAAATCCGGCAGCCTTGACGGCACGAATGGCAGCAGCTGCATTGGAAAACTGGTGACGACCAAGAAGACGCGGCAACGGCAGGTCGGCGAGACCGAATTCATCCTGATAGATCAGCCGCCCGAACTCCTCATGCGCTGAATAATCCTGGCCATACACGGTAACCGGGCACGACAGCCGGTCCGCCGTCGATACAAGAACATCAAGCGCAGCATCATATTCCTGCTGGCCGATGACGACCGGGCAGTTCTTTTTCATGATGCCTGCCTTTTCCGCAGCGATCAGCTCGACCCGATCACCGAGATAGGCCTGATGATCCAGCGAGATCGGCATGATGACCGATACGGCCGGATTGGGCACGACATTGGTGGAATCGAAACGGCCACCCATCCCCACTTCCAGAATGACGGCATCGGCCGGGATTTCCGAAAAGATCAGAAAGCCGACGGCCGTCAGAATTTCAAAAACGGTAATGTGCTGGCCACCATTGGCTTCGCCGACGCGGCGGAGTGCGTCAGCAAACACGGCATCATCGACCAGCTGGCCCTGCCCGCCCTTGACACCGATGCGATAGCGCTCATGCCAATTGACGAGATGTGGTGAGGTGTGAACGTGGACAGCGTGGCCGCCGGCTTCCAGCAGCGCGCGGCAAAAGGCCGTGACCGACCCCTTGCCGTTGGTGCCTGCGACGTGAATGACCTTCGGCAGTTTCAGATGCGGATTGTCGAGAACATCAAGAACGCGCAAGACACGGTCCAGGGACATATCGAAGCCCTTGGGGTGAAGCGTCATCAGACGCTCGATTTCCTTGGCTGCCTCGCTCGGCGCCGGTTCCGTCATCGCCGTCATTCCACCCGCCCCATACTTTCAGTCGATACTTTCAGAATTGCGCCTCACGCCGTTTTGGCAAGAGGCGCTGTTTCCGTTACCGGCTGCTTCATCAGGATACGCAGCATCTGTGCAAGGGTCGCCGGAATATCGTGACGCTTGACGACCATATCGACCATGCCGTGTTCCAGCAGGTATTCAGCCGTCTGAAAGCCTTCCGGCAGCTTTTCGCGAAGCGTCTGTTCGATGACGCGCTTGCCGGCAAAGCCGATTTCCGCACCCGGCTCAGCGATATGAACGTCACCCAGCATAGCATAGGACGCAGTAACGCCACCGGTCGTCGGATTGGTCAGCACGACGATGTACGGAAGGCCGGCCTCCTTGAGCATGTCGACGGCGACAGTCGTGCGCGGCAACTGCATCAGCGACAGGATGCCTTCCTGCATGCGAGCACCGCCCGAAGCGGGGAAGATGACGAGAGGGCAACGTTCCGCCAGGGCACGTTCGCAGGCCTTCACGATCGCTTCGCCGGCAGCCATACCAAGCGAACCACCGATGAAGTTGAATTCATGCACCACCGCCACGAGCTTGACGCCCTGCACCAGGCCAAGCCCGGAAAGAATCGTATCTTCCTGCTCGGTCTTCAGACGGCTGTCTCTCAGACGATCGGCATATTTTTTTGAATCGCGGAATTTGAGCGGATCCTGCGCGACCTTCGGCTGCGGCAAGGATTCAAAAATGCCGCCATCAAAAAGATCCACCAGACGCGCTTTGGCCGGCATCTTCATATGGAAGCCCGAAGCGGGAATGACCCACTTGTTATCCTCAAGATCCTTATGGAAGACCATTTCACCGGTCTCGGGGCACTTGATCCAGAGGTTTTCCGGAACTTCGCGTCGTCCGAGCATGGAGTTGATCCGCGGCCGGACATAGTTGGTGATCCAGTTCACTGGGCATTCTCCCGATTGGAAACCACGTACAATGTGGGATTATTATTCGGCGGCGACAAGGCGCGCGGCGTGAACGCCGGTGGCAAGTCCGCGTACAAAGGTTGCAACTGCTGAAACGGTGTCGGCTGTCGCGGCACCATCCTTGGAAAGGCTGCCAGCTACCTGCGCAACGATCGCTGTGCCGACAACAACGCCGTCAGCCGCAGCGCCGATCGCCTTTGCATGATCTGCCGTCTTGACGCCGAAACCGACGCAAACCGGAAGATCGGTATGGCTCTTGATCCGACCTACCGCGCCCGAAACGAGTGACGGATCCGGCAGGGCCGAACCGGTGATGCCGTTCATCGACACGTAATAGACAAAGCCGGACGAGTTCTTGAGAACACGCGGCAGACGCTTGTCGTCCGTCGTCGGCGTTGCGAGACGGATGAAATTGATGCCCTTTTCCAAGGCGGGGATGCAGAGTTCGTCATCCATTTCAGCCGGAAGGTCGACAACGATCAGACCATCGATGCCGCAGGCAAGCGCATCATCCAGAAACTTTTCGACGCCGTAGATGTAAATGGGATTGTAGTAGCCCATCAGCACGATCGGCGTATCCTTATCCGTCTCGCGGAAAAGCTTTGCCAGTTCGAGCGTCTTTGCCAGCGTCTGACCGGCCTTCAATGCGCGCTGACCGGCAAGCTGGATTGCCGGACCATCGGCCATCGGATCGGAAAACGGCATGCCGAGTTCGATGACGTCCGCGCCCGCTCCCGGCAGCGCCTTCATGATGGCGAGCGACGTATCGAAATCCGGGTCGCCGCCCATGAAATAGGTGATCAGTGCCGGGCGTCCTTCAGCCTTCAGAGCCGCGAAACGATTGTCCATACGAACGGTCATGTCAGACCTCCATTCCGAGAATCTTGGCGACGGTGAAGATATCCTTGTCGCCGCGGCCGGACAGGTTCATCAGGATGATCTCGTCCTTGCCCATTTTTGGCGCGCGCTTGATGACTTCGGCCAGAGCGTGGCTGGGTTCGAGCGCCGGAATGATACCTTCGAGGCGGGTCAGCGTCTGGAACGCTTCAAGCGCTTCGTGGTCCATGATCGGCACATATTCGGCGCGGCCGGTATCGGCCAGCCAGCTGTGTTCTGGGCCGATGCCCGGATAATCGAGGCCGGCCGAAACCGAATGGCCTTCCTTGATCTGGCCGTCGCCATCCTGCAGCAGGTAGGTGCGGTTGCCGTGCAGAACGCCCGGCGACCCGGCCGTGATCGAAGCGCAATGTTCCTCGCCCTGCAGGCCCTTGCCGCCCGCTTCAACGCCAACGATCTTGACGCTCGGATCGTCGAGGAAAGGATGGAAAATGCCGATCGCGTTCGATCCACCACCAACGGCCGCAATGACGACATCCGGCAGGCGACCTTCCGCTTCCAGAATCTGCTGGCGCGCTTCCGTGCCGATGACGGCCTGAAAATCGCGAACCATTTCCGGATAAGGATGCGGACCGGCTGCCGTGCCGATCAGATAATAGGTATCGTCGACATTGGTGACCCAGTCACGCAGAGCCTCGTTCATCGCATCCTTGAGCGTGCCGTTGCCGGCCGTGACCGGCACAACCTCTGCGCCGAGAAGGCGCATTCGGAAAACGTTCGGGGCCTGACGCTCGACGTCGGTTGCGCCCATATAGACAACACAGGGGAAACCGAAGCGGGCAGCAACAGTTGCAGACGCCACGCCGTGCTGACCTGCACCGGTTTCTGCGATGATGCGGGTCTTGCCCATGCGTTTGGCGAGCAGGATCTGGCCGATGCAGTTGTTGATCTTGTGCGAACCGGTATGGTTCAGCTCTTCACGCTTGAAATAGATTTTTGCGCCGCCGAGTTCTTCCGTCAGGCGCTCAGCGAAATAGAGCGGGCTCGGACGACCGATATAATGGGCACCGAGCGATGCGAGCTCCGCCTGAAATTCCGGATCAGTCTTGGCCTTGGTCCACTCGTCCTGAAGATCGAGGATGAGAGGCATCAGGGTTTCGGCGACAAAGCGCCCGCCATAGATGCCGAAACGTCCGTCTTCGTCCGGGCCGGACCGGAATGAGTTTGGTGTCGCCGCCTGATTCACAGTCTACTCCTTGCGATCCGCTGCATCGACCGATCGCGCTTCGGCAATCGCATCGAAAAACGCATCCATCATTTGCAGGTCCTTCACCCCCGGTGCACTTTCCACGCCGGAGGAAATATCTATGCCGCTGGCTGTCGTATCTGACAGAGCGATACCGACATTATCCTTGTTCAATCCACCGGAAAGCATGTAATCGACGCCATCGTCAAGCGCGGCGAGCAGTTTCCAATCGAAGGACACACCATTGCCACCCGGCAATTCGGAGCCGGCAGGCGCCTTCGCATCGAGCAGGAAGCGATCAGCGAGCCCGTCATAGGCTTCAAGCTTTCTCAGGTCGTCTGCGGTTCGGATCGAAAAAGCCTTCATCACCGGCAGACCAAAAACGGCCTTAATGTTGAGGACACGCTCGGCGCTTTCGTGACCGTGTAGCTGGAGAATGTCTGGCTTGACGAAGGCGATGATCTCTTCAAGCGCCTCATTATCGGCGTCGACGGTCACAGCAACGATCTTGACCTTGCCGCGAACACGGTCGGCCAAAACACCGGCTTCGACCGGCTCGATGTGACGCGGACTCTTTTCGAAAAAGATGAAGCCGATGTGGGTCGCACCACGGTCGATCGCACGATCGACCGCGTCCGGCGTCTTCAGTCCGCAAATCTTGATATCGGGAACCATTGCGGCGAATTGCCATGAAAAGGCGTTTGAGTCGAGCCAAATCGACTTAGTGTCCGTCTTCCTCTTTCAGGAAAAGTCGATGGCATGAAGCTGAGAGCCATGTTGCTTCAGCCATTTCTGGGCGGCTTCGGTGCCGGGGCAAAGGCTGCGGCACAGCGACCAGAATTTGGGGCCGTGGTTCATCTCCTTCAGATGTGCCACTTCATGCGCTGCCAGATAATCGATGACGGCAGGCGGCGCCATGACGATGCGCCAGGAAAAGCTGAGATTGCCCTCCCAGGAACACGAGCCCCAGCGGCTGCGCGTATCCTTCATGGTGATTAATCGAACCGGCTTGCCGATCTTTGCAGCATGACGAGCCACGAGAGGCTCGAGATCATGACGCGCTTCCTTCTTGAGGAAGACCGCAATGCGGCGACCGAGATGGTCTTCTAATCCTCCAACACGGAGAACCGGTTGGCCATCCAAAAGAATTGCTTCGGTCACGCCCCGCAATGTTCCGGTGTGCACGATCCGGTGCGGAATACCGCGAAGAGAGATCATGCCGTCAGGACGCAAATCACCGGAGATGGGGAACTTTGCCAACTTGGTGAGGAGCCATCCCTGATGGCGATCGAGAAAGGCATCGACTTCAGATCGCTTCAAACCTGTGGGCACCGTGAGCTTCAAGGCACGGCCGCCGGGTTCAATACGCAGGGTAATACGGGTGGCCCGACCATTCTCCCGAACCGTCAACGGCAGGATGCGATCACCCACGACAATGGTCCGTTCCGTCGATCGCAATGCTTCGGGCGATTTGGGTATGAGCTTTTTAAGGGCAGGAAACATGGGGTTCTTCTAGCATATTCGATGTGGCACTGCCCTGAGAAAAAACCGGCGCTTGAAGCGCCGGCTTATTGTCGATTGTATCAGTTGGTAGCCGGAAAACCACCTGAGACGTTTCCGGGTCTGCGCTCGCGCATAAAGCGGTCAAACTCCTCCTGATCCTTGGCGCGACGAAGCTCGCGCAGATAGTCATCGAATTCCGTACGCATCTCATCAAGCTTGCGGCGCTGTTGTTCGATCCTTTCGAGTTCCGCCCGGCGCCAATCATCGAAGGCAACATTACCCGTCGAGAAATGGCGATCATAGCGGCCACGTGCCCGGCGGAAACCGGCGCACATGCCATCCGCTTTTTCATTTGCGGAGCGTTTGAAGTGGCCAAGCTTTTCGCCGAACAGGATATAGGCGAGCATGGCGAGGCCCAGAGGCCAGAAGACAATAAAACCGAGAACCATCAACGCGATGGTCGCCGGCGTCCAGTCCGGGCGGATCAGTGCTGACTGCGTCATGTTTCGGTATTCCTTTCAAATACAGCCGACAGGATATCGGCTCGGATTCGATTTGGGAAATGCCATAGCGCCGTTCAAGACAATGACGATGCCAATCGCTGAAGCGTTTGAAAAGTCCCGTGCAATTCATCTTGGTTTGCGGCGGGAACCACTTTTTACATCGGCTTTGGCATCTGTTGCAAAGGAATGTTCGCGTGCAAAGGAGATGATGCGAGGCGCGATTTCCTTGCGAAATCGTGAGCCATTGAAGACACCGTAATGACCGACGTCCGGTTGCACGTAATGCATCCTTTTGTCAGCCGGTATGTTTGGACAGATTGTGTGGCTTGCCTGCGTCTGGCCAAGACCAGAAATATCATCGTTCTCGCCTTCCACTGTCAGAAGGGCGACGTGTCGGATTGCCTTAGTGTCAACCAAGGTGTCTCGGTGCATCATCTCTCCCTTCGGCAGCGCGTGGCGAATGAAGACTGTATCCACCGTCTGCAGATAGAATTCGGCGGTCAGATCCATCACCGCCAGATATTCATCATAAAATTCCCGATGCCTCTCGGCGGATTCGCCGTCGTTCTTCACCAAGTGTTCGAAAAATTCCTTATGCGCGGTGACATGGCGATCAAGGTTCATAGACATGAAGCCGGATAATTGCAGGAAACCCGGATAGACAGGCCGCATACATCCAGGCTGCGGCCACGGGACGCTCATGATGACATTTTCCTTAAACCAGCTGAGCGGCCGGTCTTGGGCCATGGAATTCACTGCTGTGGGATTGATGCGCGTGTCGATCGGCCCACCCATCAACGTCATTGATGCTGGCACGAGCGGATCATTCTCTGCTTCCATGACGGCAATTGCGGCGAGCACTGGAACAGACGGCTGGCAGACCGCGACCACATTCGTCTTCGAACCCAGCGCGCGGATCATCTCGATCAAGTAGTCGATATAATCATCGAGATCAAAAGTACCTTCCGTCGCCGGTACGATGCGGGCATCGATCCAGTCGGTGATGTAGACTTCGGCATAAGGAAGAAGGGCTTCGACCGTTCCACGCAGCAAGGTGGCGTAATGCCCCGACATCGGAGCGACGAGCAGGATTTTCGGATCGGGTGCCCTGCCCGGCTTCAGCCGTCGATTGAAGCGCAGAAGATTGCAGAACGGTTTCGAGCAGATGATTTCTTCGGTCACATCGACCGCCTCACCGTCGATGATCGTCTGCTGCAGATCGAAGGATGGTTTAGCATAACGGCGGGTTAGCCGCTCGAATACTTCTAGGCCGGCCGCCATTGTTCGACCCAATGGCGTATGCGACATCGGATTGAGCGGATCGCTGTAAAGCATCCGCATCGCCTCAGTCGTTGCCCGCAATGGTGCAAGCGCGGCGTGATTTATTTCATACAGTTGGTAAAACATCCGCAGGCCGCCTCTGGCATGTCGCGGAGAATATGTCGGTCTCGCGAAATGGACGATACATGCTAGTCGCTTAGCAGATTTGACAGATGATGCCTATCGCAATGAAGACGAGACAGCGATGCGAGCAAAACACATGACACAAGCGCACGAATATTTTGTCGGTTAACAAAGTGTTTCACGTGAATCACCCACAGGAAAGATTCACGTGAAACACACATTTTTAACTTTTAGATGTCGAGGTTCGCGACACTGAGGGCATTGTCCTGAATGAATTCGCGGCGCGGTTCGACTTCATCACCCATCAGGCGCGAGAACAAGCCGTCGGCGTCCGTGGCGTCCGGAACCTTCACCTGAAGCAACGAGCGGACGTTCGGATCGAGTGTCGTTTCCCACAGCTGTTCCGCATTCATCTCGCCAAGACCCTTGTAACGCTGCATGGATAGGCCGCGCCGGCCAGATGCAAAGATCGCATCCAGAAGTGCGCGAGGGCCGGATACATCCAGCGTGCCGTCCTTGCGGGTCAGGCGTGGCGGCGCAGCGTAAATATCGTGAAGACGCTGCTTCATCTGATCGATATGGCGCGCATCGGCCGAACCGATCAAAGCGTTATCCAGAACGGCAACTTCCTTGACGCCCCGAACCATGCGCTCGAAACGCAGACCGCCTTCGCTGGTCACGTGACCTGTCCAGCCGCGTTCGGTTTCTTCGGCAATCACATCGAGGCGACGAGCTACTTCGTCGGCCGTCTGCTGCGTGCGCTCGCGGTTATCGGTCAGTTCCGGATTGAGCGCACCGGCAATAGCGGCCTGCTCAACAAGCGAACGATTGTAACGCGAGTGAAGGCCATCAACGAGCGAACGCAGGCGCAGCGCGTCCTGAATGACTTCGCGCAGATCAGCACTGGCACGTACTTCGCCGGATTCGAGCGTCAGCGTCGCCTCTTCGAGACCCATGCTGATCAGGTATTCTTCCAGCGCTTTTTCATCCTTCAGGTACTGAACGGATTTACCGCGGCTCACCTTATAGAGCGGCGGCTGGGCGATATAGATATGGCCGCGCTCGATCAGTTCCGGCATCTGGCGGAAGAAAAAAGTCAGAAGCAGGGTACGAATATGAGCGCCGTCAACGTCGGCATCCGTCATGATAATGATCTTGTGGTAACGCAGCTTGTCGGCGTTGAACTCGTCCTTGCCAATCGACGTGCCGAGCGCTGTGATCAGCGTGCCGATTTCCTGACTGGACAACATCTTGTCAAAACGCGCGCGCTCTACGTTGAGGATCTTGCCGCGCAGCGGAAGGATCGCCTGGTTTTCACGCGAACGCCCCTGCTTGGCGGAGCCACCTGCGGAATCACCCTCGACGAGGAACACTTCGGACTTTGACGGATCACGTTCCGAGCAATCTGCGAGCTTACCTGGCAGCGATGCAATATCCAACGCGCCTTTACGGCGGGTAAGTTCGCGCGCCTTGCGAGCGGCTTCACGAGCGACGGCAGCCTCAACAACCTTGCCAACCAGAATTTTTGCGTCGGCCGGATGTTCTTCGAACCAGGTGCTCAGCGCCTCGTTCACGAGGCTTTCGACAACCGGGCGAACTTCGGAGGAAACCAGCTTGTCCTTCGTCTGCGACGAGAACTTGGGATCCGGTACCTTGACCGACAGGACGGCAGTCAAACCTTCGCGGCAGTCTTCACCCTGCAGCGTCACCTTTTCCTTTTTGGTAATGCCGGACGTATCGGCATAGGAGGTGACCTGTCGTGTCAGCGCACCGCGGAAGCCAGCCATATGCGTGCCGCCGTCGCGCTGCGGAATATTGTTTGTGAAGCAGAGGACATTTTCGTGATAGCTGTCATTCCACCACATGGCCACTTCGACAGTGATGCCGTCTTTTTCACCCTTGATGGCAACCGGTTTTTCCACCAGCGGCTTTTTGGCGCGATCGAGATATTGGACGAAGGCTTCAAGTCCGCCGTCGTATACCATCTCTTCTTCGCGGACATCCGACTTCCGCTTGTCGGTTAGCCGGATTCTCACGCCAGAATTCAGGAAGGCAAGCTCACGCAGGCGGTGTTCGAGCGTGTTGTAGTCGAACTCCGTCATTGTGAAGGTTTCAGGGCTGGCAAGGAACGTTACTTCCGTACCGGAGCGACCTTCGTAATCACCGATAACCTTGAGCGGCGCGTCGGCGACACCATGGGTAAAACCAATCTCGTGAACCTTGCCATTGCGGCGGATTTTCAGCTTAAGCCAGACGGATAGCGCGTTCACCACCGAAACGCCAACGCCGTGCAAGCCACCAGAAACTTTGTAGGAATTCTGGTCGAATTTACCACCTGCGTGAAGCTGGGTCATGATGACCTCGGCGGCAGAAACACCTTCTTCCTTATGGATGTCGGTCGGAATGCCGCGGCCGTTATCGGTGACACTGACAGAACCATCAGCATTCAGCGTGACGGTGACGATATCCGCATGGCCCGCAAGCGCCTCATCGATGGCATTATCGACGACCTCGTAGACCATGTGATGAAGGCCGGACCCGTCGTCCGTATCGCCGATATACATGCCGGGGCGCTTACGCACCGCATCGAGGCCCTTGAGAACCTTGATCGAATCCGCGCCGTATTCAGAACTTGCGCCGCTGTCGTTGACGGGTGTTTCGCTCATCAATGATCTTTCCAATTAACGTGGTGCGGCGATCTGGCGAATCACCGTATTTCGTGCCACTGAATATAAGAAATCCGGGCAGATTTCCAAAGCGCCGAGGCATTTTCCGCGCATTTAACCCGGGATTATGTGGCCTTCAGCCAGAAGGGCGGCCACTTTCGAGAACATTCATCAATTGCTGTAGCATGTCCGGCGACAAAGAGCGAATCTCCTTGGCCAAACGATTGGCGAAAGCCGTATATTCCGGAGGCATATCGCTGGTGTCGACGATCACGCGTGGATCTGATGCTTCCGCGAGCATGAACAGCTCTTCCGCCTCATCCCAAATGATGTTGAAATAGCCGGCAACGCGCTGCAGGAAATCGAAACTAGGTTTGCCGCGATGGCCATGTTCCAGTGCCGAGAGATAAGCAGCTGAGACACCTATGGCCGCCGCCATCTCGGCCTGCTTTACGCCTTTGCGTAAGCGCAGCTCGCGCAATGCTTTTCCAAACGGTGTCATGCCCCGGTTCCGGTTCGCCGGCTAAGGCGAACATACAGCGCGCCATCTCCACCATGTTGTCGAGCTGCCGGCTCATAGGATGAAATCAGGAAACGGAATTCCGGTTTGGAGAACCAGAGTGGAACGGCGCGCTTCAACGCACCTTCACTGCCAAACGAACTTCCCTTACCCGTAATTACCAGCACGTGCCTCAGACCACGATCATGCGCCCGCAGCAAGAAATCCAAAAGTATGCCATGTGCCTCGCTCTGAATGAGGCCATGCAGATCGACACGTGCTTCCAACGCCAGATGCCCACGTGCCAGCTTCCGCTTGACCGGCTTTTCCAGAGGATGATGGATTTTCCGATTTGGCTGGAGAGTTTTAAGCGCCGTATCGACTGGGACGATTTTTTTACTGCCGGATACCAAAGAGAAGTCCTTGCCTGGCGCATCTTCTTCTGCTGGATCTTCGAAAAGCATTTCGAATTTCAACAACTCTTCCAGCCGCCCGGGCATCGCTTTGGCTGATCGAGCAACCTTCCCCCAGAGGATACGGTCTTCACTGCTCAGCTTGCGGTCGCCCTTCATGACACCAACCTCGCCGCCGCAGCTTTCGGGACAAGAATGTAAAAATCCGCTGGATGCCTGATCGTTCCAGCCTGTTCTCCGGCATCGTACCCTGAGCCGGTAAAAATATCGCCGCGTGCCGGCCCAACAATTGCCGAACCAGTGTCGAGTGCCAGCATCGTTCTCGCAAAAGACCTGCCGCCATCCAGATGTGTCAAAGTTTGCGAGCGGATGAAAAATGGAAAACCAAAGGTATGGATCAACCGATCCACCGCCAGCGATCGACCGGCCACCAAAGGCACCTTGGCGGCGGCAATCGGCCCTCGGTCAAGGCCCGCGACCGGCGCTTCCCGGAAAAAGATGTAGGAACGGTTATGCCATAAGACATCATCAACCTTAGCCGGATTCTCAATCAGCCAATCACGAATGCTCTGCATGGAGACGGCCGCCGCATCGATATCTCTACGATCGATCAGTACGCGGCCAATCGCTGAAAAAGCGTGCCCGGCCTTGGCAGCATAAGTGATGCGGCCGACGCGGCCATCGCGATAACGCAGTCTGGCGGCGCCCTGCACATGCGTAAAAAACACATCGATTTTGGATTTCGCCCACGCGATTTCCAATCCCTGCCCTTCAAGATATCCGCGGTCGATCTCGCCACGATCCGGATAGGGATCGATTTCGCCATTTCGTGATCTGGCAAAAGCGTAGGATTTGTCGATGTAGAACGGACGGTTACCATCGTTGATATCGATCAGATCCGACGGACGTCGATAAAAGGGATAACGATAAATCTCGTCCGCTGTGTCGGATACATCCACCTCGGGCTCAAAAAAGCCTGTCACGAAACCTGGTTTTTCATCCAACCGACGGATTGCAACTGGTGTGCAATGGTCTTCAAAGAAGCGCCGAGCGGCATCCGGCCCTGATAATGAAAAACCTGCAGCCGAATTTAACAGCGGCAACAGGTCATCAGTAGTCAGCCCCAATAGGCCCGGGCGATACGGTTTCACTGCCTCGATATAATGGAGACAGTCGCGCATGGCCGAAAACAGTGGAGATGGATCATCCTCACCCCAGCCGACGAGATTCGAATAGGTCGTAGGCGTCAGGACGTGGTCGATCGTGCTCATTGTTCGGATTCAGTCGCGATCAGCTTCCAGTTCGGATCACGCGAGCGGATATCACGGGCGAAGGTCCAGATATCCGTAACTTCGGCAACGGTATCAGCTTCGCCATCCACAGCAGCTCCAGCCTTATCGTATGTTGCCGAGATCAGATGGCTGACAATACGGATCGTGATCTGAGCCTCAGAGTCGTTGACGACGGCATTGACGATATCGGCCTTGTCGATGCCAACGAAGCTTGACTTGACCACTTCGTCACGAGCTTCTCGCTCGGAAATGGCGGCATCAAAACCATCGTAGACTTCTTTGGACAGCAGACCTTTCAAGGTTTTGCGATCACCATCGGCAAATGCCATCACGATCATTTCATACGCCATGCCGGCGCCCTTGGTGAATTCCTTCGGATTGAAACTCGGATCGGCCTGGATCAGCCCACGAATAGCCGAATTGAGTTCGGTGCCGGGCTTGGCAACCGCATCGACATCTGCCCAACGCTGTTCTTCGTCAACCTGATCACGGCGTGGAAGAGTAACGACCTTGTCGTCATCGGCCGCAACCGGCTTGGCGGCATCACGAGCCGAAAATGGATCAACAGGAGGCTTCTCATGGCCAGTGCGGCGGCCGAGAACGCTGCGCAGTTGCAGAAAAATCAGCACTGCAGCGACCAGAAAAAACAGTGTAATGAAATCGTTCGCGCCCATCTTCACCCGCAGTGATCATTTAAATTATTGGCTAGCTTTCACATATAGTCTGCAACTGCCGATCATTCAAATGCGGAGCCTGAGATACGGACCGCTCAAAGGACAGGATTTCAGGCGCAATGCCCCTTATTCTTTTGCCGATCATATTTCTCGGCCTGCCACTCATCGAAATTGCCGGCTTCGTAGTCGTTGGCAACGCGATTGGTCTGTGGCCCACACTCGCGCTCGTCATCCTGACATCGCTCATCGGTGCCATTCTTTTGCGCATTCAGGGTATCAGCCTCCTTCAGGAAGCCAATCGCGAAAGCCAGGAAGGCAGGCTTCCAGGAAAATCACTTGTCAGTGGCGCGATGGTGGTGGTTGCAGGCGTGCTTCTCATCCTTCCCGGCTTTTTTACCGATATTGTCGGGCTGCTGCTTTTCGTTCCGCCAGTTCGCCATTTTATCTGGTCGCTGATTGGCAAACGTGTTGTCGTTATGCGCACGTCCCGAGGTACTTCCGCTTCCTACCGCGCTGGCAATCCCGAAAATACGAGGCAACCTGAGAAGCCAAAGGTGCTCGATCTGGATGAAAACGATTTCAGCCGCGGTCCCAATCCGTCATCTCCCTGGTCCGGTCCCGATAATCGCAAGGACTGAGCAAACCATCACCTTATGCCGCAGGGTTGTAAGCATTAAACCGAAATGTTAGACGGCCTCACAGTTCAAAGTCGCGAGGAATTCCAATGGCAAACGAAACAGAGACCCAGGCTTCCAATCCGTCGCTCAGCATCCTTGCGCAATATACGAAGGATCTGTCCTTTGAAAATCCAGGCGCGCCACGTTCGCTGCAGGCTCGTGAGACGGCGCCGGCGATCAACATCAATGTGAACGTCAATGCCAACCCGCTGTCGGATTCCGATTTCGACGTGGTACTGACCCTGAACGCCCAGGCGATGGAAGGCGACAAAGTCGTGTTCGCAGCCGAACTGGTTTATGGCGGCGTCTTCCGCATCACCGGCTTCCCTCAGGAACACATGCTGCCGGTTCTTTTCATCGAGTGCCCGCGTCTGCTCTTTCCGTTTGCCCGCCAGATCATTGCCGACGTAACCCGCAATGGCGGCTTCCCCCCTCTGATGATCGATCCAATCGATTTTGCGCAGATGTTCACGCAGCGTATCGCCGAAGAGCAGACCCGCTCCAAGGTTC
This sequence comes from Endobacterium panacihumi, assembly GCF_050847465.1. Taxonomy (NCBI): domain Bacteria; kingdom Pseudomonadati; phylum Pseudomonadota; class Alphaproteobacteria; order Hyphomicrobiales; family Rhizobiaceae; genus Endobacterium; species Endobacterium panacihumi. The sequence goes on along the minus strand of NZ_JBOZRA010000009.1, from coordinate 161,942 downwards.
AGGCACTAGACAGCTAATCTGATAAGTCAGACCATCCATAAAGCCCGGCTCAGACCGGGCTTTATTATTGCTGGTACTGTTTCCAGATTGCCTTTTCGCCCATCGTTGCGATCAGTTTCTGATGGGCATCCATATCGTTAGCGGACAAACGTATCGGCAATGGCCGCGCCCGCGGAGGAATATCAACAACGATGTCGTCGTCTGCTTCCTCGATCACCTTGATCACTTTCTTTTCTTCTACCAGGCCAAGCGCAGTCTGCCGGCCGCCGATCATCTCAATATAAACTTCGGCCAAAAGCTCGGAGTCGAGCAAGGCTCCGTGTTTTGTTCGGTGCGAATTGTCTATGCCGTAACGACGGCAAAGTGCATCGAGCGAATTCGGACCCATTGGATGTTTGCGTCGTGCCATCGACAGCGTGTCGATAACCTGCTCGCTTTGCACCGGCGGCACGCCAAGTCTTTCAAACTCGGCATTAATGAAACCGATGTCGAAGTTTGCGTTGTGCGCGATCCATTTGGCGTCGTGGAAAAACTCCTGAAGCTCGTCAAGAATCTCCGCGAAAGTTGGCTTGTCTTTCAGAAAGTCATCTGTCAGTCCATGGACCGCCAACGCATCTGGATGCACCTTTCGGTCACCGGGCGAAATGTATTTATGAAAGGTTCTACCGGTCGGAAAATGATCGACAAGCTCGATACCGCCAATTTCGATAACGCGGTCAACCTTGGATTCAAGCCCCGTGGTTTCGGTATCGAATATGATCTCACGCATCGGTTTTCTCGCTCAATTTTCCCGCCCGAAGGCTTTTGATGATCTGCCGAACTCTGGCTCGGGCGGTATCCAACCCGTGACCGGTATCGATCAAAAAATCGGCTTTTTGACGTTTTTCCTGATCAGGCATCTGACGTGCCAGAATGAGCTCAAACTTTTCTTCCGTCATGTCAGGCCGCGCAAGCACCCGCTCACGCTGTATCTGTGGATCGCAAGTGACTACGACAATGGCATCGACCGCATTGTGTCGTTCAGTTTCGAAGAGGAGCGGAATATCAAGGAGCACCATCTCGGCGCCCTTTTGGCTTTCCCTATCCAAAAACTGGCTCTCCCGCTGTCGAACCAGCGGGTGAACGATGGCTTCAAGTCTTTTGAAGCCATCAGCATTCGCAGCCAGCTGTCTGGCCAATGCCTGTCTGTCAACGACCCCATCTCTTATCGCATATGGAAATGCCTCACCAACGGGCTCGACAGCATCTGATCGATAAAGGTCATGCACAACCGCGTCCGAATCGTTGACTGGAACTCCTTCTTCCGCAAAGAACTTTGCGGTTGTTGTTTTGCCCATTCCAATCGAACCGGTGAGACCAATAATGATCATCAATGGCGATCCATATCATCGATAACAAGTTGGCGAAGCGTCTCATCGACAATGGGCCTGCGCCCGAACCATTTTTCAAAACCGGGAACGGCTTGATGCAGAAGCATGCCCAGTCCATCCACCGTTGAAAAACCTTGCGCCTCCGCCTGAGACAAAAAGCTGGTCTTCAGCGGCACGTACACAATATCAGTGATCAAGGCATCCGGTGAAAGCGGACTGAAATCCAAAGTCATAGTTTCTGAGCCGTCCATGCCGAGTGATGTGGTATTCACAAATAGCCCGGCGCCTTTCATCACCTCGGACAGTGCGTCCATCGAATGCGCATAAATGCTTGAGCCAAAATGATCGGCAAGCTGACGGGCGCGATCGACAGTGCGGTTGACGACATGGATTTCCTTGATGCCACGATTGCGCAGTGACTGGATAACCGAGCGGCTGGCACCGCCGGCTCCCATAACAACTGCGCTGCCCACGTGATCCCAACCCGCCCTATGATGATCGAGATTGGCCGTAAAACCATGACCATCAGTATTGGTCGCATGTATCAACCCGTCTTCCAGCCAGAGCGTATTGGCAGCTCCCAATTCCTCTGCAAGCGGGTCGGGCCTATCAGCAAGACGGAAGGCTGCCTCCTTATGAGGAATGGTGACATTACCACCGCGGTGTCTCTCACCCCTTCTTAGCTCGGCGATGAACTGGTAAAAATCTTCGGGCTTTACCTCGAGAGCTTCGTAATGCCCTTCAATACCAAACTGGCCGAGCCAGTGGTTGTGAATAATAGGAGAACGCGAATGGCTAATGGGAAAACCCGTGACGAAGGCACGGAGTTTGGTTTCACGTGAATCAGCCATGGATTGCCCCCAGCTCGCGCAATTTTTCTAGTAGAGCCAGCATCGGCAGTCCGACGATCGTAAAATAGTCACCATCGATCTTGGAAAATAGCTGAATACCTTCGCCTTCCAGCTGGTAGCAGCCGACGCTCTTCAATACGGTCGGTCCAACGCGGCTCACATAATAATCAACGAACGCTGGCGACAGGTCACGCATGGTCAGGTCGGCATGGCCAACATATTCCCAGATAATTTCGCCATCTCGAACGATAACGACGGCGCTGTTCAGCCGATGAGTTTTACCCGACAGAGAAAGAAGATTCGTTTTCGCTTCCGCGAGATCGGCTGCCTTGTGATAAATTCGCGAGCCCAGCGACATTGTCTGATCCGAGCCGATAACAAAGCTGCGTGGGTGTGATGACGCCACATTCATTGCCTTTGCCTCGGCAAGCACCATTGCCACGCGTTTGGGGTCAGCATTGACGAGACCCTCTTCAATTTTCCGCTCATCGATATTCGCCGCCTGATGCTCAAAGGTCAGGCCGGCATTGCTCATCAGCATACGCCGGAAGGGACTGGAAGATGCGAGAACAAGGGGATCGGTCACGGGTCATCCTGGATTTAAAGCCTTTGGAATCGCCTTAACGCAGCCTCGGCCGTAGCGCAACGATAGCGGCCGCTGTCTCCTCTATGGAGCGGCGGGTCACATCGATAATCGGCCAATTATGACGCGTGCAAAGTGCGCGCGCATATTTGAGCTCTTCGTTAATCGCAGCCCGATCTACATAATGTCCACGATCATAAGAAACCGATGTTCCAAGTTCGCGGTTCTCCCGAACTTGGGAAATTCGATCGGTTGTTGCAACCAGTCCAACAATTACCGGACGGGTGGCGTTGAGCAAGGCGGGCGGCAAATCTACGCCGGGCACGATTGGAATATTGGCAGCCTTGATGCCACGATTTGCGAGATAGATGCTCGTTGGTGTTTTAGATGTTCGGCTGATGCCGATTATGACCACGTCCGCATCGTCATAATCCTCCGGTAGTTGCCCATCGTCATGATCCATGGCGAAGTTCAGAGCTTCGATACGTGCAAAATATTCGGCATTGAGAACGTGTTGGGCTCCCACCCGGCGGGGAGAGGGCGCACCCAGAAAATTCTGAAACACGGCCATGACCGGCTCCAGAAGATTGATTGTCGGAACACTCATCTCTCTGCATCGAGTCTCGATCAGCGCTGCCAAGTCGGCGTCCATGATCGTGTAAATGACAATGCCTGGCGTTTCGTCGATTTCTTCGAGAACAGGTAAAAGCTGCTTTCGATTTCTGATCAGAGGATAGACATGTTCAACCGGCACCGCGTTGGTGAACTGAACTGCTGCCGCACGCCCTGCTGAAACGAGAGTGTCGCCGGTTGAGTCAGAAATGAGGTGCAGATGGAAGAAGTTTTTCCTGTTCTCCACGCTAAACATGTTCCCCTGTTGATAGTCCGGGAGAGATTGGCGGCATGATATGAGCCGCCGCCGGCCGCTCGGATAACTGCCGATTTATCCACATATCGAGATCGATCGGAAAGGTTTTCGCCGTAGATATCGAAGCAGTGGACAATTGGTCGCTATCAATCGGCAATTCACAACTTATCCACAGACAGCGACTGATTATCTTTAACTTCAAATAACTGATTATAAATGCATATTTCTGATTCTCCAAGTTCCATCCCAACCCAATTCGATATTGTGCGCGAACGCCCTATTGAATCCGGTACTGGTGGAAAAGTCCGGCAAAGGCTTTAGTCCTTGCTACTCACAGACTCTAAGAAATAGAAGAATCCTTTATATAGGATATTTAATTTTAGGAGACCTGCGTGACCGAAGTGCGCCGAACGATCCTGCAAGTGCTCGACGGGAAGACCGTCTCACCTCCCCCGATCTGGCTGATGAGACAGGCAGGACGTTATCTGCCGGAGTACAGGGCGACCCGCGCGCAGGCCGGAAGCTTTCTGGATCTCTGTTACAATCCGGAACTGGCGGCAGAAGTCACCCTGCAGCCAATCCGGCGTTATGGTTTTGATGCGTCAATTCTGTTTTCCGACATTCTCGTCATTCCCGACGCTCTGAGAAGGAATGTGCGTTTCCTGGAAGGTGTCGGACCGCAAATGGATCCGATCGATGCTGACGGTATCGGCAAGCTCGATGCTTCAGACGTCATGGCGCATCTTGCGCCGGTTTTTGAGACCGTCAGGCGGCTACGCCGTGATCTCCCCGCACAGACAACGCTCTTGGGCTTCTGTGGAGCGCCGTGGACTGTTGCGACCTATATGATTGCCGGAAAGGGCACGCCCGATCAGGCACCCGCCCGCTTGTTCGCCTACAAGTATCCGAACGAGTTTGCATCGCTTCTCGACCAGCTTGCCGATATTTCGATCGATTATCTGGTTGGTCAGCTGGATGCTGGTGCTGATGCGTTGCAGATTTTCGATTCCTGGGCAGGAGTGCTGGGAGAAGGAGAATTTGCTGCCTTTGCCATTGCGCCCGTCGCCCGGATCATCGCAGGCGTTCGTGCACGTCGTCCGGCCGCAAAGATTATTGCCTTCGCCAAGGGGGCTGGTTTCAACTTGAAAACCTACCGGCAGAAGACCGGTGCCGACGCGATTGGCCTCGACTGGTCAATCCCATTGAGCTTTGCCGCCGAACTGCAAAAAGATGGTCCAGTGCAAGGCAACCTCGATCCCATGCGGGTTGTGGCGGGAGGTTCGTCGCTCAACGATGGGATCGATCGCATTCTTCAAGTGCTCGGAAATGGACCGCTGATCTTCAATCTGGGTCACGGCATTACCCCGGAAGCCAATCCGGATCATGTGACAGCGCTTGTCGAGCGCGTCCGGAGTTTTGGACGATGAATGAGGAGAGGCAGACGGATGAGAAACCCGGGCAGCGCGCCAAGCGTCGCGCCGCCGCTGCTATAGCTATTTTCGTGGCCCTGCTTGTGGCGGTTCTGTTTTGGCGACCAGATGATCTTTTTCTCTGGATAAAGGCCCTGCACGTGATCGCCGTCATCTCCTGGATGGCTGGCCTTCTCTATCTACCCCGACTGTTCATCTACCATACGGACGCCCCTGTCGGTTCTCCTCAGTCTGAAACCTTTAAGATGATGGAGCAGCGTCTTTACCGCGTGATCATGAATCCTGCGATGATGCTATCATGGATACTGGGATTGTATCTGGCCTGGACGGTCTACGAATTCCAGGGCGGTTGGCTCCACGCAAAGATCGCCATGGTCGTGCTTTTAACCCTGGTGCATGTGATGTTTGGACGCAGCATGCGGCAGTTCGCCGTCGATGGTGCTCGCAAATCCGCGCGGTACTGGCGTCTGGTCAACGAAATACCAACTGTATTGATGGTCGCTATCGTGATTTTCGTCGTCGTAAAGCCGTTCTGACGTCTCTGTGTAAATATTTGCCGTTATCCCCCCCTTGCGGTAAGGGGGCGGAATCGCTATTTTCCCGGCCATCTCTTCTATCGTGCATGTGTGCAGGTTCACTGTCTGCGGTTTTGTCCGCGGGATTCGAATTCCACCGACACGGCTTCCCCTCAAAATTGAAATGGTCCTTCCTTCATGGCTGAAATGAAGCTTCAAGAACTTAAAAGCAAATCCCCGACCGATTTGCTGGCCTTCGCCGAATCAATGGAGGTCGAGAACGCCAGCACCATGCGTAAGCAGGAGTTGATGTTCGCTATATTGAAGGTTCTTGCCAGCCAGGACGTAGAGATCATTGGTGAAGGTGTCGTGGAAGTTCTGCAGGATGGTTTTGGCTTCCTGCGTTCCGCCAATGCCAACTACCTGCCGGGTCCGGACGATATCTATATCTCCCCCTCGCAGATCCGCCGTTTTTCGCTTAAGACCGGTGATACTGTCGAAGGTCCAATCCGCGGCCCCAAGGAAGGCGAGCGTTATTTTGCTCTTCTGAAGGTCAACACAATCAATTTCGACGATCCGGAAAAGATCCGTCACAAGGTTCATTTCGACAATCTGACACCGCTCTATCCGAATGAACGGTTCAAGATGGAGCTCGATATCCCGACGTCGAAGGATAATTCTGCGCGCGTTATCGATCTCGTCGCGCCACTGGGCAAGGGCCAGCGCGGCCTGATTGTTGCACCGCCACGCACGGGTAAGACCGTCCTGTTGCAGAACATCGCCCATTCCATCACCGCCAATCATCCAGAGTGTTATCTCATCGTTCTTCTGATTGATGAACGTCCGGAAGAAGTGACGGATATGCAGCGTTCCGTTAAGGGCGAGGTCGTTTCGTCGACCTTTGACGAGCCTGCGGTTCGCCACGTTCAGGTTGCCGAAATGGTTATCGAGAAGGCAAAACGTCTGGTCGAGCACGGCCGTGATGTCGTCATTCTTCTCGACTCGATCACCCGCCTTGGTCGAGCCTACAACACAGTCGTACCGTCTTCCGGCAAGGTTTTGACGGGTGGTGTTGACGCCAATGCGCTCCAGCGCCCAAAACGTTTCTTTGGTGCAGCCCGTAACATTGAGGAAGGCGGTTCGCTCACCATCATTGCTACGGCCCTGATCGATACCGGCAGCCGTATGGACGAAGTCATTTTCGAAGAGTTCAAGGGAACCGGTAACTCGGAAATTGTTCTTGATCGCAAGGTTGCCGATAAGCGCATCTTCCCCGCTATGGATATTCTCAAGTCGGGCACGCGTAAGGAAGACCTTCTGGTACCACGGCAGGATCTTCAGAAGATCTTTGTTCTTCGCCGTATTCTTGCACCTATGGGCACAACCGATGCGATCGAGTTCCTCATCGACAAGCTCAAGCAGACGAAAAACAATGGCGACTTCTTTGAATCGATGAATACCTGATCCTTAGCCGGATTCTGCCACGCGTTGAGGTTTGAATAATGCCGGCCGATGATACGATCTTTGCCCTGTCGAGCGGTTCTCTGCCGGCAGGGCTTGCTGTTTTTCGGATTAGTGGATCGAAAGCCATATCGATCGCCGAAAAGTTGGCAGGGCCGCTTCCCCTTCCTCGTCATGCCTATCTGCGAACGGTAAGGAAGCTGGACGGAAGCGTCATTGACCGTGGTCTGGTGATCACCTTTCCTGCTCCCAATTCGTTTACCGGAGAAGATTCTGTTGAGCTCCATCTCCATGGAAGCCAGGCAATTGTATCTGCGCTTTACGCGGAATTGACTGTCGCAGACATGAGATTGGCCGAGGCGGGGGAATTCTCTAAACGCGCCTTAGAGAATGGCAAGCTTGATCTCGTTGAGGCTGAGGGTCTGTCCGACCTTCTGCGTGCGGAAACCGAGATGCAGCGCCGTTTGGCGCTTGAGCAAAGTGATGGCGGTCTTTCGGCCGTTTATGAGGGCTGGGCACGTGAGTTGACAAGGGCGAGAGCTCTTATTGAAGCCGAACTTGATTTCGCTGATGAAGATGATGTGCCGGGCTCAGTTTCTGAGACGGTATGGGCCAATGTCTATCGGTTAAAGCGGGAAATTGATGCTCAACTTGTTGCTACACATTCTGGGGAAATTATCCGAGATGGGTATCAGGTAGCCATCGCTGGTGCCCCAAATGTTGGGAAGTCCAGTCTGTTAAACGCCCTGGCCAATAGAGACGTGGCAATCGTCACAGAAATAGCAGGCACAACGCGAGACGTCTTGCATGTAGACCTGGATCTAGGCGGATTTCTTATCCGATTTTTCGATACGGCAGGTATTCGCGAAACTGAAGACATTGTTGAGAAAGAAGGTATACGCCGCGCTCATCTCGTTCTTGAACGGGCGGATCTTATTTTGTTGCTCAATGACAAGGAAGAACCGAACGACGCCTTTGGTCTGCCGGACGCAATTCCTGTTTGGCGTGTCGGTACGAAATCCGATCTCAGCCCCCGGGCAGTCGGCTCGGACATCGAGATATCGACAAGGACCGGAGATGGTCTTGATGAGCTTAGAGCGGCTATTTTGGCCAATGTTGCCAAACGATGGGAGGCAATCTCATCATTGAAGCCTGGCCGGATCAGGCATGCGCAGTTACTAGAAAGCGCTTCCAATTTTCTCGAAGAAGCATTAGAGGGTTCGCAACTGGATATGCGGGCGGAATGCCTGCGCTTGGCAGCCGAGGAATTGGGCCGGATTACCGGCAAGGTGGATGTCGAGCATCTGCTGGATGTTATTTTCTCGGAATTTTGCATTGGCAAATGATTCACGTGAAACAATCTGATTCGGTTTCGAAATGAATGGAGCGGAATGTGGCGAGTTATGATGTCATCGTTATCGGTGGCGGCCATGCCGGCTGCGAGGCTGCAAGCGCTGCTGCCCGTACGGGCGTGCGAACAGTTCTCATTACCCATCACATTGCGACTATTGGCGCCATGTCCTGCAATCCGGCAATTGGCGGCCTGGGTAAAGGACATCTTGTTCGGGAAGTTGATGCACTTGATGGACTGATGGGCCGGGTGGCCGATGCTGCCGGTATTCAGTTTCGTCTTTTGAACCGAAAAAAGGGCCCGGCGGTTCGTGGTCCACGGACGCAGGCAGATCGCAAGCTTTATCGGATTGCCATGCAAGCCGAGATACTCAACCATCGCAATCTCGATGTTGTCGAGGGTGATGTGTTTGATCTTGTCACCAGCAACGACAAAGTCTCGGGTGTCATACTGAAAGACGGCCGAATTTTTGACACTGGAGCAGTGGTTCTGACAACGGGCACCTTTCTAAGGGGGGTGATCCATATCGGTAACGCAAAGACGCAGGCAGGGCGCATGGGAGAGGCACCGTCTCTGGGCTTGTCGGATACTCTGCTAAAGCTGAGCTTGCGTCTTGGGCGTCTGAAAACAGGTACGCCTGCCAGACTGGATGGCCGAACCATCGACTGGGACAGTCTCGAAAAACAGGAGGCCGACGAGGTTCCTACGCGGTTCTCCTTTATGACGGATGAGATAAAGAATCCCCAGATCGCGTGTGGTGTCACACGCACGACAAATGCCACGCATGCCATCATCTCAGACAACATTCGTCTTTCTGCAATGTATTCGGGTGAGATTAAAGGGGTTGGACCCCGCTATTGCCCATCGATAGAAGATAAAATTACGCGTTTTGGTGAACGGGATGGTCATCAGATTTTCCTGGAGCCAGAGGGCCTAGATGATCCGACCGTCTACCCGAATGGAATTTCCACCTCTCTGCCTGCGGAAGTTCAGGATGCATTCATTCGCACCATTCCCGGTCTGGAAAAGGTTAGAATCGTACAACCGGGCTATGCGATTGAGTATGATCATATCGATCCCCGCGAGTTAAGCCAGAGTCTCGAAGTGAAGAAGCTGCGAGGTCTTTTTCTGGCCGGCCAAATAAACGGCACCACCGGATACGAGGAAGCGGCTGCACAGGGTCTCGTCGCCGGACTGAATGCTGCCTTGCTTGTCGGCGATCGCCCGTCAGCAGTATTCAGTCGCACTGAGGCCTATATTGGAGTGATGATCGACGATCTGACATCGCGGGGAATTACCGAACCTTATCGGATGTTCACGTCGCGTGCAGAATACCGCCTGTCACTTCGCGCTGACAATGCGGATGTCAGGTTGACGCCGATTGCAAATGATTTGGGAATTACCTCGCTTTCGCGACGGGAGCGTTTTGGCCAGTTTGAGAGCGATCTGACGTCCGTTCGTGAGCAGTTGAAGGCGGCAACCCTCACCCCTCAGGAAGCGGCAAGGTTTGGTATCAAGGTGAATCAGGACGGTCAGCGGCGAAGCGCTTATGAATTGCTGTCCCATCAGGATGTCGGCATGGATCTTTTGCATCGCGTATGGCCAGATCTTTTAGGTAAGCCGGCTAGCGTATATGATGCTTTAGAAATTGAGGCTGGTTATGCAGTATATATGGAACGGCAGGAATCTGGAATTACCGCTACGCGGCGTGAAGAACAACGGCTGATACCCGATAATTTCGACTTTAGCGGGCTTAGCGGTCTATCAAACGAACTTAAGTTGAAGTTGGCGCGCACCAAACCTCAGAATATGGCCCAGGCCGCCGCCGTGGATGGAATGACACCTGCGGCTCTGGCATTACTACTTGCGGTTCTCCGAAAAAATGATGTGCAACGCGCCCAACGAGTCTTTTGAATGCAGATAAACGTCAAAGATGTTTCACGTGAAACATGGGAAAGATTGGAGCATTTTTCTGCGCTTTTCCAGAAATGGTCGAAGGCTATAAATCTTGTCGCTCCGTCGACGCTGCCTGACCTTTGGCGCCGGCATGTTGCTGACAGTGCGCAAATATTTCAACTTTCGCCAAAAGCGCAAATTTGGGCTGATCTCGGATCAGGTGGCGGGTTTCCGGGCATAATAACCGCTATTTTCCTGAAAGAACTGGGCGGTGGATGGGTTCATCTGGTTGAAAGCAATCAAAAAAAGGCTGCGTTTTTGCGGCAGGCATTGCTTGAAACGGGTGGTTTGGGTAGCGTACATGTCTTGCGAATCGAAGATGCTCCTGCCGCTATTGGTCAGGTCGATGCAATTTCAGCAAGAGCGCTTGCTGATCTGGACCTTCTGTTCGATTTTTCCGAACCTTGGATGACTCAAAATCTTGAATGTCATGCTTTTTTCCATAAAGGACGGGATTACCGTCAGGAAATAGCGAAAGCGAATGGTCGTTGGCGGTTTGATCTGCTAGAACATCGCAGTGCCGTTGAAACGGATTCCATCGTTTTGGAAATCGAAGGCCTCCGGCGCAAGGTCAACTGATCATCCGGATAGCAGAATGAGCGAGCTCAATCGAATCATCACGATCGCCAACCAAAAAGGTGGCGTCGGTAAGACTACGACAGCAATCAATCTTGCAACCGCCCTCGCCGCTATCGGTGAGCAGGTCTTGATTATTGATCTCGACCCCCAGGGGAACGCTAGTACAGGCCTCGGTATCGACCGCCGCGATCGGAAACTGTCGTCATTTGATTTGATGATGGGTAGTCACACCGTTTCGGAGACGGTTGTAGCTACAGCGGTTCCAAACCTGTTTATCGTTCCATCGACTATGGATCTTTTGGGTCTTGAAATGGAGATCGGGCAAGCCTCTGACCGCGCATTCCGACTCAAAAGAGCGTTGCAGTCGGATGGCTCACAGTCATTCTCCTATATACTATTGGATTGCCCACCCTCGTTTAACTTGTTGACGATCAATGCCATGGCGGCTGCGCATTCCGTACTTGTGCCACTGCAATGTGAGTTTTTCGCTCTTGAAGGTCTTAGTCAGCTTCTTGAAACTGTTAATCAGGTGAAGCAGACTGTAAATCCCGCTCTGGATATCCAAGGTATCGTGTTGACGATGTTCGATATTCGCAACAATTTGGCCCAACAGGTGGTCAATGATGTGCGCACTTATCTGGGCGAAAAAGTCTATCACACGCTCATTCCTCGAAATGTCCGCGTGTCGGAGGCGCCTTCATATGGAAAGCCTGCTATCCTTTATGACTTGAAGTGTGCCGGCAGCCAAGCCTATCTGCAGCTGGCATCGGAAGTGATTCAGCGCGAACGCCGTCGAAAAGCGGCCTGATCGGCTGTTGTGGGACTTTGATATGAGTGATGATATTTCGAAACGTCGTCTGGGTCGTGGCCTTGCTGCACTGATTGGCGAGATGGATCAGACCACGCCGGTTGGTGAGGCCCCCAAAGCAGTTAGCGCTGATCGCCTCGTGCCTATCGAGCATATCAGTCGTAATCCTCGCAATCCTCGTCGTTATTTCGACGAAAATGACCTGCAAGACCTTTCGAGTTCAATTCGACAGCATGGTATCGTTCAGCCGGTTGTTGTTCGCACTGTTGGTGAAAAATTTGAGATTATTGCCGGCGAAAGACGTTGGCGGGCGGCGCAACTGGCCGGTCTGGTTGAAATTCCGGTTATCGTTCGTGACGTGGACGACCGTACGGCCCTTGAGATTGCTATCGTTGAAAACGTCCAGCGTGCTGATCTTAATCCGCTCGAGGAGGCATTGGGTTACGAGTTGCTTGTCGCTGAACATGGCTACACGCAAAACGATCTTGGCGACATTATCGGGAAAAGCCGTAGCCATGTTGCTAACAGCCTGAGATTGCTGAAACTTCCGACGCCGGTTAGAGAGATGCTTGCGGCCGGTGATCTTTCTGCCGGTCATGCCCGGGCATTGGTTTCCACTTCGGATCCTGCAGGTCTTGCGCGCACGATTGTTACAAAAGGCATGTCGGTGCGTGATGCCGAACGTCTCGCACAAAATGATATCAAGGCGCAGACGCAGCCAGCATCAATGCCAAAGATGGATCAGAAAGATTCAGACACTCTGGCTCTGGAGCGTACGCTTTCCGACTCATTAGGGCTGGATGTTACCATCAATCACCGCGGTAGCGGTGGCCAGGTTCGCATTTCTTACAAGACATTGGACCAGCTTGAAGAAATCTGCCGCCTGCTGGAAAAGCGCACTTAACCCGCTCTATTTTAGGATAGAGCGCAGTCGGCTATCTGTGTCGTGCGGATTGAAGCGTGATCGACATCAGAAGATGAAAAGCGATGCTGTCTTCAAGAGACTGCCGCTGGCGTGTCTGCAAGATTGCCGTTTGAATACGAGCCGATTCCCTCGCAATTGCCTGTGGTGTCCAACGTCTCAAGGCCCGTTCGATGATGGGTTTGCGTCGAAAATGGATATGGCGACCCAGTGTCTGCATGATTTGCGCGGGCTGAGCATTTTTCTCATCCATTTCCGATCTCATGACGTCCAGCATCTGGAATTGGCGCAGGCAGGACTGCAGGATGAGGAAGATAGGCGTTTTGGATGCAACAACCTTCGCAAAGGCAAGACTGAGGCTTTCCACGTCTCCGTCCAGAACGGCATCGACCGCATCGTCAGTCGAGACGGCACTGGCATCGCCGATGATATCAACGACGTGTTGTTCATCGATTGTCCCCTGACCTCGCCTAAAGAGCGCAAGCTTTCGAATTTCGCCACGTGACGCAATACGATCACCACCAAGCGCCTCCAGAAGCCTCTCGCGCCCAGCAGGTGTTATATTAAGTCCTTCTGTTTTTAGTTCTTCATCGATGAGACTATTCATCGCGCGCGCATCATCGGCATAACACGGTACGGCGGCCACCGTTCTGGCGGATTCGGCGATCTTGCGGACACCGCTGCCTTTTTTGACGTCGCCAGCCTCGATGAGGAGAATATTATCGGATGGTGCTCCGCTGGACAGCGCCTGCAGCGCATCAACCAGCGGTTTTTCGGTTCCGCCAGCCCTCACCCAGATGAGCTTCTTGCCGCCGAAAAGGCCAAAAGCTCCGACCTCGTCTGCCACTCGAGCCGGATCGCCGCTGAGGTCGCTTGAGTCAAGCTTGACCATCGCAAATGGATCATCGGTGGCAACGCCACTCTTGGCCGCAATTATTGCAGCACGTTCGGATACGAGCCCGCGATCCGGTCCGTAGACCAGAAAAATCCTGTAGCTTTCGATGCTTGATTTGGAAAAGCGATCGAATTCGTGCGACTTGATTTCGACCATGGTCGGCCGCCTTATTGGCGGCCGAGGGTCGTTGCTATATCGCCTCTGATGAACTCCGCGAGCTGCTTAGCAGCGCGATCTTCGGCATCGCGATAAGCGCGCATTTCGGCAAATTCCTGAGCAGATATATCGAGGAGCGACGTAGATCTGCGCTGTGCAGTTCGCAAAATCTTGCCGTCGCTCACCCGCGTGAACGTATAGGTTCCCGTCAACGTGACGCGGCCTGGAATTAGATTGTTCGTAACCTGCTCATCCAAAACGTTCTGACGAAATGATGTGACGGTCAGCGCAAGATTGTATTCCGGTTGCTTGCTTTCTCCCGCTCCACCGGATGTCAGGAAAATCAGTTCATTGCGAACGGTCTGGGTCACACGATCAGCGGCCTGAGAAAAGCCGACTGAAGCGAGTTTTTGTCCTGTTCCGCTGCCGTTCGAATCAACGGCATAAAGCGGTTTAACCTGGCAGCCGGCCAACGCCACCAGAACAGCGGCGATAGACGCCGTGCGGCCGATACGAAGCAAATCTTTGGTGACGTTAGACAACAATGTTCACGATCCTCTGTGGGACAACAATGATCTTTTTCGGGGACCGCCCTTCGAGCGTGACCTGCACCGCATCCAGTTCAAGCACAGCCTTCTCCACTGCACTTTGATCCGCGTCGCGAGCGATTGTCAATTCAGCACGCTTCTTGCCGTTGATCTGAACCGGCAGGAGAATCTCGTTATCGGCAACGAGAGTGGTGTCGAATGACGGCCAAGCCGTTTCCGCCACCATGCCTGTACCGCCGAGAACTTTCCAACATTCTTCTGCAAGGTGTGGTGTCATCGGTGCCACGATCTGCACGAGGATTTCGGCAGCGTTGCGCACGGCGGCGATATAGGTGGCATCCTTGCCGCCAGCGGCGACATTTGTAAGCGGGCCCGCCAGCGTGTTCACGAGTTCGTAAATGCGTGCCACAGCCTTGTTGAACGCCAGCTTGTCGAAGTCAGCCTGAACAGCTTGCAGCGTCTTGTGCGCTGCCTGCGAGATTGGCAGAGCCTCACCTTCTTTAGCCGGATTCGCTTCGATGGCAACGAGTGTGTCTGCCGCTTCCGAGATCAAACGCCAGACGCGCTGGACGAAACGATGGGCACCTTCGACGCCTGCTTCGGACCAGATGACGTCGCGTTCCGGGGGAGAATCCGAGAGAACGAAGAAACGCGCCGTATCGGCACCGTATGAGGCGATGATATCGTCTGGATCCACGACGTTCTTCTTGGACTTCGACATCTTTTCGATGGAGCCGATTGCAATCTCCTCATTTGTTGAGAGGAGATAGGCTTTGCGGGTACCGTCGACTTCCTCGATGCGCAGATCAGCCGGGGCTATCCATTCGCCGTTCTGGCCGGATCCCCTGCGATAGGTTTCGTGCACCACCATGCCCTGTGTGAAGAGACCCTTGAATGGCTCGCTTACGCCGACGTGACCGGTCGCCTGCATGGCTCGGGTAAAGAAGCGCGAATAAAGCAGGTGCAGGATCGCGTGTTCTATGCCGCCGATATACTGGTCCACCGGCAGCCAGTGGTTGGCGACAGCCGGATCGGTCGGGTCGTTTTCCCAAGGCGCCGTGAAGCGGGTGTAATACCAGCTGGAATCGACGAACGTATCCATCGTATCCGTTTCACGACGGGCATCGTGGCCGCATTGCGGGCAGGCAACGTGGCGCCATGTGGCGTGGCGATCGAGCGGATTGCCAGGTTGGTCGAACGTTACATCGTCGGGCAATTGCACCGGCAGGTTCTTCTTCGGAACCGGCACGACGCCACAAACTTCGCAATGGATGACCGGGATGGGGCAGCCCCAGTAACGCTGGCGGGAAATCCCCCAATCGCGCAGGCGGAAATTGACCTTGCGGCTCGCCTGGGGTGCGTTGCCCAGAACCTGTTCGGAAAGTTTTGTCGCAACCGTGTCGAATGCGGCTTCCGTAGTCATGCCGTCGAGGAAGCGCGAATTGATCATTACGCCGTCGCCGTCATAGGCTTCGTCGCCGACCGTGAAGGTTGCGGCATCGCCATCGGCGGGCATGACCACCGGCACGACAGGCAGGGCGTATTTGCGAGCGAAATCCAGGTCTCGCTGGTCGCCGGAAGGGCAGCCGAAAATGGCGCCGGTGCCGTAATCCATCAGCACGAAGTTGGCAATGTAGACCGGCACTTCCCAGTTGGGATCGAGCGGGTGTTTAACGTTGAGGCCGGTATCAAAGCCTTTTTTTTCTGCCGTTTCCAGCGCAGCCAGCGATGTGCCGGCCTGGCGGCATTCTTCGCAAAAAGTCTGCGCATCTGCATTCTTTTCGGCAATCGCGCGGGCGACCGGGTGATCGGCAGCGATCGCCAGGAACGATGCGCCGAACAGCGTGTCAGGGCGGGTTGTATAAACCTCGATGTCTGTAACGCCGCTTTCAGCCTGGCTGTCAGCCGTCAGTTCCCAGCGCAGTGCCAGGCCCTCGGAACGGCCGATCCAGTTCTTTTGCATCAGCCGGACCTTTTCCGGCCACTGATCCAGCGTGTCGAGTGCGTCGAGCAGGTCTTGGCTGAATTCGGTGATCTTGAAGAACCACTGAACCAGTTCGCGCTGTTCCACCAGTGCACCGGAGCGCCAGCCGCGACCATCGATCACCTGTTCGTTGGCCAGCACGGTGTTATCCACCGGGTCCCAGTTGACCTTGGACTGCTTGCGATAAACGAGACCCTTTTCCATCATGTCGAGGAAAAGCATCTGCTGACGGTGATAATAGTCGACGTCGCAGGTTGCGAACTCGCGTGACCAGTCCAGCGAAAGGCCCATCGCCTTCAGCTGCTTCTTCATCGAAGCGATATTCTGGTAGGTCCATTCCTTGGGGTGAACCTTGTTGTCGCGGGCAGCGTTTTCCGCCGGCATGCCAAAGGCATCCCAGCCCATCGGGTGAAGCACGTTGTAACCGCGCGCCCGCTTGTAACGTGCGACAACATCGCCCATCGCATAATTGCGCACGTGGCCCATGTGGATGCGGCCCGACGGATAGGGGAACATCTCGAGGACGTAATATTTTTCGCGAGAATCGCTATTGTCCGTCTGGAAGGTTTTTGCGTCATTCCAGCGCGACTGCCAGCGAGGCTCGGCGTCGCGCGGATTGTAACGTTCACTGGCCATTTTTATTGATTTCCGGAATATGATGCGTTTGGGCTGACCTTCACCACGAAACCACCCGAGCGTCAAGTTTTGCCGGGTCTTTGATCAGGTCGAAAGGCCGGAAAGGCTTGGCATTCTGCCCTCTGCCGGGTAATCGCTGATCTGAATACATGCTGGAGATACCAATGACTGTCGAACAGAGACTCGCCGAGGTTCAAGGCCGTATCAAGGCTGCGGAGAAATTCGGTCGCCGATCGTCCGGCGAGGTTCAGTTGGTCGCCGTCTCAAAAACATTTGAGGTTGAGGACATTCGTCCGGTGGTCGCCGCCGGCCAGCGCATTTTCGGCGAAAATCGGGTGCAGGAAAGCCAAGCGAAGTGGCCGATCCTCAAGCAGGAAACACCCGGTATCGAACTGCATCTCATCGGTCCGCTGCAGTCCAACAAAGCGGCCGAAGCGGTCGCACTGTTCGATGTGATCGAAACGGTCGATCGGGAAAAGATCGCTGCGGCTCTTGCCCAGGAGATGAACATACAGGGCCGAAAGCCGAGGCTCTATGTTCAGGTCAACATCGGCCTCGAGCCGCAGAAGGCCGGCATCACGCCCAAGGATACTGCCGCTTTCCTGCGGCATTGCCGCGAGAATCTTTCGCTCGAGATCGAAGGACTGATGTGCATACCGCCGGCCGATGATCATCCGGGTCCGTATTTCGCATTGCTGCGAAAGCTTGCGGAGGAAAACGGCATCGCAAAACTGTCGATGGGCATGTCCGGCGATTTCGAAACCGCCATTCAGTTCGGCGCCAGCAGTGTGCGCGTCGGTTCGGCCATCTTTGGCGCACGATAAACCGGTCTCCGTCCTTCGTCTGATTTCCGATTTCATGACTTCTCCCTAAAATGTTCACGCGGACCTTCGTTCGCGTGGGAGGAGATGTCTTATGTCCAGCCGTTATGCCGATGTTTACGAGCAATGGAAGCGTGACCCCGAGGCACATTGGGTAAAGGCTGCCAAGGACGTGGGCTGGTTCGAACAGCCACATCACGTCTTCGATCAGGAGCAGGGCGTTTACGGTCGATGGTTTGTCGATGGTGTCACGAATACCTGCCATAACTGCGTCGATCGGCACGTGGCAGCAGGCCGGGGAAAAGATCCGGCCATCATTTTTGACAGTGCCATGACCGGTGCCAGCCGTGTTTTTTCATTTGACGATGTTCTTCGCGAGGTTACGGCTGTCGCCGCGGTTCTGCAAAACCTTGACGTCAAGAAAGGCGACCGCGTCGTCATTTACATGCCGATGGTACCGGAGGCGGTTTTCTCCATGCTCGCCTGCGCACGTATCGGCGCCATTCATTCCGTCGTGTTCGGCGGTTTTGCGGCTCAGGAACTCGCATCACGTCTGGACAGTGCCAGGGCAAAGGTTGTCATCGCCGCCAGTTGCGGGCTCGAACCCGGGCGTGTGGTTGCCTACAAGCCACTCGTGGATGCGGCGATCGATCTTGCCGAAGCAAAACCGTCCCATTGCCTTGTCCTGCAGCGTGAACAGTTGCGCATCGATCTGAGAGCCGAGCAGGGAGAACTGGATTTTGCCGAGCTGGTCGCAGCGGAAAAGGACAAGAAGTCTGAAGTTGCCTGTGTGCCTGTGCTGGCAACGGACCCGCTTTATATCCTCTACACATCCGGCACGACTGGCAAACCGAAAGGCGTGGTGCGCGACAATGGTGGGCACATGGTCGCGCTGCAATGGTCCATTCGAAACATTTACGGGCTGAAACCGGGTGATGTTTCCTGGACTGCATCCGACATCGGCTGGGTGGTCGGTCATTCCTACATCGTTTATGGGCCTCTATTGGCTGGCGTCACGTCGGTTCTGTTTGAAGGTAAGCCGGTGGGCACTCCGGATGCCGGCACGTTCTGGCGCGTGGTTGAGCAATATCGGGTCAATGTGCTTTTCACCGCACCGACTGCCTTTCGGGCGATCCGGCGCGATGATCCTGAAGGGAAATTTGTATCCGGCCGCGATCTCTCCAGCCTGCGAATGCTTTTCCTAGCGGGTGAACGTGCTGACCCGGAGACTTTGCATTGGGCGGAAGCCTTGCTTCGCATTCCGGTGATCGATCACTGGTGGCAGACGGAAACCGGCTGGGCCATCGTTGCCAATCCGATGGGTTTGGAAGTGTTTCCCGTGAAACACGGATCGCCGACCTTGCCCATGCCGGGTTTTGCAGTTGATGTTCTCGATGATGACGGCAAGCCTTTGCAGAGAGGCGCCTTGGGTAATCTGGCGATCCGGTTGCCATTGCCACCGGGTTGCCTGGTCACGTTTTGGGAGGCTGACGACCGCTTTCGTGAAACCTGCCTTGAGGAGTTTCCGGGATACTACAAGACGGCCGATGCCGGACTTATCGACGAAGACGGATATGTTTTTGTCATGGCGCGTACTGACGACATCATCAACTGTGCGGGTCATCGCTTGTCCACGGGCGCGTTGGAGGAAGTCTGCGCGTCTCATCCCGATGTTGCCGAATGTGCCGTGGTCGGTGTGGCTGACGCGATCAAGGGGCAGATGCCTTACGGCTTTCTGGTCTTGAAGAATGGTGTAGCTCGCAGCGAATCAGCCATCATTCAGGAGGTCGTTGATCTGGTTCGAGAACGTATCGGCCCGGTGGCCGCGTTTCGTACCGCTTTCATCCTGCCGAAATTGCCCAAAACCCGCTCGGGAAAAATCCTGCGGGGCACGATGCGCAAGATTGCGGATGGTGAAGTTTGGACGATGCCGACAACGATCGAGGATCCCGCCACGCTTGAGATGGTGTCGCTTGCCCTGCAAAAGGCCGTTTACATTTCTGCCGGCCGATAAAAGCATTTTTCCGTAATGGCTTAGCAGGCCTGAAGTGGTGCCTTCAAGTCTGCCGTCTGTTGCTCGAAATGGCGCTCGTTAACGATTCGTTAACCATGTGCACATTAATGAATTCGCAACGATTTCTTTACGTAGATGACCAAAGTGTTAACTGACGCACGCTCGATCCGCATCAAGGGCCGCTCCTTCCTGGCGCTCGTTCTTTCACCCGACCTGCCGCTTGATGACTGGCTCGTCAGGCTGGACGATCTTGCTTCCCGCTCTGCAGGCTTCTTTCTTGATCGCCCTGTTGTGCTGGATGTCACCGGCCTTGCCATAGATAAGGTCCAGCTGAAGGAGCTTTTCGAGCAGCTGGCCGAACGTAACGTTCGTATCATGGGCATTGAAGGCGCTCGTCCTTCGATGCTTGGACCGGGCATGCCGCCAGCGATGAAGGGCGGAAAACCTGCCGCCGACGTCGAAGTGAAGGAACGCGAAGCTGCCTCCGAGGAGCCTGAGACGGTTGGCTCCGCGTCGGTCGAACTTCCTCAGGTTCGCGCCATCACGCAGTCTCTGGTCATCAATGAGCCGGTTCGCTCCGGGCAGTCGATCATTTTTCCGGAAGGCGATGTGACGATCGTCGGCTCCGTTGCTTCCGGAGCAGAGGTCATCGCCGGTGGTTCCATTCATGTTTATGGCGCGCTTCGTGGCCGTGCTATGGCGGGCACAACCGGAAATTCTGCATCCAGAATCTTCTGCCGCAAGCTTGAGGCAGAGTTGGTGGCTATAGATGGCATTTACAAAATGATCGAGGACATGTCGCCATCGCTGGTGGGGCAGCCTGTCCAGCTTTGGCTGGATGGTGATTCGATCATGGCCTCGACAATAATCTAAGCCGGAAGACGGCAGGAAACAGGAGATTAAGATGGGCAAAGTCATCGTGGTGACATCCGGCAAGGGCGGGGTCGGCAAGACAACGTCGACCGCCGCCCTCGGCGCAGCGCTGGCGCAGAATGGCGAACGGGTTGTTGTGGTGGACTTCGATGTCGGCCTTCGCAATCTCGACCTCGTCATGGGTGCAGAGCGCCGGGTCGTCTACGATCTCGTCAATGTCATCCAGGGCGAAGCCAAGCTCACGCAGGCACTGATTCGCGACAAGCGTCTCGAAAGCCTGTTCCTGCTTCCGGCCTCTCAGACCCGCGACAAGGACAATCTGACGACCGAAGGCGTGGATCGCGTCATCACCGAGCTGAAGCGTGTGTTCGACTGGGTCATCTGCGACAGCCCCGCCGGTATCGAGCGCGGCGCGACGCTGGCCATGCGCCATGCCGATATGGCAGTCGTTGTTACAAATCCGGAAGTGTCGTCGGTGCGTGACTCGGATCGCATCATCGGCCTTCTCGATTCCAAAACGCTGAAGGCCGAGCGCGGCGAGCGTATGGAAAAGCACCTGATGCTGACCCGTTACGATTCCGTCCGTGCGGAGCGTGGCGACATGTTGAAGGTCGATGACGTTCTGGAAATTCTGTCTATCCCGCTCGTCGGCATCATTCCGGAAAGCAGCGATGTGTTGCGCGCGTCCAACATGGGCGCACCGGTGACTTTGGCGGATGCGCGTTGCGCGCCGGCCATGGCTTATTTCGAAGCCGCACGCCGCCTTCGTGGCGAACAGCTGCCGATCACGATTCCCGGTGATAAGCGGGGTATCTTCGGCAAGATTTTCGGAAGGAAGGCCGCATGAGCATTTTTGGTCTTTTCCGCAAAAACAAGTCGGCGCCGATGGCGCGCGAACGCCTGCAGGTTCTGCTGGCACATGAGCGCGCCTCTGCCGGCTCCGATCTGGTCACGATCCTGCGTGAGGAAATTCTCGCGGTTATCGCCAAACATGTCGAACTGGATGCTGATCGCGTTCACGTGAAGATGGACCGCGACGAGAACATGTCGATCCTTGAGATCGACGTCGAAATTCCGCTGAAGGCAACCCTTCAGGCTGCGTGATGAAAGGGAGCCGGCTTCGGCCGGCTTCTCCAATCTGGATAAAACAAAACCCCGCCGATATGCTCGGCGGGGTTTTGTTTTCGGACTTTTTCTTGAAGAAGCGAGCAACTTAGAAGTTGTCTTCGTCTTCCTCTTCCGTGCGGGTCGATTTCAGCGAGCTGAGCTTCGCGAAAACGGCATCCGCATCGATTTCCTTCTCCTCTTCGCGCTCGCTGCGATAACCGAAATCGAGGTTTTCGGTCTCGTTGGCCGGGCGCAGTGAAGCGCCAAGCTCGGCGGCGGTCGGCAGCGGACGGTTCTTGGCGGCGCGTTCGACTTCGAGGTCGAGGTCGATCTGGCTGCAGAGGCCGAGCGTCACCGGATCCATCGGGGTCAGGTTGGTGGCGTTCCAGTGCGTGCGGTCACGGATCTGTTCGATGGTCGACTTGGTGGTGCCGACGAGACGCGAGATCTGCGTGTCCTTGAGTTCTGGATGGTTGCGCACCAGCCAGAGAATGGCGTTCGGGCGATCCTGGCGCTTGGAGACCGGCGTGTAACGCGGGCCACGACGCTTGGATTCGGGAACGCGAACCTTTGGTTCGGAAAGCTTCAGCTTGTAATTGATGTCGCCCTCGCCGCGGGCGATTTCGTCGCGCGAAAGCTGGCCGGTGGAGATCGGGTCGAGGCCCTTGATACCCTGAGCGGCTTCACCATCGGCAATCGCCTTCACCTCGAGCGGGTGAAGTTTGCAGAAGGTGGCAATCTGATCAAAGGAAAGCGCTGTGTTGTCGACCAGCCATACTGCGGTCGCCTTCGGCATGAGCAATTGTTGAGCCATGGATATAGTTCCTCTGTCCGTCCGCGCCGGTGTCGCGGGCCGTGGGTATCAACCACCATTTCCGGGAATTAGAGGCCGTATAATCGATTTGGGACAGAATTGCAATTCTTTGAAACGCAATCCCGAAGATCACATTCTCTCTTCTCATCTCCATTTGTCTAATTGCCGCTCCTGCCCCAATTTGTATGAATGCCAGAATGTTGCGCCTTGATGGATGCAAGGTGCCGGCGCGCAAATGAGGGAGGAGTTTCATGTCCGAAAAAATTTATCCGGTTCTCAAGTCGACGAGGGCGAAGGCTCTGATCGACAAGGAGAAATACGAAAAATGGTATGAAGAGAGCATTGAGGATCCAGACAAGTTCTGGGGCAAGCACGGCCGGCGGATTGACTGGTTCAAGCCCTATACCAAGGTCAAGAACACATCCTTCAAAGGCAAGGTTTCGATCAAGTGGTTCGAGGACGGCCTGACCAACGTTTCCTATAACTGCATCGACAGGCATCTGAAGACGCATGGGGAACGCACAGCCATCATCTGGGAAGGCGACAATCCCTATATCGACAAGAAGATCACCTATAACCAGCTTTACGATCAGGTCTGCCGCATGGCGAACGTGCTGAAGAAGCACGGCGTCAAGAAGGGAGACCGGGTCACGATCTACATGCCGATGATCCCGGAGGCGGCCTATGCGATGCTGGCCTGCGCGCGTATCGGTGCGGTTCACTCGGTCGTCTTCGGTGGGTTTTCGCCGGAAGCCCTCGCCGGCCGTATCATCGATTGCGAATCCACGTTCGTCATTACCTGTGACGAGGGCGTTCGTGGCGGCAAGCCGGTACCGCTCAAGGAAAATACCGATAAGGCCATTCACATTGCCGCCCGGCAATATGTGACCGTCAACAAAGTTCTCGTCGTGCGCCGTACCGGCGGCAAGACCAATTGGGCACCGGGTCGCGACCTCTGGTACCATCAGGAAATCGCCACCGTGAAGGGCCATTGCGAACCGGTGAAGATGAAGGCGGAAGATCCGCTGTTCATCCTCTACACGTCAGGCTCGACCGGGAAACCGAAGGGCGTGTTGCATACGACGGGCGGTTATCTCGTCTATGCGGCGATGACGCATGAATATACGTTCGATTATCAGGACGGCGATATCTACTGGTGCACCGCCGATGTCGGCTGGGTGACCGGGCATTCCTACCTCGTTTACGGCCCGCTGGCGAACTGCGCGACGACGCTGATGTTCGAAGGCGTGCCGAATTTTCCGGACAACGGCCGCTTCTGGGAGGTCGTTGACAAGCACAAGGTCAACATTTTCTACACGGCACCCACGGCCATCCGTTCTCTGATGAGCGTGGGCAATGATTTCGTCACCCGGTCCTCGCGCTCAAGCCTGCGCCTGCTGGGCACGGTCGGGGAGCCGATTAACCCGGAAGCCTGGGAATGGTATTACAACGTGGTCGGCGACAAACGCTGCCCGATCGTCGACACATGGTGGCAGACGGAGACTGGCGGGCACATGATCACCCCCCTGCCCGGCGCTACTGACCTTAAGCCAGGATCGGCAACCAAACCGTTCTTCGGTGTGCAGCCGCAGCTCGTGGATGCTGAAGGCAATGTGCTGGAAGGGGCTGCCGACGGCAATCTGTGCATCACCGACAGTTGGCCCGGCCAAATGCGCACCGTCTACGGCGACCATGAACGTTTCGTGCAGACCTATTTTTCCACCTACAAGGGCAAATATTTCACCGGCGACGGCTGCCGAAGAGACGAGGATGGTTATTACTGGATCACCGGCCGCGTTGACGACGTCCTGAACGTATCCGGTCATCGTCTTGGTACGGCCGAGGTGGAATCGGCTCTGGTCTCACACAATCTCGTGTCGGAAGCGGCAGTCGTCGGTTATCCGCACGGTCTCAAGGGGCAGGGCATCTATTGTTATGTGACCCTGATGGCCGGCAATGAGGGGACGGACACGTTGCGCCAGGAACTGGTCAAACATGTCCGCAACGAGATCGGCCCGATCGCCACACCGGACAAGATCCAGTTTGCGCCGGGCCTGCCAAAAACCCGTTCGGGCAAGATCATGCGGCGCATTCTCCGCAAGATCGCAGAGGATGATTTTGGCGCTCTTGGCGATACATCGACTCTTGCTGATCCGGCTGTGGTCGACGATCTGATCGAAAATCGCCAGAACAAGGTCGATGCGTGATCCACAAGGGGCCGTTTTTCGGCCCCTTCCCCCTCGCGCCATTTTGTGCGTGGGTTTGGTCTGTGCGCTTCCATCACCAGCCCTATAAATGCCGATAGGATCAATCAGGAAGGCTGCAAGATGAGAGGATTGTTGCAAATGGGTATCTTGTCCGCTCTGCTGTCGGCGTTTGCCGGCCCTGCCCTTTCAGATACCGCAAAGGGTATTGCCGCCTATCAGAAGAGTAACTATCCGGTTGCCATGCAGGAACTGGAAAAGGCGGCTGCCGATGGCGATGAACAGGCCTATTTCAATCTCGGTGTCGCTTATGCCGAGGGTAAGGCGGTGCCGCAGGATCTCGGAAAGGCTGCTGAGCTTTATCGCATGGGCGCCGAAGGCGGCAGCGTGCTGGCTGCTTTCAATCTCGCGCAATCCTACCGCAAAGGGCAAGGTACGGAACTGGACTATGCCGCGGCCGCTAAATGGTATGAATTTGCCGCCAAGCGCGGAGATTTTCGTGCTTCCAACGAACTCGGCCTGCTCTATGTCGAAGGGAAGGGTGTCGAGCGTGATTTGGTCGAGGGTTTTGCCTGGATCTATCCTGCCACGCACCAATTGATCATGGATGAATCCGCTATGGCCAATGCGATGCAGCTCGCTTCAATACTGGATAAGCAGCAGATTGATGAAGCGCAGGCCAGAGGCCGGGACTATTTCGAGAAATATTTTGAACCGAATACCGGCCTTGTCGAAGCTTTGCTCGAAAACAAGGGCAGGTGACGTTTGGTCAAGCCTGCCTGTCAGCTTCCGCAGGTTTTTCCCGGTTTTCGACCACCATTATAATCGCGAACCACACCTGCCGATCGCAGGTTCTCGGCTACATTGCTTCCATCTGGAAGCGCCACGTCGGCAACGATGCGGCCAAAATATTTATCACCCGAAATTTGAGTGAGCTGGATTTTAGCTGACGGCTGGGCCATGCCTTCCAGCATCCGCCGAGCCTCTGCTCCCGCTTCACGGATGCGCTGGCATTTCGATCTGATTTCAGGCGCATCGATACCGCGTATACGCACATACACTTCCACGCGCTGCTGTGGCCAGGGTCGCGCTTCCACGAGCAATGTGTCGCCGTCGACAATACGCAGGATTTCGGCCTCGACTGGACCGGCAACCTCATCTCGCGCCAAAACCTTTGTGGCAAGGACGGGGAGAAAAACAAATATGGCCATCAAAAATCTTGACATGAAAGGAATAAATTCCAGTTCGCGTCAAAAATCAATAGGAATATTTACTTAGAAATCGATGGCGCGACCGTTGATTTCCCAATCGCCAAATCTCGCAGGATCGGCGCCGCCACGACCGCCGAATTCTTCTGGCATCTCCGCCGCCTGAGCGGCTGCCTGGCGACGCTCCTCAGCTTCCTGCAGCGCACGCTGTGCGGCAGGTGAAAGCGGCTTGCGGTCAGCAATAGGTTCGCTCACAGTTTCGGCATTGTCATTGTCATTGTCGGCAGTTTGCATTCCGCTCACCGGATGGTTCATTGAAAAATCAGGCTGAATTCACCACATCATAGGCGGTTCAGCGAGAATGGAAAACCCTTCGGTTTACTGGCAACGGGAGTGATGACGATGAATATGATACGCACCGCCATGCTTCTGGCCTTCATGACGGCCCTGTTCATGGGGATTGGCCTCCTGATCGGCGGCAAGGGCGGCATGATGATCGCACTGGTGATCGCCGCCGGCATGAACCTATTTTCCTACTGGAATTCCGACAGGATGGTTCTGTCTGCCTATCATGCGCAGGAAGTGGACGAGCGCAATGCGCCCGAACTGTTTCACATGATCCGTGATTTGTCGGCCAATGCCGGCCTGCCAATGCCGCGTGTCTATGTTTACGACAATCCGCAGCCGAATGCGTTTGCCACCGGTCGCAACCCCGACAATTCCGCCGTTGCCGCCTCTACAGGTCTATTGGAGCGCCTGACGCCGGAAGAAGTGGCAGGTGTGATGGCGCATGAGCTTGCGCATATTCAGAACCGCGACACGCTGATCATGACGATCACAGCAACATTTGCCGGTGCGATTTCCATGCTCGCCAATTTTGGCATGTTCTTCAGCGGAAATCGTTCCAACAATCCGCTTGGTATTATCGGCACGATCGTGGCTATGGTGGTTGCGCCATTTGCTGCGATGATCGTGCAGATGGCCGTCAGCCGCACACGCGAATATTCCGCTGACCGTCGCGGCGCGGAAATCTGCGGCAATCCCATCTGGTTGGCTTCGGCGCTTGCCAAAATCTCCGGCGCCGCGCATGCCATCCCGAATTACGACGCAGAGCGCAACCCGGCCACGGCGCATATGTTCATCATCAATCCGCTGTCGGGTGAGCGTATGGACAACCTGTTCTCCACACACCCGAATACGGAGAACCGCATCGCTGCCCTGCAGGAAATGGCCTCCTCCTTTAGCCCTCCCGCCTCGACGGGTGGCTTTCAGGCTGCTAGATCGCAGCGCGCCGCGCGTTCCGTTCCAAATACTGGTTGGGGAGGACGCGGCTCTGACGAACCGCGCAAAGGTCCCTGGTCTTGAACGAGAACAAAAACAAGAAATCTGCGAAATCGACGAACGGTCAGCGGGCGCAAAGGCCGGTATATTCCGACAAACCGGGCCTTGAAGTGCGCATGACTGCCGCCAAGTTTCTCGGCGCGGTAATTGATCGCAAGATTTCTCTCGATGGCATGCTTGACCTTAACCAGGGCAATGCGGCCTATAAGGCGTTGAGCGATGCCGACCGAGCTTTGACTCGTGCCATCCTGACCACATCCCTTCGCCATCTTCTGCGACTGGAGGCGGCGATCGCCTCCCTGCTCGAAACACCACTTCCCGAAGGTGCGCGTGCTCTTCAGCATGTCCTGATCGTGGCTGCCGCTCAGATCCTGCATCTCGACGTTCCATCCCATGCGGTAGTAGATCTTGCCGTCGAGCAAGCCAATCGCGATCCGCGCAATCGCCGCTTTGCCAAGCTGGTGAACGCGGTACTGCGGCGCATGGTGCGGGAAAAAGAAGAAATTCTCGCGAAAACATCCGAAATTTCGCCTGTGCCGGCATGGTTTCACGCCCGACTTTCCAAAGCTTATGGCAGTGATAATGCCATGCGGATCGCCGAAGCGCAGCTTTGGCCGCCGGCCATCGACCTTACGATAAAATCCGATCTCGAGACGTGGGCGGAGCAGCTGCATGGTCGGATTCTGCCGACGGGCAGTGTACGTCTTCCGGCTTTTGAAGGTTCGGTGACCGGGCTGGAGGGGTACGAGGATGGTGTCTGGTGGGTGCAAGACGCCGCAGCTGCCATTCCCGCCAGGCTTTTTGGCGATCTCAAGGGCAAACGTATTGCTGATCTTTGCGCCGCACCCGGTGGCAAGACAGCACAGTTGGCTGCAGCGGGTGCGGACGTGATCGCGATCGAGCAATCCGCCAATCGTGCCCGCAGGCTGCGGGAAAACCTTGACCGTCTGAAACTGTTGGTCGATGTGCGCCAGGCAGACCTTTTCGATTTCGAGCCGGAGGAGCTGCTCGACGGTGTCCTGCTTGACGCACCTTGCTCGTCTACTGGTACAACCCGCCGACACCCAGACGTACTCTGGACCAAGGGGCCGGACGATATCGGCAAGCTGGCGGTATTGCAGGAACGTATGCTTCGTCATGCCATTAGGCTTGTGAAGCCGGGCGGCTTGATTGTCTTTTCCAATTGCTCGCTCGATCCTCTCGAGGGTGAAACGGTCGTTGCCAAAGTCCTAGCGGATACCCCTAACCTTGTCCGCGTGCCCGTTGATCCGGCAGCATGGCCGGGATTGGAAACCGCAATAACACCGCTGGGGGAATTCCGTACCACTCCGGCACTTTTGCCGCCAGTGGAAGGTTTTGCTGGCGGAATGGATGGTTTCTTCGCGGCCGTGCTATCTCCGCGCTAACGGTTTCTTCATCATAAAAGACAATACTTTTTTAGGTTTGGAGGATGATTCCGCCGCCGCATTGCGGCTGGCGCGTCATGCTCGTGGGAGTTTTTGTATTGCCGACTCGCGTGGCAGATCGCCGGGGATCGTTTTCCGCTGGCCTGCAACAGGCTCGTTACAGGTTTTGCCTGGCGTGGCTCGCTTTGCGCATGCCGTTGACGCGGCCAACATTGCGCGTTCCGGATCGCCTTATCGTGGCCCCGACAGATCTTAGAGCGACTGATCCCTACATCGCCGAGGAGATTTTTGAAGGACGTTTTCCGTTGGCAGGTCGTGTTCTGGCCACTGACGGGGAGTCGCCGTTTACTCTGCAATTGCCGTCGCGTGGCTTTGCCGAACGTCTGCATTCCTTCTCATGGCTGCGTCACATTCGAACAGCGAAAACGGATGAAGCCTGCGCCAATGCACGATCCATCACTGCCAGTTGGATCGCCCTGCATGGCAAGAGAATTTCGGGCATTGCCTGGGAACCGCATGTCACAGCTGAACGGCTGATCGCCTGGTTGTCCCATTCCACTGTCGTGCTGCAGGGAAGCGATAGCGTTTTTTACAGGCGCTTCATGAAGAGCCTAGCTTATCAGGCGAAATATCTCCGCAAGATTGCCGACTACCTGCCTGAGACGGAAACCCGACTGCGTCTGCAGATCGCGCTTGCCATGGCGGCAATTGCGATGCCGAATTCTCCTGCATTGGTGCGTCGTCAGGGAATGAAGCTTGATCGTGAACTGGAACGGCAAATCCTGGGCGATGGTGGCCACGCTTCTCGCAATCCGCGGTTGGTGCTGGATCTGCTGCTGGATCTGCTGCCCCTGCGCCAAACCTATATCAATCTCGGACACGACGTCCCTCAGAAGCTGATCCCAACGATAGACCGCATGTATCCTGCACTGCGCTTCTTCCGGCATCAGGATGGCGATCTCGCCTTGTTTAACGGTGCAAGCGCTACGCCGGCGACAGAGCTTCTGTCGGTACTTCGCTATGACGAGACATCCGGCAAGCCCTTCAAGGCTTTGCCACATATCCACTACCATCGACTGGCGGCAGGCGAGACCACAGTTATCATCGATACGGGCGCACCGCAGTCCGCTCAGGCGGCCCATTCAGCGCATGCGGGTTGCCTAGCTTTCGAAATGTCGGCGGGGCGGCATCGCTACATCATCAATGCCGGTATGCCAAAATTTGCGGGTCGCAGTTATCGCACATTGGCCCGGGCGACAGCAGCGCATTCCACAGTGACATTGCATGAAACATCATCGTCAAGACTGATGAAATCGCCGTCAGGTCTGGCGGTCATGGAGTCGTTCAACGTTGTTCACTGTAACCGCACCGAGGATGCGCAGGGCAATGACTGGCTGAGTGCCACGCACGACGGTTATCTCGCACCGTTCGGCTACCTTCACGCGCGCGAGATCGGCATGAATGTCAAAGGTACAAAGATCAAGGGGCACGATAAGTTCCATGTGCCGGAGGGCATAGCCAGCAGTGGTGCCAAGGAGCTTGTCGCCGTTGCTCGCTTTCACATTCACCCCGCCATTTCCCTGTCGCGTATCGATGGTGAAACGATCTTGATGGATGCACCGGATGGCGATGCATGGCTGTTTACGGCACCGGGTCTGGCCGTCGAAATCGAGGAAGATATCTTCTTTGCCGATGTCTCGGGTGTGCGAGAAACGGAGCAGTTGACCATTACCTTTACACTGCCGATGGTGAATGAAATTCGCTGGATGCTGAAACGATCGGAATAGCGCGGTTTCCTCAGCTGAGAACCTGTGCTAACGCGACGCCTTAGGGCGCCCGATCGTCTGCGGGCGCGACCAGATGGAGAAGCCCGATGGCCGTCATGTCCAAAAAAATTCCCGCTCCCGACAAGGTGAAAATTCGTACCGCGCTTTTGTCGGTGTCGGACAAGACTGGTATCATCGAGCTTGCCAAGGCGCTGGCGGAGCAGGGGGTGCGCCTTCTGTCGACCGGCGGCACCCACAAGGCACTTGCCGCTGCCGGCCTTGAGGTCACCGATGTTTCGGAAGTGACCGGTTTTCCGGAAATCATGGATGGTCGCGTCAAGACGCTGCATCCGGGCGTCCATGGCGGTCTTCTGGCCATTCGTGACGACGAAGATCACGTCGCCGCCATGAAGGAGCACGGCATAGGCGGTATCGATCTCAGTGTCATTAACCTCTATCCGTTCGAGGAAGTTCGTGCGGCGGGTGGTGACTATCCGACGACGGTTGAAAACATCGATATCGGCGGCCCAGCCATGATCCGTGCTTCGGCCAAGAACCATGCCTATGTTACGATCGTCACCGATCCCTCCGACTATCCGGCTCTTATCGAGGCGCTCAGCAGCAATGACTGCCATACGGCCTATGTTTTCCGTCAGAAACTGGCGGCAAAGGCCTATGCCCGTACCGCTGCCTATGACACTGCCATCTCCAACTGGTTCGCCGAAGCGCTCGATATCGAAATCCCACGTTACCGCACCATCGGTGGCGTGTTGAAGGAAGAGATGCGTTACGGCGAAAACCCGCATCAGAGCGCTGGCTTCTACGTTACCGGCGAGAACCGTCCAGGCGTTGCCACGGCGACGCTGCTGCAGGGCAAGCAGCTTTCCTATAACAACATCAACGATACCGACGGTGCTTTCGAGCTGATTGGCGAGTTTACGGCCGACAAGGGTCCGGCCTGTGCGATCATCAAGCACGCAAACCCCTGCGGCGTTGCCACTGGCTCAACACTGAAGGATGCCTATCTGCGAGCGCTGGCCTGCGACAGCACCTCCGCATTCGGAGGCATCATCGCGCTCAACCAGCTTTTGGATGGCGAGACGGCCGAAGAGATCGTGAAACTGTTCACCGAAGTGATCATCGCGCCTGAAGTGTCGGAAGAGGCGAAGGCTATCATTGCCAAGAAGCCGAACCTGCGTCTTCTGGTGACCGGCGGCCTGCCGGACCCGCGCTCGCGCGGCATTACTGCAAAGACCGTTGCCGGTGGCCTGCTGGTCCAGACACGCGATAACGGCATGATCGAAGATCTCGATCTGCGTGTCGTCACCAAGCGCGCACCGACGCCGGCCGAGCTGGAAGACCTGAAGTTCGCCTACAAGGTTGCCAAGCACGTCAAGTCGAACGCCATCGTCTACGCCAAGGAAGGCCAGACAGCCGGTATCGGCGCCGGACAGATGAGCCGCATCGATTCCGCGCGTATCGCTGGGCTGAAGGCCGAGGAAGCGGCGAGGGCCATGGGCTGGGCTGAACCAATGACCAAGGGCTCGGCTGTTGCCTCCGAAGCCTTCTTCCCGTTTGCGGATGGTCTGCTTTCAGCTATTTCTGCAGGCGCAACCGCCGTGATCCAGCCGGGCGGATCCATGCGTGATGCCGAGGTGATTGCTGCTGCGGACGAGCATGGCGTTGCCATGGTCTTCACCGGCATGCGCCACTTCCGCCATTAAGGTCAGGATTTACGAGGCCGGGACTTCTTCCGGCCTCGTTGTCGGCTCGGGTATCGTGATCAAAAGCACGAGGCCTGCCAGAAGGAAGATGGTCAGCGTCGCCATGCCGATATGCGCCGAGCCGGTGGCATAGGTGGCGACGGAAAAGGCCAGGGTGGCGAGAAAACTCGTCGCCCTGCCTGACAGCGCATAAATGCCGAAATATCGGCCCGATTCCGCCAGGCTGACACTGCGCGCCATATAGGAACGTGATGAGGCCTGCACCGGGCCGAAGGCGATGCCTATCAGCAGGCCGAAAAGGATATAGGCCTTTTCCGCGGCCGTGCCGAACAGACCACCACTATCTTCCGTCGATAATGACAGCAGGCCGAAAAACACATTGCCGGGGCTCGTCGAGATGATGCCGACCGTTGCCGTCAGCAGCAGCGTAAGGCTGATGATGACGACTGTTTTCGAGCCGATCGAGCGATCTATCCATCCCGCTGCTATGCAACTGAACACTGCTACCACGTTCAGGATAATGCCATAGATGCCGATCTCTATGGTCGCCCAACCGAACATGCCGGCAGCGAAGGCGCCACCAAGGATCAGAAGACCGTTGACGCCGTCCTGATAGAGCATGCGGGCCAGCAGAAAGCGCAGGAGATGCGGGCGATGTTTCAGTTCGCCGATCGTGCCGCGCAACTGACCAAGGCCCGAGGCGATGGCCTGCCGCAGCGGCAGACCTTTTGCCGCGTCCGGGGTGAACAGGAACATAGGCAGTATGAAAACCAGATACCAGGCGGCCGATAGCGGGCCGGCCACGCGGGCGTCTTCACCGGTTGCCGGATCTAGACCGAACAGCGGTGTCATTCCGATGATCGTGCGGCCGGATTGCGGATCGCCCGCGAGCAGCGCAACCACGAGGATCAGCACCAACATGCCACCGAGATAACCTAGTCCCCAAGCGATGTTGGAAATGCGCCCGACTTCCTTTTCGCTCACCAGCCGCGGCATCATCGAGTCGTTGAAGACGATCGAAAATTCCGCCGCAAGCGACGCCAGAACCATGAAAAGCAGCGGCCAGATGATCGGCGAACCGGGGGCCGCGAACCAGAGCATCGCGAGGCTTGCGATTTTGATGACGGCAAAAAACGCGATCCATGGCTTTCGTGAGCCGGATTCATCGGCGATCGATCCTAGAACCGGCGATAGAATGGCGATCAGCAGCGATGAGACCGTCGCCATATTGCTCCAGGCTGCCTGTGCCGCAACCGGATCTTCCGTCATTCGGGCCACGAAATAGGGCCCGAAGATAAAGGTCGTGACGACCGTGAAAAAGGGTTGCGCTGCCCAGTCGAACATCATCCAGCTCCAGATGCCGCGACGTGATGTTCGCGGCTCCGGGGCAGGGTGGTTGATCAATGCAGGTTCGCTCCCCATCAGCGGACTACTGAGCGCTGCGGTGGGCGAGATCGCCCAGCAGACCGGCTGCCACTGCTACCTTCGCCAATGTCACATCGGCTCCGTCGCTGAGCGCAATCAGTTCGCCGCTGATGCGGTTTACGCGCTGGCGGTCGCCCGCATACCAGGCCTCGACCGGTTTCTTGTCTTTTGCATGTGCGGACAGGGCGGCGATCACGATGTCACGACGGGCAACGGTGATCTGCTGCAGGCTGCGGGTCAGCGCCAGGCTTTCATAATGATCACTTGTCGCAACCCGTTCGCCGGCATCCAGCAGGCGGCCGATACGGAAGATCTCGCTGACGGCGAAATAGGCTTCCGTTGCCCGTGCCAGCGGTTCGCCGGTCCGTTCGGCAACGACCATGATTTCCGGGGCCAGTACCAGCGTCGGCAGGGCACGCAGTTTCTGTGAAAGATCGTCCGAGATGCCGGCAGCCTCCAGTTCGGCATCTGTTGGCAGATCCTTCAGCGATGCCCGCATGCCCTTGATCGCCGTTGCCAGGCGGCGGCTGGCTGCTTCCAGCGGACCATCGGCTGTTTTGGTCTGCAGGATCAACCGGGTTGCGTCGGCAAAAATATCCTCGATACGTGCATAAAGCATGTTCTGGGTGCCGCCCGGAAGGACATTGTCGAGCGCGTCGATTTCCTTCCAGATCTGCGTCAGGTCAAAGCTTTCGCGGGCGAGGAACGCTGCCTTGACGACATCTGCCGGCGCGCAGCCGGTAATGTCGACCATCTGCTGAACGAAGCCCGGGCCACCCCGATTGATCGTTTCGTTGGCAAGCAATGTCGCAACGATTTCACGATGCAGGCGGTGCCCAGCGATGTCTGCCGCATAGGCCTTCTTCATGCCGGCCGGGAAATAGCCGGCCAAAGTGTCTGCCATATAAGGATCATCCGGAAGCACGCTTTCGAGAATATCGTCAAATAGAACGATCTTCGCGTAGGACAGAAGCACGCCGATTTCCGGCCGGGTCAATGGTTTGCCGGCAATGTACCGGTCCGCCATGGTCGTATCATCCGGCAAGGTTTCGACCTTGCGGTTCAACTGGCCACGGGATTCCAGAACCGACATCAGGCGGGACAGCACTTCACGATCCCGGATGCCCTTGCGCTCGGAGAGTGAGATTGCCAGCGATTGCAGGTAGTTGTTGCGCAGGACAAGCGCCGCGACCTCTTCCGTCATCGAAGTCAGGAGGCGGTTGCGCTTTTCACGCGGCAGGCGGCCTTCCTTCATGGCCGGGCTCAGCGCAATCTTGATATTGACCTCGACGTCGGAGGAATTGACGCCTGCCGAGTTGTCGATCGCATCCGAATTGCATCGGCCACCGTTCAGAGCATAGGCGATACGGCCCTTCTGGGTGACACCCAGATTGGCGCCTTCGCCGATGACCTTGGCGCGTAGTTCGCCAGCCGTTACGCGGATCGGATCATTGGCGCGGTCGCCGACTTCGGCATCGGTTTCGGAAGCCGCCTTGATATAGGTGCCGATACCACCGAACCACAAAAGATCGACGGGGCTTTTCAGTATGGCCGTGAGGATTTCGAACGGTGTCGCAGTCGTCTTGCCAATGTCGATCGCGGCAGCGGCTTCCGGTGTCAGCTTTACCGATTTTTCCGACCGCGAAATGATCATTGCGCCCTTGGATAGAACGGAACGGTCGTAATCCTGCCAGCTTGAGCGCGGCAGGGCAAACATGCGCTCACGCTCGGCAAAACTCTTTTCCGTATCCGGGTTCGGGTCGATGAAGATGTCGCGATGGTCGAAAGCGGCGATCAGGCGGATTTCGCGCGACAGCAGCATGCCGTTGCCAAAAACGTCGCCCGACATATCGCCGACACCGGCCACGGTGAAGGGCGTTGTCTGGATGTCGATGTCCTGTTCACGGAAATGCCGTTTGACGGTTTCCCATGCGCCGCGGGCCGTGATGCCCATCTTCTTGTGGTCGTAACCGGCCGAGCCACCCGAGGCAAAAGCGTCATCCAGCCAGAAACCGGCCTCTTGGGCAAGGCCGTTGGCCGTGTCGGAGAAGGTGGCCGTTCCCTTGTCGGCGGCAACAACGAAATAGGGGTCGTCGTCATCAACGCGCACCGTGTCCTTGGGTGCCACGACCTCGCCGTCGATGATGTTGTCGGTGATCGACAGCAACGTGCGGATATAGGTCATGTAGGCCGCGCGGCCCGCATTGAAGATTTCGTCGCGCGTGCCGCCGACCGGCAGTTTTTTCGGGAAAAAGCCGCCCTTTGCGCCGACCGGCACGATGACGGCGTTCTTGACCTGCTGTGCCTTCACCAGACCCAGAACTTCGGTGCGGTAATCCTCGCCGCGATCCGACCAGCGCAGACCGCCGCGGGCGACCTTGCCGAAGCGCAGGTGCACGCCTTCCACCTCGGTGCCGTAAACGAACATTTCTCGGAAGGGACGAGGTTCCGGCAGGTTGTCGAGCTGTTTCGGGTCAAGCTTGAAGGCCAGCATGGCATGCGGCTTTCCGTCTTCGGCGCGCTGGAAATAATTGGTACGCAGGGTCGAATCGATGACGTTGACGAAACGGCGAAGCGTGCGGTCGTCGTCGAGGTTGGGCACATCGGCCAATGCCGCTTCAATCTCGGCGTGGCGTTCGGAAAGCTTTTTATCCCGCTTTTTGTCGCTCAGTTTCGGGTCAAAGCCGTCATGGAACAGTTTCAGCAGATCGGCGGCGATCGCCGGATAACGTGTCAACGTGTCGGCGATGTGGTTCTGCGAGTAGACGATGCCGGTCTGGCGCAGATAACGGGCATAGGCACGCAGCACCGTCACTTCACGCGCGGAAACGCCGCAAAGCAGAACAAGCCTGTTGAAACTGTCATTGTCGATCAGGCCGAAATAGGCATCGAGAAATGCCTCTTCGAGCTGCTGCGACTGGCGTGCGAAGTCGATGCTATGGCTACCATCGATCCGCAATTCCATATCATGCAGGACGACCAGCGTGCGGCCACCTTCAGCATCCACCTCCAGTTCGAACGTCTGCTCGCTCAGGACCTGAAAACCGAGATTTTCCAGAAGCGGCACGCGGCGTGACAGTGAAAGCTGGCCGGCCTGATGGAAGATTTTCAGAGAAAGCGTGGTCTCGTCATCGGCACTGCTGCGGTAGAATTCGATGCGGATGGGCTCGCCGCCGACGCAGGCATTGATATCTGCCAGATCACCGAACACCTCCTCCGGCGTAAAGGTCTCCTGATAGGCCTGGGTCGCATGGAGTGTGGGCTGATGCGGGCCGGCGAGGGCTGCAAATCGTTCGCTCCATGGGGTCGCGATATCGCGAATGGTGGCTTCCAGCTTCTGTTGCGGAATGCGGGGCGTCTTGCCGCCGGTTCGGCCGATGATGAAGTGGACGCGGGCGATCCCGCCCTCTGGAAAGGCGGGGTAATAGGCGGAGACATGCCCTTCGTAGATGGCGGAAAGGTAGTCTCCTACTTTTTCACGAACGGAAGAGTTGTAGTTTTCACGTGGAACATAAACGATTACGGACACGAACCGATCGAATTGGTCGATACGTGGCAGAATGCGTACGCGTGGGCGCTCGGCCAGTTCCATGATTTGTTCGCAGAATTTGATCAGGACATCCGGATGGATCTGAAACATGTCGTCACGCGGATAGGATTCTAGCGTGTTTTTCAGCATGCGGCCGGAATGGCTCAGGCGGTCGAAGCCGAAATGTTCCTTGATACGTTTGGCCTTGGCGCGGATAAGCGGAATTTCGCCCACAGAGTGCGTGTAGGCCGTTGCCGTGAACAGGCCGACGACGCGCAGTTCCCCGATGACTTTGCCGGATTCGTCGAAACGTTTGATGCCAACATAGTCCATGTAAGCACGCCGATGCACGACGGACTTGACGTTCGCCTTGGTGACAATGAGAAAATCCGGACCCTCAAGGAATTCAAGGATTTCCGGCGTGGTCATCACCGCGCTCTTGCCTTGGCGCAGAACGAGCACATCGGGATCGGAAAGAATGCCAAGCCCACGTTCTGTAGCACGCTCGAAGCGGGCGTCATCACCGCTGCCCGAATAGGTGTATTCGCGCATGCCAAGGAAAGTGAAATTGTCATCTCGTAGCCATTCGAGGAAAGCCAGGGCCTCGTCGCGATCGCTTTTCTTTCGCGAAACTGCGGAGAGCTCGGCAATTGCGGTATTGAGGCGGCCAAGCATGGCCTGCCAGTCCGTGATCGCCAGATGAACTTGTTCGAGAACTTTGCCGATGCGCTGTTGAAGGTCTGCGGTCTGCTCAGCGGTCAATAGCGGGATATGGATCTGAATAAGGCTGACAGTGTGCTCGGCATCAACCGGCGCGTCATGCAAATGGAAAACCGGCTCCTTGCCGTTTTCGACATGCAGGATCGGGTGAACGGCAAGCATCAGATCGCGGACGCTGCTGGTGACTTCACCCATCACCGAGTCGTAGAGGAAAGGCTGATTGTGATCGACAATCGTCAGCACCGACACCGCCTCACCCGCCGGTTGAATACCGGGAATGGCCTCGATAAGCACGTGAGCGTTCTTGTGATTCCAGCCTGCCAGCGCCTTGCGGGCCTGCTCGGCGGCAAGAGCCAGCATTTCGGGCGTATAGAGGGCAAGGTCGTCCTTGCTTGCCCGGCTGAACAACAGGTGTGGATCAAGCGCATTCTTGGTGGCGATGCGGCGTGCCGCGTCGATCTGCTTGTCTTTTTTCGGATTGCGCTTCGCGTCCATGGGGCAAGTCCTCTCCCAAATCATATTATGGCGTCCATCGTGGTTCGAACCGAAACGGACGATTATCTTATGTTAGCCGATTGCTGCCCGGTTATTCCACCGATCAACGAAGACTTGTTGACATAAAGCTCTGAAAAACTGATCAACAACACCTTCGTTCGAAAGTCTTTTGCCATGTCCGAAAACCCAAGCGCCGTTATCGTCATTTCTAGCCACGTCGTGCGTGGATCGGTCGGCAACCGAGCGGCTGTTTTTGCGCTGGAAACGCTTGGTTTTCCAGTATGGGCTTTGCCAACCGTGGTTCTCCCCTGGCATCCGGGGCATGGACGTTCCACGCGGATGATTTTTCCTGAAGAAGAGTTTGAGAAGGTCATTGACGATCTGATCGCGGCACCATGGATCGGTGAGGTGAAGGCCGTGCTGACGGGTTATTTCGGCCATCCGGCTCAACCGAAGGCCGTCGCTCGACTGATACAGGCGGTGCGCCAAAAAAATCCCGACGTCCTTTATGTCTGCGATCCGGTGATGGGAGACGTGGGCGGCCTTTACATCCCGCAGGCAACGGCCGAGTCGATCCGAGACGATCTCATTCCGCTTGCATCGCTGGCGACGCCGAATCGATATGAACTGGCGTGGCTGTCCGGCGCAGCACTCGAAACCAATGCGGCGATCATGGATGCCGCCGTGGCTCTTGGGCCGCCACGTATGATGGTGACATCAGCGGTGCCGATGATGGCCGGCGGAACCGGTAATCTATATCTGACGGGCAAGCTTGCGCTTTTGGCCGAGCATCGCTTGATCGAAAATCCTCCGAATGGTCTGGGCGATCTGCTCGCAGCCGTTTTTCTGGCACGTCTTTTGTCTGGTCTGGACGAAGAAAAGGCTCTGCAACTGGCGACGGCGAGCGTTTATGAAGTGCTTGCGCGTACAGCCAAACGTGGCGGAGACGAGCTGGCGCTCGAAACCGACGCTTCAAGTCTTTCGTCCCCGATGGCAATGGTGCAATTGCGCAGATTGATTCACCCTTTGCAGAATGTTCGCCGATAAGGCGATATCCTGCCCGTTGATTCCCGTCGGCGCGCGCTATAAGCGTCTCCTCATGGACGCTTTTCCCGAACCCCTGCTTGCGGGCTACCGCAACTTCATGAACGGCCGGTATGCCGATGCCCGCGAACGTTATCGCGTGCTTGCCGAGCACGGCCAGACCCCTCATACGCTGCTGATTGCCTGTTGTGATTCACGCGCAGCACCTGAAGCCATTTTCGATTGTGGCCCCGGCGAATTGTTCGTGGTGCGCAATGTTGCCAACATGGTGCCGCCCTACGAGCCGGACAGCCAGTACCATGCAACATCCGCAGCTGTTGAATATGCGGTGCAGGTGTTGAAGATCAGCAATATCGTCGTCATGGGGCATGGCCGCTGCGGCGGCATCCAGGCGGCTCTCGATCCGGCCATGGAGCCTTTGTCGCCGGGCGACTTCATCGGCCGATGGATGCAGTTGCTGAAGCCTGCTGCCGAGCAGATCCAGAACAATGATCTAATGACGATGGGGGAGCGGCAGACTGCGCTCGAGCGTGTCTCGATCCGCAATTCGAT
This sequence comes from Endobacterium panacihumi, assembly GCF_050847465.1. Classification (NCBI taxonomy): domain Bacteria; kingdom Pseudomonadati; phylum Pseudomonadota; class Alphaproteobacteria; order Hyphomicrobiales; family Rhizobiaceae; genus Endobacterium; species Endobacterium panacihumi. The sequence goes on along the minus strand of NZ_JBOZRA010000009.1, from coordinate 121,986 downwards.
CAACAATCTGATGAGTTTTCCATTCGTGAGGACGCTTCACGAGGAAGGCGAACTCAATGTCCACGGCGCGTGGTTCGATATTTCGAGCGGCGAACTCTGGATCATGAACGAGGCGGGCGATTTCATTCGCCCTGACCTCTAAGCAATCTATTTGCTGAACTGGGATCGATGGCTTATTGGCCGTCGATCTGCGCGCCGATATAGGCGATTGCCTTTTGATAGACAGAGGCAGCATTCCATCCCTGGATAGCAACGAAGTTCGGTTCACCCTGCTGGTAACCAGCGCCTGCACGCCAGCCGTGGCCACGCAGGAAGTTTGCCGTCGATGCCAGGGCATCCGCGCGCGAACGAACCATGTCGATATGACCGTCACCGTCGCCATCGGCGCCGTAGCGGATGACGTTGAGCGGTAGGAACTGGGTCTGGCCGATTTCACCATGCGCCGCGCCCTTGGCGGTTACGCTCAGGTCACCACGGGCAACAAGCTGCAGCGCGGCGTAAAGCTGTTCGGTGAAAAATGCCGAGCGGCGGCAGTCATAGGAAAGCGTTGCGACAGCGGACAGCGTGTGCTGGTTGCCGAGGTAGCTGCCGAAACCGGTTTCCATGCCCCAGATGGCAAGGAGCGGGCCGGCTGGAACGCCGTAACGCCGCTCGATCGAGGCGAACAGCGAGGCATTGTTCTTCTTCATGGTCTTGCCACGCGAAATGATCGCCTGGCCGCCACGCTTCTTCATGAATTCCTCGAAGGAAAGCTTGAAGCTGCGCTGACCGCGGTCCGCGCGGATCGTATCGCGGTTATAGCTGACATTGGCGAAAGCGCGGTCGAGAACCGACGGCGAAATGCCCTTTGACGGTGCCGTCTGCTTGAAATCCTGGACCCAGTTGGCAAAGCCGCTGCTGTCGTTTCCGCATGCCGCTGCCAAGGCAGGTGCCGCAGAAAAGCCGAAGCCTATTGCAAGTATCCCGGAAAGGAAAAGCTTTTTCATGCGTGTCAGGTCCATCGTTCCGTTAGAGCAGCGGGCGATTTAGCCGCCGCAGGGCCATCGATATTCAGCTTATGGCAGAGTTTTCGACGCTCGCAACGCTCGGAAACATGAACAGTTCGTGATCCTGTTGCGATTCGTATTTAAAAACCCCGCCTCTCAGCAGGGTTTTTAGTATGACATGCTTACCAAATGGTTCAGGCGACCTGCTTGCGCGGCTTGATCAGTCCCCGATTGACGAGAAGTTCGGCAATCTGGATGGCGTTGAGAGCGGCACCCTTACGCAGGTTGTCGGAAACGACCCAAATGTTAAGGCCGTTTTCCACGGTCGCGTCTTCGCGGATACGCGAGATGTAAGTCGCGTCTTCACCGGCGGATTCCAAGGGCGTGATGTAGCCACCGTTCTCGTGCTTGTCGATGACGAGGCATCCCGGCGCTTCACGCAGGATGTCACGAGCCTGGTCGGCGGTGATCTCGTTTTCGAACTCGATATTGACCGATTCCGAATGGCCGATGAAGACCGGTACGCGCACGGCGGTGCAGGTGACCTTAATCTTCGGGTCGAGCATCTTCTTGGTTTCGGCCAGAACCTTCCATTCTTCCTTGGTGTAACCGTCTTCCATAAAGACGTCGATATGCGGGATGACGTTGAAGGCAATGCGCTTGGTGAACTTCTTGGCTTCGACCGGATCAGCAACAAATACGGCGCGGGTCTGGGTGAACAGTTCGTCCATGCCTTCCTTGCCGGCGCCGGACACCGACTGGTAGGTCGATACGACGACGCGCTTGATCTTGGCGGCATCGTGCAACGGCTTCAGGGCCACGACGAGCTGTGCGGTCGAGCAATTCGGATTGGCGATGATGTTCTTCTTGGTAAAGCCCGCGACTGCGTCGGCGTTCACTTCCGGCACGATCAGCGGGACTTCTGAGTCGTAGCGCCAAGCGGATGAGTTATCGATGACGACGCAGCCCTGTGCGCCGATTTTTGGCGACCACTTCTTGGAAATGTCGCCGCCGGCGGACATCAGGCAGATGTCGGTGTCGGAAAAATCGTAGTTTTCGAGATTGGAAACCTTCAGCGTCTTGTCGCCGTAAGACACCTCTGTGCCCTGGCTGCGTGCAGAAGCGAGTGCGACGACTTCGTCTGCCGGAAAGCCACGCTCGGAAAGAATGTTCAGCATTTCCCGGCCGACATTGCCGGTAGCGCCTGCGACTGCGATCTTGAAACCCATGATATGCTCTCTTTCTCTTCTCTCCTCGGCGGTGAGGGGAACCCGACGTATCGCCGGATCCTGATCCCCGGCCTTACCGGGGAGAGAGCGGTGGGCCAGAGACGTCAGACGATTTTCGTCGTGGTTTTGGCCTTGGTTTTGGAAACAAAAAAGCATCCTCCGGCACGTTGTGCCAGCTGAACATGGGCAGCGATGTTGAACCGCATATGGGCCATGGTGCTTCCTTTTCGTGCGAATTCATTAAAAGATTCGTGGGGAGAGTCAAGCGGTGCGGGCCAATGGGTTAAGCTGGACAAGGCTGTAGCCTTGGCCTTACACCGGAACCATGCTTACTAAGACAGGGTGCTGATATCCGTCATGATGACGAACGTGCTTCTTTGCATTGCCGCCGCTGCCGCGAGTTGGCTGGTCATTTGGCTGATGATTGCGAATGCAGAACGATTTGGGCTGGTGCAGGCACCGGTCGCCCGTTCGTCTCATAAGATGCCGACACCCACTGGCGGTGGCATTGGAATTGTTGTCGGCGCTCTGCCAGCCTGTGTCGTTTTGGCTGGAAGTGATCTCGTGGCCTTCGCCTTGTGTGGGCTTGGCGTTGTCATCGCTCTCCTCGGGTTGATCGATGATCGAACTCCGCTGCCCGCCCGGCTGCGTTTTCTCGTTCAGGCGAGTATCGTTGCGGCAGCCATTGGTCTTTCGGGGGCCGCGGTTGATTTCTTCGGGCCAGACTTCTCGACTTTTTGGCCGTTGGCTTTTGCGCTGCTTCTGTTGGCGGGTATCTGGTGGATTAATCTGTTCAATTTCATGGATGGCATTGACGGCATTGCCGGCCAGCAGGCTGTGATGATGCTGTCTTCAGCGATGCTGGTCATCTGGATCAATGGCGAAGCTTCCTCGCCAGTTTGGTGGATGATGGCGGCAGTCGCAATTTCGACTGTATCCTTCCTGGCGTTCAACTGGCCACCGGCACGCATCTTCATGGGAGATGCCGGCAGCATGTTTCTTGCCTTCATGCTGTTCGCCTTCGCGCTTCTCAGCATCACCTCTGACTGGCTGACAGCGCCTCAATGGCTTCTTCTCGGTTCGTTGTTTGCAGTTGATGCAACGGTCACTTTGCTGGTGCGATTTTTCCGTGGAGAGAACGTCACGCAGGCACATCGTTCTCATGCATATCAGCGTTTGTCACGAAAACTTGGAGGTGCTCGCTCGGTTAGCAGTGGCGCCGCCGTTTTCAATCTGGTGTTTGTTTTGCCGGCAACGGTATTTTTCCCCATGTCGCCATTTGTCGGCTATAGCTTCGTTGCGCTCGTTTATGGGGGGCTTGCCGTTGGTTGTCTTTGGGTTGGGGCTGGGCTTAAAGATGAAGAAGCGGGTGGGCATTTTGGGCGTTCAAGGTAACGAATTGGACGCCTGCAAAAGGAGATCCCCTTGATCCTGATCACTGGCGGGAATGGCTTTATCGGTCGATCTCTGGCTGCATTTTTGGAAAAACATGGAACAGCTTTCCGCGCGGTAAGCCGCAATCCAGCACCCGGGTGCGTTGCCGTCGGAGACATGGCAAAAGAAATGGACTGGTCCGTTCCTTTGCGCGGCATTGATGTCGTGATCCACCTTGCCGGTCGTGCACATGTTCTGAAGCAAGGGACCGATCCCGCTCAAGCCTTCAGATCCGTCAATGTGGATGCGACATTGTCGCTTGCCCGTCAGGCCGCTGCCAGTGATGTGAGACGTTTCATTTTTGTCAGCTCGATCAAGGCCAGCGGAGGGCAAAGTGGTACGAGACAGCCGTTCTTCGCAGATGACCCGCCGAGACCAGTCGATGAATACGGCCGATCGAAACTGGAAGCAGAACGGCAACTGTTTCAGCTGGGTCGTGAGACTGGAATGGAGATCACGGTCATCCGACCACCGCTCGTGTATGGCCCCGATGTGCCTGCCAATTTCGCGTTGATGTTGAAATGGGCGGGCAGCGGAGTGCCTTCGGTTTTCGGCGCTGTCAATAACCGTCGGTCGCTGGTCTATGTCGAAAACCTCTGCGACCTGTTGGCGCGGGCTGCAGATCATCCACAAGCGGCGGGGCAGGTTTTTCTCGTCAGTGACGGTGTCGATTTGTCGACTGCAGATCTCTTTTCCAGACTGGCAAAACTGCAGGGAAAGAAGCCCGTCAATCTACCTCTTCCCGTCGCGCTTCTTTCAGCGGCTCTGCAACTTGCGGGAAAGTCGGCTTATCGAGAACGCTTGCTCGCCAACCTTCAGGTCGATATAGGCAAGACATGTCGCCTCCTGCAGTGGATGCCGCCGATTTCCCCGGAAGAAGGCATGCGCGTGACGGTTGAAAGTTTCAAAGGCCGAAAAGACGCGCGGAACTGACCTGATGGAAAAAGATTATGCCCGGAATATCGGTTGAGTTTGGGTGAAATGAGCGTGATCGAATTCCTGCGTCAGATCATTATGGTCACTCCGAGGTTGTGGAAACGCGTTCTGCTCATAGGGTTCGATTTCTGTGCCCTGATGTTTGCTCTTTGGGCAAGCTACGCGTTGCGTTATGCCGATTGGACGCCACAGATCACCGACGAGCGCCTGCTGCTCGGTTTGCTGGCGCCCGTGATCGCCATACCGATATTCATCCGAATGGGGTTGTATCGTGCGGTCTTGCGTTACCTTCCCGATACGGCGATCTGGACAATCCTGCATGCCATCGCAATATCCACCACGGTTTGGGTCATTGTCGTTTTCCTGACCGCAATGGCAGGACGCGACATCGTTCCTCGTTCGGTTCCTTTTTTCTATTTCGCTATTGGCGTCCTACTGATCGGTGGCAGCCGATTTGCTGCCAAGTTCATCCTGAGTACCGGCACGGGCATTCGCCGCGATGAACATCCCATGCTGATCTACGGTGCGGGCCCTTCGAGTGTGCAACTGGCGACCGTCCTGCGCGGCCATGGTAAGCGTTATGTCGTCGGTTTGGTCGATGACGATCCCCAGCATCACGGCCGCGATGTTGGTGGCTATAGGGTTTTTCCGCCCAATCAATTGCCACGGCTGATCGAAAAATATGGCATCCAGGAAATTATCCTGTCGATGTCTTCCATTCCGACGAACAGGCGCCAGGCGGTTATCAGCCTGGTCAGCGGGCTCGGCGTAAAAATCCGAACCCTGCCCGACATTACCGACCTCGTTGATGGTCGATATCTGGTCAACCAAATCCGTGAAATCGAAATCGACGAGTTGCTCGGCCGCTCTTTCGTTCCTCCGGATCAAAACCTTTTGCGGAGCGTTCTGTACAACAGAGTTGTCATGGTTACGGGCGCCGGCGGCTCCATCGGATCGGAACTGTGCCGGTTGATTGTGCAGTGGAAGCCGAAATCTCTCGTACTCTTCGAGGCAAATGAATTTGCGCTCTATAAGATTGATCGAGAACTGCGCAGCGCCGGTCATTGTGATGTCGTGCCTGTCCTGGCATCGGTTCGGGACGCCGCACAGGTACGTAATGCGATCGTGCGCAATGGTGTAGAGGCGGTCTATCACGCCGCCGCCCACAAGCATGTGCCGCTGGTTGAGGCAAATGCGCTTGAGGGCATCAGCAACAATGTGTTCGGTACATTGACCGTTGCAGATGTTGCCCTTTCTGCCGGCGTTGAAAAGTTCGTGCTTATCTCATCGGACAAGGCTGTACGGCCGACCAATGTCATGGGAGCGACAAAGCGTTGGGCTGAACTGATCATTCGCGACAAAGCAATGGAAGCCGCAAGGCGCGGTGGCCAGCAGTTTTGCGCCGTGCGGTTCGGCAACGTCCTCGGCTCCAACGGATCGGTCGTGCCGCTTTTTCGCGAACAAATCGCCAATGGCGGACCCGTTACCGTGACGGATCCGGACATGACCCGTTATTTTATGTCCATCCAGGAAGCATCCGAGCTGATCGTTCAGGCAAGTGCCATGTCCATGGGGGGCGATACGTTTCTGCTCGATATGGGAGAGCCGGTGCGGATTGGCGATCTGGCAGAAAACATGATTCGTCTTGCCGGCTTCACGGTTCGAAACAACCAGAACCTGCCTGGTAGTATCGAGATCAAGGTGACCGGCATCAGGCCCGGAGAAAAGCTTTTCGAGGAGCTTTTTTATGATGTTGCCAATGCCTTAAAAACAGATCACCCGAAAATCATGCGGGCGCCGTCCAGCCACACAGGCAGGGATGTTACGGAAGCGCTGAGAGAACTGCAGGCCAGCGTCGCCGAGGGAGATGAGGCACGCGCCCGCGACATTCTTTTTGATTTTATCCAAGTTGCGCAGAAGGCCGGCGGCGAACCACTTTGAATGTCTGAGAAGTCCATCATCGCGTTGGCGTCGAGACCTTTGACGGGCGCAATCGAAGCGGCCGGCGCAGGCGCGGCAAACCTCCCGGTGTAAATCTGAACAATAGTCCGTAGCGGGAGAATGCAATCGCCGTTACGAATGCCGTCCAAGCGCCGAAGGTCAGGCCGGCTACGACATCGCTTGGGTAATGTACTCCGATGATGACGCGAGCCATGCCGAGCCAAAGACCGGCAATCAGGAAGAAGACGCGGTAGCGTGGCAGGAGCATTGCCAATGCGGCCATGAAGGCACCGGCAACAGTGGAATGGCCTGAAGGAAAACTCTCGAAACTGAAATCACCGTGAAAAGGTGAGAACCCGAAGGTTCCCCAATCTTCGTATTGGGTTGGCCTTGCGCGACCGATGGCAATTTTCAGAATGTTGGCAATCAGGCTTGATATGGCCACAGACAGGAAAACATAGGCGGCTATATGTGTGACGTAGATCACCTGGAACCGCTTGCGATGTGGCATCGACCGACGCGAGTAGAGAAACGCGCCCAGAAACAAAAGGCCGGCAACGACAAGAATCCAGCCGGATCGAGCGAAGTCGGTAACTCTTTCACCAATCGGTAAAAGTACGTTCGGCGTATGGGTTGCATAGGCGCCCATGGGCGCATCCAGCGTGAAGAAGGCAATCAGGATAAGATTGACGGCGACAAGAGCATAAGGCCACCATGCCGGAGCAGCGGGACCGCCGCCATGACGTTGCCGGCGTTGGCGTAACTTGGAAAATGTCGACGTCATACTCACCTGTTCTTAGATGGCCACTATGGCTTGAAAGAACAGGGATATGGGAAGCCCGGCAAACGAAAGCCAGCCGGGCAAATGAGGAAGTAGCAGAAAACCCAACACATTTGTGTCAGGCAATGCCGCACTCAGACGGATGCAGACACAAATTCTGCAAGGATCGCGTCACCCATTTCGGTGGTGCCGACCTGATGGCAACCTTCGCTCATGATGTCACCGGTGCGGATACCCTTGTCGAGCACGGTTGCGATCGCCTTTTCCAGACGGTCGGCTTCAGCCACCATGTTGAACGAATAACGCAGGCACATCGCAAAAGAGGCGATCATGGCGATCGGGTTGGCGATGCCTTTGCCAGCGATATCCGGGGCTGAACCATGGACGGGCTCGTATAGCGCCTTGCGCTTGCCGGTATTGGCATCAGGAGCACCGAGCGATGCAGACGGCAGCATGCCGAGCGAGCCTGTCAGCATGGCAGCCACGTCGGACAGCATGTCGCCGAACAGGTTGTCGGTGACGATCACGTCGAACTGTTTTGGCGCACGGACAAGCTGCATGCCGCCAGCATCGGCCAGCATATGCTCGAGCTTGACGTCGGAATAGGAGCGCTTGTGGGTTTCGGTAACGACCTGATTCCACAAGACGCCGGATTTCATGACGTTGCGCTTTTCCATCGAGCATACGGCGTTCTGGCGTGTCCGTGCCAGTTCGAAAGCGACGCCGGCAATGCGCTCGATTTCATAGGTGTCGTAAATCTGGGTGTCGATACCGCGCTTCTGGCCGTTGCCGAGATCGATGATCTCTTTCGGCTCGCCGAAATAGACGCCACCGGTCAGTTCGCGAACAATGAGAATGTCGAGGCCTTCGACAAGTTCCGGCTTGAGCGATGAAGCGGAAGCAAGCGCCGGATAGCAGATGGCCGGACGCAGATTGGCGAACAGTTGCATGTCCTTGCGCAGGCGCAGCAGCCCGGCTTCCGGGCGTACCTCGTAAGGCACGTTATCCCATTTGGGGCCACCGACGGCGCCGAACAGCACGGCGTCTGCCGCCATCGCCTTGGCCATATCCTCTTCCGAAATGGCGACACCGTGGGCGTCATAGGCGCATCCGCCGACAAGGCCTTCGTCGAGAGCAAAGCCGGTGCCCATCGTGTCGTTCATATGTGCGATGATCTTGCGCACTTCGCCCATTGCCTCGGGGCCGATGCCGTCGCCAGGAAGAAGGAAGATGGTATTGGACATAGTGTTTCCTTGCTGTCGCAGGCTCACCCTCCTTGCCTCGCATATCGCGATGCCTGGAACTCCGCCCGAACCTGCCGAGGGCGGAGCCGGATTGATATTTGATCAGGCTGGAATGGAACGTGGAAGGAGCCTGAAGAAGTCCGTGATGTTGTGGCGGGTTACAGCCAGGGGCGCTCGGCCTGCATCTTGTTTTCGAAACTGCCGATGCTGGCGTCGTTCTTCAGGGTCGTGCCGATATCGTCCAGACCCTCGAGCATGATGTGCTTGCGCGCCGGATCGATGTCGAAAGTGATGGAGCCGCCATCCGGGCCCGAAATCGTCTGGGCTTCCAGATCGATCGACAGAATGGCGTTGGAGCCGCGCGAGGCATCATCCATCAGCTTATCGAGATTGTCCTGGGAGACGACGATCGGCAGGATGCCGTTCTTGAAGCAGTTGTTGTAGAAAATGTCGGCGAAGGACGTCGAGATCACGCAGCGAATGCCGAAGTCGAGCAGTGCCCATGGCGCATGTTCACGTGACGAACCGCAGCCAAAATTGTCACCGGCAACGATGATCTTGGCATTCTGATAGGCTGGCTTGTTGAGAACGAAATCGGCGTTCGGGCTGCCGTCCTCGTTATAGCGGGCTTCCGCGAAAAGTCCCTTGCCGAGACCGGTGCGCTTGATCGTCTTCAGATAATCCTTCGGAATGATCATGTCGGTGTCAATATTGACGACCGGAAGCGGAGCGGCAACGCCGGTGAGGGTGGTAAACTTTTCCATGGCAAACCTTCAGGTGGTCTTCTCAAACAGAAGATCATGCCAATAGAGCAAAATCGCCCGGATTTGAAGGTCGATTCACGTTTAACCGGTACGGTACCCGCCGGTACGATCGATCTTAAAGATCGATGATCGTTCCTCGGCCGTCGTTCCAGACGCGCATGTTTTCCTGTTTGGCATTCTTGGCGCGCACCGGGACGGGTTTAAGTCGGGCCGAAAGCAGGCGGATGCCGGTAAAGATGGCTAGCATACCGGCAAAGGCGACCGTTAGAGAAGCGGTGAGGACAGCCACAAATGCAATGACGGCGATGCCGGACAGAGCAAAAAAGAAGGCGCGGATGTTCTGCATGATTGTTAAATCCCTTTCGATACAGGCAATGTGGGCCTTTCCCGTTCCGCTTGCAAGAGGGATAGTGACCTGGACGCGATCAAGGCGCGATCACGATATTGCGCGTGCGTTCAAAGCTTGGCACAAAGCGGCATGCCTGATTTTTCAGAAACTGCTCGACTGCGCCGATCCGTTCTCAGTGTTCCTGCCATCAACCGGCGGGCCCTGGACAAGACCCATATGCTCGATTGTGATGCGGTGATCTTTGATCTGGAAGACTCGGTTGCTCCTGAAAAGAAAGCCGAAGCGCGGAACAATCTTCGCCGCTTTTTTGCTGAAACACCTTTGAACGGCAAGGAAACGATCATCCGCATCAACGCGCTTGCGTCCGATTTTGGTGCGGAAGATATCGAGCTTGTCCGTGATGTCATGCCGAATGCGGTTGCCCTGCCGAAGGTCGATGACATCTCTGTCATAACGGATATCGAAGCGCGGTTGGCGCAATCATCACCACACTTGCGCATCTGGGCGATGATGGAGACCGCACGCGGCATTGCCAATGCGGTCGAGATTGCGCGGGCGGCCCATGACAGCGGAACCAGACTCGATTGTTTCGTGATCGGCCTCAACGACCTGCGTAAGGATACCGGTGTGCCGGCTCGGCCCGGGCGGACCTATCTCATGCCATGGATGATGCAGGTGGTGCTGGCGGCCCGCGCCTATGGCTTGGATGTGATCGACAGCGTTTTTAACGACTTTCGGGAGTCTGCTGCTTATGAGGCAGAATGCGAACAGGGACGGGATATGGGGTTTGATGGCAAGATGCTGATCCATCCGGTCCAGATCGAAGCCGCCAACCATGCCTTTGGTCCTTCACCTGAAGCGGTGAAGGAAGCGCGGGCAATCATTGCCGCCTTTGCTCTGCCGGAAACCAAAGATCTCAATGTCATTACCATGGATGGCCGCATGGTCGAACGCCTGCATCTGGTGCAGGCGGAAAAACTGGTCGCAAAAGCAAACCGCATGGCAGAACGAAGGACACGCGCATGAAACTTTACCGTCTTCTCACCGGGCCGGATGACGCCGCATTTTGTCACAAGGTGACACTGGCGCTGAACAAGGGCTGGGAACTGGCAGGCTCGCCGGCCTACGCGTTCAACGCTAAAACGGGCGAAATGCAGTGCGCGCAGCCTGTGACCAAGACTGTCGAGGGCAAGGATTACCATCCCGACATGAAACTCGGCGAGCAGTAACATTCATCGTTCTGCAGCGGCGGCGGCATCTGCACTTTCTTCAATGCGCTCCATGTCGTCGTCGCTGAGGCCAAAATGATGGCCGATTTCATGGATCAGCACGTGGGTGATGATGTCGCCCAGCGTTTCCTCGTTTTCGGCCCAATAATCCAGGATCGGGCGACGATAGAGCCTGATCCGGTTCGGCAGTTCACCGGTCTCAACGGTAAAGCGCTCGGAAAGGCCGCGGCCCTCGAACAGGCCGAGCAGGTCGAAAGGGGTTTCCAGTGCCATGTCTTCGAAAACGTCGTCATCGGGAAAATCCTCGATCTCGATCGTCAGATTGGCTGTGAGGGCTCTGAATTCTGCGGGCAAGAGACCATAGGCTTCGATCGCGAGCGATTCAAAGGCACTGATGGTAGGCGCATGGCGATCACGCCAATCGTCTGTCTGGTCGATACGGGCCATGGGTACTCCTTATGGCCATGCATATATGCTTTTTGAGAAAATTTTTCGAGTGCGGATTCAATGGTCCGTACCATCCTGAATGGGAATCATTTCACATTGCTGTTGACTCCTCAAGCCAGCTCTGGAATCCATAAGAACATAAAGTGAACATATCCGAATGGAGCGACGTCATGGCTGGGAAAGCTGTGGCGCAGGAGACAGTTTTTGCCCTGCGTGAAACCATTGCCCGCATGGAAGGCAAAGATATCCGGGCATTCGATGGATCGGGTGACAGGGCTAAGCAGATAGCTGCCGTGCAGGACAAGCGCGAGCGGCTTTCCTTTGGCATTGATGTTCTCGACCAGGCGCTGGAGGGCGGTCTGCCATTGGATGGGCTGGCCGAAATCCGCACCAGCGCTATGAAGGATGCCGGTGCTGCCAGCGGTTTTGCCCTGGCGGTTTCGGCATTGCTGCAGAACCAGGGGGAAGGGCCGGGGCAATCGATGACGTGCGGATTGCCAATTCTCTGGATTGCCGACCGCCTCGCAGTTTTGGAGACCGGAATGCCCTATGCGTTAGGGCTTCTGGATTTCGGCATAAAACCGGAAACCTTTTTGCATGCCCGGCCACGCAGGCTGGAAGATGCGCTTTGGCTTGCAGAAGCGGCGGCGGCAAGCGGCGCTTTTGCAATAACGGTCCTGGAAGTCTGCGGCAATCTCAAGCATTTCGGCCTCACCGAAAGTCGACGGTTGAGTCTCCGTGCCAAGGCATCAGGTCGGCCTTTGTTCGTCCTTCGACAAGCTGGAGAGGAGGAGGCGAGCAGCGCCGATTTCCGCTTTCTGGTCGAAACTGCGCCGGCAGCAAACCGGTATCTCGCTGATGGAACCATGCTTGGCGGCAGCATCGGGCATTCCGTCTTTCGTCTCACCCTCGAACGGAGCCGCAACCCGGCTCCATTTTCCTTACTCCTGGAATGGAATTCCGATGACCGCCGCCTCTCAACCGCTCACGCGCCAGCCAAATCTGTCTTTGCAGTCCGGCACCCAACGTATTCTGGCCCTGACTTTCCCAAAACTGTCGATCGATCGGGTGCTGCGGCGAAAGTGGGGGCAAGACTTGCGTTCGACCGGGCGTCCTGAAGCCGGGCCTATCGTTTGTGTCGCGCATGTCGACAACACATTGAGGCTTGTTGCCTGTAATGATGAAGCGGCCCGGTTAGGTCTTCGGCTTGGGCAAGGCTTGGCGGAAGCGCGTGCCATCTGCCCCGGCGTGATCGTTGTCGATGAAGATCAGGCCGCCGACCATCGGCTGCTTGAGGGGATTGCTGATTGGTGCGATCGCTACACACCGCTGGTGGCGCTGGAAGGAAAAAACGGTCTTTTTCTCGACATCACCGGCTGCGCCCATCTCGTGGGCGGTGAGGCGGCTTTGTTGGAAGATATTCTCAAACGCCTGACCCAGATGGGGTTGGAGGTACGTGGTGCGGTCTCTTCCTCTCCCGGCCTATCATGGGCAATCTGCCATTATGGCGGTAATCACATTGTCAGCGATGAAAACGCTGAAGAAATGCTGGCACCGCTGCCGGTGGCAGCGTTAAGGCTCGATCAGAACACGGTTTCGGCTCTCCAAAAGCTGGGGCTGAAGCGGGTTGCTGACCTCATTCGCACACCGCGCGCACCGCTCGCCCGCCGGTTTGGCGCAGCAGTCCTGTTGCGGCTCGATCAGGCAAAGGGTGAGAACGATGAACCGATCTCACCGCGTCGCCCCATTGCCAGCTTGTCGGCAGAACGCCGTCTTGCCGATCCTATCCAGTCGGAAGAGGACATTGTTTTCGTAACACGGCAGATCGCCCAATGCCTTCTGTCCAGGCTTGAAGCGCGTGGTGCCGGCGGGCGGTTGTTTGAACTGGTGTTGTTTCGCATCGATGGGCAGGTCTCGCGGATTTCGGCCGGCGCATCGCGACCCTTGCGGGATGTGGACAGGATTACCGCGCTATTCACGGAGAGGTTCTCTTGCCTGCAGGATCATCTCGATGCCGGGTTTGGTTACGAGATTCTGCGGCTCAATGTGCTGCACCATGAACCTTTCGAAAGCTTGCAGTCCGATCTTGCGGCCACGGATCGCAAACATTTGTCGCTCTCGACTTTTGTGGATCAGGTTTCGGCCCGGCTTGGGCCGGATTGCCTGCAGACCTATCAATTGCGCGAAAGCCATATTCCGGAACGGGCCGAGATTTTCAGGCCGGCCATTGAGGCTTTGCCCCTCGGTAAACAGATGCCGGAAGCACCGATGATCGTTTCCCGCAGTGAAAGGCCAATCCGTCTCTTTCGCGTGCCGGAACCGCTGGAAAGCTTTGCCGCCGAAATTCCCGATGGCCCCCCGACGCGTTTTCGCTGGCGTCGTCTCACACATCAGGTCGCTCGGGCCGAGGGGCCGGAGCGGATTAGCCCCGAATGGTGGCTGGATGACGAAGAGGGGGCGACACGAGATTATTTTCGGCTGGAATCTACAGCCGGCTATCGTTTCTGGATTTTTCGAAAGGGCCTTTATGAGCGTGATCCCCTGCAACACTGGTTCATGCATGGCCTTTTCGCATGACTGCCGAACCGCGCTTTTTCGAAATTGGCGCCCGCACCAATTTTTCTTTCCTTGAAGGCGCTGCGCGCCCTGAAGAAATGATGTTCGTGGCGGGTGCGCTCAAACTGTCTGGTATCGGCATTGCCGACCGCAATTCCGTGGCGGGTGTGGTTCGTGCCCATAATTACCTGCGTGAGATGCACGAAATGCACGCCCGCCAGCAGAAGGAGGGCGTGAAGGACAAGGAAGTGGCAATGCCCTTTCCTTCACGTTTCCAGCCTGGGGCCCGGCTGGTTTTCTCGGATGGTACGCCGGATATTATCGCATATCCCTGCAACCGTAAGGGCTGGGGCAATCTTTGCCGGTTGCTCAGCCGTGGAAATTTGAGAACGACGAAAGGCAGCTGCATCCTGGAGGAGTGGGATATTCTCGAATGGGGAGCGGAGATGATGCTGGCCGTCGTTGCCGATCCGGCCTGCCTGTTCGAAAAAAAGGATATCGAAAAGCTGGAGGTGGTTCTTGGCCTTTTGAAAGAGCGATTTGGTAAAGCCGTCTATTTGGCTTTGCCGCCCGCTTATGATGGCAGGGATACAATGACACAGGCGACATTGGCAGGTGTCGCTGGTCGCATCGGCATTCCGCTCATCGCAACCAATCAGCCGCTGTATCATCTGCCGGATCGAAAACCCCTGTCGGATGTGGTGACGGCAATCCGTGAACATGTGACGGTGGCAGGTGCCGGTTTTCACCTTTCCCCGAACGCTGAGCGTCACCTGAAATACGGGCGAGAGATGGCGCGTGTTCTTCGGAACTATCCCGAGGCGATTGCCAATACGGAGCGATTTTTTAGAGCGCTGAAATTCTCGCTGGATGAGCTTCGGCACAATTATCCGGATGAAAGTGTTGCCGACGAAACTCTTAGCGAAACTTTGGAACGTTTAACCTGGGAGGGAGCGAAGGTACGTTATCCAGATCGTATTCCAGCCAAAGTGGCGCAAGCGATCGTCAACGAGTTGGATCTTATTCGAGGAAAGGAATACGAAGCCTATTTTCTCACGGTTCGCCATATTGTCTGGCATGCACGACATAAGCTGAAAATCCTTTGCCAAGGTCGCGGTTCAGCCGCGAATTCTGCCGTGTGTTATTGCCTTGGTATCACCGAGGTGGATCCCGAGAAAACGACGCTCCTGTTCGAGCGTTTCATTTCAACGGAGCGTCACGAACCGCCGGATATCGATGTCGATTTCGAGCACGAGCGACGTGAAGAGGTCATCCAGTACATCTATGAGCATTACGGTTATCGCCATGCAGGCCTGACGGCAGCGGTCACCAGCTACCGAACACGCATGGCCGGGCGCGAGGTCGCCAAGGCCTTTGGTCTTTCGGACGATGTGCAGGCGGCCTTATCCAGCACGGTCTGGGGCTGGTCACAGGAAGGTGTGACGGAGAGGGACGCCAAGGCGGCGGGCCTGGATCTCACGGACAAGACCACGCTCAAGGTGATGAAATATGCTAAGGAACTGATGGGGTTTCCACGGCACCTGACTCAGCATGTCGGCGGTTTTCTCATTACCCGCGACCGTCTGGATGAGGTCGTGCCGATCATGCCGACGGCAATGCCGGGTCGCTACATGATCGAATGGGACAAAGATGATCTCGATACGCTGAAACTTTTGAAGATCGATGTTCTGGCGCTCGGCATGCTGACTTGTCTGCGCAAGGCCTTTGACCTGATGCGCCAGCATTATGGTCGGGATGAAACGCTTGCCGGCGTGAATGCGGGAAACCGGCCAGAAGTTTACGATATGATCTGTCGCGCCGATACGATCGGGGTTTTCCAGATCGAAAGCCGGGCGCAGATGAGCATGTTGCCACGGCTGAAACCACGAAAGTTTTATGATCTTGTGGTCGAGGTGGCAATCGTCCGTCCGGGCCCGATCCAGGGCAATATGGTGCACCCCTATCTAAAGCGGCGAGAGGATGAGCGTTACGGGCGGCCGATTGAATATCCCAGCCCTGAACTAAAAGAGGTTTTGAAAAGAACCTTGGGAGTCCCGCTGTTTCAGGAGCAGGCAATGCAGATTGCCATTACTGCGGCCGGTTTCACAGCTGCCAAAGCCGATGCGTTGCGCCGATCGATGGCAACCTTCAAACGCTCGGGCCGTGTGAATTCTTTCAGGGAGGACATGATCGATGGCATGCTCAAAAATAACTATCCCCTCGAATTCGCCGAAAGTTGTTTCAAGCAGATCGAAGGTTTTGCCGAATATGGTTTTCCGGAAAGCCATGCAGCTTCCTTCGCCCTGCTTGTTTATGTTTCATCGTGGATCAAGACCTTTTATCCGGATGTTTTTTGTACTGCCCTGCTCAATTCCCAGCCGATGGGATTTTATGCACCGTCTCAGCTCGTTCGGGATGCGCGGGAACATGGCGTCGAGGTATTGCCGGTCGATGTCAATGATTCCGACTGGGACAACAGCCTAGTTGAGGCTCCATTTGATCGTAACCGGGTCGATCGTCGGCATTCCGACATGCGTGATGTTATTCTGACAAAACACGCTGTGCTCTTGGGCTTCCGGCAGGTGAAGGGCCTTTCGGAAAAGGTGGTGCGTGAAAAATTGATCGCCAATCGCACGGAATGCTACCAGTCCGTTCGTGATTTCTGGCTGAGATCGGGTCTGGAAAAAGCCGATGTCGAGCGTCTGGCGGATGCAGATGCTTTTCGCTCGATGAGGTTGTCCCGTCGGGAAGCCCTCTGGGCGGTGCGGGCGCTGGATGTCAAAAGCGCTGCGGAAAAACTGCCTCTGTTCGATCAGGTGGCCCATCTCGACCTGCAGCAGGAGCCGCAAACCCGCTTGCCCGAAATGCTGCCGGGTGAAGAAGTCATAGAGGATTATCGCTCTCTCTCCCTGTCGCTCAAGGCGCATCCGGTCTCCTTTTTGCGGGATCGGCTGCAGGCGATGAATGTTTGTCGCAGCGTTGATCTTCTTAATGTCCGTAGTGGGTGGAAAGTCACCATTGCCGGTCTTGTCCTGGTGCGACAGCGACCGGGTTCGGCCAAGGGCGTGATTTTCATGACGTTGGAAGACGAAACAGGCGTGGCGAATGCAATCGTTTGGCCAAAGACGTTCGAAAAATACCGGCCCATCGTCATGGGCGCGCGCCTGGTCAAAATTTTCGGCCGTTTGCAAAGCCAGAGCGGCGTCATCCACACTGTCGTCGAGCATATCGAGGACCTGACGCCGATGCTGGGTCTGCTGCAGACGGAAGTGCGCCGTTTTGCGGTTCTTGAACGCGCGGATGAAGTTTTGAATGGTCCGCGTCCCGATCCTCGCCAGTCACGCAAGGATCGGAGTTCATATGCCGGTGGCACCGTAGCGAATGTTCAGCCCGGGCTTGATACGGCACGCGTCATGCCAAAAGGCCGGAATTTTCATTGATCACGTAAATTTTTTTGGCCGCGTATGAACCGGTGGGCAGGCGCTTTGCAAAATCTGCATATTAGCGGATCGATTCATTTTCTTGACATTTCCCCCCTCGTTTGGGAAAGAAAGCGGATAAGCTAGGTCATGTTTCTGGATCGACCCGAAAATGCTCGTCTGCAGCTGCAATTACATCACCGACACCGAAATTCGCGACGCGATCGTGGCATTGCTCGATGAGGACTGTTGGCAGCTGATTGTTCCGGTCAAGGTCTATCACTCCATGGCCAAACGCGGTCGCTGTTGCGGCTGTTTTCCCAATGTCGTCGATTTGATCATCCGCACCACCGAAGAGTATCATGCCCGTCGCCACTCGACGGAAGCGGAAGTAGTTGATTATATGTCCCGCCTGAAACAACTCCACGAAGAGAACAGGAGAGCGGACATTGAAAGGCGACAAAAAGGTCATCGAGCGGCTTAACGAGGCTCTTTTCCTCGAACTCGGCGCCGTCAACCAATACTGGGTACATTATCGACTTCTTGAGGACTGGGGCTACACCAAGCTCGCAAAGAAGGAGCGTGCCGAGTCGATCGAGGAAATGAACCACGCGGACAAGCTGGTTGCCCGCATCATTTTCCTAGAAGGCCACCCCAATCTGCAGACGCTTGCGCCTTTGCGCATCGGCCAGAACGTCAAGGAAGTTCTGGAAGCTGATCTTGCCGGCGAATACGATGCCCGCAAAGCCTACAAGGAATCTCGTGATATCTGTCACGCCGCCGGGGACTATGTCTCCATGAAGCTTTTCGAAGAACTGTTGATGGACGAAGAGGGCCACATCGACTTTCTCGAAACGCAGCTTGAACTCCTCGGCAAGATCGGTGAAGCGAAATACGGCCAGCTCAACGCCGACTCCGCCGATACGGCAGAGTAACCGAGAAATTCATCACATAAAAACGTCGGCAGCCACAGCTGCCGGCGTTTCACATTGCTATAAGGTTAGCCTTCTCAGCTTGGTTTGCGGGCAAGATGGCCAAACTCGGCAACCACCTGCCGATAGACGTCGCGCTTGAAGGATACGATCAGGTCCGGCAGGTCCGTCATCGGTTTCCAATCCCACGCATCGAATTCCTGATGCTGGCCGGATGGTGGTTCCTCGATATTGATCTCGCTCTCGTCGCCATCAAAACGAAACGCAAACCACCGTTGAGTCTGGCCGCGATATTTGCCCTTGAGGCCAATGCCTATCAGGTGTGGCGGCAGGTCGTAGTTGATCCAGTCCTTCGCCTCGGCCAACAACGTTACCGAACGCATGCCGGTTTCCTCGAAAAGCTCGCGGCGGGCGGCGACAAGTGCGTCTTCTCCCCTGTCAATACCGCCTTGCGGCATTTGCCATAGCTGCGGTGATCCGTCGGATTCGGAATTGTTTTCGGACATGCGACGTCCAACCCAGACGAGCCCATTACGGTTGAGAACCATAATGCCAACGCATGGACGATAAGGCAGACTGTCTGCGGACACAGGCTTTTTAGTTTTGCTCATCTCTCTTCCATTCACGGATTCGCGGGATCGTTGACAACGGCGGATACCCCAACGATTTCAATTCCGCGATTGCCGACTTCTCCTACCCATTGTTGGATGGCCTCAATGCTCTCGTCGAAAGCCGATGCCGAGCCGATCGCAAAACCTTTGCGCTGGGCTATACGCTCGAGTTCATCCAGTTTTTTCAGAATCTCTAGCTTGTCCAGTTGTGTATCCAGCGTCAGGTCGGCGAAACCGTGCGGCAATTGCAGCGGTTTGGCGATTTTTTCTGTCAAAGACTGCGCCGAAGAACCATCATCCAGAAACAGCAGGCCTCGCCCGGCTATGTCACGCAGAACGGGTTCAAGCGCATCGGCATCAGATAGGAAGCGCCCCCCAAGATAGTTCATGACGCCGGTATAATTGGTGATCTGACCCATCGCGTCATGCAAGTTGGCGATGTTTTCCTTCACCGTTGCCTCAGTTACGAGCGTAGATGGTCCGGGATTGTTGCTCGGATAATCAAAGGGTTCCATTGGCAGTTGTAGCAGAATTTCGTGACCGTTACGGCGTGATTGCTGCATCCATCTCGGAAGGCTGTTTCCTGTCGCGGCGAAGGCAAGCGTGATCTCAGGCGGCAGGACGTTGATCGCATTCTGGGTGCCAGTCTGGCTCAGACCAAGCCCTCCCACAATGATTGCGATGCGCGTGCCACGCGCACCAGACCATGGCCGAGCGTATTGCTCCATAGGACGCAGCCCGTCCGGCCCGACAATCGGCAGGCGGCCCTCCGGTGTTCCCTCGATCAGTTCGTCATTGGGTGTTGCCGCCATGCGGGAATCTTGGCCGATCCGTTGAGCTTCCACCACCAGAGGCCCTTCGCCATCCCGCTGGCGCGGTGAGTAGGTGGTGACGACCTGACCGCTATCGGTCTGCGTTCGCTGAACATTTGCACCGCCCTGAGGGCCAGATCGGGGCAGGTTGGTACCGGCGGGCGATGGTGACGTCGCCACGCGGTCCTCTCCCGTCGCGGTTGCGGCGGGTTTACTGGCTGCGACCTCTGTTTTTTTCAGGGCCGAATCCGGCCGCATGGCATAAAAGGAAAATCCTAGAATACCTGCTCCAACCAGCAGACCTGCAACCATGCCAAGTGACTTGCGCCTGGAACGTCTTGAGCGTGCCTGACGATCCCGCCCGAGCGGTGCGTGAAGATCGGTCCCCAATTGATCGGCCGCCTTGATGCTTCATCCAGATACAGAAAACCGGCCCGATGAAGGGCCGGTTTGACTCAGTTTTTTTGCCTTATGGCTTCACGGCAGCCGCTGCCTTGTCGGGATGAGCCGGGAAGGCTGGGTCCGTTTTGGTGCCGCGCAAAAGGTCAAGCGCATAGTTCAACTGGATATCGTCCTTGGCTTCCGGCGGCACATAAGCCGCCGAGCCAGACCCTTCTTCCGTTTCGCTCTGACCGGTAATGTGGCCACGCAGGCTGGATTCACCCTCAGCCTTTATCTTGCCCTGCAGTTCCGGCGGCAAAGGCTGTTCCACTTTGATATCCGGCTCGATGCCCGTACCCTGGATCGACTTGCCGGATGGTGTGTAATAAAGCGCGGTCGTCAGGCGTAGCGCGCCGGCCTCTCCGAGCGGAATGATCGTCTGAACGGATCCCTTGCCAAAAGAGCGGGTGCCGATAACGGTGGCGCGTTTCAGATCCTGCAGCGCGCCGGCCACGATTTCCGAGGCAGATGCCGAACCGCCGTTCACGAGAACGATCACCGGCTTGCCGTCGGTCAGATCACCCGGGCCAGCGTTGAAGCGGCGGGTTTCCTCGGCATTGCGGCCACGCGTCGAAACAACTTCGCCACGCTCCAGGAATGCGTCGGACACGTTGATGGCCTGATCGAGCAAGCCACCTGGGTTGAGGCGCAGGTCGAGCACATAACCCTTCAGCTTGTCGGCGGGCACCTCCGCCTTGATCTTCTGAATCGCCTTTTCGAGACCCTCATACGTCTTTTCGGTGAAGGAAATCACGCGGACATAACCAACGTCGCCTTCGACACGTGACTTAACGGCCTGTACGGTAATGATATCGCGCACGACAGTGATTTCGAGCGGTTTGTCGGCACCCTGACGGACAATCGTCAGCTTGATCGGTGTGTTGATCGGGCCACGCATCTTCTCGACCGCGTCTTCGAGTTTCAGGCCGCGCACAGGCGTTCCGTCGATCTCGGAAATGAAGTCGCCGGCGAGAACGCCTGCTTTGGAAGCGGGCGTATCATCGATCGGCGTAATGACCTTTACCAACTCGTTTTCCATGGTGACTTCGATGCCGAGACCACCAAACTCACCCTTGGTCTGGGTGCGCATGTCGTCGGCATCTTTGGCATTCATGAAGCTCGAATGCGGATCAAGGGAGGTCAGCATGCCATTGATGGCATTTTCTACCAGCTTCTCTTCATCCGGAGGCGTAACATACTGGGCGCGGACACGCTCGAACACATCGCCGAAAATCGACAGTTCACGATATGTCGAGGAACCGGCTGCCTGAGCCGGTACGCCGGCTGAATAGATCACGCTCATCGCCGTCGCACCCATGAGTGCGCCGACGATGACAAGAGAAGCCCTACGAATCATTGCGTGCCCTTCCAGTGTCCTTTTTGACCCACCACGGTGCCGAATCGACCGGGCTGCCATCTTTCCTGAATTCAATGTAAAGCGTTGGGCGATCCGTTTCCAGCGCCAACGCCGTTGCGCTTGCCACTCTTTTTTCGCCCATCAGGGCTATGGGTTCACCAGCAAAAACGAATTTACCTTGTCGCACGTTTACGCTGCTCATGCCGGTCATAACCACGTGATAACCATCTCCTGTATTGAGAATGACCATCTGGCCGTAACTTCGGAAGGCGCCCGCGAAAACGACTGTTCCATCTGCTGGCGCCGTCACCACCGCCTTAGGCGCCGATGCGACTGTCATGCCCCTGGCTGGATGGCCGGTCCCGTCGGGATCGCCCCAAGAGCGCAGGATATCGCCAGCCACCGGCAATTCCAGCTTTTGCCTCAAATCTGAAAACGGATATGCGGGGGCAATGCGGTTTTTGTCGGGCACCCCGCTTTCGGCCAGTTCGCGGGCCTTTTCGCGCTCTTCGGCGCTCAGCTGTTGTTGGCGCTCTTCCTCTAGGCGTGCTCGCTCGGCAGCATCGCGAATGGAGGTAATGTCGTTCTCCAGCGCTTCGATAAGTCCACTCAAGCTTTCTGCCCTGGCTGCCAAGTCATCCGATCGTTGCTGTTCGGCGGCAAGATTTGCTGTGTTGCTCTGGCTTTGCTTATCGTTCTCGGCAAGCAGCAGCTCCATACGCTTGTCTTCTTCCAGGCTGGCTGCGATCGTTTCCGTCACCCGCGTCTTTTCGGTTGTGGCATCTCTTTGCAGAGTGGTGAGCGATTCCAGGTCGCCGACGAGAGCTGCCGCTTCCTTGCGCATGCCCGGAACGACGGCGCCGAGCAGGATGGCGCTGCGAACGGACCCCAAGGCATCTTCTGGCGTGACAAGAAGCGCCGGCGGCGGGCTTCGTCCCATGCGCTGTAATGCGGCCAGCACTTCTGCCAGCACCGCGCGCCGGTCATGAAGAGATTTTTTGATAGCGTCCTGTCGCACACTCAGTTGCGCGATCTTTTCCTCACTTGTCAGGATCTGCGATTCCAAATCCTTGCGTCGTTTGGCGGAATCGATCAGTGCCTGCCGCAGGCTGGCGGTGCTTTTTTCAAGCGCCGCAATATTTTCTTCGATCAATCGGGCTTTTTCCGATGAAATATCGATCGAACTTGCCAGCGCTTCCAGTTCGTCTCGTGTCTCGTCGCGCTTGCGCTGTAATTCCGCTGACGCATTGTCCGGTGGGGCGGGCATTTCAGATGAGGTAGCCGGCGGCAGAGTGTCTACCTCTTCCTGTGCCTGAGCGGCTGGCAGAGCTAAAGACCAAAACGGATCAGCGGCCATACCAAAGACCACCGCCGTTGCCGGCAGTGCCGCGGTCAGCACAATCCATGTCGATCTCTTCATTCCGTCCCGCGAATCTTAGCCGGATCGCATGATGTTTAGCAGATTCGCCCTTTTCCGCCACTGCCAAGATGGCGCGTTGAATTTAGGCCAAAAACGTGGCTTCAGACGCGGTGATAGGGGTGGCCGGACAAAATAGTGACGGCGCGATAAAGCTGCTCGGCCAGCAGGATGCGCACCAGCTGGTGCGGCCAGGTCATGGCGCCGAAATTGATGACGGCATCGGCCCTGTCACGCGAAGAGGCATCATGGCCATCGGCACCGCCGATCGCCAGCATGCAGTCACGCTTGCCCTGATCGCGAAACCGGCCGATCAGGGCCGCGAATGCTTCGCTGTCCATGGATTTGCCGCGCTCATCGAGAATGATCAACACGCTGCCTTCCGGCATCGCTTTTTCCAGCATGCCGGCTTCTTCGCGCTTGCGCGTTTCCGAGTTGGAGGCGCGGCTTTCCGCCACTTCCACGACACGCGCAAACTCCAGCCCGACAGCCGGGCCGGCTTTGGCCATCCTGTCCACGTACCGGGACGCAAGTTCCTTTTCAGGGCCGGCTTTCAACCGTCCCACGGCAAAGAGACTGATCCGCATCGTTTAAAAACCGCCATGTTCATCCGTTCCCGCACGACTTGTTGCGCAGTCGTGCCGGAAGGGTTTGGGCACCCAGCGGTTCAATCGAAAGCGATGAACCCGTCAGTGCAGTGTGTTTTCCTCGAAATCCGGTGCGGCCCACATCTTTTCGATGTTGTAGAACTCGCGGATTTCAGGGCGGAACACATGGATGATGATGTCACCGGTGTCAATCAGCACCCAGTCGCCGGTTTCCTGGCCTTCGACACGAGCACCGCCGTAGCCTTCGTCCTTGAGATCGGAAACGAGATGGTCGGTGATTGCCGAGACATGGCGGCTCGATCGCCCGGAGACAACCACCATGTGGTCTCCCAGCGCCGATTTTCCGGCAATGTCGATGGTGACGATATCTTCGGCTTTGGAGTCCTCAAGGCTGGCGAGGACCAGTTCGAGAGCACGATGAGCAGCTTCGGCGCCGCGGTCCGTGCTCGTCGGGAGGAGACGCTGGGTCTTTCCCTTGGCGTGTACTGTTGTCAGGGTTTTTCCTTTCGTCCAAGACAAAACAGGCACTCACGAATCCCCGATATAAGGGGACGCGCAAGAATAAGGTGGCATCGAACGATTAATCTTTCAAGAGCGATGCTTTTGGATTGCGACCATGAGGCGATCACGCCGTTCACGTTTTTTGTCGTGCCTTTGCACGCAGCTGGGTTGAGCTGAGGGATGAGCGGCGATCGTGCAGGAAGGTCCATGCCGGTGAGGCGCGCATCGACAGATTTGCCGCGTCTTCCTCATCAATCCGGGCATGATCATAGGCGCGCGCCATGGTCGACGATAAGAGTGACAGGGTGGCGCCGGGGCGGTCGACAATCGCGATCGGAAAGGTCGCGACGATCTGGCGCCAGTTCTGCCAAAGGTGGAACGTCTTGAGGCTATCTGCCCCCATGATCCAGACAAACCGTATGCCGGGATTGCGGGCTGCCACATGCGCCACCGTATCGGCGGTAAATCGGGTCTCCAATGCCTGCTCGAAGGCCGTGACCTTGATACGCGGATCATCGATCATCTTTTCGCTGGCTGCAATACGGTCTGAAAGAGAAGCAAGTTCCAAGCGGCTCTTCAGCGGATTGCCGGGTGTCACCATCCACCAGAGGTTATCGAGCGCAAGCCGGCGCATGGCGATTTCCGCGACCAGCAGATGCCCTTCATGCGGCGGGTTGAAGGAACCGCCGAACAGGCCGACGGTCATGCCGCGTTCCACATGAGGCATGCGCAGATAACGGCGATCGACTGTCTCCCCCTCCACCAGCGATCAGGGCCTTGTCTGGCCGGTGCCGTGCACGCGGTATTTGAAGGATGTCAGCTGTTCGACGCCGACCGGGCCACGGGCATGCATCTTGCCGGTCGAAATGCCGATCTCACCGCCCATGCCGAATTCGCCGCCATCGGCAAACTGGGTCGAGGCGTTATGCAGCAGGATGGCCGAATCGATTTCGTTGAAGAAGCGTGCCACCACGGCCGGATTTTCGGCAATCACCGCTTCCGTATGATGCGAGGAATAGGTGCCGATATGGTCGATGGCACCAGAAATGCCGTCCACCAGCCTGACCGAAATGACCGCATCGAGATATTCGGTGCTCCAGTCCTCTTCGGTGGCCGGAACGAGGCCGGGAATTTGGATGAGTACATCGGCGGAACCGCGGACTTCACAGCCGGCAGCCTGCAGATCATTCACCAGCGTTGCCAGCACTGTGTCGGCAGCGGCCTTGTCCACCAGCAATGTTTCGGCAGCGCCGCACACGCCGGTGCGCCGCATTTTTGCATTCACGACGATGTTTTTGGCCATGTCCAGATCGGCAGAGGCGTCCACATAGATATGGCAAAGGCCTTCGAGATGGGCAAACACCGGCACCCGTGCCTCGTTCTGCACCCGCGCGACCAAGCTTTTGCCGCCACGCGGCACGATCACGTCGATGGCACCATCAAGGCCGGAAAGCATGGCGCCGACGGCAGCGCGATCGGTGGTCGGCACAAGCTGGATCGCATGCTCTGGAAGTCCGGCTGACTTAAGTCCCTCCACTAGGCAGGCATGGATCGCCTGCGATGAAAGTGCGGAATCCGAACCGCCGCGCAGGATAACGGCATTGCCGGCCTTCAGGCACAGAGCGCCGGCGTCGGCTGTCACGTTCGGGCGGCTTTCGTAGATGACGCCGATGACGCCGAGTGGTGTGCGTACACGTTCGATCTGCAGGCCGTTCGGCCGGTCCCAAGCGGCAATCACTTCGCCGACCGGATCCTTGAACTCGGCGATTTCGCGCAGACCCTGTGCCATGCCGTCGATGCTCTTGTCGGTCAGCGTCAGGCGGTCGATGAAGGAGGGCAGCAGGCCCTTGCCCTCGATGTTTTTCAGGTCTGCCGCATTGGTGGCCAGCAATTCGTCCTTCGCGGCCAGAATCGCATCGGCCATGGCATGAAGGGCGGCGTTCTTGGCCTCGGTAGAGGCGGTGGCAAGTGCGCGCGCGGCGCCTTTGGCATTGCGGCCAATCGCGTCCATCATGGCAGCGATATCTGCCGATCCCGAAACCTTATCCAGCATGAACGTCCTCCCGCACTTTCGCATCCTCGGTGGCAAGGAAATGGCCGGTCACGACCAGATCGTCGCGATGCACCATGGCGGCGCGGCCTGCATAGCCAAGAATGCTTTCGATCTCGCCCGACTTGCGACCGGCAATCTGCCGCGCCTCGTCGGCATCATAACTCGCAAGGCCACGGGCA
Organism: Endobacterium panacihumi; assembly: GCF_050847465.1. Classification (NCBI taxonomy): domain Bacteria; kingdom Pseudomonadati; phylum Pseudomonadota; class Alphaproteobacteria; order Hyphomicrobiales; family Rhizobiaceae; genus Endobacterium; species Endobacterium panacihumi. The sequence continues at coordinate 95,760 of NZ_JBOZRA010000009.1, read as the reverse complement.
ATCTCGCGGCCATCTGCCCCGATGATCGCCACCGTATCGCCGCGGCTGAACTGGCCGCTGATCTTGCGAACACCCGCCGGCAGCAGGCTCTTGCCGCCGTGCAGCGCGTTTTCCGCTCCGGCATCCACATGCAGCTCGCCGCTGGCCTGCAAATGGCCGGCGATCCATGTCTTGCGGGCATTGACCGGCGTCTTTGCCGGAGCGAACCACGACGAGCGCGCACCATCCTCGATGGCGCGCAGCGGATGTTCCGGCTTGCCCGATGCGATGATCATGGCACAGCCAGCCGTTGTCGCGATCTTGCCGGCATCGATCTTGGTGCGCATGCCGCCACGTGACAGTTCGGACGCGGCACCACCGGCCATGGCTTCGATTTCCGGCGTAATTTCGGCAATTTCACTCAGGAACTGCGCCTGCGGATCGACATGTGGCGGCGCCGTATAAAGCCCGTCGATATCGGAGAGCAGTATCAGAAGATCGGCGCCGGCCATGGTGGCGACGCGGGCGGCCAGCCGGTCATTGTCGCCATAGCGGATTTCAGACGTGGCGACCGTGTCGTTTTCGTTGATGATCGGCACGGCGCCCATTTTCATCAGCTGTTTCAGCGTCGCGCGGGCATTGAGATAACGGCGGCGTTCTTCCGTATCACCAAGGGTCAAAAGAATCTGGCCGGCAACGATATTGTCCCGCGACAGGCTTTCCGACCAAGCACGCGCCAGAGCGATCTGGCCGACGGCAGCTGCCGCCTGGCTCTCTTCAAGTTTCAACGCGCCGGCGGGAAGGCCGAGAACCGTGCGGCCCAGCGCGATCGCGCCGGAAGACACGACCATCACTTCAGTGCCGCCCGCCCTCAAGGCCGCAATATCGGCGCAAACCGCATCGAGCCAGCGCGATTTCAATCCCGTGCCGCGATCGACAAGAAGGGCCGAGCCGATCTTGATGACGATGCGTTTATGGCTGCTCAGCGATTTGCGGCCGGCACTCATTCGTCGTCGTCCTCGTCGCTGTCTTCCTTGACCGGGGTGGAACGATCCGGAAGCGCCGTCTCGCCGGTGCCGCTCGCCTCGACGATGACATCACGCAGTGCGCGTAGGACATCGGTCATGCCCTTGCCGGTGATGGCCGAAATCAGGAAGGGCTTCTGGCCGGATGCCTTTTCAAGCTCCTTGGCCTTCTTCTTCAGTTCCGTTTCGTCAAGAATGTCGATCTGCGACAGGGCAACGATGACCGGCTTATCGATCAGGCCGCCGCCATAGGCTTCCAGCTCGGTCTTCACGGTCTTGTAGGATTTTCCGACATTTTCTTCCATCGACGAAACGAGGTGAAGGAGAACGCGGGTGCGCTCGACGTGACCGAGGAAACGGTCGCCGATGCCCACACCTTCATGCGCGCCTTCGATCAGGCCTGGAATATCGGCCAGCACGAATTCGCGGCCGTCAATGGTGGCAACGCCAAGGTTGGGATGCAGTGTCGTGAATGGATAGTTGGCGATTTTTGGCCGCGCGCGCGTGACGGATGCGAGGAAGGTCGACTTACCGGCATTCGGCAGACCGACGAGACCGGCATCGGCAATGAGCTTCAGCCTGAGCCAGACCGTCTTTTCTTCGCCTTCAAGGCCGGGATTTGCCCAATTCGGCGCCTGATTGGTCGCGGTCTTGAAGTGCGAGTTGCCAAAACCGCCATTGCCACCCTTGGCGAGGCGAAAACGCTGGCCTTCCTTGGTCAGGTCGGTGATCAGGGTTTCGTTGTCTTCCTCAAAAATCTGCGTGCCGACCGGGACTTTCAGCGTCACCTCACCACCATTGGCGCCAGTGCGGTTGCGGCCCATGCCGTGAATGCCGGTCTGCGCCTTGAAATGCTGCTGGAAGCGGAAATCGATCAGCGTGTTGAGCCCGTTGACGGCCTCGACCCACACATCGCCGCCGCGGCCGCCATCGCCACCGTCCGGTCCGCCGAATTCGACGAATTTTTCCCGCCGGAACGAGACAGCGCCGGCGCCGCCGTCGCCAGAGCGAATGTATACTTTTGCCTCGTCAAGGAATTTCATCTTTTTGCCGTCACTTGTCTGATAGTCGGTTTGCGGTTTGGATATCGCCCATAAGGGTCAAGGTCAAAGATTATCATGAAGTTCGTCAGCTATAACATCCAGTACGGTTTTGGCCTCGACGGCCGTTTCGACCTCGAACGTATTGCCAAAAGCCTCGCTGGGGCCGATGTCATCGCCCTGCAGGAGGTCACGCGCAACTCGCCGGAAAACGATCACGTTGATATGGTCGCCGCCCTGCAGGACCTGTTCCCTGACTTTTTTGCCGCCTATGGCGCTGGCTGTGATGCGCTTCTGGACTACACGATCGAAAACGGTCGGGCCAAGGAGCGACGTTTCCAGTTCGGCAACATGATCCTGTCGCGGTGGCCGATCCTTGCCATCCGCAACCTGCTTCTGCCGCGCAGCCACAGTGTCGAACATATCAACCTGCAGCGCAGCGCGCTTGAAGTGGTCATCGATGCACCGGGCGACGCCATGCGCGCCTATTCCGTTCATCTCGATCATGTCTCGCCCGACGAGCGCCTGGCGCAGATCGCCTTCCTGAAAGACCGGGTCCTGAACTTTGTGGGCGAAGGCGGTGCGTTGACGGGCCTTGTGGCCAACGGCGTTCCGGTTTTGCCGCTGCCGCAGGATTTTGTGGTGATGGGCGATTTCAACATGGAGCCCGAAACGCCGGAATATATCGGCATGGTGGGACATGACGACCATTTTTACGGACGCGCCCTGCGTGCCAATCAGCCAGTTGACGTATTGGCGCGTTTCGGCCGTCTGACGCCCGATTGCTATAGCTGGATCGAACCGCCGGAAGGGCCGCAAAAGGCGCATCTCGATTACTGCTTTGTCAATCACCAGCTATTTCCCCGTGTTCGGGATGTGTTTGTCGATATGGATGCGAAGGGATCGGATCATTTTCCGGTCTGGCTCGAACTCGATTAAGGTGTTCGGAATTGAGATATCCGGGGCGGTTTCCCGCCCCGGGCACGTCACTTTCTGCTGGTCTCGACAAAATCCTGGGCCGTGATGACCGTATCGATGTGCATGACCATGGCATTGCGGGCCACCGAAAACATGTCGCGGCATCCGGTAATGGCAAAACCGAGTTTTTGCTGCACCCGCAGCGATCCAGGATTGTCGGAAAACATTCCGGAATGCATCACGGCCTCCGGCATGCATTCGAAAAAGGCCTTCAGCGCAGCGCCGGCAGCTTCGGTCATCAGGCCCCTGTTCCATGCTCTGCGGTTCAGCCAGTAACCAAGATGCCACTGCCCGTGCCTGAGTTCTATGCCGACGGCACCGATATGGCTTCCATCGGTATCGCAGATGGCAAAGTTCCAGTCGGGCAGCTTGCTGTTCGCCTGACTTTTCAGCCAGTCCACGGCATCCTGCCGATGGAAAGGTGCCGGCACGCGCGCCAGCATCCGCGACACGGAAAAATCGGCAAGCGATGCCGCAATCGCGCCGGCATCTTCCAGCGCATGAGGACGCAACAGAAGACGTGGCGTCCGGATAACCGGGCAGGGACCCATGTCGGCACGAACGGCCTGCTTTTCGTGAGGCGAGGCGATCATCGCATTTCCCCCCAGCTTCTCAAGGACATCCAGGTCTTGCGGTCGAGCCGGAACCATTCGACCGGCACCATGCCGCCCAGCGCCAGCGAGCCGACCATGCCGGAACCCTGGAACTGAAAACCGCATTTCTGGATGACACGACGCGATGCGATATTGGTAACCCGGCAGCGCGCATCGATCTGGTCGATGTCGCGGGTTCGGAAAGCCATGTCGATCAATGCATGAGCGGCTTCCGTGGCAATGCCCTGATTCCAGTAGGGTTCGCCCAGCCAGTAGCCGATTTCCAGCGTGGCGGGGTCTTCCTGCGGTTCGAGCGCGCAGCAGCCTAGGAATTTGCCGTTATCGGCGTGGGTAATGGCATAAACGCATTTGCCAATCACGCCATCTTTCGTACGTCGCACAAAGTCTGCGGCGTCTTTGGCCGTATAGGGGTGCGGCATGCGGGCGACCATGGTCGCAATATTCGCATTGTTGGCGAGATGGGCAAGTGCGTCGATGTCTTCTTCGTGGGGCGCGCGCAGAACGAGCCTTTGCGACAATAAGACGGGGCAACTGCTCCTTAAGCCATCGGGCCTTGGCCGCTCTTCGGGCAGCCGTGATTGGCTGCTCCTCAACAATTCGCCTTGCATGTTCAGTCTCCTTCGTTAGGACAAGAAAAAGGGGAGTTGGGTGGCGCCCCATCTCCCCTTTTCTTTGACTGAACCTTTTAACGTTCAACCGGGTCGATGAGACGCCGGTTGCTAACGCTTGCCGGCTTTATTCTGCGGCTTCGGCTTTCGGCATCACGGACACGTATACGCGGCCGTTAGCCTTCGTACGGTAGTTCACGTTGCCGGCGGTGAGCGCAAAAATGGTGTGGTCCTTGCCGAGGCCAACATTGGCGCCCGGATGCCACTGCGTACCGCGCTGGCGCACGATAATGTTGCCTGCGATGACGACTTCGCCACCGAACTTCTTCACGCCGAGGCGCTTGGAATTTGAATCGCGACCGTTACGCGACGAACCGCCAGCTTTTTTATGTGCCATGGGAGTTCTCCTTTAAACCTACGAAACCCGATTAAGCGACGATGTCGGTGATACGAACGACCGTGTGATGCTGGCGATGACCGCGAATACGCTTGGAATTCTGGCGGCGACGCTTCTTGAAGGAAAGAACCTTCTTGCCACGGTTATGTTCAACGACTTCAGCCTTGACGATGGCGCCGGCTACGAAAGGCGCACCGAACTTGGCATCGGCGCCAACGCCGACGACCAGGATTTCGTTGAATTCTACGACTGCACCAGCTTCGGCTTCCAGCTTTTCGATGGTGAGCACGTCGTTGGCGGCCACGCGGTACTGCTTACCGCCGGTCTTGATGACTGCGAACATTCTTTATCCTTTCATGTTCGTTCCGGCTCTTCCCCGAAAGGCGGCCGTCTTTTTGTCAGTCGGGATGGCAGACCTTAAAGTTGCCCAAGGGTCTGCCGGTGAAAATCTGTGGGGAAGCGCTTGAGGCGAAAACCGCACAAACAAAGAGGCGAGGAAATCTTTCCACGCCCGATTGCGTGCGGGAATACGTGAGAGTCAAAAAACTGTCAAGGTGACTATCTACAAAGAGTTTCTTTTGGCCCCTTGCCAGCCCGGATTTTCATCGCTATGAACCGCCTCGCGCTGACCAACGCGTCATCATGCTCAAGCGGAGAGGTGGCTGAGTGGTCGAAAGCACCGCACTCGAAATGCGGCATACGGGCAACCGTATCGTGGGTTCGAATCCCACCCTCTCCGCCATTGATTTCCCGTCTTCATCGACCACGTAGTGTTACAGCCGCTCGTATTCACATGTACTTTGGGATTTTGGCAGGGTTGATGTCTCATGCGGTTAAATGCGATGTTAGCTGATCAACGCTGGGCCATAGATAACATACTGAACAATGATCGGTAGCGCTATATGGGCACTGAGGCCCATTATCCGATCTCTGCCAAAACAGCCCGGCGTTTGAAGCCAAGCCGTTTTGATCACATCACTTGGCTTTGCTTGAGGAAAAAAGGCTTAAATCAGCCCTCTGTTCCCTCAAGAAACGCGGCCAATTGATCGGTGTCCTGCAAGCCATGGCTTGCGGACTTGCCCATCAGTTCGGCGGGAACCTTCCAGCCCGGATCGACACCTTCCATATTCGGCAGTTCGTGGGCGATGCCCTTATGGCAGTCTATACACGTCGCCTTGCCGGTCAGAAGATAGCGCGTGTGAATTTCCGCCGCCCGTTTTGTCTGCTTGGTAAAGTCCATGGCGATGGACGAATGGCAGTTGCGGCATTCCAAGCTGTCGTTTGCCTTCAAGCGTGCCCATTCGTGCTGGGCGAGTTCAAGGCGATGTTCGAGGAACTTTTCACGCGTGTTGATGGTGCCGAACAGCTTGCCCCAGACCTCCTTCGATGCCTGCATCTTGCGGGCGATCTTGTTGGTCCACTGGTGCGGCACATGACAATCGGGGCAGGATGCGCGCACGCCGGAACGGTTGGAAAAATGCACCGTTCGCGTCATTTCCTCATAAACATTGTCCTTCATCTCGTGGCAACCGGTGCAGAAGGCTTCGGTATTGGTCACTTCCAGCGCCGTATTGAACGCACCCCAGAAAATGATGCCGCCCACAAAGCCGCCGAGCGTTAGAAAACCAAGGCTTAAGGTGCCGGCGGGCGTGGCGATAACACGCCAGACCCACAGGAGGATCGCTTTGAATTTTCCGATCATTGGCCAGATCCTGCCGGTTTGAAACCGAGTTCGCTCATGTCCTTGAACATGTTGGGAACGAGCGGACGGGTATCGGCCTGCGGAACATGGCACGCGGTGCAGAAATAGCGGCGGGGCGAAACGTCGGCCAGCATCTGGCCCTCGCGGTTCATGTAATGGGTGACACTGATCATCGGTGCTCCGGAACCTTCGGTCAGTTCACGCCGATGGCAGGACATGCAGCGATTGGTATTGACGGATAGCTGGTACCCCTCAATCGAATGCGGAATAACCGGTGGCTGGTCCGGGTAGTTGCGCATCTTCTGGATGTCGTCGACAATCCATTTCGGCAGCGGATCAGCGCCGGTGTTTTCCATCGGGCTAGCACGACCCGACAGTTGTGGAACTGTCTGCGCGATCGCTACCGTGCCCGTGACCAGACACAGAGCGAGCGCGAAAAGCGTCCAAAGGCGCCGGCTCAGGCGACGGGAAGGATCTTGACTGCGCATTTTTTAAAATCCGTCTGTTTGGAAATGGGGTCGGTGGCGTCGAGCGTGACCTTGTTGATCAACTGGCTGGCGTCGAACCACGGCACAAAGATCACGCCGTGCGGCATGCGGTTTCGGCCACGGATATCCACTCGGCTGATGATCTCGCCGCGGCGAGACTGGATCTTCACCTGCCCGCCCTGGTTGATGCCGAGGCGGCGTGCGTCGTCGCCGTTCATGAAGCAGCGGGCTCCCGGAAATGCCTTGTAGAGCTCCGGCACGCGCATGGTCATGGAGCCGGAATGCCAGTGTTCGAGAACACGGCCAGTGACCAGCCAGAATCCGAATTCGTCATCCGGGGATTCTGCCGGTGGCTCGTAAGGCGCGGCGAGAATGACGGCTCGGCCATCCTTCTGGCCGTAAAATTTGACGCCTTCGCCTTGCTTGACATAGGGGTCGTAACCTTCACGGTAACGCCATTTGGTCTCCTGATTGTTGACGACCGGCCAGCGCAGGCCACGGACCTGATGGTAGAGATCGTAAGGGCCAAGGTCGTGACCATGGCCGCGGCCGAAGCTGGCATATTCCTCGAACAGGCCTTTCTGCAGATAGAAGCCAAACGCCTTGGCCTCATAGTTCTCGTAATCCGATGAGATTTCACCGGCCGGGAACTGGTCGACCTGACCGTTCTGGAACAGGACTTCGTAAAGTGTCTTGCTCTTGTAATCCGGGTTCTGGTCGAGGATCTCTTTCGGCCAGACTTCTTCGGTGGTGAAGCGCTTGGAGAATTCCACCAGCTGCCAGAGATCGGAACGAGCCTCACCGGGTGCGTTGACCAGCTGATGCCAGACATGGGTGCGGCGTTCGGCATTGCCGTAAGCGCCTTCCTTTTCCACCCACATGGCAGCCGGCAGGATGAGGTCGGCGGTCATAGCGGTAACGGTCGGGTAGGCATCCGAAACGACAATGAAATTGTCCGGGTTGCGATAACCGAGATAGGCCTCGTTGCTGTTGTTGGCAGCGGCCTGCATGTTGTTGTTCACCTGAACCCAGTAGAAGTTCAGCTTGCCATCATGCAGCATGCGGTCCTGCTGGACGGCATGATAGCCCGGCTTCTCCGGGATGATGCCATGCGGGATCTTCCACAATTCCTCTGCGTGTTTGCGGTGTTCCGGGTTGGTCACCGTCATATCGGCCGGCAGGCGGTGGGCGAATGTGCCGACCTCGCGGGCGGTGCCGCAGGCCGAAGGCTGGCCGGTCAGCGAGAAGGGGCTGTTGCCCGGTTCGGAGATTTTGCCGGTGAGCAGATGGATGTTGTAGACCATCTGGTTGGCCCAGACGCCGCGAACGTGCTGGTTGAAGCCCATGGTCCAGAGCGACATGACCTTGACCTTGGGGTCGGCATAAAGCTCGGCCAGCTGTTCCAGAAAGCCCTTGTCGACGCCGGCAAGCTCGGCAACTTTGTCGAGCGTATATTCCGAAACGTGTTTCTTGAACGCTTCGAAATCGATCGGCGTCATCTCCGCAGCCTTGGCCGCGCCGGTTGCCTTCACTTCCAGCGGATGTTCGGCGCGCAGGCCGTAACCGATATCGGTCGTCGCCTGCATGAACTTGGTGTTCTTGTCGATGAACGCCTGATTGACGCGGCCGGTCTGGATGATGTGATTGGCGATATAGTTGAGGATCGCCAGATCCGTGCCGGGTTTGAAGACAAGCGGAATGTCGGCAAGATCCATGCTGCGATGGGTGAAGGTCGACAGCACCGAGACCTTCACATGCTCGTGGCCAAGGCGACGGTCGGCAAGACGCGTCCACAGGATCGGGTGCATCTCCGCCATGTTCGAGCCCCACAGCACGAAGGCGTCGGCATGCTCGAAATCGTCGTAACAACCCATCGGCTCGTCCATGCCGAATGTGCGCATGAAGCCGTAGGCGGCCGATGCCATGCAGTGGCGGGCATTGGGGTCGAGATTGTTGGAACGGAAGCCGGCGCGCATTAGCTTGGTGGCGGCATATCCTTCAAAAATGGTCCACTGGCCGGAGCCGAACATGCCAATCGCTGTCGGTCCTTTTTCCTTCAAGGTCTTCTTGGCTTTTTCAGCCATGATGTCGAAGGCTTCTTCCCAGGTAACTGGCTCGAATTCGCCTTCCTTGTCGAACACGCCGTTGCGCTTGCGCAGAAGCGGCGTCGTCAGGCGGTCCTTGCCGTACATGATCTTCGACAGGAAATAGCCCTTGACGCAGTTGAGGCCGCGATTGACCTCCGCCTCCATGTCGCCATGGGTGGCGACGACGTGGTTTTCCTTGACGCCGACCATGACACCGCAACCGGTGCCACAGAAGCGACAGGGGGCCTTGGACCACTTGATTTCCAGCGCCGCTACACCGCCGGGGACGGATTGGGCCTCGGCCGGCATGGCGATGCCGGCCGTCGAGGCTGCGATCGCAGCCGCCTGCGCCTTCAGCACATCACGCCGCGTGAGTTTTGCCGTCATCCGACATCTCCTTCTCTGCAATTGTCTGTTCGAAAACCATGTGTGCGGCGATGACGTCGTTCATCGCCGAAATTCCGATCAATGTTTCGCCAAGAAAGCCGGAGCTCGGGCCTTCGATGACGATGACGATCTTGCCGCCGCCGGTAGCGTGCACTTCGACGCCTTCGATCTCGGCAAGTGCCGCGGATATGCGCTCGACCGCTTCCGGCCGCACGACAACGACCGCGCTCGATATGTGATGCTGCGGGTCACGCATGCGCCACCTCCGTTGTGTTTGCAGTCATGCTGATGGACCCGGTGGGGCACACTGAAACACAGGCGCCGCATCCGGTGCAGGGATCGGTATCGAGTACGGGCACGAATGGCCCGCCCAGCCTTGGCTTGAAACGGATCGCCGTCGTTGGGCAGGCGTCACGACAAGCCTGACAATCCACGAAATTGATGGCGAGACAGCTGTCCGCGATGACGGCGTGATGGGCAAAAGATAAGGCCGGCTCAGGCGGGAAAACCCGCTCGGGACATCGCGTGGAACATTTTGCGCAAAACGTGCATTCGCCGATACCGAAATCAACGGTCGGCACGCCATCGCGCATCCGGATGATCCCGCTCGGACAGGCGGTTGCACAATCACCGCAGCCCGAACAGTTGTCGATGGATGCGTCCGTCACGCCCGGCGGATGATAACCCCGCCTTGCACGCAAAGCGCTGCCGGTCAAAAACGCGCGCCGTGTGCTCGCAACTTGACCCATGGCGGTTACTCCGCTGAATTCGGCCGCGCCGGGGTTATGTCGTGCGGACCGGGTGGGCCGTAGACGATCTGGTAGGCCCAGACCATGAAACCGTAGCTGGCGACGGTGCCGACCGCGACGACAGGCCAGATACCGAAGGCGAGGACGACGAAAGTGAGCAATTCGCGGCGGCGTTTCTGCCGGAACGAAGTCTGCTCCGAAATGGTGTTTGTATCTGTCATGCCTGCATCCGCTCGATCTGGACGGTAGAATTTTGCTTAGACTTTATGCAAAGCTGACAGTGAGCTCCTTGATCCAGCGCAATGTAAATTGCTAAAATGCCGATTTTGTAGGCGATTGTGGTTTCGTGTTGGTGCTTCCTTGGGTTGTTTGTTGGTTTTTGCTCGTATTTTGAGCAATTGGAAGTCTGTTGTGCCAGAGTCGGTTCATGGGCAAACTGGGGAGCCGAGCGGGCCTGAAGTTACGGGAAATAGAGATGAAAATTTGTGTGGTGACGATCTCTGACCGCGCCAGCCGTGGTGAATATGAGGATATAAGCGGCCCGGCGATTGAAAGCTGGTTGCGGCGGGCGATTACCAGCGCCTACGAACTGACGCGTGTGGTGATACCCGATGGTGAGGCTTCGGTGCGCGACACACTGATCGAGCTCAGCGACCAGCACAGAGCGGACCTGGTGCTGACCACCGGTGGAACAGGACCATCGCCGCGCGACCAGACGCCGGAAGCAATGGCGCAGGTTCTTGAAAAGGAACTGCCGGGCTTTGGAGAATTGTTGCGGCGTGAAGGATTGAAGCAAACGCCAACCGCCATATTGTCCCGCCAGACCGCCGGCACGCGCGGAAAAACGTTTTACCTCAACCTGCCTGGTAAGCCGGCAGCAATCGACATGTCGCTGGACGCCGTCTTCCCGGCAATTCCCTATTGCCTGGATCTGATCGGTGCAGGGCGTGTGGAAACAGATCCCTCGGTGGTGAAGAGTTTCAGACCTGCGGAATGATCGCAACGGCGGTATTGGTGTTACCATGCCGTCGCTCGGCTACGAGGACCTCTTTGCACTGATGGCGCACATTTTTTGATACAACGCAGGTCATCGCGTTTTTGAAACGACTTTGGTGAAGCGGAATTTTCCATTGCCTACGGTGCCATAGCCACAGGAAAGCCTGTCATTGCAGGGTGGAAATGAAGTTTGCACGCGCTCTCATCCAATCCGTTGTCATGAAGACGTTATGAACCACAAATAGAACCGCTGTCGGTTCGGCAAATGCATGCACACGTGTGTATCGGCGCCGGCCGGCGTCGGCTTGTGATCTGTCTTTTGATCGAGGTGGCGCTCGAAAATTCACGCGCGACCTCATCGGAGACAAAAAATGAAACGCCGCACTTTTATGATGTCCGCCGCTGGCGCTGCCGTCGGTCTGGCACTTGCGCCCCGCATGTCTTTTGCCGCCAAGGGTACGATCGATTGGTATACCGGTTCCGACACCAACGTCCTGGATTTCTGGGCGAATACGGTAAAGCCGGCTTTTGAATCGGCCAATCCGGGGATCAAGCTTAATCTCGTTGATGCCGGGGACAATTCTGGCATCCTTGCTATCGGCGAGCGCGCCATTGCCGCTAAGCAGACCGGCACCGATCCGCAGGCTGATTTCTTCGAACATAGCGACCCGCTGCTACCTGCAGGCGCAATTGATGCCGGCGTCTATGTCAACATGAAGAACGCTAGCCTTTCCAACTATTCGCGCGTCAATCCGTTGGCCATCCAGAGTGAATACAGCCTCCCTTATCGCGGCAGCCAGGTTCTGCTTGCTTATGATACGACCAAGCTGAAGCCGGCGGACGCCCCTAAGACGTGGGACGAACTCGTCACCTGGATCAAGGCCAATCCCGGCCAGTTCGTTTACAATCGTCCTGATAAGGGTGGTTCTGGCGGCAATTTTGTTCGTCGCGCCATCCATCAGGCTAATGGCCTTGATCCGAAGGCCTTCACTGTCGATAACTACACGCAGGAGCGCGGTGACGAAGCGCTCGGCAAAGCTTGGCAACTGCTCGCCGACATTGCGCCGTCGCTATACGATAAGGGGGCTTACTCCTCCGGCAATACGCAGTCGCTGCAGCTTCTGTCGCAGGGTGTGGTTACGATGATCCCGGTCTGGTCCGATCAGGTTCTGCAGGCGATCGACCAGGGTGTTCTGCCGCCGGAAACCGGTCTCGTCCAGCTTCAGGATCTTGCACTTTGCGGCAATTTCTCGCGTGCCGTCGTTCTCGAAAACGGCGCCAACCGCGATGCCGCCCTCAAGCTCGCTGATTTCATACTGTCTGAAGAAATCCAGGGTGCGATCCTCACCGAACTCGGTGGTTTCCCGGGTGTCTCCTGGGATCACGTCTCGCCTGAACTGCGCGAGAAATTCGCCGACATCATCCCGCAGTCAATTCCGACCTTCCCGGGCGGCAAGTGGGAAGCGGCCATCAACGATGGCTGGTATCGCAATGTTGCTCCCAATGTCGACCGCAAGTCGTGAGCGAGATCACGGCAGGAGCGGCGCGTCCGCTCATCGATAACACCGAAAGCAGGGGGCCGCTTGGCCTCCTGCTGGTCGCAATTCCGGTTTTCCTGATGATCTGGCTCGTCATCTGGCCCGCTATCAACGCCATCAGCCGCACCATCTGGCGTCCGGATGGCGATGGCAATATCGGATTCAACCTGTCGAGCTACGCCTTCTTCTTCTCGGATCGCTACAGCCTCGACAATCTCACCGTCACGCTGTGGACCACGCTGGTCTGCGCCATTATTCTTCTCGTGATATGTCTGCCGATCGCGCTCTACCTGCGTTTTTCGCGCGGCCGGTTATCCGGTTATGTGCAGGCGCTGACCATCTTTCCGATGTTCGTGCCTTCCATCATTCTGGCATTCGCCTTCATCCGCGTACTGGGGCCGAATGGCATGGTGGATATTCTGCTCAACGCCGTCGATCTTCCCAAAATCCGCACGCCCTATCTGACGCCTTGGGGACCGGTGATCGGGCTCGTCTGGGACAATATTCCGCTGACCGTGCTCATCTTGGCCGCGGGTCTTGGCAGTGTCGCCAACCAGTCCATCGAGGCCGCGCGCGACGTCGGTGCCAATGCCTTGCAGGTGTTCTGGCACATCATCCTGCCGCGCATTTCCAACTCCATCCTCGTTGCGCTTTCCTTTTCGGTGCTCGGCATCTTTTCGTCCTTCACGCTTCCTTATCTGCTCGGTCCCGCCTCGCCGGAAATGCTTGGTCCGTTCATGCAGCGCACGCTGCGCGAAGTGCAGGATCCGATCGGTGCCATGACCCAGGCGGTGATCGCCTTCGGTTTCTGCATCGTGTTCGGCCTCTTTTATGTGCGTTCGGTCGCGCGCAATCAGGGAAAGTGACATGACCACGCTTGCTCCCGTTCGCGCCCGCATCGATTGGCTCGGCATCCTGTTTGCCGTGCTTCTTTCGCTTGCCATCGTCGGCCCACTCGTCGTTGTCGGGACCTGGGCCTTTACCGAGGTCTGGCGTTATCCCAACATCGTTCCGCAACAGTTTGGTTTTCGCTTCTGGGGGCAGACGCTTGGTCGTGCCGATGTCTGGAATGCGCTGATACTCAGCCTGCAGCTTTCGACGGTCGTGACATTGCTGTCGGCGGTGATATGTCTGCCTGCTGCCTACGCTTTTGCCCGCATGAGTTTTCCAGGCCGCAACATTCTGTTCTTTTCGTTTCTGGCCGGTCACGCTTTTCCAAAATTCGGCCTTCTGGTGGCAATCGCCGCCATCTTTCTACAGCTCGATCTTATCGGCACGTTCTGGGGTGTTGTGCTGATCCAGCTCGTCGGCACGCTGATGTTCATGATCTGGATACCCGTGGCGGCCTTCCAGGCGGTCGACCGGCGCATGGAAGAAGCGGCGCGTGATGTCGGCGCTAGCCCGTTGCGGGTGTTCTGGTCGATCACCCTGCCGCAGGCAGGCCCCACCATTGCCGCCGCTGTTCTCCTAAGTTTTGTCGGCACTTTCTATGAAACCGAAGGCGCCTGGCTGATCGGCGCGCCCGGCATCCGCACCATGCCGGTGCTGATGATCAGCTATATCAATAACCAGATGGTCATCCAGTATGGCGCGGTCCTGTCCGTCCTGCTCTGGGTGCCGTCCTTCATCGCTCTCATGTTCGCTCGGCGTGTCATCGGCGGCGGTGCCTTCGCCCGTGGTTTCGGTGGCTAGGAAACAATCATGTCCGTTCTTCATATCGCTGACGTCACCAAAACCTTTTCCGGTGGTACCAATGCCGTCGACAGGTTTTCGCTCAATGTTGCCGATGGCGAACTCGTCTGCCTTCTTGGTCCTTCGGGCTCGGGAAAATCCACTTTGCTGCGTATGATCGGCGGTTTCGAACAGCCGAGTTCCGGTCGCATCACCATTGATGGCGAAGAGGTGACACATCTGCCGCCGGAACGCCGGCCTACCGGCATGGTGTTCCAGAGCCATGCGCTTTGGACACATATGAACGTCTTCAGAAACCTTGCCTTCGGCCTGAAGCTGCGCCGCATGCCGGCGGACCGGATCAGGGAAAAGGTAGAAGCCGTGCTCGAACTGGTCGGTCTTGCCGGATATGGCGATCGCATGACCACGCAGCTTTCCGGCGGCCAGCAACAGCGTGTGGCACTGGCGCGTTCGCTGGTTCTGGAGCCGAAAATCCTGCTTCTCGATGAACCGTTCGCCAGCCTCGACCAGCATTTGCGCGAGCGACTGCGTGAAGAGGTGCGCGATATCCAGCAGCGTCTCAAGATCACCACCCTGTTCGTTACCCACGGTCAGGACGAGGCGTTGTCCATGGCGGATCGTATTGTCGTCATGGCCAATGGCAAGACCGAGCAGATCGATCGTCCTGATGTCGTTTACCGAGATCCGAAAACCCCGTTTGTCGCGGGCTTTATCGGCACCATGAACCTGATCGAGGGTGAGGTGTCGCAGGGAAATTTCATCCGCTCCGGCCTCGCCGTGCCGCTGCCGATCTCGGATGGCCCGGCTACGCTTGCCATCCGCCCCGAGTCGCTTGATCTGACCATCTCAGAAACTCCCAAGGCAAACGTGCATCGTGTGACCGATTACGGCTCGCATGGTCTCGTTGATCTTGACCTCGCCGATGGCACGCGGCTGAAATCGATGGTAGCCCATCCCGATCTGTTCCGGGCAGGGCAGGGTGTGGATCTTCTGCCGCGCGCCGTTGCTGCCTATCGCGACAACCAGCAGATTTACCGGAGTTGAGCGTGAGCGATCCCCTCCATATCGACAGAGACGGGCATCGTACCTGGATCAAATGGCATCGCGGCCGCCGCCGTCCATCCGATCCGGTCTTTACCGGTACTCGTATTGTCGAGGCCATGCGGCTCGGCGCCAGTGTCGAGGTCGATCTCGTTATCCATGCCGATCACGGCTGTGCAGTGCTGCATGATCTGACCCTGGAACGGGAAACCACCGGGTCTGGAAACGTGCGGGATACCGACGCTGCCGCTCTGCGGAAACTGCATCTGCGCGGCAATGACGGCCAGGCGGTGTCCGACAAGGTTCTGTTGCTGGACGATCTTTGCGATCTGCTGGCAAGCGAGGGTGTGCATCCGGACGCCCTCCTGCAGCTCGATTTAAAGGAAAACCTTGCAGCGCTCAGCCCGCAGATCGTCGCCAATTTCGGGCAAAGCGTTGCCCCTATCGCCGGATCGCTGATCCTGTCAGGCGGAGATTTCGACGCCATCGCCATGCTGGCCAAATCGGCTCCTGGCCTCGTGACCGGTTATGACCCCTGTTATGGCGAAAGCCTCGCCCGGCTGCAAGCGACGGGAGATTATCGCAGTTTCATCGAACAGGCGCTGGCCACGGCGCCGGACGCGAAGATGATTTATATCGCCTACGATATCATCCTTTCGGCCAAGGAAGTGGGCATCGATATCGTCGCCCCGGTCCATGCTGCCGGACGTCGTGTCGATGCCTGGACGATCAATCGCATCACGCCGCAAACCATCGGTCAGATCGAACGCCTTTTGCGGCTCAAGGTCGATCAGATCACCACAGATGACCCGGAAGGGTTAGCCAAGGCCTTCAGCGAATGACAGTGAATTACAGCAACATCCTCGATCACATGGTCGCCACCGCGCGTGAAGCCGGTGCACTGACGCTCAAGCATTTCAAGCGTTTTCGCGATATCGAGATCGGTATCAAGGGTCCGGGCGATTTTGTATCCGAAGCCGACAAGGAGTCCGAGACGCTCATTCGCGATCGCCTGCTCAGCCATTATCCATGGGGTTTGACCGGTGAAGAGTTTGCGCCTGTCGACGGTTCGGATGACGCGCATCGCTGGTTGGTGGACCCGATCGATGGCACCACCAACTTCATCTATGGTCAGCACTACACGATCACGATCTCGCTGCGCCGTGGCAATGAAACGATGTGTGGCCTGATCTATAATCCCGTTTCCGATGAAATGTTCACGGCGATCAAGGGCGAGGGCGCCTATCTCAACGGCGCGCGCCTGCAGGTGAGCACCTCAACGGATGTGGCGCTGATGTGCGTCGGCACTGGCCTGCCCACGCCGAACCTTTCCCTTCATCCGGGCGCATATCAGCGTCTGGATGAAATCCGCGCGCCCATCGGCGCGGTGCGCATCGTCGGCAGCGCGGCCAATTCCTGCGCCTATGTCGCCTGCGGTCGGCTGACGGGCTATTATGAGGAGACCGGCTTTATCGATACGGCGGCCGGCATTCTGATCGTGCAGGAAGCAGGAGGTATTGTAAC
Source organism: Endobacterium panacihumi (assembly GCF_050847465.1). Taxonomy (NCBI): domain Bacteria; kingdom Pseudomonadati; phylum Pseudomonadota; class Alphaproteobacteria; order Hyphomicrobiales; family Rhizobiaceae; genus Endobacterium; species Endobacterium panacihumi. Next base: position 78,915 of record NZ_JBOZRA010000009.1, on the reverse strand, counting down.
CGACTGGTGGGGACGTGGCCCCGACGTTTTCGAGCGCACCGGGACGCTGATCGTCGCCAATCCGGCAACGCATGCCTATCTCATGCAGCACCTGAGCAAGGCGCCTCCCAAGGATGCGGCCTAAAGGTTTTGCCAGATGTGATTTTGCGATTTGGCTCTTGCACCTCTAGTTACTAGAGGTCGTAGGAATGATCCAAGTGCCAAGAGGATCATTTCATGAGCAATCCCCAACAGACCCGCTTCCGTGTCGAAGGTATGGACTGCGCATCCTGCGCGTCCAAGATCGACAAGGCTGTCCGCCGCATGCCCGGCGTCAGCGATGTTTCCGTGTCCGTGACCGCGGGAACGATGACCGTGACCCATGACGGCGGCGATCTCGAGGCGATCGGAAAGAAGCTGTCCGGCCTGGGGTATGGCGCAAGCCCCATCGTAGCCAGGGCGAAACCGGCATCAGCACAACCTGCATCGGGTGACGAGCATGTCCATGGGCCAGGATGCGCGCATTCTGATCATGATCACTCCGGGCATTCCGTCAACGGCGATCATGGCCATGAGAACAATCACGATCACACTGATTCCGATGAAGCAGGCAAAAGCCTTCACGGGCATGATCACGGCCCGAGCGAGGCCCCGTGGTGGAAAAGCCGCAAGGGACGGCTGACCATCATCGCCGGGCTGGCGCTGGTGGTGGCGTATGTCGCTGGCCATCTCATCCCGGCGATTGCCACCCCTGCGTTTATCCTCGCGATGTTTGTGGGCCTGTTTCCGATTGCCCGCCGCGCCATCATGGCGGCGCGCATGGGTACGCCGTTTTCAATCGAGATGTTGATGACGATCGCAGCCGTTGGTGCGTTGATCATCAATGCCACGGAAGAAGCGGCGGCCGTCGTGTTCCTCTTCCTTGTCGGCGAGTTGCTGGAAGGTGTTGCAGCCGGCCGTGCACGCGACAGTATCCGTTCGCTCGCGACGCTGGTCCCGAAGACGGCTCTGCTTGAAGAAGGCGGCAAGACCCGCGAAGTGCCCGCAGAAACATTGATGGTCGGCTCCGTCATTCTCATTCGCCCTGGTGATAGGGTGCCCGCCGATGGCGTCATCATTGCAGGAGAGAGCGCCATCGATGAAGCTCCGGTCACCGGTGAAAGTGTGCCGGTGGAGAAAAGCATCGATGATCCCGTCTTCGCAGGCACTGTGAATGGGAATGCTGCCCTGCGCATCCGCGTCACCGCTGCTGCCGAGGACAATACGATTGCCCGTGTCGTGCGGCTTGTCGAGGAGGCGCAGGAATCCAAGGCGCCGACAGAACGTTTCATCGATCGCTTCTCGCGCTATTACACGCCGGGTGTCGTCCTGGTTGCCGCTCTCGTCGCGATCATTCCGCCGCTGTTTACCGGTGGGGATTGGAGCGAATGGGTCTACAAGGGCCTCGCCATCCTGTTGATCGGTTGCCCCTGCGCGCTGGTCATCTCGACGCCAGCTGCAATCGCTGCGGCCCTCTCGGCCGGTGCACGCCGGGGCCTGCTGATGAAGGGTGGCGCCGTTCTCGAAGGCCTTGGCAAGCTGACCGCCATCGCCTTTGACAAAACCGGCACACTCACGGCCGGCGCACCTGTCGTGACCGACCTCGTTCCGTTCGGCCGCAGTGGTGTCGATGTGCTGCGCTACGCGGCGTCACTGGAAACGGGGTCGAGCCATCCGCTCGCCTTGGCGATCCTCGAAAAAGCAGTGGAAGATGGCCTCGATCTGCTGCCGGTGACCGATGCGAAAGCTTTGGGCGGCAAGGGCGTGACAGCCGTCATCGATGGCGTCGAGATGTTTTTCGGTTCACCGAAGGCCGCTGCCGAGCGTGTCAAATTGTCGGCCGCGCATGACCGATCGATCGCATCGCTCAACGACGATGGTAAGACCGTCTCCGTTCTGATCATCGGCGACGTGCTTGCCGGCGCCATCGCCATGCGCGATGAGCCGCGTGCAGATGCGGTATTGGGTCTCAAAGCCTTAACCGATGCCGGCATCCGGACCGTGATGCTGACCGGTGACAACAAGCGCACCGCCATGGCGGTCGGGGCGCAGCTTGGCATCGAGGTCCGTGCCGAACTGATGCCGGAGGACAAGCAGCGCATCGTCTGCGAGTTGCAAAAGGACGGTTTTGTGGTCGGCAAGATCGGCGACGGTATCAATGATGCGCCGGCGCTCGCCGCCGCCGATATCGGCATCGCCATGGGCGGTGGAACGGACGTGGCGTTGGAAACGGCGGATGCCGCAGTGCTCCATGGCCGTGTCGGCGATGTCGCCCTGATGATCGATCTGTCCAAGCGCACGATGAAGACCATCTTTCAGAACATCGCGATCGCGCTGGGACTGAAGGCCGTCTTCCTTGTCACCACCGTCATGGGCGTGACAGGGCTGTGGCCCGCCATTCTTGCCGATACGGGGGCGACTGTGCTGGTCACCATCAATGCGCTTCGTCTGCTGCGCCCGATCAGATGAGCGAGTTGTTCTGACAATGGGGCTTGCAGGTCGGGTTCGTGCCCGCCCTGCCGGTTGCCTGTCAATGTCTCAATCGTGGTCGGTCGAACACAGGTCGTGGTTGGCGAGAGCCTGGATTACATAACAATCGCGGACATGATTGCTGTGGCACTGGGTGGTGATGCGTTCCAGTTCCGCTTCCAGCTTTTTTAGCCGTTCGATCTTTTCGCGAACGGTCAGCAATTGTTCGGCTGCAATGCGGTCGGCTTCGGCGCAGGGCTTTTCCGGATGCTGGCTGAGATCTATCAACTCTCTGATCGCCTCGATCGTCAGGCCCAGTTCCCGCGCATGTTTGATGAACGAAAGACGCTCACGCTCTCCCTTCGAATAACGCCGCTGATTTCCCTCCGAACGTTCGCTGTGGGACAAAAGCCCCATCTGCTCATAGTAACGGATGGTCGGCACCTTGACGCCCGTTGTCCTGGACAAATCGCCGATGGTCAGCATGAAAGTCCTCCTTCCGGTGCAAGCCGCACGCACACTATGTCAGGGTCGGAAAACCGCGCCTGCTGGATGACTGAATATAGGTGCTCGGGCCGATTTTTCATATCCGCCGGCCGTCAAAGCGAGTTGATCAAACACGCTCCAATGCCACAGCAATACCCTGCCCGACGCCGATGCACATTGTGGCAAGCGCGTAACGACCGTGACCGAGCGACAGTTCGAGCGCCGCCGTGCCGGTTATGCGGGCGCCGGACATGCCGAGAGGATGACCGAGCGCGATCGCGCCACCGTTTATATTGACGCGGGCATCGTCGTCGGAAATTCCAAGCGCGCGCAACGTTGCCAAGCCTTGCGAGGCAAAAGCTTCGTTGAGCTCGATGACATCGAACTGCTGCTGTTTCATGTTCAGCAGCGCCATCAACCTCTGCGAGGCGGGGGCGGGACCGATGCCCATCACGCGCGGCGCAACGCCGGCGGTCGCGCCAGCCATGATGCGGGCGATAGGGGTAAGGCCATGTGTCCTGGCCGCCGCCTCCGAGGCGATGATCAATGCTGCCGCGCCGTCATTGACGCCGGAAGCGTTGCCGGCCGTGACCGTGCCGCCTTCCTTTTTGAAAGGCGTTCCCAGTTTTGCCAGCGCTTCCATGGTTGTGGCGCGAGGATGCTCATCTTTCGACACAGCAATGGGATCGCCCTTGCGTTGGGGAATGGCGACGGCGATGATTTCTTTCGCCAGCCGGCCGTTTTCCTGTGCCGCTGCCGCCTTGTTCTGGGAGCGCAATGCAAAGGCGTCCTGGTCCTCGCGGGATACGCGGTAGTCCTCCGCAACATTTTCGCCGGTTTCCGGCATGGAATCGACGCCATACTGTTTTTTCATCAGTGGGTTGATGAAGCGCCAGCCGATGGTCGTGTCATGGATTTCGGCATTGCGCGAAAATGCAGTCTCGGCTTTCGGCATCACGAACGGTGCGCGGCTCATGCTCTCCACGCCGCCGGCAATCATCAGGTCGGCCTCGCCGGCCTTGATCGCCCGGGCGGCAGTAATGATGGCATCCATACCGGACCCGCATAGACGGTTGATCGTCGTCCCCGTGACGGAAACCGGAAGACCGGCCAGCAAGAGCGACATGCGGGCAACGTTGCGATTGTCTTCGCCCGCCTGGTTGGCGCAGCCATAAATGACGTCGCCAACGGCTTCCCAGTCGACGGAAGCATTGCGTTTCATCAGCGAGCTAAGCGGGATGGCACCGAGGTCATCCGTCCGAACAGACGAGAGTGCGCCACCAAACCGGCCAATTGGGGTGCGGATGTAGTCACAGATAAATGCGTCGGTCATGAAACCCTCCCCGGCACGCAATGCCGTACATCACCAGTTCACAATGCCGGAACAATCAGGTCGGCAACCGTTCCTTCGGTGTGAAGTTTTGCGCCGGTTATCGCCTGCAATTCCTCAGTGCTGATGCCAGGCAGTTTTTCCCGCAAAACGAAGCGGCCATTGCTCACGTCAATAACGGCATGGCTGGTGTATATGCGCGTGATGCACGCGACGCCGGTCAAAGGAAAAGTGCATTTTTCCACCAGTTTGGGTTCGCCGTTCTTGGTAACGTGATCGGTGATGACGCATACCTGCTTGGCACCATGAACAAGGTCCATCGCACCGCCGACTGCCGGTACACCTTTCGAACCGACGCGCCAATTGGCCAGATCACCGTTCTCCGCCACCTGCAGCGCGCCCAGAATAGCCACGTCCAGATGTCCGCCGCGTACCATGGCAAAACTGTCGGCGTGGTGGAAAAAGGATGCGCCAGGCTTCAGCGTGACCGCCTTCTTACCCGCATTGATCAGGTCCCAGTCTTCCTCGCCGGGTTTTGGTGCTTCCCCAAAATCCAGAATGCCGTTTTCGGTATGGAAAATAGCCTGTCGGCCGGGGGGCTGATAACGTGCGACCATTTCGGGAAAACCGATGCCGAGGTTCACATAGGCACCGTCCCTGATATCCTGGGCGGCGCGCCAGGCCATTTGGGCGCTGGACAGTTTTACCTTCTCTGACGTGCTGGGAGTAACAGTGTTCATGCGTAAATTCCTCCCTCATATTGCAGGCCGGCGCGGATCATCGCCTCTTCCTGCTGCGGGTTCGGTACTTCAACCACCTGATCGACAAAGATCCCCGGCGTGATGACATGTTCGGGATCGATGCCTCCGATGTCTACGATCCGTGACACCTGAACGATCGTTTTCGCTGCAGCCATGCACATCAGCGGATTGAAGTTTCGCGCGGCCTTGTTGTAGGTGAGGTTGCCATGGGCATCGGCAATATGGGCCTTGATGATGGCGAAGTCGGCTTTTAGCCAGCGTTCCTGAACATAAGGGCGGCCATCGAATTCCGCCACCGGTTTGCCTTCCGCCAGCTCTGTTCCATAAGCGGTCGGCGTATAGAAGGCGGGAATGCCTGCACCTCCCGCGCGGATCCGCTCGGCAAGCGTGCCCTGCGGCACCAGTTCCAGTTCGATTGCGCCAGCCAGGTATTTTTCCGTGAAAGCCCGCGGATCGGATGATTTCGGGAATGAGCAGATCATCTTGGCGACCATGCCGGCGTCGATCATCGCGGCGATGCCGATCCTGCCATTTCCGGCATTGTTGTTGATGACCGTGAGATTTTTGGGCCGCCTGTCTACCAGTGCATGAATGAGTTCGATGGGTGCGCCGGAGCCTCCAAAGCCGCCGATCATCACCACAGCGCCATCTCGGATGGCGGACACCGCTTCCGCGGCGCTTGCCGACTTCTTGTCCATAAACCCTCCCTGCAGTCTGAACGCTGATGCCTTGGTCGACACCTCCCACCTTTCAATAGGACGCCTGCCAACTTGCAGCAATCATATTTGTGCGTTAATTGATGTTTGTTCGTATGTCGCACAAATTAAAGTTCGATGGTGCCCATGAAAGAGACAGATTTCGTCAGCGGTTTTGCCAGGGGGCTTCGCGTCATCGAAGCCTTCAGCGAGAGTGACAAGCGCCTATCCATTGCGGATGTTGCCAAAAAGACCGGTTTTGATCGCGCCACGGTGCGCCGTTCCCTATTGACCTTGGTGGAATTGCAATATGCCGATTACGATGGAAAATTTTTCACGCTGACCCCACGCATCCTGCGCCTCGGATACTCTTACCTGTCGGCCACACCTCTGCCGGCATTGCTGCAGCCATATCTCGACCTTCTTGCCGAAAAGACCGGGCAGAGTTCTTCCGCCTCCGTGCTTGACGACACCCAAGTGCTTTATATTGCCCGCGCGTCGCAGCGTAGGGTCATGTCGATCAACCTCAATCCCGGAAGTCGTTTGCCGGCTTACTGTTCGTCTATGGGCAGGGTTTTGCTTGCTGCCTTGGGCGATCACCATGCACGTGATCTTCTCGCAAGAACCCATCTGCATGCCAATACAAACCGAACGTTGACGGATGTCGAGGCGATCATCAATGAGCTCGGTCGAGTGAGGGAACTTGGCTACGCAATCATCGACCAGGAACTCGAACTGGGATTACGTTCCATCGCGGTGCCGCTGAAAAACCGGTGGGGCGAAACGATTGCGGCATTGAACGTCGGTGCTCCGGCCGCCCATATTTCACTGATGCAAATGACCGAGGATGTGTTGCCGCTGTTAAAAGAGGCCGCGGAAAACATCCGGATGTCTCTGGCTTGATAAAAGCTCGCAGCTGAAATCCGTCCTCGATGGCCTCCCGGATGGATGAAATTGTGCTAAACGGTTGCCATGAACGCGCTTTCAGATGTTGCTCCGATCTATCATCCGCCTTTGGATCCCTACGTTTCACTTCTTCATCGTGACGCGGATTTCCTTGTTTTCGAAAAGCCAAGCGGGCTTTTGTCGGTGCCCGGGCGCCACCCCGCGCTTTCTGACAGTTTGTTAACGCGCGTACAGAAGGAATATCCGCAGGCTTTGATCATTCATCGGTTGGATAAGGATACGTCCGGCATCGTGCTGATGTCACGCAATCGCAAGGCACACGCTTTTGTCGCCGCGCAGTTCGAAGCACGTACGACCGCAAAATCCTACGTGGCCGAAGTCTGGGGAAGGGTTGAGGATGAGGAAGGAATGATCGACTTGCCCTTGGCAATCGATCCCGACAACAAACCCCGTCATCGTGTCGATCCCGACCATGGCAAACCGGCGCAGACACGCTGGCAGGTGATCGGTCGCGGAGAATACTCCACGCGACTTCGTCTTTTTCCCCTGACGGGGCGCACACATCAGTTGCGGGTGCATATGAAGGCGCTGGGCCACGTCATCCTTGGTGACGAATTTTATGCCGATGGCAAGGCGCTGACGGCGGCGAACCGCCTGCTGTTGCATGCCGAGCAATTGACCTTTCGTCGTCCTGACGGCTCCGATGTGACATTCACATCTCTCGTTCCGTTCTGAGGCAGGCCATGGTGCAGGACATCGAAAAATCATCATTGGCCGTCGATTTCGTCGGCGGTGCGGTCGGGCATCGGTTCCGCTCCGGAGAAGGGCGTGGGCAGCCACTGGCCAAAGCCGCCGGATTTACCAGCGGCACCACGCCCGATATCGTGGATGCCACGGCGGGACTTGGCCGGGATGCCTTTTTTCTTGCTTCGCTTGGCGCCCGCGTGACGCTCATCGAGCGTTCGGCGGATATGTATGCGCTGCTGGCCGAAGGGTTGGAGCGGGCGCGGGCGGAAGGTGGGCGTTACGCCGAGACGGTCGCGCGGATGACATTGATTAATGGCGATTCCTGCGATCTTTTGCCAAAATTGTCTCCGCAGGTCGTTCTGGTCGATCCCATGCACCCGCCGCGCGACAAGACGGCACTGGTGAAGAAGGAAATGCGGTTGATCCGCGATATCGTCGGCACCGATCCCGACTCGGCCAAGCTGATGCAGATTGCTCTGGAAAGCGCGCAATATCGCGTTGTTCTAAAATGGCCCCTGCGTGGAGAGCCGATGGAAGGAATTCGCAAGCCGTCCCACCAGATCGTCGGCAAGAGCACCCGTTATGATGTGTTCGTCAATGCGAAGATCCCGACACCCACATCATAACATTTGATGGGGCGTGCCCCCTCGCTCGCAGTGCCGTTCGGTCACATGCGGCAAAACCTCCTGTTCCAGCGCCCGAGATTTAGATCAAGGCGGCCGGTTTTATTCCGGACAAGAATTCCCGCGTAAGATGCGGCTCCTCTCACAGACCAGGCAGATGCTTGCTGCCTTCACCGCCTGCGCCGGGGGCCGGCACTGCATTGACCATCATCTTTCAGATGCGCCTCAATCAAAGCGGGAATGAACCATCATGTCGATCAATTCTCTCGTGAAGCTCAATGAACTTGTTGCCCGGGTAACGGCCGCCCAGAAAATCTATGCCGACTTTTCTCAAGTGCAGGTGGACGAAATTTTCAGGAGCGCGGCTTTGGCCATCGCCAATTCGCGAATTCCTCTGGCCAAGATGGCGGTTGAGGAAACCGGTATGGGCGTGATGGAGGACAAGGTGGTGAAAAACCATTTTGCCTCCGAATATATCTATAACAAATACAAGGATGATCGCACCTGCGGGGTTTTGTCGGAAGAGCCGGAATACGGCATCCAGACGATTGCCGAGCCGATCGGCCTGATCTGCGCCATCGTGCCGACCACCAATCCGACATCGACCGCCATCTTCAAGGCGCTGATCGCGCTGAAGACCCGCAATGGCATCGTGTTTTCTCCGCATCCGCGCGCCAAGCGCTCCACATGCGAGGCGGCCCGGCTTGTTCTCGAAGCCGCTGTGAAGGCTGGCGCCCCGAAAGATATTATCGGCTGGATCGATGAACCGAGCGTCGAGCTTTCCAATGCGCTGATGGGGCATGCCGATATCAACCTGATCCTTGCCACTGGTGGGCCGGGCATGGTGAAAGCCGCCTATTCGTCCGGCAAGCCGGCCATCGGTGTCGGCGCCGGCAATACGCCGGCTGTGATCGATGAATTTGCCGATATCAAGCGGGCTGTGGCATCGATCCTGATGTCAAAAACGTTCGACAATGGCGTCATCTGCGCCTCTGAACAATCTGTCATCGTTGTCGAACAGGTCTATAATGCCGTGCGCGAGCGTTTCCGCAGTCATGGCGGTTATGTCCTGTCCAGTAATGAGGCTGGCGCAGTCAAGGATCTGATCCTGAAGAATGGATCGCTGAATGCCGGGATTGTTGGACAGTCTGCACGCAAGATTGCCGAGATGGCGGGTTTTCAGGTGCCGGCCGATACCAAGGTTCTGATCGCAGAAGTCGAGGCAACAGATGAGAGCGAGGCCTTTGCCCACGAAAAACTCTCGCCGACGCTTGCCATGTATAGGGCCAAAAACTTTGAGCACGCCTGCGAAAAGGCCGAGGCGTTGGTTGCGCTTGGCGGCATCGGACATACCAGCGTGCTTTATACGGATCAGGATCTCCAGCCCGAACGCGTCACTGCCTTTGGCGCGAAGATGAAGACCGCCCGTATCCTGATCAATTCGCCAGCTTCTCAAGGCGGTATTGGCGACCTTTACAATTTCCGGCTGGCGCCGTCACTGACGCTGGGGTGCGGTTCATGGGGTGGCAATTCGATTTCTGAAAATGTCGGCCCGCAGCATCTGATCAACAAGAAGACGGTGGCCATGCGCGCGGAAAACATGCTTTGGCACAAGCTGCCGCCATCGATCTATTTCCGTCGCGGCAGTTTGCCCTTTGCGCTGGATGACCTGAAGGACAAAAAACGCTGCCTGATCGTCACCGACCGTTTCCTGTTCGAAAACGGCAATGTCAACGACACGGTGCGGATGCTGAAAGGTCTCGGTCTTGAGGTGGAAGTGTTCTTTGAGGTCAGCGCCGATCCGACGCTTGCCGTCGTGCGCAAAAGCGTGGCCTTGGCCAATGCCTTCCAGCCGGACCTGATCCTTGCCTTCGGTGGTGGTTCGCCGATGGATGCGGCAAAAATCATGTGGGTGATGTACGAACATCCGGAAGTGGAGTTTGCCGATCTGGCCCTGCGCTTCATGGATATCCGCAAGCGCATCTATCGTTTCCCGAAGCTGGGCGGAAAGGCCATGTTCGTCGCCATTCCGACGACATCAGGCACCGGTTCGGAAGTCACGCCGTTTGCGGTGGTGACCGACGAGGTTACAGGCGTCAAATACCCGATCGCGGACTATGAACTGACGCCGCATATGGCGATCGTCGATGCCAATCTCGTCATGGACATGCCGAAATCGCTGACCGCCCATGGCGGTATCGATGCAGTCACGCATGCACTGGAATCCTATGTCTCGATCATGGCCAACGAATATAGCGATGGCCAGGGCCTGCAGGCACTGAAGCTGCTGAAAACCTACCTGCCTTCGGCATACAAGAATGGTGCGCAGGACCCGAAAGCGAGAGAGCAGGTCCATAATGCGTCCACGCTCGCCGGCATAGCCTTTGCCAACGCCTTTCTCGGTGTCTGCCATTCCATGGCGCACAAGATCGGTGCCGAGTTCCATCTGCCGCATGGCCTTGCCAATGCGCTCCTGATCTCAAACGTCGTGCGTTACAATGCGGTCGACAACCCGACCAAGCAGGCGGCCTTCAGTCAATATGACCGACCAAAGGCCCTGTGCCGTTATGCGGAGATCGCCCGTCATCTGGGGCTGGGCGGCAAGAACGATGCCGAGTCGGTGGAAAAGCTGCTGTTGTGGCTGGAACAGTTGAAGCGGGATCTCGAAATCCCGGTCTCCATCCAGGCGGCCGGCGTGGCGGAAGCGGATTTTCTGGCCCAGGTGGACAAACTGGCGGAGATGGCGTTCGATGATCAGTGCACCGGCGCCAATCCGCGTTATCCTCTGATCGGCGAGATTCGCCAGGTTCTGCTCGCCAGCTATTACGGTCGTCCTTATGTCGAGGGCGAAGACGAGAAGCCGGTAAAAGAACACACGGTCGTTGCGCTGAAGGCGAAGGCATAAATAATACAGGACATGGAAAAGGGCGGCTGCGGTTTTCGCAGTCGCCCTTTTATACGTGCTGTCGCCTTTGTCTGCGATGGCAGTGTTATCGTCTTACCAATAACCCAGAACCTTCCACCAGATGCCCCCGATGATGACAAAGATGGCAAGGTTGATGACGCACATCACAAAGCCCACGCCCCACCATTTGCCCATGGTGACGTACCCGCTGCCGAAGATGATCGGCGAGGTGCCGGTGGCATAATGGGTCAAGGTCATCATGATACCCGAGCCGGCGGCCATCATCAGGATGAAGATGCCGTGATATTCAGCTGGAATGAGCATGACGCCAACGGTCAGGAAGGCAAGCATCATCGCGCTGACATGCGCCGTCGTGCTGGCGAACATGTAGTGCGAGAAGGTGAAGACAAGCACGAGCACAGCGGCGGCAAGCTGCCAACTGAGGTCTGCAGCCGTGATTGCATCCTTCATGCCGTTCGAGAACCAGCCGATCACACCGAGCTTGTTCAACTGGTCGGCCATCATCACCAGCGCGCCGAACCAGATCAGCGTATCCCAGGCGCTTCTTTCACCCAGAACATCGTTCCAGTCGATCGTGCCGGTGATCAGCAGCGTGAACAGGCCGATCAGAGCGACAACGGTCGGATCGAGCGTGAAGGTAGGACCAAAAATCATGGCCGGCACGTTTGCCCAGAGCAGAAGCAGCAGGGCGAAGGTGGCAACCATCACCCATTCCTTTGCCGAGACCGGGCCCATGCCAGTGAGTTCCTTGCGGGCATAGGTGACGGCGTCGGGTGTCTTTTTTAGTTCCGGTGGCGAAAGGACATAAAGTACCAGCGGCATGACCAGCATGGCGATGACGCCCGGGATGAACATGGCAAGTGCCCATGTGACCCAGGTGAGGTGGATCGTGCCGCCCGTTGCCTTGGCGACATATTCCAGCACCAGCGGGTTTGGTGCCGTCGCCGTCACGAACATCGCCGACGAGATCGGGTTGGCGTGATAGTTCACCAGCGCCAGATAGGTACCGACGCGGCCCTGCGTTCCCTTGGCCGGATCCGAATCGAAGGCGTTAGCTATCGATTTCATGATCGGATGGATGATGCCGCCGCCGCGTGCGGTGTTGCTGGGCGTAAATGGCGCGAGAACCAGTTCACAGAAGACCAGACCGTAACCGATGCCGAGCGTGCGTTTTCCGAGCAGGGCGATGAAATAAAGCCCGATGCGGCGACCCAGTCCGGTCTTTTTCAGGCCGAGCGAGATCAGCACTGCAATGACGATCAGCCAGATCAGCGGGTTGGCGAAACTGCTGAGCGCATCGGCAACGGCACCCTTCGAATTGGGCGAAGTGACCTGCGCCAGCGAAACAATGACGATCGCCATGATGGCCATGACGCCGATCGACATCACCTTGAGGATGATGGCGAGGATCGTCGTCAGAAAGATCGCCAGCATCACCCAGCCGTTTTCATCCAGACCTGATGGAGCAGGAATGGCGAGAAGGGTGAGAAGAAAAATGGTGGTGACGATCGCGGGAATGATGCGGAACGGCACCGCCTGTTTGAAATAACTTAGAATTCCAGTCAATTTGGTGGGCATTGCAGTGTCCTCTGGACAGTGCGGGGCAGTCCCCGCCTCACGTCCTCCCACCGGACAGATCGCATTTTTCGCGAAGTGATTTCTTGATGTTAATCAAGAAGCCCGAGCAATCATGCATGCATTGCCGCGAAAGCTCAGGCGGTCAGGACACAATCGGCTGCGCGACTGCATTCGCGGACCAGAGCGCCGTTTTTCAGATCGTTGCCCTCGGTTTTTGCGCGGGCCGCCTCTGGTGTGAAGCCGAGATCAAGCCACCGCTGCATCAGTCGCGTCTCCAGCACTGCAACGGGAGGAGAGATCAGGATCGAATAGTCGAACTGGCCTTCCAGCGCGGACCAGTGTGCCTGGTCGAGAAGCAGATAATTGCCTTCCACGAGCACGAAACGTGTCGATGCGGCGACGATACGGGCAGCCGCGATGGCAATTTCGCGTGACCTGTCGAAAACCGGCACCAGCACTTCGCCGTCAGCGGCTTTGACGGCACGGACGATATCGAGAAATCCACGCACGTCGAATGTGTCCGGAGCGCCTTTGCGGGATAGCAGGCCTTTTTCACGCAGGATGGCATCATCCATATGAAACCCATCCATCGGCAGCACTTCGGCGCTTTCGCCATTTGCCTGCAAGGCAACGGCCAACGCATCCGCCAGCGTCGATTTGCCGGCACCCGGCGGGCCGGCGATCGCCACCAGAAAGCGTTTTCTGTCGCCCGCACGGTCGATGAGTGTGCGGGCGAGATCCTTGGTGGTCGGTGTCATGCGGCAATCGGCTCCGGTGCCTTGGCGCCGGTCATGAAGGCGACGGCGTCCGACATCGTATAGTCCTTTGGATTGATGACGGTCAGCCGTTTGCCGAGACGATGGATATGGATGCGATCGGCAATCTCGAACACATGCGGCATGTTGTGGGAAATCAGCACGATCGGAATGCCACGCGAGCGCACGTCGAGGATCAGTTCCAGCACGCGCCGGCTTTCCTTGACCCCAAGCGCTGCCGTTGGTTCGTCGAGAATGATGACCTTGGAGCCGAATGCCGCCGCGCGCGCCACCGCCACGCCCTGACGCTGGCCACCGGACAGGGTTTCCACCGCCTGGTTGATGTTCTGGATGGTCATCAGGCCCAGTTCGGACAGTTTGTCTCGCGCCATCTTTTCCATCGCGCCGTGGTCGAGCTTGCGCAGAACCTTGCCCATGAAGCCGGGTTTGCGAATTTCCCGGCCCAGAAACATGTTGTCGGCGATCGAAAGGGCCGGCGACAGAGCGAGGTTCTGGTAGACGGTTTCGATCCCGGCCTTGCGGGCCTCGATCGGCGAGTTGAAGTGAACCAGCTCGCCGTCCATGCGGATCTCGCCTTCATCGGGACGGATGGCACCGGAAATCGCCTTGATCAGCGAGGATTTGCCGGCGCCGTTGTCACCGATCACGGCGAGGATTTCGCCGGGGTAGAGATCGAAATCGGCATTGTCGATGGCGGTGACGCGACCGTAGCGTTTGACGAGGTTGCGACCGGTGAGGATGGGTTTTCTTGCATCAGTCATTAGCGGGACGCCTTTCTGATCCATTGGTCGGCCGCAACGGCGACGATGATAAGGACGCCGATCAGCAGATAGGTCCATTGCACATCGGTGCCGAGCAGGCGCAGCCCCAGCGAAAAGACGCCGACGATCAGCGCCCCGAACATCATGCCGAGAATGGAGCCACGGCCGCCGAAAAGAGAGATACCGCCGATCACGACTGCGGTGATCGATTCGATATTGGCGAACTGGCCGGCGGTCGGCGAGACGGAGCCGATACGGCCGATCAGTGCCCAGCCTGCGAGTGCGCAGATGACGCCGGACAGAACATAGACAGAGATCAGCATGCGCTGCACGTTGACGCCGGAAAGATCTGCCGCTTCGGGATCATCACCCACCGCATAAAGGTGTCGTCCCCAGGCCGTGTGGTTGAGCACGTACCAGAGCACCGCCACCAACAGGATCATCGCGATGACACCGTAGGTGAAGACGGCACCACCAAATTTAAAAGTCTCGCCGAAGAATTGCAGGATCGGCGCATTGGTCTCGATTTCCTGGGAACGGATCGTCTCGTTGGCCGAATAGAGAAAATTGCTGGCGAGCACGATCTGCCACATGCCGAGCGTGACGATGAACGGCGGCAGCTTTACCTTGGCGATCAGCACGCCATTGATGAAGCCGCACAGCGCGCCGGTGATGAAACCGCACAGAATGGCGAGTTCCGGCGGCAGACCGTAGCGAAAACTGAACTGGCCCATCACCACGGAGGACAGGACCATGATCGCGCCGACCGAGAGGTCGATACCGGCGGTCATGATGACCAGAGACTGTGCGGCACCGACGATACCGGTGATCGCCACCTGCTGCAAAATCAGCGTCAGGGAAAAGGCGGAGAAGAATTTTCCACCGAGCGTCAGTCCGAACACGAAAAGCGAAACCACCAGCACGATCAGCGATACGGCGGACGGGTTGGAATGCAGGAAATGACGAAACTTGTGAAGGGCAGACGGCTTGTCACTGTCGAAGGAAGCCACGTCCTTCGAACTGTCCTTCAGCACTTTTTCGTAGTCGTGATGCGGTGCGCTTGCCACTGGCTCGCTCATGAAATCCTCCCGCTTTTGTCGAATGCCCGGTTCAGACCGGGTTGCCGTGGCAGGCCGATGACAATTGCGCCACCGGCCCGCAAGGATTGGCTAGAGGCTTAGCCCCAGCACTTTCCAAGGCCTTCCTTGGTGTCGATCGACTTGATCGACGGGACAGGCTTGTCGGTGACCAGTGTCACGCCGGTGTCGAAGAAATTTTTGCCTTCGGTCGGCTTCGGCTTTTCGCCGCTATCGGCAAACTTCTTGATCGCCTCGATACCGAGCGCTGCCATCTGCAGCGGATATTGCTGCGAGGTGGCACCGATTGCGCCATCGGCAACGTTCTTGACGCCCGGGCAACCGCCATCGACCGACACGATCAGCACGTCCTTTTCGCGGCCAACCGATTTCAGCGCTTCATAGGCGCCAGCAGCCGCCGGTTCGTTGATCGTGTGGACGACGTTGATGGTCGGGTCCTTCTGCAGAAGGTTTTCCATGGCCGTGCGGCCGCCCTCTTCATTGCCGTTGGTGATGTCGTGGCCGACGATGCGCGGATCGTCCTCGTCACCGATCTTGTTCGGGTCCTTCGGGTCGATGCCGAAACCGATCATGAAGCCTTGGTCGCGCAGAATATCGACGGAAGGCTGCGACGGCGTGAGGTCGAGGAAGGCCACCTTGGCATCCTTGGCGGCATCGCCGAGCGTATCCTTGGCCCACTGGCCGATCAGCTTGCCTGCAAGCAGGTTGTCGGTGGCAAAGGTCATGTCGGCGGCGTCGATCGGCTCCAGAGGCGTATCGAGTGCGATGACCAGCATGCCGGCATCGCGTGCCTTCTTCAGGTTCGGTACGATGCCCTTGGTGTCCGAAGCGGTGATTAGGATGCCCTTGGCGCCATCGGCGATGCAGGTTTCGATCGCGGCCACCTGGCTTTCCGAGTCGCCGTCGATCTTGCCGGCATAGGATTTCAGCGTCACGCCGAGTTCCTTGGCCTTGGCGGTCGCACCTTCCTTCATCTTGACGAAGAAGGGATTTGTGTCGGTCTTGGTGATCAGGCAGGCAGACACGTCGGCGGCCTGCGCCGGTGCGGCAAACACGACGCCAAGCGCCAGCGCCCCGAAAGACAGGGACAATACGGATTTTTTCATGATCTCCTCCCAGAGACGTAGTCCGCAAGCCGCGGACGGGTTTGGTGTGAATGCAGGCTTGGATTGAGCGCAATCGAAACCAGGCGCCTCCTCCAGACATCCCTGCATCCTCGCGATTTGCATAATCGCAAAACAAAACGACCTGTCAATAATTAATTCCGATTGAATTATTTATTACATCTTGTCATGCTGTGTTTGGCGTGAGAGAGCGAAGGCAGGGAGGTGCTGGATGTCGATCACCGATGGCCCGCTTGCCGGGCCTGTTTCATCTGCCGGGTTTTCCGGTGGTTCCAACCAGACGCGGGTACGCGCCTATAACGAGCGACTTGTCCTGTCGCTGGTGCGTCTGCATGGCGCCTTGTCGAAGGCGGATATTACCCGGCTCAGCGGCCTTTCGGCGCAGACGGCTTCGGTCATCATGCGTGCACTGGAAAAGGACGGGCTGTTGCTTCGAGGCGAACCCTTGCGCGGCCGTGTCGGCCAGCCATCGGTGCCGATGCGCCTCAATCCGGATGCAGTCCTGTCTTTCGGGGTCAAGATCGGCCGCCGCAGCGCCGATCTGGTGCTGATGGATTTTGTCGGCAATGTCCGCAAACGGTATCATGAGACCTATGCCTATCCGCTGCCCCAGGAAATTCTGCGGATCATCACCAACGGCCTTGCCGATATCGAAGCGCAGATGAGCGCGGAAGAACAGGCGCGGATTGCTGGCATCGGCATTGCCGCACCGTTCGAATTGTGGAACTGGGCCGATGAGATCGGTGCGCCATCGGGCGCCATGGAAGTCTGGCACGGCGTCGACCTTCAGGCAGAAGTGGCTGCCTGCGTGGCGCATCCGGTCTATCTGCAGAACGATGCGACCAGCGCCTGCGGTGCCGAACTGGTTTTTGGCGTCGGCCCAACCTATCCGGATTTCATCTATCTGTTCATCGGCTCTTTCATCGGCGGCGGCATCGTCCTCAATTCCAGCATTTTTTCTGGCCGCACAGGAACCGCAGGCGCGGTCGGCCCGCTGCCGGTGCGCGGCAAGGATGGTGAAAACCGTCAGCTACTCGATATCGCCTCGATCTTCGTGCTTGAAAACATGCTGCGCGAACGTGGCATCGATCCGCAGCCGCTATGGTATTCCGCCGATGAATGGGTCGATTTTGGCGAACCGCTGGAGGTGTGGATACAGGCGACGGCAGCCGCCTTGGCGCAGGCTATCGTTGCCGCGGCCTCGATCATCGATTTCGGTGCGGCCGTCATCGACGGCGGTTTTCCGGCCTGGGTCAGAAAACGCATCGTTACGGCCACTCTTGAAGCCGTTGCGCGGCTCGACCTACGTGGCGTGGTCATTCCCGATATCATCGAGGGCAGGGTTGGTTCGCAGGCAAGGGCAATCGGCGGTGCCAGTTTGCCGATTTTTGCGCGCTACCTCACCGATCAGTCCGTTCTGCTGAAGGATGTCGGCGAGGCCTGAGCTTATTAATCCTGCTGTTTCTGCTCGCGAAGCCAGGTCGCAAGTGCGGTGATGACGGCCAGCCTCAGGCTGGCGTTTCTGGCAAGCGCGCGCGTAAAAGATCGGCCTTCGGTCGGGAAGCCGACCTCCTTCATGACATGCGCCGGCGACAGTTCCCGCCTGAACATGATGGTTTCGATATCGCGGATGGTTTGCGGCAGCAGATAACGGCCGTTGGCGATCATTGGCAATGTTGCCGCTGGGGCATGCGAAGCGTCGCGGTTGGCGCCTATCTTTTTCAGAAACTGCTCGCGGTCCTGAGCATTTGCCTTACCCCAGGCCTTGAGCAGTTTTTCGGCAGGTGTTGGTTTGTTGGCAAGGCCGGCTTTGACCAGCGCCTTTTTCAAGGATGGAATGCGGCCGGAAACGAGGTCTGCGTGCAGGTCCGGAAAGTCCCTCTTCAGCCTCTGTCCGGCCATGGACTGGCGCTTGCGCGTCTTCGACATCGATACTCCATGCGTGTTCACCGACCCTTCTTAAAAGGCCGGATCACCGGATACCACAGAAAACCTGAGCGCCCTCCGATATCGCGAAAAGGAGCCGTCGACGCTTTGTTAACTTTTTGAGGCTAGGCCGAATCAAAAGGCCCGCATGATGCGGGATCAAAAGGAAGGATTCCTTGCCATGCTCACACGATTGGTCGTGTCGGCAAGCCTTGCGGTATTTGTCGCCACCCAGGCGCCGGCCATGCTTGCGTCCGGCAAGGAGTTCAATGCTCCCGCTTTGCAGCCTGTTTCCATCTCCGTTTTGTCCCAAGATCCGAACCAGGCCACGTTGACCGTTGGCCGGGACGGTCATTTTGTCGGACGGTTCCTTGTCAACGGCCGACCGGTCACCGGGATCATCGATACCGGCGCGACCTTTGTGGCGTTCAACGAAGCTGTTGCCCGCGACATCGGCTTACGGCCAGATGATCTCACCTATAATTATACGGTCGCAACGGCCGCCGGTGACGTTAAGGCGGCACGCGTCACCCTTGCCAGCCTGATGCTCGATAGCGTGTCGTTGACGGATGTCGACGCACTTGTGGTGCGAAACAACGATGCCTTGCCCGCCACTCTCATCGGCATGAGCTTTCTCGGTCGGCTGTCTTCCTATGCGGTCGCAGGCGATACGATGCGTCTTGCCCGATAAGGACACATTTTCCGATCGATTATCAGTCTGCTGATTTTTTCTGGGAATAGCGTTAACGCTTGATTAACAAATCAGTTACTAAAACGCTAATATTGCCCACGCAGCACGTGCGAATCAGCTTTGATGCGCGCCGCGTGAAACCAGATTTTTCAATTGCGGCTGCCTTTATGAAATCGATTGCGACGACAGTTCTGTTAATGGCGGCTTTGGCAGGCTGCAGTTCCACCGCCGGCGTGGCCCGATTTCAGCCGGCCCGTGCGGTTTCCGCAACCGAAGCGCTTGTCTTTCCGCCACCGGGCGGACCAGCCATTGTTGCCGTAGTCGAGCGACGTTATCGCAACGGCATCGAGCAGGATATCGCTCTGCGCACCCAATCCTCAGTGCCCGGCCAGAACTCGATCAAGATAAAGTTCGTCGGGCCCGGCATGGAAGGCACGAATACCGACAAGACCCTCTCTTCAGCCCGCCTGACGGAAAGCGCCGTCATTCGTGAGATACGCAGCGAAATGCCGAGCATGGCCATGGCGCGCACGGCAAGTTATCTGCAGAACAATTACGGCGCTTTCAGCTATGCCGTTGGCAGAAGCCGCGGTGGTGATACCTGCATTTACGGCTGGCAGCAGATCCGCTCCGGCACGGATGCCCGTAATACGCTCCACAATCTCGGCATTGTCCAGATGCGGCTGCGGCTTTGCGATGCCACGCAGTCGGAACAGTCGCTTCTCGCGACCATGTATGGCTACACGATCAACGGTTCCTTCACCGGCTGGCAATGGAATCCCTACGGCCGGCCCGACCGTGCCGATCCGAACCTTGGTCGGCCGGGGCATCCGGTCTACCCTGCTGCCGCAGCCATCGACCATTATGCCGCCCCGCTCGGTTACGAACCGCAGCCGACCGTGCGTCGCGTTGCGGCGACTGCGCCGGCACGTCCACGTGCAACGCCGGTCCGGCAGCCCGCCCGCAATGTTGCCCCAGCGGTGATAACCCCGACTGGCCCGACGGTACCGTTGCCGCCGACAAGTTTGTCCGCGTCAGACAGTGCCACCACAAACGGACGGCCAGCGGCGCCAAACGAAAATTCCGTAAGGGTGCCGGCCCCGGATTGTGTCGGCGGCGCTAACCGCTGCCCATGAAGAGACCGATGACGAAGACGGATCGGATTGAAGTTGCGCCAGACCGGCGCGGGGAGTTCTGAAATGCCCATTCACAAGATCCGCAGCGTCATTGTCTGGATCATTGTCGTTTCTGCCGTCATTGCTCTCATCACGCTGCCGGTCAATCTGCAGACCCAGCTCATCGCCAGCATCTGCGCGCTCGCCGTTATGGCGATCATCAAGATCCTCAAGGGCGAGGGGACGTGGCGTCTGATCGCGCTTGCGTTCGGCACGGCCATCGTGCTGCGCTACGTCTATTGGCGCACCACAAGCACGCTGCCACCGATCAATCAGCTGGAAAACTTCATTCCCGGTTTCCTGTTGTACCTTGCCGAAATGTACAACGTGATGATGCTGGGCCTCAGCCTGTTCGTTGTTGCGACACCTTTACCGCCGCGGCCGTCGCGTGCTGCAAAGCTCGAACATTTTCCGCATGTCGATGTTTTCGTGCCCTCCTATAACGAGGATGCGACCCTTCTCGCTAACACACTGGCGGCCGCCAGCAGCATGGATTACCCGGCCGACAAGCTGCATATCTGGCTGCTCGATGATGGCGGCACACTGCAGAAGCGCAATTCACCGAAACTTCTGGAAGCGCAGGAGGCGATGGCGCGCCACAAGGAGCTGAAGCAGCTCTGCGAGGATCTCGGCGTCAACTACCTGACGCGCGACCGCAACGAACATGCCAAGGCCGGAAATCTCAACAATGGCATGCAGCATTCCAGCGGCGAACTGATCGCCGTCTTCGATGCCGACCACGCCCCGGCGCGTGATTTCCTCAAGGAAACGGTCGGTTATTTCGAGGAACAGGAAAAACTCTTTCTCGTGCAGACACCGCACTTCTTCATCAATCCGGATCCGCTCGAGCGCAATCTTCGCACATTCGACAAGATGCCCAGCGAAAACGAGATGTTCTACGGCATCATCCAGCGCGGCCTCGACAAGTGGAATGCCGCATTCTTCTGCGGTTCGGCAGCCGTTCTCAGCCGCCGCGCCCTGGAAACCACCAATGGCTTCAGTGGTATCAGCATCACCGAAGACTGCGAAACGGCGCTTGAGCTGCACAGTACCGGATGGCACAGCATCTATGTCGACAAGCCGCTGATCGCCGGCCTGCAGCCGGCAACCTTTGCCAGTTTCATCGGCCAGCGCTCGCGCTGGGCACAGGGCATGATGCAGATCCTGCGTTTCCGGTTTCCGCCGTTGAAGCGCGGTCTGACCATCGCGCAGCGTTTCTGCTACATGTCGTCGACGCTGTTCTGGATGTTTCCGTTCCCGCGCACGGTGTTCCTGTTCGCGCCGCTCTTTTATCTCTTCTTCGATCTGGAAATCTTCACGGCGTCCGGCGGCGAATTCCTGGCCTATACGCTGGCCTACATGTTCGTGAACCTGATGATGCAGAACTATCTCTACGGATCGTTCCGCTGGCCGTGGATTTCCGAACTCTACGAATATGTGCAGACCGTGCACCTTCTGCCGGCTGTCGTCTCGGTCATGCTCAATCCGAAAAAGCCGACGTTCAAGGTCACGGCCAAGGACGAGTCGATTGCCACCAGCAGATTGTCCGAAATCAGCCGGCCGTTCTTCGTCATCTTCGCCGTGCAGGTCATCGCCCTCTTGATCACCATCTACAAGATCTATGCCGAGCCCTATAAGGCCGACGTGACACTGGTGGTTGGCGGTTGGAACATCATCAACCTGCTGATGGCCGGCTGCGCGCTCGGTGTCGTCTCGGAACGCGGGGAACCGGCGGCATCGCGGCGCGTGCGCATCAACCGGCGCTGTGAGTTCCGGGTCGAGGAGGAATGGTATGCCGCCTCCATTGAAGACGTCTCGGTTCACGGCGCCCGCGTCAATGTCTTCAACCGTCGCGCGGCCGGCATGGTCAAGGGTGCGATCGGTGAAATCCGTTTCCAGCCGCATAGCGGCGGCGACATGGTCACGTTATCCGTCGTGCTGCGCAATGCGCAGGCGGCAGGTGACATCACCACGGTTGGTTGCCAGTACGTGCCGAAATCGGCGCAGGATCACCGGATGATTGCCGATCTGATCTTCGCCAATTCGTCGCAGTGGTCGCAATTTCAGGAATCGCGGCGTTACAATCCGGGCATCATTCGCGGCACGATCTGGTTTGTCGGCCTTGCCCTCTACCAGACCAGCCGCGGCCTCGTGTATTTCTTCCGCAGCGCGCGCCCCGCGCAGGATGAAGCCGCCACACGGGATGCGGTGGAGGCGAAAAACTGATGCGCAAGACCTGCCTCGCCGCCACGCTTTCCATCCTCACGGCCACCTGCGCGTTCGCGCAGTCGTCGGGTTTCGATATGTCGGGCGAACGCCCGGCCGGAGGCGCCGCGCCATCTCGATCGCCTGCGCCGGCTCAAACACCGCCGGCCCAGCCTCAGACCAGTCCCGCGCCCGTCCAGGCCACATCGACGATGCCTGCAATGCCGCAGCAAGCCCCCGCCGCCGTGCCACAAATGCCGGCGCAGGCAGTGCCGCAAAACACCCAGCCGTCCCCTGCCCAGCAGGTTCAGCCGGGCAGGCAGGTGCCGCCAAGCCGTCTGCCGCCCTCAAATCAGTCTGCTGGCCAGGGGTTCAAGCGGTACATTGTGCCTGCGTCGTCGATGACGCTGGAGGGTGAACACGACAAGCAATCCTGGTCGGTTTACGTGACGCCGGAACAGGCCGCCAGCCCTGCACGCTTTCATCTGGGTTATCAGAATGCCGTCGTGGTCGCGCCGGAAGCGTCGCAGCTTTCCATTCTCATCAACAATCGCGTCATCGGCCAGCAGCAGGTGACAGCCTCGGAAAAACCGTCACAGGTATCCTTTGCCGTGCCGCCCGGGCTTTTGCAGCAGGGCGTCAATGTCGTGACATTGCGCGCCGACCAGCGTCATCGCACCGATTGCTCGATCGCGTCCACCTACGAACTCTGGTCGAATATCGATCCGGCCGGCACTTACCTGAATTTCAACAGCCCGCTCGCCATCCGCCTGTCCAGCATCGATGCCATCCGCGCCATCGGCGTCGATGAAACCGGCGCCACGACCTTCAACATGGTCGTTCCTTCGTTGGATCAACCGGGCACGTTGAAGCCGATCCTGCGGCTGACACAAGGCCTGTCCATCCTGAGCGGCATGCCCAGCCAGAAATTCGATTTCCAGACCGATCGCATTGCCGCTTCCGCCTCCGGCAAGCTGACGGTGCTGGTCGGAACGGCGGCAGAACTGCAGCCGCTCTTTCCCGATTTGCCGCCATCTGCGGTCAGCGCCCCGGTCGCGACGTTCGTGGATGATCGCCGCACCGGGCAGCCGGTTTTTGTCGTCAGTGGTCCGAGCTGGCAGGCAATCGCGACAGCGGTGGATTCGGTTGTTTCGCCGGTCGATCGTCCGCTCGCTGTTCTGCGCAGCGTGCTTGCCACCCAACGCTGGTCGGCGCCGGATGCGCCGATGCTGTTTTCCAATGCCAATCTGAGTTTTTCGCAGCTCGGCATGGAAACCATCGAATTTTCGGGTCGCCGTGTTCGCTCCGGCTTCAAGATCGGCGTGCCGGCCGATTTCTATGCTCAGGGTTATGGCGAGGCGACCATTCTGCTCGATGCCGCCTATTCTCAGTCGGTGCTGCCGGGCAGCCAGATCAACGTTTATGTCAACGGCAACATCGCTTCGACCGTGCCGATCACCACAGATGGTGGCGGCATCCTGCGACATCTGCCGATCCGCGTGACCATGCGGCATTTCAAGGCGGGCGCCAACACGGTGGAAATGGAAACCGTGTTGCGCACCCAGGAGGACGAGGCCTGCGCACCCGGTGCTTCCGCCTCCACAACGCCGCGTTTTGCCATGTTCGATACGTCCGAATTCCATATGCCGGATTTCGCGCGCATCGGTCAGCGACCGGATCTGTCGGCCCTCGGCGGCACCGGCTACCCCTATAGCCGCGATGACGATGCCACGCCTCTGTTCATGGATCGTGTCGATCGCGATACGCTTTCTGCTGCGGCAACACTGCTGTCACGGATGGCACTGGCTGGCGGGCGTCCGATGGCGCTGGAACCGGTCGCCTCGGCCAATGCCGTTGGCGACCGCGATGCCATCTTCATCGGTTCGGTCACGCAGATGCCGGTCACCGTCCTGTCGCAGGCCAATGTTTCCACCAGCAGCCAGTCCTCCTGGCGTCCGACGGTCGGCGCAACGACGGAAGCCGTTAATACGGGTGAGGTTTTCGATCAATGGCGCGACCGCGTCAGCGGCGCCAACTGGAACGGACAGATTTCCGCTTTCCAGGAATG
Organism: Endobacterium panacihumi; assembly: GCF_050847465.1. Classification (NCBI taxonomy): domain Bacteria; kingdom Pseudomonadati; phylum Pseudomonadota; class Alphaproteobacteria; order Hyphomicrobiales; family Rhizobiaceae; genus Endobacterium; species Endobacterium panacihumi. The sequence goes on along the minus strand of NZ_JBOZRA010000009.1, from coordinate 54,553 downwards.
GATGCAGCGCAATTTCGATATTTCCCTGAAATCGTTCCGCCTTCTGCCGGGAAGCGTTGAACCCTTCGCGCCGTCCAATGCGGCGACATTCATGATGGCCCAAGGCGTCAGCCCGGAAGGCAACGGCACCTGGACGGTGATGACAGCGCCATCCTCCAGCGATCTTGCCGAGGGCGCACGCGTCATCTCCTCGCAGGAATTCTGGCCACAGATTACCGGGCGCATCACCACCTATTCGTCGCGCGCCGGCCGCGTCGATAATGTTGCCGTCGACGGGTTCTCCTTCATCGCGCCGATGGACAATTCTATCTGGAACTACCGACTGATCGCCGCCAACTGGCTGTCGACCAATGTTCTGTATTTCGCCGGTCTGTTCGCGATCATGACATTCCTGATCGGCATCACCACAGCTGCATTGCTTTCCAATGTCGGGAGACGAAAATGATGTTTTCGCGCCCGCTTTGGACCTGTGCAGCTGCTGTTCTGGCAACCGCGATGTTTTTCGGCGGAGGTTTTGGGAACATGGCACGGGCGGCGGGTGTGCCGGCGGCGGAATGGGAAGCGTACAAACAGAAATTCCTCGATGGCAGCGGGCGCATCCTCGACAACGGCAATGATAATATCAGTCATAGCGAAGGGCAGGGTTATGGCCTGATCCTTGCCTATCTCGCCAATGATCCGGCGGCTTTCGAACAGGTCTGGTCTTTTACCCGCACCGAACTGTTGCTGCGCGATGATGGTCTTGCCGTCTGGAAGTGGGATCCGAATGCAAAACCGCATGTGATCGACACCAACAACGCATCGGACGGTGACCTGTTGATCGCCTATGGTCTTGCGCTCGGTGGGGCCGCTTGGAACCGGACCGATTATACGGCTGCAGCGAAAGGCATTGCCCGCACATTGCTCAAGAGCGCCGTTATCGACCATGACGGCCGTACCGTTCTTCTGCCGGGGCTGGAGGGATTCGGCTCTGAAGACAGGGAAGACGGACCGATCATCAATCCGTCCTATTGGGTTTATGAAGCGCTGCCGATCATGAACATGCTGGCGCCGTCGAGCCGCTGGCAGAGACTCGCGGATGATGGCAAGGCGCTTCTGCGCGCCATGCAGTTTGGTCCGCGCCGCCTGCCCGCAGATTGGGTCAGTATCGCCCAAAAGCCGAAACCGGCGGAAGGTTTTGCGCCCGAATACGGCTATAACGCTGTCCGCATCCCGCTTTATCTCACCCGAGCCGGAGTGACCGACCGCTCCCTGCTGACCTGGCTGGCGGAAGCCACGACCGTTTCCGGTGCCACGGGCACGTTCGATGTCTCAACCGGAAAGGTCAAGGACACGCTGTCCGATCCCGGTTATCGTTTGGTTAACCATATGGTGGCCTGTGTGGTAGACGGTACAAAACTGCCGGACGATGTTCGCCGATTCGAACCCGTCCTTTATTATCCGTCCACGCTCCAGTTGCTGGGCCTGGCCTTTATTGCAGAGAAGCACCCGGAATGCCTATGAGAAAGGTTCTTGCAACAGCAGTGGCAGGCATCGCCGTGGCGGCAGCCATCTACGGCGTGAACGACCCGAATGCCGTGCGGGATCATGTCGCTTCTCTGTCGGACACCCGGGAACAGCCGGCCCCCAAACTGATGGCGATGGGTCGGGTGCGCGGTCCGGATGGCATGCCGATCGCGCAACCGGGCATCGATTTCCATTCCGGCCCCACGGGTTCCACCGGCGAACCGCCCCTGCAGCTTACCCAGGCAGATGCCGCTCCGGCGGCATCACCGCTGGCACAGGCGCCTGGCCAGTCGTCGCAGGCAGCACCGGCAGCATCCCCTAATGCCGCATCGTCTGAGGCGCAAAATGCCCGTGCGCAGGTCGATGAAAGTGCGCTGCGTTATTTCGCGGCCAGAAACGATCAGGCTCGCCTGCAAGCGGAAATCTCGCGTCTTCGTGCGCTCTATCCAGAGTGGACACCACCGACCGATCCGCTCGCCGTGCCGCAGAATGGCGATCCGCAATTGGAAAACATGTGGCGTCTTTATGCCGACGGCCGGTTTGCCGAATTGCGCAAGACGATTGCAGATCGCCGTACCGCTGAAGCCGCATGGCAGCCGCCGGCCGACCTGATTGAACGGCTTGAAGTTGCCGAAGCGCGTGCCCGCCTCGTCAACGCCTCCGATCTCAAACAGTATCAGACTGTGGTTGAAATCGGTGCTGCTACTCCGGCGCTGCTCACCTGCGCGGAAGTGGATGTGCTTTGGCGCATCGCCGAAGCTTTTGCCGAAACCGACCGTAATACCCGCGCCAGGGATGCCTATAATTACGTCCTGAAAAACTGCACCGATCCGCAGGAACGCCTGGCGACTGTGCAGAAGGCCTCGGCAGTTCTTGATTATGCCGGCATGCAGGACCTCCTGTCGTCCGAGCATCGCAACGAGGATGGGGCAGGCGAATTCGACAGCGTTCGTGACGATCTGTCCCGCCGTTTTGTCGCCGAGGCGAACGAAGATCCGAAAATGCGGATTGCCGAAGCCTATGTTACGCGGGTCGAAAAGCTCGCGGAGGATGGCTCTCTCGCGTCAGACGCGCTGCTTGCCGGATGGTACCGTCTGCGCCGCGAAGATACGGGTTCTGCGGAAAAATGGTTCCGGTTGGCTCGCGAGCGTGAGGATTCGGCATCGGCCTCACAAGGTTTGGCACTCTGCCTGATCGCAAAAAAATCACCACAGGAAGCCGAAGACGTCATGTATCGCTGGCGCGACGATTCCGACGACGCCAAAAATACCTATATGGCCGCCACGGCCAATCTTCTTGCCATCCTGCCGCCGCCGATCCTTGCTGAACCCGTTCTGCAGCGGATCGCAGCCGAAGTGATCAAGGCCAAGGACGAAGCGTCTGCCCAGCAGTTCGGCTGGTACGCGCGCAATTTCAATCAGCCGCAGACGGCGGCCCGCTGGTTCGAAACGGCGCTGTCCTGGAAGCCGGATGATGAACCGTCCGCTTACGGGCTCGTGCTATCGCGCAGCCAACTCAACGATCAGGCGGGCGTGGCTGCCGTGCAGCGTCAGTGGCAGGGGCGGTCGGTCCGTATTGCCAATCTCGGTGAAACGACGCAGCAAACGCTCAGCGCTCAACAGCTTGCCCAACAGCCGGCTCAGCAGTATCCGATGCAGCCATATACGGCGCCGTCTATGAGCAATACCGGGCCGGCTCAGCAGCCGGGTGCGGCACGATCTGTCCCGGTTCTGCCCGTCAATGCCCCGGCACCCATCCCGCAGACCTATGCCGCCGCACCGGCAAGAACATCCACCAATGTCGTCAGCGCATCGTCGCGCGGTGCAAGGCCGCAGCGAGGCTGCTCGACCACTGTCGATCCCGACGGCTTGCCGCCGGGCACGGCGCTCAGCCGGGGCTGGTGCCTGATGGAGCTTAACCGTCCGATGGAAGCGGCCGATGCCTTTGGTGTCGCCCTCAAGCGCGGCACCGGTCAGGTGCGCGAGGATGCGGCCTATGGCCAGTCGCTCGCCTATCTGCGTGTCGGGCTGACCGATAATGCGGCCGTCTCCGCAACGCAGGCGCCGCTTGCCCGCAAGCGCGCGTCCGAACTGCAGGTGTCTATCCTCTCGAACAGGGCCACTGCCGCCTTTGATGCCGGTCGTTATCGTGATGCTCTGCTGTTTCTCGATCAGCGCGCCCAGCTTGAGACCGAACGCGTCGATCTGATGGTGCTGCGCGGTTACGCCTATCTCAACATGAGCCGCTATGCCGATGCCATTCAGGTTTTCGAAGCAGCGGCACAGACCGGCAATCGAGATGCGTTGCGGGGGCTTGCCGACGTGCGTGCCGCGCGCGACAACGACTACTGAGCGATCTTTTCTCAAGGGCAAGCGCGGTTGATTGGGTGTCTTCCTGCTCTGGTTTTGTGTTTTCAAGCTTCCTATCTTGCTGAAAACCGATTTCGATGCGCCCCGCTGACGGCCGGATCGATGCTATGTGCAAGACGAGAGGAAACATGACCGAAAACGCTGCAGAAAAAACCGTCGAGAACCACGCGTTCGAGGCCGATGTCGCCCGCCTCCTGCACATGATGGTCCATTCGGTCTATTCCGACCGCAACGTCTTTCTGCGTGAACTGATTTCCAATGCTGCCGATGCCTGCGAAAAACTGCGCTATGAGGCGATCACCGATCCTTCGCTGTCCGCCGGCGATGGCGACGGCCGCATCACCCTGACACTGGATGAGGAAGGCAAGCGCCTGATCATCGAGGATAACGGCATCGGCATGAGCCGCGCGGAAATGATCGAGGCGCTCGGCACCATTGCCCGCTCCGGCACGCGCGCCTTCATGGAACGTATCGAGGCGCAGAAGGCTGAAAAGAGCGAGCAGGGCGCACAACTGATCGGCCAGTTCGGTGTCGGTTTCTATTCCTGCTTCATGGTTGCCGACAAGGTCGAGGTCGTATCCCGTCGCGCAGGTTCTGATGAGGCCTGGCGATGGTCGTCCGATGGAAAAGGCAGCTATGCAATCGATGCCGTGGATCTCGCGGATGCGCCGGCACGCGGCACGGCCATCACCCTCTATCTGATGGAGGATGCCGGCACTTACACGTCGCGCTGGACGGTCGAAAAGATCGTCAAGGATCAGTCCGGTCATGTGCCGGTGCCGATCCTTCTCGTTGAAAAGCCTGGCGCTGAGCCGGCCAGCGTCACTGACGGTACCGCTTTGTGGACCCGCTCCAAGAACGAGATTTCCGCGGAAGAATATACGGATTTCTACCGCAGCCTTTCCGGTCAGTACGATGACCCTGCTCTCAACGTGCATTTTCGCGCCGAAGGCCGCCACGAATATACGACGCTGGCCTTTGTGCCCGGTTCGCAGCCTTTCGACATGTTCGACCCCGATCGCAAGGGCCGGGTGAAGCTTTATGTGAAGCGCGTCTTCATCACCGACGATGCCGATCTGGTGCCGCGTTACCTGCGTTTCGTGCGCGGTCTTGTCGATACAGCTGACCTGCCGCTCAACATGTCGCGCGAAATGATCCAGGAAAGCCCGGTTCTTTCGGCCATCCGCAAGGGCGTCACCAGCCGCGTGCTGACGGCCATCGAAAAGCTGGCCGAAAACGACACGGATGCCTTTACAAAACTCTGGGAAAATTTCGGACCAGTCCTCAAGGAGGGCATTTACGAGGATTTCGAACGGCGGTCGCAGCTTTTGGCCCTTTCGCGGTTTCGTTCAACGACGAGCGGCGAAGGCCATCGTTCACTCGCAGATTACGTTCGTGACGCCAAGGAAGGCCAGAAGACCATTTATTACCTCACCGGCGGCAACCTCGAGCAACTGAAGAATTCGCCGCAGCTTGAAGGTTTTCGCGCCCGCGGGGTCGAGGTGCTTTTGCTCACCGATTCGATCGATAGTTTCTGGGTGATGAACGCACCGGAATACGAAGGCAAATCGTTCAAGTCGATCACGCAAGGCGCAGCCGATCTGTCGCAATTTGCCAAGCCCGAGGGTGAGGAGACGTCGAAAAAGCCGGAGACCTCGGCCACCATCGATGATCTCATCGCTTTTGCAAAAGTGCGACTGGCCGACACCGTCTCCGATGTCCGTATCTCTGATCGCCTCACCGAAAGTGCTGTCTGCCTCGTGGCATCCGAGGGCGGTTATGATCGCCAGCTGGAAAAGATTCTGCAGGGCGCCGGCCGTATCGAAGGCGCCAGCCGGCCGGTGCTGGAACTCAATGCCGATCACGGGCTGGTACAGGCGATCGCCGCCAAGGCGGATGATCTTGCCTTGCGCGAAGATGCCGTCCTGTTGCTGCTCGATCAGGCGCGTATTCTCGATGGCGACAAGCCGGAAGAACCACGCGCCTTTGCCGACAGGCTTCAGCGCATCTTCGAGCGTGCCTTGAAGTAGTCGTCAAGGCATCTGGCTGGTGCGGCCTTGCCACACGACAAGGCCGCCGAACGGTGATAAAACTTGATGGCTGCAATGCGCCTGGCGATTTGCAGCAACACATACGCATGGTTATATACAGCGCCTGAAAACATGTAGAGACATGGACGTGCACCTGCCGTCCCTTTGACGGCATCCCATGGAAAAAAGCCTTCTCCGTTACATCTGGAGACATACCCGGCGGCAGCAGCTGTTCATCCTGGCCATCGTGGCAGCGTCCATGGTGCCGTATTTTCTTGCCTTCGATTTGCCCAAGCAGATCATCAACGGCCCCATCCAGGGCGGCGGTTTCGAAAGCGAAGGCGCAACGCAAGCCTATATGGATTTTACCCTTGCCCTGCCATGGGTCGGGACGATCTTTCAGTTCGATGGGATTCCGCTTGACCGTCTGGAAACGCTGGGCGCGTTGTCCGGCGTGTTCCTGCTGCTCGTGATCATCAACGGTCTCTTCAAATATTACATCAACACCTACAAGGGCCGGCTCGGCGAGCGGCTTCTGCGTCGCATTCGTTATCAGCTGGTCGATCGCATCCTGCGTTTTCCCCCGAGCTACCTCAAAAAGGTCCATGCCGCCGAAGTGTCGAGCATGGTCAAGGACGAGGTGGAACCGTTCGGCGGCTTTACCGGCGATGCGTTCGTGCAGCCGGCAATGCTCGGCGGGCAGGCGATCGCTGCGCTGTTCTTCATCATGGTGCAGAATTTCTGGCTCGGCATGATCGCCGCCACCATGGTGGCAATCCAGGTCGGCATCATCCCGAAAATGCGTCATCGCCTGATCGAGCTCGGTCGCCAGCGGCAGGTCACCGCCCGCCATTTCGCCGGCAAAGTCAGCGATATTGTCGAGGGCATCAGTACGATCCATGCCTTCGACACCTCGAATTACGAGCGGGCTGACGTTTCCCACCGTCTCGGCCACATCTACAAGATCCGCTACGACCTCTATCAGTGGAAATTCCTCGTCAAGTTCGTGAACAATTTCCTGTCACAGCTGACGCCCTTTCTGTTTTATTCCATCGGCGGTTACCTGACCTTGCGCGGCAGCCTCGATGTCGGCCAGCTGATCGCCGTCATCAACGCTTACAAGGATCTTCCCGGTCCGCTGAAAGAGCTGATCGATTGGGACCAGGCACGTCAGGATGTGCAGGTCAAATACGAGCAGGTTCTGGAAGAATTCGAAGCGCCGATGTTCATCCCGCCGGCTGTTCATACGCTGGCGCCGAAATCCGAAGACAAGTCCCTGTCACCGCTCGCCGCCGTCAATGTGACGATCGAGGACCAGAGCGGAGCGCGTGTCGCTGAAGGTGTCTCCGTCAAGTTCGAGCGTGGGGAGACCGTCGCCATCATCGACAATGCCGGCGGCGGAGCAGAAGCCTTGGCAGAAGCCTTTGGGCGTGTGGTCTGGCCGGTGGTGGGCAAGATCACGCTGCAGGATACGGATCTGCTCGATCTGCCGGAATCCGTGTCTGGCCGGGCAATCTCCTATTCGGGCGCGGACAGCTATTTTTTCCATGGCAGTTTGAAGGACAATCTTCTCTACGGTTTGAAACACGCGCCGACATCCACCGTCACCTATAGCGGTCGCGAGGCAACGCAGCGGCGGTGGGAAATGCACGAAGCCCGCATGGCGGGCAATGCGGATTTCGACGTCCATGCCGAATGGCTGGATCGCGGCACGACATCGGTTCGCAATGGTCAGAAAGATGACCTCAAGAACTCGCTTCTGGCGGCTCTGGACGCTGTCCAGCTGACGTCTGATATCATGGATCTGGCGCTTCATTCGACCTTCGATCCCGAAGTCCATACGGAGCTTGCCGCACGCATCGTCGATATGCGCCATGCGCTTCGGTCCACGCTGGCGGCGAAAGGTCTGTCGCATCTCGTCGTCTATTTCGAGCCGGATCGCTACAATATCGAGGCGAGCGTTGGTGAAAACCTTTTGTTCGGCACCATGCGGCAGGGCGCGGGGGGCGAGAAATCGCTGCTCGACAGCGACTATTTCTATGATGTTCTGCGTTCGGCCGCTCTGCTTGAACCACTGTTCGACATGGGCACGGCGATTGCTGAAAACCTTGTCGATATCTTTGGCAGCCTGCCGGAAGACCATCCGTTCTTCCAGCAGATGATCACCTTGAGCGCCGATGAGATCGATGTCTACGAACAGCTGCTGCAACGCTTCAAGGAACGCCCTGCCGGGGTGCGCCCGAACCGAGACGAGCTGCATGCGATGCTGCGCCTGAGCTTCAATTACGTGGAGCTACGATACCGTTTCGGTCTGTTGACACCGGAACTGTCGGATAAAATCGTCAAGGCGCGCGATCTGTTGCACGACAAGCTTCCGTCACATCTTGCCGGCCTTATTGAACGCTACGATCCGCATCGCTATATCGCGCTCGCCAGCCTGCGTGAAAACATTCTTTTCGGCAAGCTCAGCCACCGTATCGCCGATGCCGGTGAGCAGATTCGTGCGGTCGCGTCCGGTGTCATGCATGAGAAGGATCTTTATGCGAGCTTCCTCGGCGTCGGTCTGGAATTCGATATCGGCGCGGGTGGAAGGCGGCTGACTCTGGCGCAGCGTCAGAAGCTGAATGTGGCCCGTTCGTTGATCCGGCGGTCCGATTTTTACATCTTCAACAGGGCGCTGCCGGGCCTTGATCGGCGTGTCCAAAGCGAGATCGTTAAAAACGTAGTAGATTTTCTAAAGGAACAGGATCATGATCCTGCGATTATATGGGTTCTATCGAACACGTCTCTTGCCCGCATGTTCGGGCGGGTCGTGGTGTTTGACAGAGGCTCGATCGCAGATGATGGAACATTCGAGACTCTCGAGCAGGAAAGTGGTATATTCAAGACGCTGGTAGCCTAGGAGAGGGTTATCAAGCACAGCTGAACGGTGGTGACGACGATGTTACTGAGGGAAGAAGTACAGCTTTTGCGCCGGATACCTTACTTTGCGAAGGTAGACCCGTGCCGTCTTAAGCTGTTGGCTTTTGCATCCAGCAGGGTCAGCTACGGAGCCAATCAGGAACTTTTTCATCAAGGCGATGCCGGCGATTGCGCTTACGTGCTTCTCGATGGCAGTGCCGATATCCTCATGGAAGCGCCGGATGGCGAGGTGAAGATCGGCGAAGTTACCGGCGACTGCATCGTTGGCGAGGTCTGCCTCCTCTGTGATGGCGTGCGCACGGCAACTGTTCGCACCACAACCCCGGTTGAAGCGCTGAAGATCTGCAAGGACGCCTTCTCTAAGGTTCTGATCGATCCCGGTGTCACCCGCGAAGTCACCCGTGCATTTGCCGAGCAGTTGCACCGCACGACCAGCGAGCTCGATCGTACCCGCGCTGGCCATCGTCAATTGGTCAACTGATCGTCAAGCCGTTCTGCGGTAGTAGAAATAACGGCCTTCTTCCACGCTCGGCAGGCGTGGCAGCGCTTCCAGATTGGGATGTGCCAAGGGAAGACCGCTCACGGCGATGCCTCCTTCCGCCAGCATGCCGACCACCATGCCCGGCAGCCATTGCAGTGTCACCGCGTCCTTGTCGGGATAGCCGGTGCCGATATCGGCGTGCACCAGTGCGGCGTTTTTTCCCACAAAAGCCTGTCCTGACTCGCGGATTTCACCCTCGATGAAGTCACCCGGTTCCGGTGCCAATGTCTTGTGGGCGGCAAATTGCCGATCGAAGGCAATAACGCGTCGATCGGCGAAATTTTCACGAAGATGGCTATAGGTGCGGCCATTGCCAAGACCCACTTCCAGCACCGCACCTGCCGGCAAATCCAGCATGTCCCGCACGTGATTGAGAATGTCGCGCTGGGCGGACATGCGATTGATGAAACTGTCGAGCCGGCTCATGGGATGGTCCTCAGGCTTTGACGATGTGATTGGCGCTGATGGCGCGGCGGGCGAAAACGTTGCGCGTATCGATGATGAGAGGAGACCAGTCAGCCAGCGACTGGTAGTCGACATCATCGTGATCGGTGGCGATCAATACAGCGTCATAGCTGCGGATTTCCGCTTCGCTCCAGCCGATCGACGTGCGGCCGCGCAGGTGCCCGTATTCCCGCGTTTGCGGAATTTCAGGCACGAAAGGATCGTAATAGTCGAAGTCACCACCGCGCTCCAGAATGATCTCCATCAGCTTCAACGAGGGGCTTTCACGGATGTCCGGCACGTTCTTCTTGTAGGCGAGACCGAGGATCAGGATCTTCGAACGGCTCAGCGCCTTGCCGGCCTTGATGTCCAGCGCCTCCGCAAGCCGCGTGATGACATGACGCGGCATGGCGGTGTTGATCTCGCCAGCCAGTTCGATGAAGCGGGTCGGCTGGTCATATTCGCGCGATTTCCAGGTCAGATAAAAGGGGTCGATCGGGATGCAGTGGCCGCCGAGTCCCGGTCCGGGGTAGAACGGCATGTAGCCGAACGGTTTTGTCTTGGCCGCATCGATCACTTCCCAAACGTCGATGCCCATGGCCTCGTAGACGACCTTCAGCTCGTTGACGAGGGCGATATTGACGGCGCGAAAGATGTTTTCGGTCAGTTTGACCGCCTCGGCTGTCGCATTCGAGGAAACGGGCACCACGGTTTTCACCACCGCGCCATAAAAGGCCTGCATCATCTGCGTGGACGCTTTGCCATCGCCGGCGACGATTTTCGGGATGGTCGAGGTTTCGAATTCGCGGTTGCCCGGGTCTTCACGTTCCGGCGAATAACCGATGAAAAAATCCTCGCCCGAACGCAGGCCGGATTTTTCGAGGATCGGTTTCATCACCTCGTCGGTCGTGCCGGGATAGGTGGTCGATTCCAAGACGATCAACTGGCCGGGGCGTAGGGTCTCGGCGATCTTTTCGCAGGTTTTTTCGACGAAGGAGAGGTCGGGATCACGGTGATGCGTCAGCGGTGTCGGCACGCAGATGGCAATCACATCGCAGTCGCGCAGCCGTGAGAAATCGATGGTCGCGAAAAAGCGTCCCGCCGCCGTTTCCTCCGCCAGAATATGATCCGGTACCGCCTCGATATAGCTTTTGCCTGCCTCGATCGACACCATCTTGGATGGATCGATGTCGAAGCCGGTGACGATATAGCCGGCGCGCGACATGGCCAGCGCCAGCGGCAGGCCGACATAACCGAGACCGATGACACCGGCGCGGGCGGATTTGGATTGAATGGCGGCAAGGAGGGTGGAAGAGGGCGTGTTGGTCACTTTGAAGAACCTGTATTTCGTTGCCCCTCAGTTGAGTGCGCCGGGCCGAACTGTCAAGTGATGGCCGTGAGGCCGTCTCCCCGCATGCTGTCTGCATCACGATCCATCACGGCAAATCTGCTTGCCTGCGGCCCGGCTGGGCGTCTAAGCCTTTTTCCATGAAAATTGCCTTCTATGCGCCGCTGAAGTCGCCCAACCACCCGGTTCCCTCCGGTGACCGGCTGATGGCGCGCCAGCTGATCGAAATCCTGCGGCGTTGCGGTCACGATGTCGAGATCACATCGGAATTCCGTTCTTTTTCAACCGCGCCGGATGCGCTTGCCGACTTGCAGCAGCAGGCCGCTCTGGAAATCGCGAGGCTCGAAGCGGAATGGCACGCTGGCGGTTCGCCGGATCTGTGGTTTTGTTACCATTCCTATTACAAATCGCCGGATCTGCTCGGCCCGGCGCTCTGCCAAACTCACGGGATTGCCTACGTGACGGCTGAAGCGTCCTATTCACAGCGTCGCAACGGACAGGGCTGGCAAGCGCACCAAGCGTTGCTGGCTGACGCGCTGAAGATGGCAGCGGTCAATATCAGCCTCACCCGGCGCGATCTCGACGGCATTTTGCAATCCGTGCCGGGGGCCGTTCTCGAAAAACTGCCCCCCTTCATCGACACGGCGTCATTCGCAGCCCTGCAGCCGGAACCGGAACCCCTCCGCCTCGTCACCGTCGCGATGATGCGGCCCGGTGACAAGATGAGCAGTTACGCCGCGCTTGCTGCCGGTCTGCAGCGGCTCGACGATCTGCCATGGACCTTGTCCATCGTCGGCGACGGACCAGCGCGGGCAGAGATAGAAAACTTGTTTGCCGGATTCGCTCCGGGCCGTATTTCGTGGCATGGGCAACTTGACGCGGACAAGGTCGCCGAAATCCTTAGCCGAAGCGCGCTCTATCTCTGGCCCGGCCATGGTGAGGCATACGGTCTGGCCTATCTGGAGGCGCAGGCCGCCGGGCTTCCGGTCGTGGCCGAAAAGATTGCCGGCGTGCCTGAAGTGGTCATCGGCGGTCGTACCGGTCATCTGACGCCGCCCGGCGACACACAGGCGTATTCCGACGCCATTCGTGCCCTGATGATTCACGTGGATCACCGCAAAACGATGGCCGCGGCAGCGAGACAGTTTGTCTTGAACGAACGCTCACTCGACCGCGCTGCGATCAGGCTCGAAACAATCCTCAAGATCCATTTGGAAAGATCTCCATGACCGAACGATTGCTGATCGAAGCGTTGGACCGTCTGGCATCGCGTGGCAAGCATGTCACCTTCTGGCTGCGTGACGACGATTGCATCGAGCCGACTGACGCGCTCGACGCCTTCCTGTCCGCCACCGGTCGCCACAATATCCCTGTCACACTGGCGGTGATCCCCGCCCACACGGATGCGCCTTTGGCAAAACGTCTGGAAACGGAAAAAGACGTTCTCGTCGCAGTCCATGGCTGGTCGCATGAGAATCATGGGCCGCAGGGTGTAAAAAAGCGGGAACTTGGGCTTGATCGACCGATCTCGGTCATCGAAGGCGAGTTACGGCAAGGCTTCGAACGTCTTGCCAGCCTGTACGGAAAACGCTTTTTTCCTATGCTGGTGCCGCCGTGGAACCGTATCGATCCGGCCGTCGTCGATCGTCTTCCGGAACTTGGTTGCCGCGCCCTCTCGACCTTTGGCCCTGAAAAGCCGGCACCGGTCAGGATGCTCAACACCCATGTCGATGTCATCGACTGGCACGGCATGCGTGGCGGCCGCGATGCCGATACGCTGTTTGCGGAAATCGCCGCTCTTTGCGTACCCGGTGGCGTGGTTGGTGTACTCACGCATCATCTCGTGCACGATGCGGCAGTGACAAACTTTCTCGGCCGGCTGTTTGGCCTCAGTCAAACACACTCCGGCTGCCGCTGGCGTTCCGCAGCGGATATTCTGTCGTCACCAGCTTTTCCAACCGATCAGAAAGCCTGACGGTCCGGACTTGTCGGCAGCCTTCAACACCGCATCCATCGGTGCCTGCTGTGGCAGATTGGCGGCGACGAACCCCGTATCCGGTACGGTAACCGCCACCATCCGCGCCAGAAGCGTAAAGATCACCGGTCCCGTCGCCCACCAGGCGGGCGCACCCGGCAGTTCCGCCATCACACCCGGCAGCGCATCAACGAGAATGCCAAACAGCGGATGGTCGGGTGGCGCGGCGATGAAGGAGTTGGTGAGAAGCAGGCTGTCGCCGCCGAGATTGCGCGGCGTCTGTTCGGCAAGCGCCGACAGGCCAACCAGCGGCATGAACGCATCGAAACCCGCATCGTCACGCGCAGGATACCAGTCGCAGTCTAGATAGATGCCGCCTTCGCGCGCCAGGATCAGATAACGGGCCACATCGACCGCGCCCGGAAAATCGCCGTCATCGAGAAATGCCCGGAAAACCGCATTGTCGTAGACGCCGATCGCCCGGATATCGTCCTCCCGCCACAGGCGATAATCGTAGCCAGTTGCCTCGGCATGCCGCCGCCACGCCTCGACGCTTACGGGAACGGGCTTGGAGCCGATCCAGATCTGGTGGATCCTGCGTGGCACAGGCTCGGCGTTCATGGCCGTCATCGTTCGAAATGCGGCGTCTTGAATGCAGAAATGCTGCGTCACCCGCTTTGGGTCGGGCACGAGATTGTATTGCAGGCCGATACGGGCAATAGCATCTCCCTCTGCCTTGGCGAGTTTCAGAAAGGCAGAGTGCAGTTTTCGTGGCATGCCGAGCAGCGTCATCGGCCCCAAAGCAGCCACAGATCCAGGCGTCAGCGCGGATCGCATGTCGTTCAGAGCATCACGCGCTGCCGTAAACCGCCGTTCGGCGATCAGGGTCTTTGCTGCCTGTAACGAGGCCTTTTCATCTTGGCCGATACTCATGCCGTCATGCTCCGGTCGCTGTATTTCACCTCAGTGCGGCTACGATGTTTCTCTCCCCACGGTCAAACGCTTTCCGCAGCCGGGAACCAAGTTCGGTTTTGCGATTTCTGTTACATGGACAGAGTAAGCCTGCGTGCTATAGGCTGCTGAAAAGTGTCCTACATTGGCCCATACCCTCGCTATTCTCGCGGGACATCAGGATAAAGCCTTGACTGAACGCCACGATTTGCTGCGCGCCGAAAATCTGAGCGTATCGTTCCCGTTCTACGGTGGACGCATCGAGGCGATCCGCAATTTCAGCCTGCGCATTTCTCCCGGCAAGGTCACGGCTTTGGTGGGCGAATCCGGTTCCGGAAAATCCGTCTTCGGACGCACGATCATGGATATCGAATCGGCATCGGCGCAGATCGGCGGCCGTGTTGTGTTCAACGATCCGGCGAGCAGCGAAGGCCCCATCGATCTCCTTGCTTTGCCGCATGACGGGCGAAAAATCCGGTCCATTCGCGGAAATCGCATCGGCATGATCTTTCAGGAACCGATGGTCTCCTTCTCACCGCTGCATACGATCGGCAACCAGATCGAGGAAGCGTTGAAAACCCACACGATCCTGTCGCCGAAGGAGCGGCACGAACGGGTCATCGAAATGCTCGGCCTTGTCGGTTTCTCCAAGCCGAACAAGGTTTTTGGCATGTATCCGTTCGAGCTTTCAGGCGGCATGCGTCAGCGTGCGATGATCGCCATGGCGCTGATCTGCCGCCCTGCACTCCTGGTTGCGGACGAACCGACGACGGCGCTTGATGTCACCATCCAGGCGCAGATCCTCAAACTCCTGAAAGACCTGCAATCGCGTTTCGACATGGCGATGCTGTTGATCACCCATGATCTTGGTGTGGTTGCCAATCTCGCGGACGAGGTCGTCGTCGTTTATCGCGGCGAGGTGATGGAAGCCGGTCCAGTCGATGATATTTTTCGCAATCCTCAGCATCCCTATCTCAGGGGGCTGATGGCGGCCGTTCCGCATTTTGACATGCAGCCTGGCGAACGGCTGAAGCCGTTGCGTGACATCGGTGTCGATGGCGGCCGTATGCTGGCGAAAAAGAAGGCGGCAGCCGATCCTGATCCGGCGCGCCCGCGTTCGGATGTTCTTTTGTCCGTGCGCAATATCAGCAAATCCTTCACCGCGCGCCGCTCAGGCTTTTTCGGCCTCGGCGCGCCGGAAAAGACGCTTGCCGTCAACGATGTCAGTTTCGATATCCTGCGTGGCGAAAGTCTCGGTCTGGTCGGCGAAAGTGGCTGCGGCAAGACCACGCTCAGCAAGATTTTGATGCGTGGGCTGAGCGCGGATACGGGCAGCGTCACCTTCAATGGTGCCGAAGGTCCTGTCGATGTTCTGCACGCCGAACGAGAGGATCTGAAGATCCTGCGGCGCAAGGTGCAGATGGTGTTTCAGGACCCCGTCTCGTCCCTGTCGCCGCGTATGACGGTGCGCAACATTATCGGCGAACCGCTGCAGATTCATGAAAAGGGCGATGCCGAAAAGCGCACGCGCATCGTCGAGGCGCTCACCAGTGCCATTGGGCTGGATCGCAGTGCGCTCAGCCGTTATCCGCACAGTTTTTCCGGTGGCCAGCGCCAGCGTATCGGCATCGCCCGCGCTCTTGCCTTGGGCCCGGAACTGCTGATCTGCGACGAGCCTGTCTCTGCGCTCGATGTATCGATCCAGGCACAGATCCTCAATCTGTTGAAGGATCTCAAGAAGGAACTCGGCCTCACCTATCTGTTCATCTCCCACAATCTCGCGGTGGTGAATTATATGGCGGATCGCGTTGCCGTCATGTATGCGGGCCGCATTGTCGAGATCGGCCCCGTTGAGACGATTATGCGCTGCCCGGTTCACCCCTATACGCGCAAGCTGCTGGCAGCCGTTCCTTACCCGGATCTCGATCGCCCGCTTGATTACGCCACTGTCGGCAGTGCGCTGAAACGCCCGAAATGGGATGCGCCTTTCGACGATGATGACCAGCCGGAAAACCTGGCGCATGCGGATCTCGGCGGCGGCCATTTCGTTCTGGCGCAACGCAGCGTCGATGCCCGAGAGTTGCGGGAAAGGGAGTTGCGGCCATGATCACCCGTCGCGTCCTCCTCTCCCTTCTCGCATCTTCTGCTGTCGTGCCCTTTGCGCGGGCCACCGAGACAGAGGCCGGTCTCGACGCATCGACCGTGCCGCCCGGTGCGCCGAAGGCAGCACGCGTCATCAATCTTGGCGCACTCGGCCGTGAGCCCGGTAAACGCGGCGGCACCGTGCGCATGCTGATCGGCGGTCAGCGCGATATCCGCCTGATGCCCATCAACGGTTATGCCCGACTGATCGGTTACGACGAGCACCTCAATCCGCTGCCGGATATTCTTGAAAGTTTCGAGATCGAGCATTCGCAGGTCTTCACGTTTCGCCTGCGCGAAGGACATCGCTGGTCGGATGGCAGCCCCTTCACGACGGAGGATTTTCGCTACGTCTGGGAGGACATGTTCCACAACAAGGAACTGCATCGCGGCGGTATTCCGGCAGAATTGAAGGTCGATGGCGCGGAACCGCGTTTCGAAATTCTCGATGAACGCACCGTGCGTTATTCCTGGGATACGCCCAACCCGGACTTTCTGGCCCAGCAGGCAGCCCCTTCGCCGACGCGGCTGATGATGCCCTCGGCCTATATGAAACAGTTCCATCCAAAATATCAGGATGCGGAAACGCTGGCGAAGCTGATCAAGAAGAACAGGGTCGATGACTGGTCTTCCCTTCACCAATTCATGGGCCGCACCGTGCGGCCGGAAAATCCCGACCTGCCGACGCTCGAACCCTGGTGCCCGCGCACCAAGCCGCCGGCCCAGCAGTTCATCTTCGAGCGCAATCCGCATTTCCACCGGGTCGACGAAAATGGCCTGCAACTGCCCTATATCGATAAGTTCGTACTGAATGTCAGTTCGCCCGGTCTGATCGCCGCGAAAGCCGGCTCTGGCGAAAGCGATCTGCAAATCGCCAATATCGATTTTGCCGATTACACATTCCTGAAAAGCTCGGAAAAACGTTTTCCCGTTCACGTCAATCTGTGGAAACGCACGCAGGGGTCACGCATCGCGCTGATGCCCAATCTCAACTGCAAGGACGAGGTCTGGCGCAAGCTGTTCTGGGATGTCCGGGTCCGGCGCGCCTTGTCGCTGGCCATCGATCGCAGCGAAATCAACAAGGCGGTGTTTTATGGCATCGCCAAGGAAAGTGCCAACACGGTCATGCCGGAGAGCCGGCTTTATCGCCCGGAATATGCGCAGGCCTATGCCGCGTATGATCCGGAAACGGCAAATCGCTTGCTCGATGAAGTGGGTCTTGATCGACGCAATGAAAAAGGCTTGCGCTTGCTGTCGGATGGCCGTGTTGCCCACATCACCATCGAATCCGCCGGTGAAGATTCGTTCGAAAGCGATGTGCTGGAACTGGTCGCCGATCACCTCTTCAAGGTTGGCATCGCCATCCACACGCGGGCAACGCAACGAGAACTGTTCCGACGCCGCATTCGTGGCGGCGAAACGATCATGTCCGTCTGGCAGGGGCTGGATAATGGCGTGCCGACCGCCGACATGTCGCCGCAAGAACTGGCTCCGACTTCTGACGATCAGGTATTCTGGCCGAACTGGGGCCTGAACTACATGTCGGGCGGCGGCGATGGTAATCCTCCCGACATGCCGGAAGCGAAACAGTTGCTCGACCTTCTGAAGGAATGGCGCCGCAGTGGCGAGACCAGCGAGCGCGAAGAGATCTGGCACAGGATGTTGTCGATCTTCACGCAACAGGTTTTCACCATCGGCATCGTCAATGCGGCGTTGCAGCCGGTGGTCAGTTCATCGAGGTTACGCAACATGCCGTCGCGTGGGCTGTTCTGTTTCGATCCCTATTCCTACCTCGGTGTCTATATGCCGGATACGTTCTGGTTCGGGGAGAGTGCCTGATGCTGCGTTACATTCTCTGGCGCATCCTGGTGATGATTCCGACGCTGCTTCTGATTTCGATGCTGGTCTTCACCATCATCGAATTGCCGCCGGGCGATTATTTCGAAAGTTATATCGAGGAATTGCGGGCCATCGGCGAAAAGGCCGATCTGCAGGAAATCGAGGAGCTGCGGGCGCGTTACGGTTACGACAAGCCGATACCGATCCGTTACCTCAACTGGGTCGGGGGCATGCTGGTCGGCGATTTCGGTTATTCCTTCGAATATCGTCTGCCGGTCAGCGAAGTTGTGGGTGATCGGTTGTGGCTCACGGTTCTCGTCTCCTTCGTCACCATCGCTCTTACCTGGATCATCGCCTTCCCGATCGGCGTTTATTCGGCCACCCGCCAATATAGCTGGGGTGATTATGGGCTGACGCTGTTCGGCCTGATCGGCATTGCCGTGCCGAATTTCATCTTTGCGCTGATCTTGATGTATTTCGCCAATATCTGGTTCGGCACCACGATCGGCCACCTGATGGACCAGAAATATCTCAACCAGCCGATGAGCTGGGACAAGTTCTGGTCGATCCTCGAACATCTCTGGATCCCGGTTATCATCATCGGTACGGCTGGCACGGCATCGATGGTGCGACGTCTGCGCGCCAACCTTTTGGATGAGCTTCAAAAACAATATGTCATGACGGCGCGCGCCAAAGGCCTGCATCCGATGAAGGTGCTGGTCAAATATCCGCTGCGCATGTCGCTCAATTTTTTCATCTCGGATATCGGCTCGATCCTGCCGTCGATCATTTCAGGCGCGGAAATCACCGCCGTTGTCCTGTCTCTGGAAACGACAGGTCCGATGCTGATCAAGGCCCTGCAGAGCCAGGACATGTATCTCGCCGGCTCTTTCCTGATGTTTTTGGCATTCCTGACCGTCATCGGCGTTCTGGTTTCGGATATCGCGCTGGCACTGTTTGATCCGCGCATTCGTCTGAAGGGAGGGGCCACCAAGTGAAGCCCATGCTCCCCGAAAGCGGTGCTCCGCTTGACCATTACGTCTCGACGGCGCCGTTCGATCCATACGCGACCGAGGCGTCGGCCGGCTCCAATGCCTATACCGAAGCCTCGCAACTGCGTCTGATGTGGTGGCGGTTCAAGCGCCATCGACTGGCGTTGATTTCCGGCATCCTGCTCGCTGTCGCCTATCTGTCGATCATCATCGTCGAGTTCCTGGCGCCCTATAATCTGCACACCCGCAATATCGACAGCATCTATTCGCCCCCGCAATCGGTGCATCTTTTTCATGATGGCGAGTTTGTCGGGCCGTTTGTCTACAAGCAGAGCATGCAGCTCGACATGACGACGCTGAAGCGCGTCTATACCGATACCAATATCGTCCAGCCGTTGCGTTTCTTCTGTAAGGGTGACGCCTATCGGTTCTGGAACCTCTTCGAAGCCGATCGGCATCTCGTCTGCCCTTCCGAAGGCGGCGATTTTTTCCTGCTCGGTACCGATCGTCTCGGGCGCGACGTGCTCTCACGCATTCTTTATGGCGCGCGCATATCACTCACCATCGGCCTTCTCGGTATTACCACCAGTTTCATTCTCGGCATTGTGATCGGGGGACTGGCCGGTTATCGCGGCGGTGTGTTCGACCTCATCGTCCAGCGTATCATTGAGGTGCTGCAGTCCATCCCCAGCATCCCCTTGTGGCTGGCGCTTGCCGCCATCATGCCGCTCACCTGGAGCCCCTTGGTGATCTATCTCGGCATCACCTTCATCCTCGGCCTACTGGATTGGACGGGGCTGGCGAGGGCGGTACGGTCAAAGCTTTTTTCCTTGCGTGAGGAGGACTATGTCCTTGCTGCGCAGCTGATGGGTGCCAGCAAAACTCGCATCATCGGCCGCCATCTGGTCCCGGGTTTCATGTCGCATCTCATCGCCAGCGCCACGCTCGCCATCCCCGGCATGATCCTCGGGGAAACCACGCTCAGTTTCCTCGGCCTTGGCCTGCGTGCGCCAATCACAAGCTGGGGTGTCTTGCTCACGGAAGCGCGAACAGTTAACGTGATCGCCCTCTACCCATGGCTCCTGTTTCCGGTCATCCCGGTCATCGTGGTGATCCTGGCCTTCAACTTTTTGGGAGACGGCTTGCGCGACGCCGCCGATCCCTACAAGTGACACGCATTGCATTCGTATAATCTGTAACGAAAGACCCACATGACGCGCCGTCTCGATAACGCTCGCATCCTCATGTACAGCCATGACACGTTCGGACTCGGCCATCTGCGCCGCTGTCGCGCCATCGCCCATTCGCTGGTCGAGGATTATCGTGGCCTCAACGTACTGATCATTTCCGGTGCCACGATCGCTGGCGCCTTCGACTATCGCGCCCGCGTCGATTTCGTGAAGATCCCCTCGGTGATCAAGCTGCGCAACGGCGAATACACGTCGATGGACCAGCATATCGATCTTCAGGAAACCTTGAAGATGCGCCAGTCGATCATCCGCCACACCGCTGAAACATTTGATCCCGACATCTTCATCATCGACAAGGAGCCGCTCGGCCTGCGCGGCGAGGTGGAAGATACACTGGCCTATCTGAAGACCCGCGGCACCAAGCTGGTGCTCGGCCTGCGCGAAGTCATGGACGCACCGCATCTTCTCGAAAAGGAATGGCAGCGCAATGATGTGATGCGCAAGATCGGCCAGTATTACGACGATATCTGGGTGTATGGTCCGCCGGAGTTTTATGATCCGCTGGTCGGCCTCGACGCACCGCAAAACGTCCGCTCCAAGATGCATTTCGTGGGTTTCCTGCAACGCGCGGTCGGCGAAGGCGTGCAGTCGGACCACCGTCAGAAGGGTGATTATATTCTTGTCACGACCGGTGGCGGCGGCGATGGCGCCGATCTCGTGCAGGAGGTCATTGCCGCTTATGAGGCTGATCCCACCTTCACCCAGAAGGCGCTCATCGTGCTCGGCCCCTATATGCCCGCCGAACAGCGCCATCGCCTGCAGCAGGCGGCCGAACGTGTCGGTCCGCTCGAAGTCATCGAGTTCGACAACCGCATGGAAGATCTGGTCGCCAATGCGAAAGCGGTCGTCGCCATGGGTGGCTACAACACCTATTGTGAAATCCTCTCCTTCGACAAACCGGCGCTGATCGTGCCGCGCACCCAGCCGCGCGAAGAACAGTTGATCCGCGCAAGACGTGCGACTGAACTCGGCCTCGTGACAATGCTTTTGCCGGAGGAATCAGCCGATCCCAAGCGGATGGCAGCGGCGCTGAGAAACCTTCTCACCCAGCCCGCCCCCTCTGCTGGTGCCCCCAGCTTGCGGCTGGAAGGCCTTGCCCATATCTCGTCCATGGTCGGCGACTGGATGAATCGCCGCGACGGTGACCATCTCACAGTCGTGCAGGGCTGACCTCTCCCATGCCGGAATTGAAGAAGATCGTCGTGCTGCTGAAGGGTTATCCGCGCCTTTCGGAAACTTTTATCGCGCAGGAACTTTTGGGGCTGGAACGGACCGGGCTGTCGCTTGAACTGTTTTCCATGCGCCGCCCCACCGACAAGAAGCGTCATCCCATCCATGACGAGATCCGGGCACCTGTAAAATATCTGCCCGAATACCTGCATGAGGAGCCGCTGCGGGTTTTGTGCTCGCTCATGAAGGCGGCGCGCCAGCCGGGTTTCGGTAAAGCGTTTCGCCAGTTCCTGTCCGACCTGAGACGCGATTTCTCCCGCAACCGTTTTCGCCGTTTCGGCCAAGCCGCCGTGCTGGTGGCCGAATGGCCGCAGGATGCGGATTGGCTGTACGTGCATTTCATCCACACGCCCGCCTCGGTCGGCGCCTATGCGGGCATGATCGCCAATATCCCGTGGTCGGTCTCGGCGCATGCCAAGGATATCTGGACGTCGCCCATCTGGGATTTGCAGGGCAAGCTTCAGCAAGCCAATTGGGCTGTCACCTGCACGCGCGCCGGGTTCGATCACCTGACGGATCTGGCCGGCCGTGAGGGTGTGGTGAACCTCAGCTATCACGGCCTCGATCTCGATCGTTTTCCGGTCTTTGCCGAAAAGCGGAATGTCCGCGATGGTTCATCGGCCGATGACCCTGCCATCATTCTCTCCGTGGGCCGCGCTGTGAAAAAGAAGGGCTACGACACCCTTCTCAACGCCTTGGCACTGCTGCCAAAAGACCTCCACTGGCGTTTTCGCCATATCGGCGGCGGTGAACAGTTGCCCGCCCTGAAGGCGCAGGCGGAACAGCTTGGCATCACTGATCGCATTGAATGGTTCGGCGCATTGGCGCAGGTGGAAGTGTTGGAACATGACCGCACCAGCGACGTCTTTGCGCTCGCCTCGCGCATCACGGATGACGGTGATCGCGATGGCCTGCCGAACGTGCTTGTCGAGGCCGCCAGCCAGCGCATGGCTTGCGTGGCAACGGCACAGGCCGGCATTTCGGAACTGTTCGTCGATGGCGAAAACGGCCTGCTCGTGCCGCCCGAAGACCCGGCAGCCCTTGCCGCGGCCCTTGAACGCATGATCCGCGATCCGGCGCTCCGTCAGCGTCTCGGCGATGCCGCCGAACACCGCGTGCGCCACGAATTCGATCATCGCGCCAGCATCCGCCAGCTTGAAACGCTGTTTGCAGCCCATCGCGGAAAGGCCTGACATGTCCACCCATAAAACCCGGCAGCTGCGCGTCTTCTTCTACGTCCAGCATCTGCTCGGCATCGGTCATTTGGCCCGCGCCAGCCGTATCGCGGCGGCATTGGTTGAAGATGGTTTCGCCGTCACGCTTGTCACCGGTGGGTTGCCCGTCAAAGGGTTTCCGGGGCCGGGCATCGATCATGTCGAACTGCCACCGGTTGCCACCGGCGTCGAATTCGCCGGTCTGGCGCAGGCGGATGGCACGCCGGTCGACAAGGCTTTTGAAGAAGCCCGCACAAAAATGCTTCTCGACGCCTTTCATCGAATAAACTCGGATATGGTGATCACCGAAGCCTTTCCGTTCGGCCGCCGTCAGGTGCGTTTCGAGCTTCTGCCGCTGCTCGATGCTATCGAGGCCGCCAATCCGCGTCCGATCGTCTGTGCCTCGGTGCGTGATATCCTGCAGGAAAACCGTAAACCCGGCCGCGATCAGGAAACCGTCGATCTGGTGCAAAACCATTTCGACCACGTGCTCGTTCACGGTGACCCGAGTTTCGCGCGTATCGAGGATACATTTCCGCTTGCAGACAAGATTGCCGACCGTGTCATCTATACGGGGATGGTTGCCCCACCGGCGCCGACACCCTCGCAGGAACATTACGATATCGTCGTGTCCGCCGGCGGCGGCGTGGTCGGTGCGGCCTTAATGGAAGCCGCCGTCGCAGCCTCTGCCGATTTCGATCCGGTGTTGAAGTGGTGCGTCATCACCGGTCCCAACCTGCCGCAAGCGGATTTCGATCGTCTAGCTGCGAATGCAGCAGACAACATTACCCTGTTCCGCTTCCGCCCGGATTTTCCGAACTTGCTGGCCGCCGCGACGCTTTCCATTTCGCAGGCCGGTTACAATACGGTGGGCGATCTTCTGCAGACCTCTTGCCGCCTGCTTCTCGTACCCTTCGCGACCGGCGGAGAAACAGAGCAGACGGAACGTGCGGAAAAGCTGAAAGCCATGGGGCTTGCTGCTGTCGTGGGAGAGGCATCGCTGTCGAAGGAAACCATGTCTGCGGCGATCGCCGAAGCCCTGAAACTGCCGCCGCCATCTTCGGTCGATATCCGCCTGGATGGCGCGAAGGAAACGGCGCGGATTTTACGCAAGCTTCTGGCAGGGCGGCAAGGCTGAGTTTTATCGGCCGGCTGCTCTCTGGAAAGGGGCAGCCATTCGGCATCGACGTCACCGTCAAAACGCTTCGCTCATCGCAAACCTTTCAAACTCTTACTCTTCTTCACTTGCGTTTTCGCAATTCTGGAACCTCCGCCCTTTCCCGGCGTTGAGCGTGCTTGACGCTGGAGGAGGACGCCCGATGACCACGCCCGTAACCAAGCCGGATGATTCGGCCGAGCCGAAAACCGAACTCAATCGCATGATCGGCCCCGGTCTTCTGCTTCTCTTCATCGTCGGCGATATTCTTGGCACCGGTATCTACGCACTCACCGGTCAGGTTGCGGCCGAAGTCGGAGGCGTTGTCTGGTTGCCTTTCCTCGTTGCCTTTGCGGTCGCAATGGTCACCGCCTGCAGTTATCTCGAACTCGTCACAAAATATCCGAAGGCGGCTGGCGCAGCGCTCTACACCCACAAGGCTTTCGGGGTGCATTTCCTGACCTTCATTGTTGCCTTCGCGGTCATGTCCTCCGGCATCACATCAGCCTCGACGGCATCCCGCGCCTTCGCCTCCAATTTCACGGCCGCCACCGGCTTTGATTTCGGCACCTACGGCGTCACCGGCGTGGCGCTGTTCTTCATCGCCGCCGTGGCTCTCATCAATTTCCGTGGTGTTGGTGAAAGTGTGAAGATGAACGTGCTTTTGACCGTGGTCGAACTCACCGGCCTGTTCATCATCATCGGCATTGGTTTCTGGGCCATCGGCAATGGCCAGGGCGATGTTTCTCGCGTCTGGACGTTTGAACCTGCGGGTGATCATGGCGTCATCTGGTCTGTCGTGGCCGCCACGACACTGGCCTTTTTCGCCATGGTCGGCTTCGAGGATTCGGTCAACATGGCCGAAGAATGCAAGCAGCCCAGCCGCATCTTTCCTAAAGTCCTTCTCGGTGGTCTCGTCATCACCGGCGTCATCTATATTCTGGTCGCCATCTCGGCCATCACGCTCGTCTCCGCTGCCGATCTCGGCGAAGGTGAAACGCCGCTCCTGAAGGTTGTTCAGGCCGGGGCGCCGAATTTTCCGATCAGCATTTTTGGTGTCATCACCATGTTCGCTGTCGCCAATTCGGCGCTGATCAACATGATGATGGCGAGCCGCCTGATCTATGGCATGAGCCGTGAAGGCGTGCTGCCGGCTGCACTCGGTAAGGTCCACAAGGCGCGCCGCACGCCCTATATCGCGATCTTTTTCACCACTGTGCTTGCCATTGGCCTGATCGTTTTTGCCGGCGGTGTGAAGGAACTTGGCGGCACCACTGCGCTCTTGCTGCTCGGGGTCTTCGCCCTTGTAAACGTCGCGGTCCTCGTGCTGCGCAAAGATAAGGTCGGCCACAAGCATTTTCGCACACCGACCTTCCTGCCAGTTATCGGCGCGGCAAGCTGCCTGTTTCTCGTCGGCCCGTGGACCGGTCGCGAACCGGTACAATACACCATTGCCGCCATCCTGCTCGCCATCGGTGTCGTCCTGTGGTTTGCCACCGTACGGTTCATGAAGTCGCAGGCCCAGACAGCCTGAGTAAGCGACGCGGCTCAGCGCCGATGGGATGAGCCGCCTGCCGTTCCGACGTTTTCACGGATCTCGACGCTTGCGCGCCGGAACCAAGTTCTGGCGAGAACGTTATAAGCCGCTGTCCATCATCTCGATTTCGGTTATGATCGACTGCGGTTCAACCGTCTCTCCATGGGTTTTCAATGGTCAACCTTCGCATCGTCACCACGGATAATCAGGCCAGCGGTTCGCCGAGCGAAATGTCGGACATTGAGTTGCTGCATACAATCAGTGTCGATCTGATTGGAGAACAGGATCGTCAGGCGCTTTACGGCAAGATTGTCGATGCGGCGATCTCGATCACCCAATCGCAATTCGGTACCATGCAGCTGCTGCGCAAATCGGAAGACGGTTCGGCAAGTGGTCTTCATCTGCTTGTGTCACGCGGGCTGACCGCCGAGGACAAAGCCGTCTGGCAATGGGTAACCCCGAAAGCTTTGAGCAGCTGCACTCAGGCACTGAAGTCCGGACAACGTGCCGTCATACCGGATTTCGAAAGCTGGGAAGACATTGCGGGCACTGCCGATCTGGCGGCATTTCGAAATGCAGGCATCCGCTCGGCGCAAACCACGCCGCTTCTTGCCCGCGACGGCACTCTTCTGGGCATGATTTCGACGCACTGGGCCAAGCCACACCAGCCATCCGAGCGCGACCTTCGCCTGCTGGATATTCTGGCGCGGCAGGCGGCCGATCTTTTGGAGCGTACCATTGCCGAAGAGGCATTGCGGGAACGCGAAAAAGCATTGGAAGCAAGCGTAGCGGCTCTGCGCGAAACGCAGGAGGTTCAGCAGCTCCTGACTGCGGAACTCGGGCATCGTGTCAAAAACCTGTTCGCAATGGTCACGGCCATCACTTCGCATACGCTGAAGGGCTCCAACGATCAGGCACGTGTGCAAACCTTGCAGCAGCGGCTGATGGCGCTCAGCTCCGCGCACGACATTCTGTTGCAATCCAGCTGGAAAGCCGCCCTTCTTGGTGATGTCGCGACCACTGCTGTCAATGGGGCGGGTGTTGCAGGTCGTATCCGCCTTGAGGGGCCAGACGTCGAGATCGGCTCGAAAGCCGCGTTGAATGTTGCGCTGCTGCTTCACGAATTGACCACCAACGCGCTGAAACACGGCTCCTTGTCGGTCGGTGGCGGCAGCGTTGATCTCAGCTGGCGCGTCGAAGGCAGCGGTCTTGGCCAGACCCTGCGCATGACCTGGCGGGAAACCCGGGGGCCGGCGGTGGTTCCGCCCGACCGCAAGGGGTTTGGCTCGAAATTGATCAGTGCTGGCCTGGGTGGGTCCGGCGGGGTGGTGCTTGCCTATAACAGCACCGGCTTGATGTGCGAAATCAGCGCCCTGGTCGAAGAGCTTCAGGGCTCCCATTGATTGCAGCATACTGACGGCATTTTCTTTGCTGCACGCGGCGCATTGGGACCGTGTTAACACGCCAAATCAAGCATGATGCAGGCATCTGTGTGTGCTGGAATTCATCGATCCTGCCCGACCAGGTCCCGCCATGCTGCTTGCGATCCTTGCACCGGCAGAGCCGTCGCTTCGTATACACCACGAGCAATCGCCCGTGCCGTCACCATCGTTGCCAGATGAAAAATCTCCATCAGCTCCGCCATGCCCTCCACCGGTTTTGAGCCAGTCGCAGCGGCAAACATCGTGTCGCCGTCAAAGGGCAGGTGGGCCGGCAGCACCGCGCGTGCCAGTCCATCATGGGCGAGAATCGAAAGCCGATGCGCCTGCGCCTTGGTCAGCACTGCATCGGTCACAACGACACCGATTGTCGTTGCCGTCACGCTCACGCCCTTGAGGCGCATGTTGGCATCACATGCCGCCGGCATGCCCAGTCCGCCAAACTCGTTATGCTGTTCGAAGGGAGCCGCCCAGAAATGCGGGCCGTCGCCGATCGTTGCCGATCCCAGTGCATTGGCGGCCACCAGTGCCGCCACTCTGTGCCCGGCTTTTGTTCTGGCGCTGGCTGAACCGATACCACCCTTCAAGGTGGCGGTCGTCGCACCCGTTCCCGCACCCACCGTGCCGAGCGCAAAATCCCCTGTTTTGGCGGCTTCGAAAGCAGCATAGCCCATGTCGCGATAGGGGGAATGCCGACCCAGTCCTTGTCCCCGCCATTCAGCAGATCCATCAGGATCGCCTGCGGTACGATCGGCACTTTTGTCGTGCCGACGCTCAATCCCCGGCCGATTTCGCGAAGACCCGCCTGCACGCCGCCAGCCGCATCCAGCCCAAATGCCGAGCCACCGGAAAGCACAAAGGCATCCACCGTCTCGACCGTCATGGACGGGTCGAGAAGGGCGGTGTCACGTCCGCCCGGTGCGCCGCCCAGCACGCTGCCGGAGGCGATCACCGGCTTGTCGAAAACGACTGCCGTCACACCGGAACCGAGCAGGAGATCGGTGGCATGGCCGACGGCCACGCCCGCGATATCGGTCAGCAGGTTTTTCAGCGGCGTGTCGGCAATCATCGGCATCAGTCGATGTCGAATTTCACGCCCTGCGCCAGTGGCAGGGTGCGGCCATAGTTCAGCGTGTTGGTGGCACGGCGCATATAGGCGCGCCAGGCATCCGAACCCGATTCGCGGCCGCCGCCGGTTTCCTTTTCGCCGCCGAATGCGCCACCGATCTCAGCGCCCGAAGGGCCGATATTGACATTGGCGATGCCGCAATCCGAGCCCTGGGAAGAAACAAAGCTTTCGGCCTCGCGCATGTCGTTGGTGAAGATGGAGGACGACAGTCCCTGCGGCACGTCGTTATGCAGGGCAATGGCCTGATCGAAATCGGAATAGCGGATCACGTAGAGAATCGGCGCAAAGGTTTCGTCCTTCACCGGGCCTGTCTGGCCCGGCATTTCCACGATGGCCGGGCGTGCGTAATAGGCGTCAGTTGCATCGTCGGAAAGAACCCGTTCGCCGCCGGACACCTTGCCGCCTGCCGCGCGTGCTGCCTCCAGTGCTGCCTGCATCTTGTCAAAAGCGGCTTTGTCGATCAGCGGGCCGACGAGATTGCCGGATGTCAGCGGGCTACCGATCGTGACCGACTGGTAGGCCTTGATCAGGCGCGGCACCAGCTGGTCGTAAACGCTGTCATGGACGAACAGCCGACGCAGCGTCGTGCAGCGCTGTCCGGCCGTGCCCATGGCGGAAAAGGCGACGCCGCGCAGGGTGAGGTCCAGATCGGCGGTGGGCGTCACGATCGCGGCATTGTTGCCGCCGAGTTCGAGAATCGAGCGGCCAAACCGCTGCGCCACGCGCGGGCCGACGATGCGGCCCATGGCGGTGGAGCCGGTGGCGGAAACCAGCGGCACGTTTTCGTTGTCGACGAGCACTTCGCCGATGTCGCGGCCGCCGATCAGAAGGGTCGAAAGGTTTTCCGGCGCCTCGTAGCCCGCATCGCGGTAACGTTTGACGGCCTTTTCGAAGATCGCCTGGGTGGCAAGCGCGGTCAGCGGCGTCTTTTCGGATGGCTTCCAGACGGTGGAATTGCCGCAGACCAGCGCCAGCGCCGAATTCCACGACCAGACCGCGACCGGAAAGTTGAAGGCCGAGATGATGCCGACGACGCCGAGCGGATGCCAGGTTTCCATCATGCGGTGGTCGGCGCGTTCGGTGGCGATGGTGAGGCCATAAAGCTGACGCGACAGGCCGACGGCGAAATCGCAGATGTCGATCATCTCCTGCACTTCGCCGAGACCTTCCGACGTCACCTTGCCGACTTCGATCGATACGAGTTCGCCGAGTGCATCTTTTGCGCTCCGCAGTTCCTCGCCGAGAAGGCGGATCAATTCGCCGCGCTTGGGGCCAGGCACCTTGCGCCAGCTCAAAAATGCATTTTGCGCCTTTTCGATCGCGGCCTTGGCGTCCGTGGCCGAATGTTCCGGCAGGCTGCCGATCTCCTTGCCGGTGACAGGGGAACGAACCGTCAGCGTACCGCCCTTGTAGCGTGAGGTCGCCACGCCGAGATCGGCAAGAATGCGGTCCACGTCGGCTGCGAGGTCGAGTGTGGCAAGGGTCATGTCGGTCTCCGGTTTTTCGAATGCGCTCTCCCCGAGAGCGTCGTGATTGGCTGCAATGTACAAGTGGCGACGGCCGAGGCAATCGCGATGACGGATATTTGTTGTCTGGTCAGAACCGTTCGCCGGCAAAATGGGCAATCTGCGCGCCCGCTTCGTAATAGGCTTCCTTCAGCCCCCGCAGCGAGGGTTGTCTGGGATCGCTGACCGGCAGCGGCAAATCTTGTTCAGGCAGGTGGCCGAGAATATGCTCGGCCAGCACCTTGCCGAATGTCGTGCCTGGCGCGATGCCGCGGCCGTTGTAACCGCAGAAGCCGATGACGTTGCGGTCGAACCTGTGCAGGCGCGGCAGCGCGTTGTGGGTCATGCCGATCTGGCCGTACCATTCCGCTTCGAATTCGATCTCGCCGAGCTGTGGAAACAGCCGCGCCAGCGATCGTTTCGCCCAGCTTTTGTGGATGCCGATCCCCGTACCCCGCAATGCGCCGACGCTGCCGAACACCAACCGCCCGCCGCGATCCATGCGGAAGGAAGACAGCACGTCCTTCGTATCCCAGCAGCCTTCGCGCCCAGCCAGAATGGAGCGCAGAAGATTGTCGGAAAGCGGCTTTGTCGCGAGATTGAAATAGGGCAGGTGAACCTGCTCCTCACGAATGATACTCCACGGCCCGGTGCTGTAGGCATCGGTGGCGACGATCACCCACTCAGCCGAAATTTCGCCGCGGGCCGTCTGCACCACATGCCGGCTGCCGTTCTTCTCTGCCGCAATCACGGCGCTGCCGGTAAACAGTCTTGCGCCTGCCTTCACCGCCGCATGTGCCAACCCTCTGGCATAGGCGAGCGGCTGCAGCGTGCCGGCGCGCATGTCGAGCAGAGCACCGGAATAGGCCTGGCTTCCCACCCGCCGTTCGGTTTCGGCGGCATCAAGTATGGAGACCGGCGCACCGCGGCTCTGCCACTGGCGCGCGCGCTCCTCCAACTCCTTTTGACCTTCGGTGCCGACGGCCAGATGCAGCGTGCCGTTTTCGACCAGCTCGCAATCAATGTCATGTTTCCTGATCGTCTCGCGCACCAGCGCCGGGCCATTGCCGAGAAGGGTCAGCGCGCGTTCGCCATAACCCGGGCCGAGCTCTTTGGTGAAATCCTCCGGCATCACCCACATGCCGGCATTGATCAGCCCGACATTGCGTCCCGCCCCGCCAAAACCGATTTCAGCCGCTTCCAGAAGACACACACTGGTGCCGGCCTCGGCCAGATGCAGCGCCGCCGAAAGGCCGGTATAACCGCCGCCGACAATCACCACATCCGCTGCCTGCGCGCCCTCGAGAGGCGTTGTCACCGGTGCGGCCGGAGCCGTCTTTTCCCAAAGGCCGTGCGAACGTGGATTGTCGAGCATGATGCGATATCCGGATGGCGACTGGAGAAATCCTACCGCGCGTTTTTCGCCATGGCCATGCACATGTTCTCAATGGGTCATTCGTTCCGGGAATGCCTTGCCTGATCGCATGAGGACAGGCCATGCTTGCGATCGGGCGCCTGATCGGCCAATAGTCGGTCAGCCAATCCTGGACCGCTCGCGCGCGGCCTCACTGACGGGAAGATTTTGATGAAACCGATTTTCGTGCAATTGCGCTGCACCCCCGGCAAGACCTACGAGGTCGCCGATGCCATCTACAAGACCGAACTGGTCTCGGAACTTTATTCCACCAGCGGCGACTGGGATCTGCTGGCCAAGGTCTATCTGCCCGAAGGCGAGGAAATCGGCCGTTTCGTCAATGAGAAGATCGCCTGCATTGCGGGCATCGAACGATCGCTGACGACGATGACGTTCACCGCGTTCTGAAACGCGCCCAACAAAAAAGCCGCCCAACATGGAGCGGCTTTTATGGTTTCATGCCGGCTATCCGGCGTTTTCGACAATATTGATCCGTCACGCTCGTCAAAATTGCGGCTTCTCCAATCATGCATGCGCCGGATTGGCAGCGCGCGAACGCGCCAGATGGTCGTGAATGGCAAGCTTCACTTCGTCGGCAGAACCAAAACGCTGCTCGTCCAGATCAATGACGTGAAACTTCACGGCGATGAACTTCAGCCGGTTGTCATCCGGCACCACGATACCGACGGGCTCGCCGCCATATTCAATAACTTGCTTTCGCATGGGTAGACTCCAGCAGATACCGCGCCATAAGGCGGCACTGCGAAATGACTTAAATTCAGAAAACCGAGGTTACGTAAGGACCGTAGACGGTGATCGTCACATTCGACAGCGCGGAGAGGAGATGCACTCCACGCGTTTAAGTCGACGCACGCCCGGTTTAAGAGTGGCGGTAATGCAGGCGGTAATCGGCATGTCACTCTCCCTTCTGGCGTTGCGTTAGGATTAAACTGGAATCAAAAATTCCAGTATCGAATCTTCTCTACGACGAAACTCATCTTCGATCAACGAAAATCAATTTATCTAGAATATTTTTCTTTATGATGACAGGATCACGGCAAGTTTGTGAAATCTCATTCGCAAAATTGCCGTGTCTGGCACTTTGATTCAAATAGTAAGCATCATCTCGTCGGACAAGGGATCAGCCTTGTCATTCTCATCACGATCGCTCACGCTGATGTTTTCGTTCGGTTTTTCTTCCCGTGATTTCTGTTCGGCCAGAATGGCGGATAGCGCCTGCACAAATTTTTCGGCCGTCACGGCGTCGAGGCAAAGCGGTGGTCGCAGTCTCAACTGTCGCGGATCGTCAACCGCGGGTGTCACAAATCCACGATCCAGCAGCGCCTTGGCCACCGATTCGGCATGCTGCCCGGAAAAGATCAGGTCGATTGCCAGGCCTTTCCCGCCAATTTCAACGGAATGATTGAATGCGACCGGTTCCAGTGCCGCCCGCAGTTGATCGCCGACAAGGCGGGCATTGTCTTGCAGGTTGTCTTCGCGCAGAGCAAGGAGTGCAGCCGATGCCACGGCATAATCGACCTTATCGATCTCCGTGGCAGATCGGTCGCCCAATGATGCAGCCAGCTCGCTTCGTGTTACCAGGGCCGCCAGCGGCTTGCCGGGCAGAATGCTGCCGGTCACGATGATATCGGGCAATATGCCGTCATCTTCGAACTGCCAGAAATGAAGCCCGTTGCGACCAAAGCCCGTCTGTCTTTCATCGGCAATCCGCAAGGCCGGGGTCTGCGTTTCCGTGACGCCGTCCTCGAGATCGAAAAAGCCGGGCTGCCGGTCGTCGTTGCGCAAAAGGTTTTGCGCCAGTTCCATCATGTCCTGCTCAGTCCCGATTGCGGCAATTCCATCCAGCCCTTGCGGCAGGGTCTTCAGCAGTTGCTCGCGAAACCGTTGTTCGGAGGCTGACGAAACCGCCGAACCGGCCAGAAGTGACCATTGGCGGTAGGCAGCCTCGGCCAGCGCCGGATGCCCGTGCCCGACAATGCCCGCCGCGCCGGAAAAATCCGCAAGGGCATGGCCGATGCCGTCATAAACATGCGCACGCCAGCCACGCACCGGCTCACCGCGTTTTGGTGCCGGGGCGTCAATGTCGATTCCCAACATCTGGGAAGGCGACGGGCAGAGCCTGCGCCAGGCACCGGCGCGGGAAGGGGTGGTAAACAGCGGCGGTACGATCTCGGCATTGCGGCATAACCGGATGCGCAACCCGCCGACCGATCCTTCCGTACCGGCCACGGAGCCGATCGCATCTTCGGCAAACAGCGCCATGCCTTCGGTAAGCGGGCAGACCAGGCCTTCGAGATAAAGCGTGGCATCGCGCCCGACCAGAACCAGCTGTTGCCCGACTTCCTTCAACATGCCGCCGAACGGCGCCACCACCACACTGCCGGCCGGCACGCAGATATCCACGTGCAAAGCATGATTGTCCGCTTCGCCGCCATTGCTGCCGATGCTGCGGGAGAACCGGAATTCGCCATAACGGGTCGCGCCCATATGCGTTTCCCATGAAATCCGTGCCAGAAGGCGCCAGTCGATTTCCGGGTCGGTCCAGTTGCCGTCGACCAGCAACGGGCTGTCGATGCCCAGATCAACGAGTCGAATCTGGTCGACATCGATTTCCGGCAGCAAACGGCAGATGTCGTCCGGCAGCACTGACGATTGGTCGGTATCGAAATCGGTCGCATCCAGAATAGCGGCTTCCATCAGCGCCGGGTGGACACCGGTGGCGACTGCAAAAACCTTTCGGCCGATATGGTCGGCAGGCGCAGGTACCGGTGTAGAAAGGGCGGCGGCATCCTCCCCCTCGTCACCTTCGCCAATGTCCGGTGCCGCCTCGGCAATCGCATCATGTTCGGCCTGTGCGGCCAGAACGCTGGCGCGTGCGACGATCAGTGGCCACAGCGCCCGCAATTCCGGTTCCGTCAGCGGGTATGTGTCGTTGAAGGCGCGCACCGCTGGCAGAATATCGAAGGGATCGTCACCTCCGTGGGCAATCAGATCAGCGCAGGTCACGGCAAGGCTTGCCACCAGCCAGCCGCGCACAACGCCGCCGACATCGGTAATGCCCTCCGCTCTCCAGCCGCCATCTTCCGCCCGCCGTCCGGTCATGGCGGCCAGCGTCAGATCGTGATGCACAGGTTGAATACGCAGCATGGGACCCAAGGGCTGCACTTGCCGAAGCGCTGTCACCAACACTTTGGCAATCGGATCGCGCACCGCATGGTCACTGACGCCGCTTAAAAGCCGCAAAACAACCGGGCCGGCATGGCGCAGGTCGGAATCGACTGAGCGTTCCAGTCCCGGTTCGTCGAAATCGGCAAGACTTTTCGCCATCTCTCCGGCCAGCCGGCCGATGCCACCGATGTCCTGCACACTCAGCCGATTCGTCGTCGGCAAAATGATCCCGCCCTGGACGGTGGTGAGACGAATGGTGCCGCCATCCTCCGGCAGCGTCACGACATCGAGACCGTCCGACGTCGAAACCGGTTCCGGTGCATCCGGTGCATCAGCCTTTCGCGCGAGGTGTCGAAGGATCTTGGCTTCCAATGCCAGATCTGCTGCCCCATCGCCGTTTTCGATATCCAGCCGGTAGCGCATATGGCCATTGTCGATCACATAGGCATGTCGATGATCATCGATCGCCTCGGCATGGCCTGTAAGGCCGTAATGGTCGCGAAGAATCTGTTCGATCGCCGCTAAGGGCGTGGTTTCGTCCGGGCGCTGAGGTGGGGAAATCGTCTCGGCAAACGGGTCGGACATTCAACTCTCCGAAGGGTACTCTGTAACGGAATTAGCGCAGTCGTTTCATACGTCCATAGGCTGCAATTCATCCTTGTTGCTGCAGCGCTTTCACACGCAAGGCCGGGCCGATGGTTGGCAAATCGCAAAACCTAAAGCTGTCGGATAAAGCTTAAGCATTTATGCATGTAAGGGCGATAGAATTCGAGCCGATATGAGAGCACGGTCATGCGTGTTTCGGCGCGCGGCAAAAAGGGCTGACGATACCGAAACTGCGCCGAAACCGGCCGGCAGGCGGATTGAATTTTGATGGCACTTCCTCTCGTCTTTCCGCGCTCCGCCGCCATGCCGCTCACCTTTTCCGGCACGGTCGGTCTTTTCACCCCAGCTGCCATAGGCGCAGATCCGGTTGATCTCGCCGTGCTGTTCGCAAGTCCCTGGGGGCTTGAGGAAATGTGCACGCGAAAATTCTGGCGTCTGCTGTCGGAGAAGCTTTCCGATCTTGGCATAGCCAGCCTGCGTTTCGATTATCCGGATACGGGTGATGCGCTGGATGGTGCCTGCGATCTGCAGGGCCTATCCGCTTGGACCCAGAACCTCGTTCAGGCGGCCGCCGAACTTCGCCGGATATCCGGCTGTCGGCGCATCGCCGTCATCTCGCAGGGTCTTGGCGCCGTCGTCGCAGCCGAAGCAGCACCGTTTCTCAACGATGCCGAAGCGATGGCCTTCCTCGCCCCCGTCACCTCCGGCCGCCTGTATCTGCGCGAACTGGCGTTGTGGTCGAGGGTCGTGGATGAAAATCTCGGCCTCGACCAGCAACAGCGGTCCAGCCAGGGCGTGTCGATTGCCTCCCTCGTCTTGCCGCCTGCCGTTGCCGAAGATGTCCGCAAGGTCGATCTTCTCGGCCTGAAAGGTGTGCCGGCCCGTCATTGCCTCGTTGTGGAGCGACCGGACCGCCCTGCGGATGCAGCCTTTGCCGGGCACCTGAAAACATGTGGTGCGGATGTGACGCGTCACCCCTTTCAAGGCTATGACCGGCTCGTATCCAATCCGCTGGCGGCGCGACTGGCGCCGTCCGTCGTCGATAATATCCTCGGCTGGATCACCGCTCTGCCTGCTGCGCAAAACCCGCGCTCCGGCGGCCTTGCGCTGCCGGCTTCGGTCTCACCGCTCGCTGGTGACGGTTTTTGCGAAACGCCCGTGCGCTTTGGCCAGTATCAGCGCCTGTCCGGCGTCCTGTGTGAACCGCAGGGTGAGCGGCGGGGGGCGACGGTCGTGTTTGTCAGTTCCGCCTATGACCGTCATTGCGGCTGGGGTCGCAGCACGCTTCTTCTCGCCCGCGATCTGGCCCGTTCCGGTATCGCCTCCCTGCGTTTCGATATCGCCAATGCCGGCGACAGCCCGCCACGGCCGGGCGAACCGGAACAGGTTCTGTATGGCCCCGGCCAGAATCTCGACCTGCAGGAAGCCGTCAATTTTCTGACATCCCGCGATGATGGACCGGTTATCGCCGCCGGTCGCTGCAGCGGCGCCTATCTTGCCATGCAATGCGCCGAACTGGACAGCCGCATAACCGGCGTCGTCGCCGTCAATATCGCCACCTTCCGCTGGAAAGCCGGGCTCTCGGTCGAAGAAGCCGTCAGCAATGCCGGCCGCAGCCTGGGAGAATATGGCGCCCGCGCGTTGCGGCTCGAAACCGTGAAACGTCTGCTGCGCGGCGACGTCAATGTCGCCAGCGCGCTTTCCCATATCGGCAAAAGCCTGTGGGCGCGCATCCGCAATCGCGCGCTCGGCGCCGTGCGTTTCTGGCTGCCGCACGGTCGCTCCGTACAGGCGCTGTTTCGCCATCTGCATGCGGAAAACACGCCGGTGGCGCTGCTCTACAGCGAAAACGATTACGGGCTTGAAGAGTTCGATTATTATTTCGGCCAGGGCGGTGGTCGTCTCGCCGGTTTCGACAATGTCTCGGTGACGATGATCCCCGCCGCCGACCACAATCTCACACCGCCCTACGCGCGTGAAACCTACCTGTCTGCGGTTCGCCACATGGCCCTGCAGCTCGGCCCGGCGCAGCAGGCCAATGAGCGTGCAACGGCCGTCGAGCGATCGGATAAACTGGGACATTCCTGAGGCGCGCCGGCGTCGTCAACACCATGGTCAGAAGCGTGTGAGGTGCCCGCTGCCGAGTGCGCTGATCGACCCGCTCGGCCGGTTTTGCGCATCGGCGCTTGTCAAAGGCACCAGTTTCACCTGTTTCACAGTGCCGGGGGCCAGATGAAACCCGTTGTCCGCCACTCGAAAACCGTCGACGCCGATTGAAACCGACTGCGCAAGAATGTCGGTGGAAAGTTGTAAAACCCAGCCACCGTCTTCCCCCTTAACAAGGCTCGCCTCGATCGCCACCGCATGCAGGGCAGGTGTGCGACCCAGCGGAAAATGAAAGGCTTCGGCAATGATCCCGCCACTTGCCGCATCCTTCAGCCGGGCCACGGTTACGTCATGCGATGGCGGCCCGAAACGATAGGCATAGGTCGTATCGAAAAACGCGCCGAACAGGTCGGTCGCCGCCAGTGTCAGGCCCTGCCGGGCATCGAGTGTCAGCGTTCTTGAACCGCTCACCACCACCTGGCGCCCGTCGCGCAGACACGCAAGCTCGACCACCATATCCCGTGAAACAGCGCTATCGTTGACGACATGCACATCAAGTCCATTGGTGCCTTCATCGGACAACACCACCTGCACCGGGCGAAACGCCCGTTTCAGCGCATGCCAGGTGGATTTCGGCCGCCCAGTCGCATCGATCACGCCCCAGCCGGCTCCGGGCAGAAGATCCATCAACGTCCAGACCAGCGCGCCATGGCAGCTTGAGCCCGGCCGCCGCCATTCCGCAAATGTCGCTTCCATCACCTCGGCCGGCGCGGCGCGGGAAAAGGCAAGGTAACGTTCGGGGTCTTCATACCGCAGCCTTGCCGGTTCCAAGCCGTAGAGTGCCTGCAGATAATGGTCGCGTACATCCTCGAAATCCCAGGATGTGCCGGCATCGCGCGGCACCCGCGCCTTCCAGCGCGGATTATGCGAGGGCGGCACCGGCAGATGTCGTTCCAGCGTCTCGGCATCCGGCACATTGGAAAAGGCAAGGCATTCCGCCGCAAAGCGCACATTCGCACGGCGCGCATCGTCAAGCGGCCGGCAATAGGCCCCGACACCGTAATAATGCGCCACCCCGGCATTGGGGAAAAACGGCAGCGCTCCGCCGCTCGGCGAATTGTCCACGTAAGCCACGTCCGCCCGTCCATCGCGGCAAAATCCGGCCAGAATTTCGGTGGCCAGCGCGCCTTTAAAGATGCGTTCCGGCAGACCCATCATCGCACCCTGCTGGAACATCTCGCTGCCGCCGCAAAGGATGGCCAGTGAAGGAGAACCGGAAATCGCCGCCAGTAATTGCTCGACTTCGGTTTTCACGTGAATCAACAAAGCTTCATCGTTAGCCGGGTAATCGAAATTCGCGAACATCAGGTCCTGCCAGACCATGATGCCCAGCTCGTCGCAGAGCTTGAAGAACGCAGGCGTTTCGTAAGTGGCGATACCGGGAATGCGGATCATGTTCATGCCGGCTTCCGCGGCCAGTTCCAGCCATGGTGCATAATCCGCCCGCCCGCCGGGCAGCGAGACGATATCGGCGTTCGTCCACGCTGCGCCACGGCAGAACACGGCCTCGCCATTCACCCTTATGGCAAAATCGTTGCCATCGGCACCGCGATCCACCTCGATCCGCCGAAACCCGGTACGCCCGATGACCTCCTGTCCGGTGGCATCTTCGACAATCACATCGTGCAGAACCGGTTCGCCATGTGTCCTCGGCCACCAGCGTGTTACGTCCGGCAAAACCAGTTGGGCATTCATCCGGCCATCGGACAAGACAAAGGCGGCCTGCCGTCCATCACAGACCAGCCGCAGATTGTCGGTCCCGCTCTCTGCCGCATAGGAAACCGTTAAGACGCCCGTGCCATCCTCGCCCAGTGTCGAACGGATGGCAAAGTCCCGTGGCCTGGCATCCACGCGCAGGATCGAGATTGCCCGCCAGGGCCCCACCGCCACCACATCCGGGCACCAGCCGGGCATGAAACCCAGCGCCGTGGTGCGCAACAGCCTCAAACCTTGCGAGCGCATCATGCGTGGTCGCCAGCGGGCGCGTGGGCCGCTTCTCGTCAGATGCGGGCCGATCGCGCGAAAACACATGGCCAGCCGGTCGCTGCCGGTCAGCGTCACCCTCACGTCATGGGCCTCGAACATGCTTTCCGATGCGAGGATCAGCATATCGTTGAGATAGACTTCGGTGACCGTCGCCAGCCCGGCAAACCGCAGCACGGCCGCGCCGGCTTCGCCCGGCAGATCAAGCCGATACCAGGCATCGAGGTTTTCCAGCGGTGTCGGATAAGCGGCGTCGAATTTATCTGCGCCGCGTAGCGCCGATGCCACGGTGCCGGGTACCGGCGCTGCAATGGTTTCGACAGTTCCGGGAATATCGCCGGGTGCGGCATAGGCGCCGGGCTCACTCAAGGTCAGCGCCCATCCATCCGTCAGAAAACGCTCACTGCCGCCCATCAGCCCATCCCAATCCGAAGAAAAACCGCGCTAGCGTTTCAGGAACCGCAAAGAGGTGCCGAAACGCTGCTGCAGAACAGGCTTTAAGCGGCCTCGCGGGTGCCCGCAAGGTTTGCCGCAAGTCCGCTCATCAGTGCCTCCCAGGCGTCCGCCGCCGGGTCGAGCACCGTTGCCAGCGGCTCGAATTTTTTTCGGGCCACAGCCCGCGCCAGCAGGAATTGCGAGGATTTGGCCGTCTCCGCGATCTTTTCGGCATGGCCTGCCAGTTCGCGCCTTTCCAGCCAGATCAGATGGGCGGCCAAAAGTTCGAAATTGGCACCCATCTGCCGCAGCGTGTTGAAGGCATATTTATGGAAAAACGCGAACTCGCGTTCCGCCAGCTCTGCCGCCTGCGCAGGAAACAGCTTTGCGAACGCCCGCACCGGATTGCCGGCCGGCCGCCGCGCAAAATGCCGGCGCAAAAGTCGCTCGGCTTCATCGCGAATGTGTTGCGCATCCGCCTGTTGGGCCGGGAATTTCGCAAATTCCGTATAGGGCAGGAAGGGCGGATCCTTTTCCGTCAGATGGTGCTGAAAGATGCCGTCGAAATCCTCGCCGGAGAGCGAAAAGAAACCGCCATTGTGGAAATAATCCATTGTTCGACCGGCCACATCCAGCCAGTTGATGGCGACCGTGGTCTTGCCGTGTTCGGTGCCGTAGGTCAGGCCGCGTGTGTCGGGCAGATAAAAACTGTCCATTTCGAGAAGGCACAGACGACCGCGAGATATCTGCTCCAGCACATGGCCTTCCGGCCGGTCAAAGATCGCCAGTTCGGTCACGCGGATGCCGTAAAGGGTTTCGAGGTCTTCCAGCGGCACCTTGAAAAAGGTCATCTGGTCGCCTTCGAAATCCTGGCTCAGCGTAAAGCCCAACATGGCTTCCGGCGGCAGGCCGGTAGCGGAGAGCACCTCGATCCACAGGTCGACATAACAATTGGTTTCCGGCCAGATGCGGTCAGCCGCATGCAGTGCATGCGGCTGATAGTTCTGCGGATCAAGCTCGGAAAATACCGCCGTCATTTCAACCCCAGAGCGTTGCACGCACGTGTTCCGGCCAGTCCTTCACGTCCAGCCCATGCGTGTGGAACAGCGCCAGCGCAATGCGCTCCAGGCCGAAACCGACACAGGCCGTATGCGCCACGCTGCCGTCTTCCAGATTCAGGCCCCATTTGGTGCCAAATGAGTCCTGATGGTAGTTGAAGCTCATGCAGGCGGTCGGGTTTGCTGCCGAGGTGATCGGGATCAGCAGCTCGAATTTCAGATTCTGGTCACGCTGGTTGTTGACCATCATTTTTCCGGCACGACCGAAGAACGGGTCGTTGGCGACATCGATGGTCACGTCAAGACCGACAGCCTTCATCATCTCGACGCCCCGGTCCATCCAGCTCTGGCGGAAATCCGTCACATGTTGTTCCGTGCCCATGCAGATATATTCGCGCATGCGGAAAAGCTGCTGGCGGGCCGGATCCTTGGAAGGTTCGTGGCGGAAGCAATAGCTTTGCAGGTCAAACAGCGCACCGCCGGCCGGCAGTTTGCCGCGACGGGCAACGGTCGGATAAAGCGGGTAGCAGGCGGCGGGCGTCAGCACGATGTCGGTGGCCTTCTGGTCCTTGGTCCAGTCTTCCTCGCCCACTTCCATGCATTTCAACAGGCTCATGTGGTCGAGTTCGCTGCCGCAGAAGGAATGCACGGTGCCTGCCAGCTGCGGAAAGCTCTTCATATAGCCGCTGGTCTCGAAAAAGGCGCGGTTCATGCCCGGCGGAAAGCGCATGGCTTCCGCGCCGTCAGCGCCGCCCACCTTGTCGATCAGCCGTTCGAAGGCGGCAATCACGTCCTCGAACTGGCCGCTGCGGCCATAAAGCCCGTCGACGCCGGTATCGATCAGCAGACCGGCATCGAACAGCCGGTCGAGAAAGGAGGTCTGCATATCCATCACGTCACCCCTGAAAAACGTTGAAAAGGATTATGGGATGTCAGCCCAGCAGGCTGAAATCCGGTTTCTGCACCAGAAGCATGGTCGATGAGTTGGCAAGTATGCGGTCATTGGAAATCATCAGCTGCGCCGAATGAGCGTCACGCAGATGGCGGCCAAGGCTGTAGGGCGTGCCGTTCTTGTAGCCCATGATGCCGCAGATCAGCATCGCCTTGTTGATGATATCGAGGATCGTCTGCGAAGATGCGATCTTGATATTGTTCATGGCGATGGCGAACCCCATCGAAGACAGCTTTTCGCCATCCGCCTTGGCGTCTTCATAGGTGCGGATGCCGGAAAGCAGGCTGGATTTCACCATCTGCAACAGGTTCGAGGCCTCCGCCAGATGCAACGCGCCGGGCGGCACCTGACCGGCCGTCTTGCGGGCGGCGGCACGCACGAAGCTCTGAGCGCGCGAAACCGCATCGGCGGCAATGCCGAACCAGACCGCGCTCCAGAGAAGATGGCAGGTGGCCAGCATGGATTGCGCGGCGATTTCGGCAAAAGGTTGCGGAAATACCTGTTCGGCCGGCGCTTCGCCCCTGAACAGAAAACCATCCGAGCAGGTGCCGCGCATCCCCAGCGTATCCCAGTCGTGGGTATGCTCCAGCGTGTACTGGTCCTTGCGGAACACGGTCATCACCTGGTCGCTCGGGGCAGCATCGGCATTGGCGCGCGACGTGATCAGAATGGCATCGGATTCGATGCCATAGGAAATCACGGTTGCCTCTTTCGTCAGCCGGCAGGTTGCGCCGTCGATCTCTATGGCACAGATCGAATTGCGCAGGTTGCCGCCGATCCCGCCTTCAGTGGTCGCGGAACCGAGCAGAAGCTGACGTCCGGCCACTTCCTGCATGAAACCGGTGTGCCAGGCACTTGATTGGTAGTGCTCCACCAGGCTCGAGAGCTTGATGTGGTGCATGGCAAAGATCATCGCGCTCGAGGCGCAGGCCTGCCCGAGGATCGAGCAGACCTCGGCGATCTCCACAAGCGAGGCGCTTTCGCCGCCATGGGCTGAGGGCACCTGAATGCCGAGCAGACGCTCGGCCTTCATCGCGTCGATGGCTTCACAGGGAAACCGGCCTTCCGCATCGACACGGTCGGCAAATTCTGCTGCGACTGCCGCCACGCGTTGCGCGCGGGTGGCAAGCGTATTGTCGGTGGCAAGTGCAGCGAGAGACATCAGGCTGCCTCGCGACTCTTGATGATCTGCGCCACCGTTTCCTCGATCGCCTTGATGCTGGCGAAGGATTTGCGGTTCAGCAGACTGTCGGGGAATTCGATATCAAAGCTTTCCTCGATCGCCAGCATCACCTGCACGGAGGCG
This sequence comes from Endobacterium panacihumi, assembly GCF_050847465.1. Taxonomy (NCBI): domain Bacteria; kingdom Pseudomonadati; phylum Pseudomonadota; class Alphaproteobacteria; order Hyphomicrobiales; family Rhizobiaceae; genus Endobacterium; species Endobacterium panacihumi. The sequence continues at coordinate 11,925 of NZ_JBOZRA010000009.1, read as the reverse complement.
AATGAAGAAAGGCCGGCGGCATAAAGATCCGCCTCATCGGTGAGGTCCGTCACCGGTACGGGCAGGCCGCCAACACGGGCCAGCAGTTCGCGAATCGTCTCGTTCATCTCGACATCTCCCACGCATTCAATTGTTCATCGATTGATGCTCGGGTTTTAAAGAAGAGAGCCTAAGGAACGGCAAAGTTATTTGGTGAAATCTTGGATGCGGGATTCTGTATAATTTGAGAGATCGGCGGTCGAGCCGCGTGTGGATCCTCGGGTCAAGCCCGAGGATGACTCCAGAGGGTGGCGGAGCGAGGTGCGCCAATCAATATAAAGGCCAGTCGGGGACCATTGAGCGGCGGGCCTCCGCGGGCACTTCCATGCAGGAAAACGGCGCTTTGTGGCACCGGTGCGCCTCCTTCTCCTTGGTCATCCTCGGGCTTGACCCGAGGATCCACACCCAAGCCCTCCAACGTCAACGGCCCCCTCGCCACCAAAACTGACAAAGCCCGTGGACGTTTTGAGGGGTCGATTCAATGATATCAACACGTTGACTTCGAGTTCATCCCCGCATTTCGCGGATGTGCGATACTTCACCTGCCTTCGCTGCCGGAGTGTTTCGCGAGACGTTCGCGGGCAGGTGGGGGCCGGCGCTTGTGTCTGATCCGTAACGTGCGGAAAGGGCGCAAGGGGTGAAACTCATGGGTGAGGTGCGAATACCTTGCCCTATCAAGCCTTCCCCCGGCAGCCATGCCGGGTTCGGTTTAGCCGTGCAAGTGGCAGGTCCGCCCGAAAGGCGGACGTGAACAAAGCCACGCAGTGAGGTGAGAGGATCATCCGTAGAGGCCGGAAGCCTCGAACAAACGCCGAAGGCCACGCGAACGCGGAGCCACAGACTAAAACCAAAGTGAGGTTCCGCGTTCGCGTGGGCTCTCCGAATGAATACCCCCGGCCAAGCCGGGCCAGTGCAGGAAGGATCAAGCCGCGGGCGGGTGACGTCGCGCGAATGCGAACCTGTGTTTTCAGGCGAACCGATTATTTTGGAGGATAAACATGCGTTTCACCACGAAAATCGCTCACCGAATAACAGCCGCCATCAGGTCTCGCCGCATTCTCCCCGATCACCGCCTTGCCATGGCCGCCGGGAATATCCAGCACATAGGTCGGCTGGCAGAGACCCGAAATATTGCCGCGCAAGGCCGAGACGATTTTCTGTCCGTCCTCGATATCGAGACGAAAATGGCCGGTGCCGGGGGCAAGGTCGGGATGGTGCAGGTAATAGGGTTTGATCCGCGTCTCGACAAAGGCCTTCATCAGGTCGCCAAGCACCGCCGGATCATCGTTCACACCCTTCAGAAGCACGGTCTGGCTCACCATCGGAAAACCGGCATCCACCAGCCGGGCGCAGGCGGCACGCGCGTCCGCCGTCATTTCGCGGGCATGGTTGGCGTGCAGCGCCACGTAAACGACCTTGCCGCTTGCTTTCAGCGCATTGATCAAAGCGGCATCGATACGATCCGGTTCAACGACGGGCACGCGCGTATGAAAGCGCAGGATTTTCACGTGGTCGATTGCCGCCAGCCCGCGCATGATCACCGCCAGCCGCCGCGGAGAGAGCACGAGCGGATCGCCACCGGTGAGAATCACTTCCCAGATTTTTTTGTTGGCTTTGATATAATCGAGCGCCGCCTCCAGTTCGTCGGGCGCCAACGTGCCGTCGCCCTGCGGCCCCACCATTTCGCGACGAAAGCAGAAACGGCAATAGACCGGGCACACATGCACGGCCTTCAACAGCACCCGGTCGGGATAACGGTGTACGATGCCCTTCACCGGACTGTGCGCTGCATCGCCGATCGGGTCTTCGCGTTCCTCCGGCGTCGTGCCCAGTTCCTCTGCACTGGGCACGTACTGGCGGGCAATCGGGTCGTTTTCGTCAGAGCGGTCGATCAGCGACACCACGGCCGGCGTCAACGCGATCGCATAATCTTTCGCAACTGCGCGAATATCCTCCAGCTTGCCGGTTTCGATCAGGCCTGCGGAAATCAGGTCCTCGGGTGTCTTTAATGAACGTGCGACGGTCACCCAAACGTCTCCGCAACCGGAGCCCACATCACTTGGTCCACGCGCGTCGCGCCGGTCGCCAGCATGGCCAGCCGGTCGAAGCCGAGTGCTGCACCACTCGCATCTGGCATCACCGAAAGTGCTGCCAGAAAATCCTCGTCGATCGGGTAGGTTTCGCCATAAATGCGGGCCTTTTCCGCCATCTCGATCTCGAAACGGCGGCGCTGTTCGCCGGCATCGGTCAGTTCGCCGAATGCGTTGGCCAGTTCCACACCGCAGGCATAAAGCTCGAACCGTTCGGCGACACGCGGATCACGCGGCGAGGGGCGGGCAAGCGCCGCTTCCGAAACCGGGTATTCGCAGAGGATCGTGGCGCGGCCATTGCCCAGATGCGGTTCGATCTTTTCCACCAGAACCTTGCTGAACAGATCAGCCCAGCTGTCGTCTTCGGAGACGCGCAAACCGACGCGTTGCAGTTCCGCCGCCAGTGTGTCGCGGTCGTTCTCGCCGCTCGCCGAAATGGAGGAGAGCAGATCGATGCCTGCGAAACGCTGAAACGCTTCAGCCAGCGTCACCCGTTCCGGCTTGGCAAAGGGATCGCATTCCATGCCGCGAAACACAAAACCTTTGGTGCCGGTCGTCTCGGCCGCCAGTGTCAGCATGTCGGCGCAATCCGCCATCAGCTGCTCATACGCCTCGCCGACGCGGTACCATTCCAGCATGGTGAATTCCGGGTGGTGAAGCGGCCCGCGCTCGCGGTTGCGATAGACATGCGCGAAGGTGAAGATGCGCTCCTCGCCGGCGGAAAGCAGCTTTTTGGCGGCAAATTCAGGCGATGTGTGCAGGTAGAGCGGACTGGCCTGGCCGTCGATCGTCAGCGCCTCGGTTGCAAAGGCATGCAGATGCGCCTCATTGCCGGGAGAGACCTGCAAGGTCGCGGTATCGACCTCGACAAAATCCTGCATGCCGAAAAACTGGCGCAACGCCGTCTGCACCCGATTGCGTCCGATCAGGAAGGGGCGGCGGTCGGCATGAATGCTTTTTGTCCACCAGGGAGACGTGGAGGCTGCACTGCGGGTCATGGTTGTTTCTCTTCGCCACGCCGTGCTCCACGAAGGGCTGGCTATTTGGCGGATTTTGCGTTAGTTGCGCGGCCAAGGAAACCTGAAAAGCATCACTACGGCCATTTCGCCAGTCCTCTACGACGTGGCTGGCCGCGTTACAAGGAAGTCTTATGGTCAAGGTCATCGCCTCATCGGTCCGCAAGGGCAATGTTATCGACGTCGACGGCAAGCTTTACGTCGTTCTCACGGCTGAAAATTTTCATCCGGGCAAGGGCACGCCGGTCACCCAGGTCAACATGCGCCGCATCGTTGACGGCGTGAAGGTGTCGGAGCGCTGGCGCACGACCGAGCAGGTCGAGCGCGCGTTCGTCGAAGACGTCAACTTCCAGTTCCTCTATGAGGACGGCGAGGGTTTTCACTTCATGAACCCGGAATCCTACGATCAGGTCGTCGTCGATGTCGAGACCATGGGCGACCAGAAGGCCTATCTGCAGGAAGGCATGACCTGCATCCTGTCCATGCATGAAGGCGTAGCACTTGCGCTGCAGCTGCCGCGTCACGTGATTCTGGAAATCACCGAGACCGAGCCGGTCGTGAAGGGCCAGACGGCCTCGTCGTCCTACAAGCCGGCCATGCTGTCCAACGGCATCCGCACTGCGGTTCCGCCGCATATCGATGCCGGCACCCGCGTCGTCATCGCCACCGAAGACAATTCCTACGTCGAGCGCGCCAAGAACTGATCGACGCTTTCCGTACCGATATCAAGAAAAGGCCCCGCAATCGAGTTGCGGGGCCTTTTCGTTTGGAGTGAAAGCGAGGCGCGGAAACCGCGCCGCCTTCAGTTCTTGAGAGACTTGGCTGCGTAAACGGTCGGGCCCTTGGCGCCGGCCGGCGCCTTGCCATAGGCATAACCGCCACCCATGGCGACGCTCAGCGTCACGTAATCCTGCGCCATCTGGCGGATAGCCTGCGCGAGGTTCGACTGCGCCTCCGAAACGGTGCGCTGTGCATCGAGAACGTCGAGCAGCGAGGATGCGCCGTCGCGGTAGCTTGCCGTGGCCAGCGTCAGGGCTTCCTGGCTGGAAGCAACCGTCGCGCGGTTGGCGGCAACCGTGCGGCTGTCACGTGTGACGGCTGCAAGAGCGTTCTCGACTTCTTCGACAGCCGCCAGAACGGTCTGCTTCCAGGCGAGATAGGCTTCGCGTGCCTGCGATTCCGTGGCCGAAAGGTTTGCACGCAACTGACCACCGTCGAAGATGGGCAGGTTCAGCGTCGGGCCGAACCCCCAGGACAGGAGGTGGCTGTCTCCACCGCCGTTGCGACGGGTATAGGACGGCGAGATCGAACCGCTGAGGCTGATGCTCGGATAGAGATTGGCTTCGGCGACGCCGATATTGGCGACAGCGGCCGCAAGCTGACGTTCCGCCGCACGAATGTCCGGACGGTTGCGGACGAGATCGGCAGGTACGCCGGCGCGTGCGTTGAAGCGGGCAACCGGCTGGCGCGCACCCTTCTGCAATTCGCCGAGCAGCGACGATGCCGGCATGCCAAGCAGGGTTGCAACGCGATGTGCGGCCTGACGGTACTGCGTTTCCAGACCCGGAATAGTGGCCAGCGTGGTGTTTACCAGGCTTTCCGACTGGACGACGTCGAGGCGCGAAGCAGCGCCCGCGTCCAGCTGCAGCCTTGTCAGGGACAGGGTTTCATTGCGAGACTTCAGGTTGGCACGGGCGATCGCAATGCTTTCCTGGTAATAACGAACGTCGATATAGGCCGCCGCGACCTGGGAAAGCAGGCTCAGGCGTGCGGTGTCGACAGCAGCATCGGCCGCGCCGAGCTGGGCGATCGCGGCTTCTTTCGAGCGACGATAAAGGCCGAAGAAGTCGAGCAGCCAAGACCCTTGAAGGCCGGCGCTGACAGCCGTCGACGGTACGGACTGGGGAATCGTGCCGCGATAGCCTTTCGCGCCCGACCGGTTGACCTCGCTGTTGAGTGTAAGCGAGGGTAAGCCGCCGGCACCGGCGGAGATCACGTCCGCTTCCGCCTGAGTGATGCGTTCCATCGCCTGCAGGATGTCAAGGTTCTGGTCGAGACCCTGATTGACATAGCCGTTCAGGCGGCTGTCGTTGAACGCTGTCCACCACTGATCGGTGGAGACATCGCCATTGCTCTTGGCCTTGCCTTCGGCAAATTTTGCGGGAAGCGTTATTTCGGGTGCGGTGTGGTCAGGGCCGACGACACAACCGGACAGCAGAAGCATGACGAGGGGAGCTGCCGCGCGTATGGAAACCATGTGTTTTTCCTAATCTAACGAACCTTGGGGCTTCCTGCCGATCCGTCCTGCCCAGCTTGTCATCCATGCAAGCGTGCGAGACGTAGCAACTTTTCGCCGATTCAAAATCACTGCGTTAATTGACGGTTTTTTTACCTCTTGATAACCGCCGGACGATCACAAAAAGCGATGGGACGAAGAAAATTCCGAGGAGTGTTGCAGAAAGCATACCACCCAGCACTCCAATGCCGATCGCATTCTGCGCCGCAGACCCTGCACCGGTGGCGATTGCCAGCGGTACGACGCCCAGAATGAAGGCGAGAGAGGTCATGATGATCGGCCGAAGTCGCAATTTCGCGGCTTCGAGCGTGGCCTCGAAAAGCCCCATCCCCGTCTCCTGCCTGTCTTTGGCAAATTCGACGATCAGAATCGCGTTCTTTGCCGCAAGCCCGATCGTCGTCAGAAGGCCGACCTTGAAATAGACGTCATTCGATTGGCCGAGCAGATCCGCTGCCCCCACGGCACCGAGCACACCGACGGGAACGGCAAGGATGACCGAGAACGGGATCGACCAGCTTTCGTAAAGTGCGGCAAGGCAAAGAAAAACGATCAGGATCGACAGCGCATAGAGCATGGGTGCCTGCGAGCCGGAAAGACGTTCCTGATAGGAAATGCCCTGCCAGGCGACGGTGTAGCCGCCGGGAAGCGCCTCCACCAGCCGTTCCATTTCGTCCATCGCTTCACCGGTGCTGACGCCCGGCTTGGAGGCGCCGTCGAGTGAGATCGCGCTGGTACCGTTGTAACGGGCCAGTTGCGGCGTGCCACTCACCCAGTCCAGCTTGCTGAAGCTGGAAAAGGGCACCATCTCGCCATTGGTGTTGCGGGCATACCAGTATTTGAGGTCGGTCGGCTGCATGCGGTAAGGCGTATCGCCTTGAACATAGACCGGCTTCAACTCGTTGTTGAGCGTGAAATCGTTGACGTCGCGCCCGGCGAAGATGGTCGCCAGCATGGAGTTGACGGCCGACAGATCAACGCCCATGGCCCCAAGCTTTTCCTGATCGAGCAGGATTTTCAGCTGGGTTTCCGAGCGCTGGCTGTTGGAGCGCAGAGAGCTGATATAGGCGTTGGTCCCGGTTTCCTGAATCAGTTGCTGCGACACGCGGGTAAGCGCCTCATTGCCGTTATTGCCGCTGTCGACCAGATACATGGAAAAACCGGCCGAGTTGCCGAGGCCCTGAATGGCCGGCGGCAGAAGCGCAAAAACCTGGGCATCGCGCAGTGTCAGGAAATGCGCCTGTGCGCGGTGCATCACCTCGGCGGCCGACTGGCCGGTGCCGGTGCGCAAGTCGAAATCCTTGAGTTTGGTGAATACGATCGCGTTGTTCTGGCCGGTGCCGTTGAAAGAGAAGCCGAGCGCCCCGAAGACGGCGTCGACATTGTCCTTTTCCTGCCCGAGATAGAATTGTTCGACCTGTTTAACCACTGCTTCCGTACGTTCGGTGGTGGCGCCGACCGGCGTCTGGATGATGGTCATCAGCACGCCCTGGTCTTCCTGCGGCAGGAAGGAGCTTGGCAGACGGGCAAACAGGAAGGCGCAGCCGCCAACCACGATCGCGAACATCACCACCATGCGCAGCGGCCGTTTCAATAGGTAACCGACACTGCCGACATAACCATTGGTGGCGCGGTCAAAGTTGCGATTGAACCAGGCGCCGATCCCGCGTTGTTTCTTGTGATGGTCGATCGGCTTCAGCATCGTCGCGCATAGCGCCGGCGTCAGCACGATCGCCACGAGAGCGGATAGCAGCATGGCCGAAACGATGGTGATGGAGAACTGGCGGTAGATGACGCCGGTCGAGCCGCCGAAAAATGCCATCGGAATGAAGACGGCCGTCAGCACCAGGGCAATACCGATGATGGCACCGGTAATCTCGCCCATCGACTTCTCCGTCGCTTCCAGCGGCGACAGGCCCTCTTCGTCCATGATGCGCTCGACATTTTCGACCACGACGATCGCATCGTCGACGAGAAGGCCGATGGCCAGAACCATGGCGAACATAGTGAGCGTATTGATCGAATATCCGGTCAGCGCCAGAATGCCGAATGTGCCGAGCAGGACCACCGGTACTGCGATCATCGGGATCAGCGTGGCGCGGAAATTCTGCAGGAAGACGAGAAGAACGACGAAGACGAGAACGATCGCCTCGATCAGCGTGTGGACGACCTTCTCGATCGACAGCTGCACGAAGGGCGTCGTGTCATAGGGATACTGGATCTCGACACCATCGGGCAGACCCGCCGCAGCCCGGTTTAGCTCTCCCTTAACGAGGGCGGCGGTATCGATGGCGTTAGCGCCGGTCGCCAGATTGACGGCGAAACCGGCCGACGGCAGGCCATCATAACGCGAGCTGCCGCCATAACTTTCCTGGCCGATCTCGACGCGTGCGACATCGCTCAGACGCACATTTGCACCGGTCTGCTCGACCTTGAGGATGATTCGCTCGAAATCGTCGACCGTGGTCAGCTGGCTCTGCGCCGTCATCGTCACGGTCAGCTGCTGCCCTTGGGCGACCGGCTGCGCGCCGAGTGCGCCGACCGACACCTGCGTGTTCTGCGCCTCGATGGCGGAGGTCACGTCGGCTGCGGTCAGTTGGTACTTGTTGAGCTTGAAGGGATCGAGCCAGACACGCATTGCGTAGCCGGAACCAAAGACGTTGATGCTGCCGACGCCTTCGAGGCGCTGAACCTGATCTTCGATCGAGGTGGCAAAAAGGTCGCCGAGGTCGACCGAACTACGCTTGCCGTCACGCGATACCAGCGCGCCGACCATGAGAATACTCGAGGTCGAGCGCGAAACGGAAATGCCCTGCTGCTGCACCACATCCGGCAATTGTGATTGCACCAGTTGCAGCTTGTTCTGTACCTGAACCTGCGCAATATCCGGCATGATCGAGTTGCCGAAGGTGAGGGTTACGGTCGATCGCCCGGTGGAGGACGACGACGTCATGTAGGTGAGATCGTCGAGCCCGGTCATGCCGTCCTCGATAATGCTGGTGACTGATTTTTCGACGGTTTCGGCGCTCGCGCCGTTATAAGTGGAGCTGATGCGCACCGTCGTCGGCGCAATGTCCGGATATTGCGAAATCGACAACGTGGTGATCGCGAGCGCGCCGCCCAGCATGATCACGATTGCGATTGCCCAGGCGAAAACCGGTCGCCGGATGAAAAACTTGGCCATTCAGAAAACCTCGGGAGCCGATATCGTCGGATGCGGTCGGTGCTATCGTGTTATTGCGTCGGCTGTTTTGCCGCTTCGGCTTCGACAACCAGGCCATCCTCACCCACGGTTGCTTCGACAGGCTTGACCACAGCGCCATCGGCGATCCATTGAAAACCATCGATGACCAGCTTGTCGCCGTCACTGATGCCGGTATCGACAAGCCAGTTGTTTCCAGAGACCTGGGCGTTTTGGAAAAGCCGGGTTTCGACCTTGTTTTCAGCCGTCACGAATTTTGCCGAAAGCTCGCCGCGAGCGTTGCGGGTCGCTGCGCGCTGCGGAAGAAGATAGCCGGTTTCCATGCCGAGCGTCACCGTCGCGCGCACATACATGCCAGGCAGGATGAGGTTTTCTGGATTATCGAACTGCGCCCGGATCTGGTAGGTACCGGTCGTCTCGCTGACGGCGAGTTCCGACATGTCCAGCCGGCCGGTCTTGTTGTAATCCGTTCCATCCTCCAGCTTCAAGCGCATGTCGGCCTGGTTGGGATTGCCCTTCAGGCGACCGGCTGCGATGGCGGCGCGCAATTCCAGAAGGTTGGTACTGGATTCAGTCAGGTCGATATAGATCGGGTCGAGCTGGCGCAGCGTTGTCAGTGCCGTCGTCTGGTTGGCAGTAACAATATTGCCGACATCAACCTTGGAAATATCGGTGACGCTGTCGAAAGGCGCCTTGATCTCGGTATAATCGAGATTGATCTGGGCGGATTGCAGCGCTGCCTTGGCCTGTTCGACGTCTGCCTGTGCCTGCAAAAGCGTCACTTTCGCATTGTCGAATTCGATTTGCGTAGCGCCGCTGTTGACCAGCTTTTCATATCGCACGACGTTGGCCTGCGCGGTCGGCACGCTCGCTTCGGCCTTGGCGAGGCTTGCCTTTGCTTCTGCCAGAGAGGCGGCATAGCTGCTGTCGTCGATCTTGTAGAGAAGGGCGCCTGCCTTGACCTCGTTACCTTCGTTGAACACGACCTGTTTGATCATGCCGGCCACCTGTGGGCGGACCTCAGCGGTCTGGAAAGCGACAGCGCGGCCCGGCAGAACGCGGGTGATCGGCTGTTCCTGTTTTTTCATGATCACGACACTGACGGGCGACGGCGGCTTTTCGGCCGTGCTTCCTGCCTGACCGGTTGAACTCCCCGAATCGCTGCAGCCGGCGATGACCAGCGGAAGAGTGAGAAGCAAGAGACTGCGACGGTTCATAGGGTGCTATCCGGGCGACATGATTTTCGAAGCCCACCTTTGTGGCGGGAAAACGATGATGGCACGGCAAAAAGAGCTGCGGAAGCGCGTTTCGTTCGCCCAAATGTTAAATTATTTTAACAAATTGGCTGCCTGTCGTTTGCAAAGTGACGTAATGTAGAAATCGTCACTTTGCAAACGGATTTTGCAGCGCAGCGTTCACGAGTTCGGCAAGCCCGTCGCAACGGTCGTGCAATTCGTCCAGATCGGCATTGGCCAGAAGTGCGGGATGAAGGATGCTTGCAAAGGCAGCCGAGGCGCTTTGGCTTGCGACATCAGCGTTCTTGCAATGATAGGTGCCCGCCGCCATGCCTTGAGCAATCAGATCGGCAAAAAGAGCTTCGATCTTTTGGCGATAGAGCAGGGCGCTCGGCAGGTTCGCCTTTGAAACCATCAGGATCATCTCGAACAGGTGCGGGTTTTCGCGAATGTCCTGAAGATGCGCTTCCATGATGTTGCAGGCAACACGCGCCATGCGGGTCGGCGCAGGGGCCTGTTCGTCGAGTGTCGCCAGTCGGTCGACAAGATGGCGGATATGGCGCTCGCAGATCGCGTCGACCAGGGCCGGCTTGGAGTGAAAATGCTTGAAGATGTTGGCTGGCGACATCGACAGCGCCTGGGCAATGTCGGCAATCGAGCACCCGGCAATGCCACGCGCTCGAAACAAGGTTTCGGCCGCCTGCAAGATGTCTTCCCGGGTTTCCTCTGCCTTCCGCCTTGGCCTGCGCACGGCATATCCTTTTTCAGTCTTCGTTTTCTCCGAAAGGTTACGAACCGTTCGGAAAATAACCTTTGAGGTTTTCCCGCACACGGCCGAGCACCGGTCCGTTGGTGGTGTCGGATACGAAGGCCTGTCCGGTGATCATCTCAAACGCCATGCGATAGACGGCTGCCGTTTCCTCTATCAGTTCCGGCGGGATCGGCGGCAGTTCGTCCTTGTAGGGATCGCAACGTTCGACAACCCAGGCACGGACAAAATCCTTGTCGAAACTCTTCGGCCTCGTACCGGTGCGAAATGCGTCTTCATAGCTGTCGGCAATCCAGTAACGGCTGCTATCCGGCGTATGGATCTCGTCGGCCAGAATGATCGTGCCGTTCTCGTCGGTGCCGAATTCATATTTGGTATCGACCAGGATCAGGCCACGTTCGGCTGACAGTTTTTGACCACGTGCAAAAAGGGCCAGCGCGTAATCTGAAAGCGTCTGCCACTGCTGCGCAGTCAGCAATCCACGTTCGACAATCTCTTCCGGGGTGAGCGGTTCGTCATGTCCACCGTCAAAGGCCTTGCTGGTAGGGGTGATGACCGGCGTCGGCAGAGCCTGATTGTCACGCAGCCCGTCCGGCAGGTCGAGACCGTACATCTGCCGCTCGCCCTTTTTATAAAGTGTCAGGAGAGACGTGCCGGTCGTGCCGGCCAGATAACCACGCACGACGATCTCGACCGGCAGGATATCGAGACGCTTGCCGACCACGACATTGGGGTCCGGATAGGCGATCACGTGATTGGGGCAGATATCAGCCGTCGCCTCAAACCAGTAGCGCGCCGTCTGCGTCAAAACATGGCCCTTGTCGGGAATGGATGTGATGATCCGGTCAAACGCGCTCAGGCGATCGGTCGCGATGATGATGCGGCTGCCGTCGGCCAGATCGTAATTTTCGCGGACCTTGCCGTGATAATGGTTCGGCAGTTCGGGAATGAAGGCTTCGCTGAGAACACGCACGGGCAGGAACTTTCCGCAAGGAGGAATGATGTTTCCGCTATCGCATGTTTTTGGCGGCGGACACAAGGATGGCGCACGGACCGATGAGGCAGTCGGCGCCGACCGTAGACGCCTATATGTATATAATGTATCGAACGCGGCAGGAAGGAACAAAGAAAACGATTATATCTTTTAAATTCAATAACTTATTCGATTTTTGCATTTTTATGAAATTGGCCCATTGACGTTTTCGGGGGGCTCGGACTATAACCCGGTCACTGACGAGGGCGGCGGCGCTGCTGGCGACGAAGCCTCTCGTTCTAAAGAAA
>NZ_JBOZRA010000008.1:0-257232 GCF_050847465.1 Endobacterium panacihumi | reverse complement strand
AGAGAGGTGCGATGACAGCCCATTCTTCGTCGCTCAATTCGTGACGGCGCATGGCAAACTCCTTTCAAGGAGATTGAATCACACACCGCCAATAAGATGAACCCCGTTTATGAGGACACTGCCTAGTGCAGCGCCGTCGCCCGCCTGTCGAAACAGCGCATGCGCTCAGGCGGCGTTGCATTGTGGCCGTCACGCACTTCAGCCGCAAACTGGATCGAGCCGATCAGTTCGAGGTCGAATAGCGGTTTTGAAATCACCCCGAGCGTGCCGGGAATGCCGCTGGCGATCGCTTCCGGATTGGCGGTCATGAAGATGACCGTCAGCCCCCGAGCTGCAAGCTCACGGCCGATATCTGGCCCGGTCGGCCCGTCCTGAAGATGGACATCGACAAGCGCGATGTCGGCGTCGTCGCCGGCATCCAGTGCATCGGCCGAATTGGCCGCAATGCCTGCCACTTCATGCCCAAGCGCCAGCACGGCGTCCTCGATATGTAGCGCGATCAGCAGTTGATCTTCGACAACAAGAATGCGATGCGGCATCGGCCCCTCTTTGTTTTAGAGTCAGGTAAAATTCCCCATACGGACTTTTGTTCCACAACCTTCAAAAATTGATGCACGCGTGAGGTGAGTTCAGCCATGATCTTGCGCAAATCATTCTGCCCCGTCCCGCGAATCGGGTAGAAACATCCCCATGATTCGGAACCGCCCATGAGCCTTGCCTATCTTGACAAACTCAACGATGCCCAGCGCCGCGCCGTCGAGCACGGTGCGACGTATGCAAAGACGGGCGACAGCGGTCCGCTTCTGGTCATCGCCGGCGCCGGTTCCGGCAAGACCAATACGTTGGCGCACCGCGTCGCACACCTGATCGTCAATGGCGCCGATCCGCGCCGTATCCTGCTGATGACCTTTTCCCGCCGCGCAGCGTCTGAAATGGGCAAGCGCGTCGAGCGTATCTGCGGACAGGTGCTTGGCGCCAATGCCGGCGTTATGACCGATGCGCTCGCCTGGGCGGGCACCTTTCACGGGATCGGCGCACGCCTGATGCGGATCTACGCCGAACAGATCGGCCTCGACCCGGATTTCACCATTCACGACCGCGAAGACAGCGCCGACCTGATGAACCTCATCCGGCACGAGCTTGGCTTCTCCAAAACCGAAAGCCGTTTTCCCACCAAGGGCACCTGCCTCGCCATCTATTCGCGTGTGGTCAATTCGGAAGCCGCTCTCGGCGAGGTGCTGAAAACCTACTTTCCGTGGTGTGCCGCCTGGGAAGCGCAATTGCGCGAGCTTTTTGCCACCTATGTCGAATCCAAGCAGGCGCAAAACGTGCTCGATTACGATGACCTGCTTCTCTACTGGGCGCAGACCATGTCGGAACCACAGCTTGCCGCCGATATCGGCGCGCGCTTCGACCATGTTCTGGTCGACGAATATCAGGACACCAACCGCCTGCAATCGACCATCCTGATGGGCCTGAAACCCGGCGGGCGCGGCCTGACCGTGGTCGGCGACGATGCGCAGTCCATCTACTCCTTCCGCGCCGCCACCATCCGCAACATTCTGGACTTCCCGAAATCCTTCGAGCCTCCGGCCGACATCATCACGCTCGACCGCAATTACCGCTCCACCAACACGATCCTTGCGGCTGCCAATGGCGTGATCGAACTGGCGCGCGAACGGTTCACCAAGAACCTGTGGACCGAACGTCAGTCAGCCGAGCGCCCCCGCCTCGTTGCGGTGCGCGATGAAAACGAGCAGGCGAACTACATCTGCGAAAAAATTCTCGAAAACCGCGAAACCGGCATGACCCTGAAAAACCAGGCCGTGCTGTTCCGCTCGTCAAATCATTCCGGCCCGCTGGAAGTGGAACTCACTCGCCGCAACATTCCCTTCGTGAAATTCGGCGGCCTGAAATTTTTGGATAGCGCGCATGTGAAGGACCTGCTGGCAGCCCTTCGTTTCGCCCAGAACCCCCGCGACCGTGTCGCCGGTTTCCGGCTGATGCAGTTGATCCCCGGCGTCGGCCCGCAGACGGCTGGCAAAATTCTGGACGCCATCGCCACAGATCCCGAGCCGCTGGCAGCGCTGCAGGAAATCCCCGCCCCGCCCCGCAGCGGTGAAGACTGGACGACCTTTGTCGAGATGCTTTCCTCCGTGCGTCGAGGCGAAGGCTGGCCCTCGGAAATCGGCACGGCGCGCAACTGGTACGAACCGCATCTCAACCGCATCCACGAGGATGCCGAGACCCGCAAGGCCGACCTGTTGCAGCTGGAACAGATCGCTTCGGGCTACGTATCCCGCGAACGGTTCCTCACCGAACTGACGCTCGATCCGCCCAGCGCCACCAGCGATCAGGCCGGCGTGCCCTTGCTGGATGACGATTACCTCATCCTCTCGACCATCCATTCGGCAAAAGGGCAGGAATGGCGCTCGGTTTTTGTGCTGAACTGCGTCGACGGCTGCATTCCCTCCGATCTCGGTGTTGGCACCAGTGCGGAGGTGGAAGAGGAACGCCGCCTTCTCTACGTGGCGATGACCCGCGCCAAGGACAGTCTGGATCTCATCACACCTCAACGTTTCTTCACGCACGGCCAGCATTCACAAGGCGACCGGCACGTCTACGCGGCCCGCACCCGCTTCATCCCGGCAACGCTGTTGCAGTTTTTCGAAACCGCCGCATGGCCGGTGGTGGAGCCGATGTCGGAAGCGGAAAAGGCAGCGCGCAAACAGGTGCGCATCGATGTGACGGCGCGCATGCGCGGCATGTGGCGGTAACGACAAGGTTTCAAGAGAGATATGGAGGGGCGCAGCCTGCGCCTTCTCCCCGCATGCGGGGAGAAGGTCCGGAGCGACAGCGAGGGGATGAGGGGCAACCACAAGCGCTGAGGTCGCGGCTTCTGCCCCTCATCCGGCTACCGCCACCTTCTCCCCGTAAAACTGGGAGAAGGACGCAAGACCTCACGCCTCCGGCACATTCTCCTCCAGTTCCCTCAACCACACTCGCGCATTGCCATCGGACGGCGCGCGCCAGTCGCCACGCGGCGATAGCGAACCACCGGACGTAACCTTAGGCCCATTCGGCGAGGCCGAACGTTTGAACTGGCTGATGGTGAAGAATCGGAACAGAAACGTCTGAAGCCATTTCCGGATCGTCGCGAGATCGTATTCCCGACGCTTTTCATCCGGGAAATTCGGTGGCCACGCACCGGCGGCCACATCGCGCCAGGCATGATGCGCCAGATAGGCGATCTTCGATGGCTTCAGACCATACCGCGTCAAATAATAGAGCGTGAAATCATGCAGATCGTAAGGACCGATCTTGTCCTCGGTGCTCTGGATAACGCCATCCTCACCCGCCGGCACCAGTTCCGGCGAAATGATCGTGCCGAGCACGCGTTCCAGCGTGGCATTCGCCTCCGCGTCAAAACTGCCGCTATTGATGACCCAGCGGATCAGATGCTGGATCAGCGTCTTCGAGACCGAACCGTTGACATTGTAATGGCTCATCTGGTCGCCGACGCCATAGGTGCACCAGCCGAGCCCGATTTCCGAGAGGTCACCGGTGCCGAGCACGATGGCATTGCGCTGGTTGGCCGCGCGGAACAGAAAGTCGGTGCGTAGACCCGCCTGCACGTTTTCGAAGGTCACATCATAGACCGGCTCGCCACCGGAAAACGGATGGCCGAGATCTTTTAGCAACTGCAGCGCCAGCGGCTTGATATCCACCTCTTCCGCCGTGATGCCGATGCTGCGCATCAAAGACCAGGCGTTGCCGAGCGTTTCGTCGCCGGTGGCAAAACCCGGCATGGTGAAACCTAAAATATCGGTACGCGGCCAGCCGAGCCTGTCAAAGGCGCGCGCCGCCACCAGCAGTGCATGTGTGCTGTCGAGACCACCGGAGATGCCGATGCACAACCGTTTGATACCGGTCGCCTGCAGGCGCTTCATCAGGCCCTGGACCTGGATGTTGAATGTCTCGTAACAATCCTGATCGAGACGCGCCGGATCGGAGGGCACGAAGGGATACCGTGCGACAGACCGCTTAAGGCCGATATCGCCTTCCGGCGCGGCAAACTCGAAACCGATACGACGGAACGGCTGATCAGAGCGCAGCACCTTTTCGGCCGCATCCTCGAAGGTCACGGTGCGCAGACGCTCCAGCGCCAGCCGCTCGACATCGATATCGGCAACGCACATCTGCGAGCCTTCCGGGAAACGTTCGGTTTCCGCCAGAAGATCGCCGAGTTCGTAAATGCAGGCCTGCCCGTCCCAGGCGAGATCGGTGGTCGATTCGCCCGGCCCCGCCGCCGAATAGAGATAGGCGGCAATATTGCGCGACGACTGGTTCGCGCAAAGCTGCTTTCGCACATCAGCCTTGCCGACCGTGACATTGCTGGCCGAAAGATTGGTGAGAATGGTCGCCCCTGCGAGCGCGCCAAAATCGCTCGGCGGCGCCGGCACCCAGACATCCTCGCAGATTTCCACATGGAAGACGAAATCGGCAATGCGCCGGTCCTCGAACAAAAGATCAATGCCGAACGGCACGACCTGCCTCGCCACCGCAATCTCCTGACCACGCACCGTGCGGCCGGACGCAAACCAGCGCTTTTCATAGAACTCGCGATAGTTCGGAATATGGGTCTTCGGCACGACGCCGAGGATTTGTCCCGCATGAATGACGATGGCGCAGTTATAAAGCCGGCCGCGATGGCGCAGCGGCGCGCCGACCAGCAGAACGGGAATGAGATCACGGCTCGCCTCGACAAGTGTTTTCAGCGCCGTTTCGACGGCATCGAGAAGCGCCGCCTGCCCCAACAGATCGTCGATCGAATAACCGGAAATACCGAGTTCCGGAAAGACCATCAGCGCGACGCCCTGATCATGCCCTTGTCGTGCCAGTTCCAGCACCGCTTTTGCGTTGAAGTCAGGATCACCGATCTCGCAGGCCGGCGTGGCTGTGGCGACACGAACGAAACCGTGGGCATAGGCAGAATGGAAGTTCATCGGGCACTCCGGATTGCTTCGCTGCCTATTTAATGCTGCGGCGCGGCGCGGTCGAGAGCGATCTGACAGGATTGCCGGCTACCGGCGAATTGGAGCTTCCTGAGGAAACATTCTCGGGAGAGAAATACAATCAATGCGATAAATGGTGAATACATTCTCGCACTCGATTGACGCTATTGCTGCATTAGTATTTAGTTAATCGCGCATTAATTGCGCAAGGGGGCAAGGCATTGGTTGCAAACACCGATAGGCTGGATCGCCTGGACGATCTACGTTTTTTTGCGTGCTTCATGGTCCTTATTTTCCATATGCCATATTCTCCTGCGATTGGAGAAATCAAACTTCTCTTTTCGCAACTCGTCTTCTTCAAGGAAGGGCACTCAGGGGTTGCATTTTTTTGTACCATCAGCGGCTTTATTTTCGCACATCTCTATTACGACAGAGATATCAGATACGGCGAGTTCATAAAGCGTCGCGTCATGCGCATAGTCCCGCTTTTTGTCTTCGTCGCACTTCTCGGCTTAGCGTTGGATGGAACCTGGACTGCTGATCGAGTACTAGCTGCGCTTACAACAATCCATACGGGGCCTTTTGTGGGGTTCGCTGCCCCCGCTTGGTCTGTTCTCGTGGAGTTCCAATTTTATCTGCTGTTCCCGTTCATTGTCCTTTTTACCAAGCGATACGGCTGGTCCTACCTCGTGTTCTTAATCGTCATGTTCATTGGGCTGCGGTGGACGATCTGGCTGGGGCATGGCAAGGTACGGGATTTGAGTTATTTCACGCTTTATGGGCGAGCCGACCAGTTTCTAGCGGGCATGTTGACGGCATTTTCCGTAAAACACATTACCAAAAAGGAGTTTTCACCCCTTCTCGCATGGCTCATCTTTGCCATCGGAGCAGTGATCGTCACCCTGGCACTTATGAAGCTCTACCAAAAGGGCGGATTTATCGGAACTGAGAAGAAGCAGATTTGGATATTTTTGCCAACGCTGGAGGCGATCGGGTATTCGCTGATCATATCAGGCTACGTTCTTGGTGCGAAGGCAACCCAACGCGGTCGCGTTGGCAGTTTGATCAGCTATCTAGGCAGAATTAGCTACTCGACCTACCTGATCCATGCGTTCGTGATGTACGCGATGCGTGACATACTGTACATGGCACCGACATGGGAGATGGCCATCATCTATTTCCTCGTGATGGTCTACCCCGCCGTCGTACTCACCTCGATCGCAGTCTATAACCTGATAGAAAAGCCGTTCCTCGAGCTTCGACCTCCGCGACCTGAAAACACAATCAAGGCCCTGCCTGTCACCGAGGAAGCAGCACTTGCCAATCCACCGGTGCCGTTCAAGCTACGGTCGTAACGAGCGTCCGGAATAAAGCCGGGTGACCGAAATAGCGGCCTATGCGTTGATAGAGGTTCGGAAGGCTTACGCCGAAACCGGCGAAACTATATTGCCGCGCGGTTCAAAAAAATGATGTCGACCTACCTTGAGGGATTGCCAGACATGGTGTTTCTCCGGAGTTGGGTGGTGTCAGGTCATGAATTTACGACGCGCTGTTTAGTTACGCGCCTTGAATGGAATAGGGAAAAGTCCTCGCGCCAACTCCCCGATCAAGACCATGTTCATAGCCGCTCCAGGATGGATGTTCGCACTACCTATCGTTGGAACTGGTGCATTATCCATCCATCCCGCCTCACTGTGCGCCCTTGAAAACAGTGCAAGCGTGTCGAAATAAGCGCTGTTCGTATGCTTGGCGCCATTTTTGAGAATAGCGTTTACGCCACGCATCGTTTCGGTCGTCTGCTTGAATTCATCCAAATGATTATTAGCGGGGGGTTGCCCCAGGAAAAGGACTGAAAGCTCATTGGCAGATTTTTCCCGACGGATAATCGACAATGCTGCCGTGTGATTTTTTGCAATGTCCTCGTCAGACTGTAAAAGTGCCGCGACTTTCTCGTTGGTTCCGAAATTCACAACGAGCAGATCCACGTCAGCATGCGATCTGAGGAATTCTGTCACGCCCACTTTCAACCAATATTCTGAGTTCTGCGCTGAATAGCCAGTTGCAGTTACCTGTACGGGGTAGCCATTGCTGGCCTCTGTAAGGAGAGATTGCAGCGTGTATTCTGAAGACACCCCCTGCCCGGCCGCTTTGCTGTCACCGACAATATGAATTTTTACCGGACGGCCATCGGACCTCGACTGCACTAGCGCGCCATAGAACGCAGCCATGTTTTCGCGGCCACAAAGAGGATCGGCTATAGCCGAACCGGCAAAAAACATTATGACGAAAACGAGAGCAAGGCGCACGAGCGATGACCCTAATCAATATCCAGCGTAAAGTTGATACCGTCGAGCGAGACGGTGTCAACTGGTGCCTCAGTTGGCCTAGCCCCAAACAGGCAGAGGTTTACACGAAGGGCGCTGACAGAGCGAAGTTGGGGATTAGGTCTTCCAATAGGGTGGCCGAACGGGTGAAGAACGAAACTCCCCCAAACCTTGAACCCGCCCCCCTAGCAGAACCTCTAGGAAATAAGGCTTTTGGAAGGTGAATGGTGCCCCCGGCAGGGTTCGAACCCGCGACCCCCTGATTACAAATCAGGTGCTCTACCAACTGAGCTACAAGGGCATTGCATGTGCGAGTTAGCAGATTCTCGCTCACTGTAAAGCGAAAACTGCCGCACATCGGATTAACAACCGTCAAGCGCCGCATCATCCACAACATCAAAACCTTCAAGCATTCGATGCCTTTGGGTATCGGCAGCCTTGTCGCCCTCCGCTTTTTTCCTGTACCAAGGGCGGCCATGAAAGAAGGTGCCGTTGATGTCCCAGAAGAAAAGCCTCGCATTTTTGGCGTCCATCGCGCCCGAGGCGCAGGCCGCCCTCGAAGAACTGACCCGCATGTACGGCCAGACGCCGGTGGACGAGGCCGATGTCATCGTGGCGCTCGGGGGCGACGGTTTCATGCTGCAGACGCTGCATGACAGCATCAATTCTGGAAAACGCGTCTATGGCATGAATTGCGGTTCGGTCGGCTTTCTGATGAACGATTACCATGCCGACAATCTGCATGAGAGGGTATCGGCGTCGGTTGAAAATGCCATTCATCCGCTGCGGATGACCACGACGAATACGGACGGCACGACATCGGTGGCACTGGCCATCAACGAGGTCTATCTTTTTCGCCAAAGCTATCAGGCGGCAAAACTGCGGGTCGAAATCGACGGCAAGGTGCGGCTGGAGGAACTGATCTGCGACGGCCTGATGGTCGCGACACCTGCCGGCTCCACCGCCTACAATCTCTCCGCCCACGGCCCAATCCTACCGCTGGAGGCGCCGCTTCTCGCCATGACCCCTGTCAGCGCGTTTCGCCCTCGCCGCTGGCGTGGTGCGCTTTTGCCGAACCGCGTCTGCGTCGATATCCACATCCTCGAACCGGAAAAACGCCCGGTCAACGCGGTGGCCGACAATACCGAAGTCAAGTCGGTGCTGCATATCCGTGTCGCACAGTCGAAGGACATGAAGGCGCGCATCCTGTCCGACCCCGATCATTCCTGGTCCGACCGCATTTTGGCGGAACAGTTTTCAGATTGATTCCCAGCAAAAAAGGCGGCCTCCGAAGAAACCGCCTTTTCTATCTCACGTGCAATGACGCCAATCAGTCGAGATCGCCGCTGGCAACATCCGCCTTGCCGCTGATGCGGTGAGCAAGGGCTGCTTCCATGAACTCGTTGAGTTCACCGTCGAGAACGTCACCCGGCGCGGTGCTTTCCACGCCCGTGCGCAGGTCCTTGACCAGCTGGTAGGGCTGCAGAACGTAGGAGCGGATCTGGTGGCCCCAGCCGATATCGGTCTTGGAGGCCGCCTCGGCATTGGCCGCGTCTTCACGCTTCTTCAGTTCGGCTTCGTAGAGACGGGCGCGCAGCATGTCCCACGCCTTGGCGCGGTTCTTGTGCTGCGAGCGTTCCTGCTGGCAGGCCACCACGATGCCGGTCGGGATATGCGTGATACGCACGGCCGAGTCGGTCGTGTTGACGTGCTGACCACCCGCACCCGAAGCGCGATAAGTATCGATACGGCAATCGCTTTCGGCCACCTCGATATTGATCGAGTCGTCCACGACCGGATAAACCCAGATCGACGAGAACGAGGTGTGGCGACGCGCATTGGAATCGTAGGGCGAAATGCGCACGAGACGGTGCACGCCCGATTCGGTTTTCATCCAGCCATAGGCATTGTGGCCCTTGACGAGAATGGTGGCCGACTTGATGCCCGCCTCTTCGCCGTCATGGACTTCCAGAACCTCGACCTTGTAGCCCGAACGTTCGGCCCAGCGCGTATACATGCGCAGGAGAATGTTCGCCCAGTCTTGGCTTTCCGTGCCACCGGCGCCGGAATGCACTTCCACATAGGTGTCGTTGCTGTCGGCTTCACCCGAAAGCATGGCCTCGACCTGACGACGGTTGGCCTCAGTGCGCAGCGCCCGCAGCGCGTCCTCGGCGTCCTTGATGATCGCCTCGTCGCCCTCTTCCTCACCCATTTCGATGAGTTCGATATTGTCGTTGAGCTGCTGCTCCAGCGCTTTCACGCCGTTGATGCTGTCATCCAGCTGCTGGCGCTCGCGCATCAGCTTCTGGGCTTCGGTGGCATCGTTCCAGAGGTTCGGGTCCTCTGCCTTGTTGTTCAACCAGTCCAGTCGTCTTACCGCCTGATCCCAGTCAAAGATGCCTCCTCAGCAGGCTTATGGCCTGCTTGATTTCGTCGGTGACGTTGAGCATTTCGTTGCGCATATGCGTAGCTGCTTCCCGTATATTACTTGGAAATGAGGCCTGACATAGAGACGGCGGGCAAGGATGTAAACCCGCCCGCCGCGCAAGAGTAAGTCAGGGATGGATCAGAACAGGCCGCCGGCACCCGAGGTGACTGCCTGCTGTGCCTGCGGCGAGGTCCGCAGGATTTCTTCCGCCGGCATCGTGTCTTCCATGCCGATCACACTGAAGGTGTCGGACGGGCCGGTGCCGGGCTTGAAGGCTTCCACGATCGTGTCCGGCTCGCCTTCATTGGCGAACATGCCGGTCTTGCGGTTGACGGCGATGAACTGCATGCCCTGCGGCACCTGGAATTTGCCGGCCTCGCGGGTCTTCTCGGCGGCTTCCATGAAGCTGGCGAAAATCGGGGCGGCAAGGCTGCCACCGGTCGCGCCGCGTCCAAGCGTCGCCGGGTTGTCGAAACCGATGTAAAGGCCTGCCACCAGATCCGGCGAAAAACCGACGAACCATGTGTCCTTGCTGTCATTGGTGGTACCGGTCTTGCCGGCGATCGGGCGGTCGCTGATGTGTACCTTGCCGGCAGCGGAGCCGCGGGTCACGACACCTTCCAGCATCGATGTCACCTGATAGGCGGTCATCGGGTCGAGAACCTGTTCGCGGTTATCGGCCAGAACCGGCTCCTCCTGGTTTGCCCAGCTATTGGCATTGCAGCCTTCGCAGGTGCGCTCCTCATGGCGGAAGATCGTCTTGCCGTAACGGTCCTGAATGCGGTCGACCAGCGTCGGCTTGATCTGCTTGCCGCCATTGGCGATGACCGAATAGGCCGACACCATGCGCAGAACGGTGGTTTCACCCGAACCCAGCGCCATCGGCAGGTAAGGCGCCATCTTGTCGTAAATGCCGAAACGCTCGGCATATTCGGCGACAAGGTCCATGCCCATGTCCTGCGCCAGACGAACGGTCATCTGGTTACGCGACTTTTCGATACCGGTACGCAGGGTCGAAGGACCACCGCCATCCTCGCCGCCATAGTTGGTCGGGCGCCAGACTTCGTTGCCGGACACGACCTCGATCGGCGCATCCATGATGACAGATGCCGGCGTATAACCATTGTCCATGGCCGCCGCATAAACGAACGGCTTGAAGGACGAACCCGGCTGGCGCATCGCCTGCGTCGCGCGGTTGAACTCGGACTGCGCGTAGGAGAAGCCCCCGACCATGGCGAGAACTCGGCCGGTATGCGGGTCCATGGCAACAAGAGCACCCTGAACCTTCGGCGGCTGACGCAGGCGATAGCTGCCCTGCTTGCCGGAAAGCGGCTCGACATAAACAACATCACCGGCCTTCAGCACGCCTTCGGGAGAACGCGCGGTCTTGCGTTCGCCCGCCGCATCGCGATAGGCCCATTTCATGTTTTCGGCATCGATGTGACCGCGCTCGCGGTCCTCGACAACCTTGCCACCGGCAGCCGTGTCGGGCTGAAGACCGATATCGACGCCCGTTGCCGAAACGGCCGTGACGACCGCAAGCTTCCATTCGGGCACGTCACGCAGCGCCGGGATTTTTGCCAGTTCAGGTCCCCAGTCGCCGCTGGCGGCAATTTCCTTTACCGGACCATGGAAACCACGGCGCTCGTCGTAATCGACCAGACCACGCTGGAGGGCGGTACGTGCCTGCAGCTGCATGTCCGGATCGATCGACGTGCGCACCGAAAGGCCGCTCTCGTAAAGCGCCTTGTCGCCATACTTGCCGATGATCTGGCGGCGGACTTCCTCGGCGAAGAAATCGGTACCGAGCAGCGACGGACCGCTGCGGCGCAGGGTCACGCCCAGCGGATGCGTCTTGGCTTCGGTCGCATCCTCGACGGTGATGTAGCCGTTTTCGGCCATGCGATCGATGACCCAGTTGCGGCGCTCCAGCGCTGCCTTTTCATGGCGGAACGGGTGATAGTTGGCCGGGCCCTTGGGCAGCGATGCGAGATAGGCCGATTCGGCGATCGTCAGTTCGGTCACCGACTTGTCGAAATAGGTCAGTGCTGCACCGGCAATGCCGTAGGAGTTCATGCCGAAGAAGATCTCGTTCAGATAAAGCTCGAGGATCTTGTCCTTGGAATAGGTCTGCTCGATACGGAAGGAGAGGATAGCCTCCTTCACCTTGCGGTCCATCGTCTGGTCGGCTGACAGAAGGAAGTTCTTGGCCACCTGCTGGGTGATGGTGGAAGCGCCTTCGGGACGACGGCCCGAACCGATGTTCTGGATGTTGTTGACGATGGCGCGGCCGAGACCGGTGATATCGACGCCGGGGTGATTGTAGAAGTTCTTGTCTTCCGCCGACAGGAAAGCCGCCTTGACGCGATCCGGCACGGCCTGGATCGGCAGGAACAGGCGACGCTCGCGCGCATATTCCGCCATCAGTGCGCCGTTGCCGGCATGCACGCGGGTCGCGACCGGCGGCTCGTAGGAATTGAGGACTTCATAGTCCGGCAGATCGCGGGTCACGCCGACCAGATAAACGGCCGCGGCCCCCGCCACTGCGAGAAAGAGCACGCAGCCCAGTCCGAACATGTATCCAATCAATCTGATCATCAGGCGCTACCGTCTATCGTCGTAGGATGCAAAAAAGCACAATCGCATATTTTCTGGCGTTTTGCACGGCAAGGCCCAAGAGTACAAGCCTTTGCGCGCATTCGCGACATCTGCGCCCACAGCACGCGCCACGGGCACCATTCAAAATCGTCGCTCACAGTACCGGGCCGAATAACCGTTTGAATGTGAGTAAAATAGGGCTTGGCGACGTTATTCCCAAGGCATGTCAGCCGGATAGTCGGCGCGGTGTGGTAGATACGGCACTCCCATCACGATCGCGGCACCGTGATCCTTCGGCTTTCAACCGCCATCGGCCATGGCACGCCCGCGATATTGCAAAACAGCTTCCGCGATCAGGCCAGTTACCTTTTCCCGCCATTTTTCATCCAGCAGCAGTTTTTCGTCCTCGACATTGGACAGAAAACCCAGTTCCAGCAGCACGGACGGAATGTCCGGCGCGCGCAGAACCTGGAAACCGGCAGAGCGGCGCGGATTGTTGATCAGCCCCACCTGCCCCTCGAACGATGAAACAACCCGATCGGCCAGCGAGATGGAAAAGGCCTGCGTTTCGCGACGGGTCAGATCCATCAGGATATCGGCCACTTCAGGCGGCCCGTCCTGCAGGCTGTAGCCGGCTAGCTGGTCGGACAGGTTTTCACGCGCAGCCAGATTTTCCGCCATGCGGTCGGATGCCTTGTCCGACAGCGTGTAGACGGTGGCCCCGCGAATATCCTTTTCGCGCAGCGTATCGGCATGCAGCGAGATAAACAGATCGGCCTTGCCCTGACGCGCCAGCGTCACGCGCTCGGAGAGCGACAGGAAATGATCGTCCTCTCGTGTCAGAAAGGCCTTCATGCCGGCCTTGCCGTCGAGCTTGGCCTGCAGCGCCTGCGCGAAAGCCAGCGTGATGGCCTTTTCCTGCACCTTGCCATCGGCACCAGTCGCGCCCGCGTCGATACCGCCATGGCCGGCATCGATCGCGATCGTGAAGACATCGTCCTTGGCTTCCGAAATCGCATTGACGTCGCCGGGCGTATCCCAGACCTGCTTGCGCACCATTTCGACGAAAGCCTTGTCGGTGGTCATCTCGGCATCGAGCACGAGGCGATAACCGTGATCGTCGTTTTTCTGCACCTCGGCCACGACAAGCTTGACCGGCCGAATGGCCGTCAGCACCAGACGCGCACTCGCCTCCCCCATCGCACCGTAACGAATGTCCTTGAACAGGCCGCGCGCCGTCAGGTCCTGCGGAGAGAACCCAAAGGCCGTTGCCGACAGGTCGATCACCACCCGGTCGGGATTGGAAACATAATGCACGGAGAAGGTCGGCTTGCCGTCGAAATCCAGCACGACGCGGGTGCGCGCATCGTCGCCCGCAATACGCGCGCCAAAGGCCAGCAACGGCTTTTCGCCCTGTTCGCTTGCGGCTGCCTGCGCAAGGCGCGGCCCACCGGCAAATGTATCGCCGAAAATCATCGGTGACAGCGCCAGCAAAGACAAGATAGCGCCACGACGCATGCAGCGAATCAGTAGCTCACCGCCGCGCGGCCCGCAGGCACCCATTATCTCAGTCTTCATTCCCGCCGCCAAATACTACCCCAAATTTGCGAATGAACGCCCCGATGCGTCTTTCCACAGCCCTCGATCCCACACGATCGAAGGACTAGCTCATCTGCTCGATACCTTTGTGCCGGCTCTACCGCGAGTGGCAAACATGCATTTGCGCAAAATATCTGGAGTTTTTCGTTCGAGTTCGATGTTTTTTCGTCGATCACACTCGCCGAAAGGCAGCTGCGCACCATATTTCAGCGCGCCTTCCGATCACCGCGAATCATGTCTGACGGCTGTCATATATCAAGGCGCAGGAATTGATCTACAATAAGGCATGGCCGGCTTTTCCCTTGCCATAGCAACAATTAAAACATAAAAGACAAAGAAGGGTCAAAGTGTTGACGGGATAGGACTGCCACGGCAGCCAGCCGATAAGGACCTGGCGCCACACACGGTCATCCATCCGTCGTCGCTGCACTTTGCCTCTGAAACACTATCCGCACCGGCGGTGGCCGGAACAGTACCCAGTCGCGGGCATCGTATCGCTCGCACGGAGCATATTCATCGGACCCATCAGGGTCTTCACGTATCGTCATTCTCGTCTGGTCTTAGATGTCGCGGCACGTTTTTCAAAACCTGGAGATGCTGAGGGAGCCACAAGCCCCGACGGCTATCGGGTTGCGGTCGCCACGGATGTACCCTGCGGGAATAATCTTATCCGGCGCAACAACCGCGACGCATGATCGGCCTGTCCTTGCGACAGGCATCCGTGCCCCTGCGCGTTTGCGCCGAGGAGCACATATTCAATGGCAGACAAAATGCTTATCGACGCGTCTCACGAAGAGGAGACGCGGGTCGTAGTCGTCCGGGGTAACCGGATTGAAGAATTCGACTTCGAATCGCAGCACAAGAAGCAGATCCGCGGCAATATCTATCTCGCCAAGGTGACGCGCGTAGAGCCTTCGCTGCAGGCCGCCTTCGTGGATTACGGCGGCAACCGTCACGGCTTCCTCGCCTTCGCGGAAATCCATCCCGATTATTATCAGATCCCGCTGGCCGACCGTCAGGCCCTGAAACAGGCCGAAGCGGAAGAGCAGCAGCGCATTGCCGATGCGGATGCCGCCGACCCGATCGTTGACCCTGCGCTGCAGGATCAGCCGGATATCGGCCTGCCGGCAGCCGTGGTCGAACAGGTTGAAGCCGCACTCGGCGAAGAGCCTGCCGAAACCGCACCGGTGGCTGAGGAAGCCCAGCCGGAAGTCGCAGCCGAGGCTGTTGCCGAAGAAAAGCCGAAAAAGCCGCGCCGCAGCCGCGCCCGCAAAAAGGTTGCCGAGGAAGAAGCGCCTGCCGCTGCTGTTGCTGACACTGAGGCCAGCGCTGAAGGCAATGACGACGACAGCACGCCGGGCGAAATGGCTGCCATGGTCGAAACCGATTCGATTTCGGAAGAAGTCGAACCCCGCGGCCGCCGTCGTGATGACGACGATGATGACGACGACGACAACCACGAGAAGGAAGAAATCGAATCCGTCGGCGCCGAAGACGCCATGGAAGAGGTTCCGGATCGCATCCAGCGCAAGCCGCGCAAGCAGTACCGCATCCAGGAAGTCATCAAGCGTCGCCAGATCCTGCTCGTTCAGGTCGCCAAGGAAGAACGCGGCAACAAGGGCGCGGCTCTGACCACCTACCTGTCGCTCGCCGGCCGTTATTCTGTCCTGATGCCGAACACCGCACGTGGCGGTGGCATTTCGCGAAAAATCACCCAGCCGACCGACCGCAAGCGCCTGAAGGAAATCGCACGCGATCTCGAAGTGCCGCAGGGCATGGGCGTGATCCTGCGCACCGCCGGCGCCAACCGCACCCGCGTCGAGATCAAGCGCGACTTCGAATACCTGATGCGCCTGTGGGAAAACGTCCGCACGCTGACGCTGCAGTCGACGGCTCCCTGCTTGGTCTATGAAGAAGGTTCGCTGATCAAGCGCTCCATCCGTGACCTCTACAACAAGGACATCAACGAGATCATCGTCTCCGGCGAAGAAGGCTATCGTGAAGCGAAAGACTTCATGAAGATGCTGATGCCGAGCCATGCCCGCGTCGTTCAGCCTTACCGCGACATGCACCCGATCTTCTCGCGCTCCGGC
This sequence comes from Endobacterium panacihumi, assembly GCF_050847465.1. Classification (NCBI taxonomy): domain Bacteria; kingdom Pseudomonadati; phylum Pseudomonadota; class Alphaproteobacteria; order Hyphomicrobiales; family Rhizobiaceae; genus Endobacterium; species Endobacterium panacihumi. Next base: position 241,175 of record NZ_JBOZRA010000008.1, on the reverse strand, counting down.
ATCGAAGCGCAGCTCGATCGCATGCTGCAGCCGCAGGTGACGCTGAAGTCCGGTGGTTACCTGATCATCAACCAGACCGAAGCTCTGGTTGCCGTTGACGTCAACTCCGGTCGCTCCACCCGCGAGCACTCGATCGAAGACACGGCGCTGCAGACAAACCTGGAAGCGGCTGAAGAAGTCGCCCGCCAGCTGCGCCTGCGCGACCTTGCCGGCCTGATCGTCATCGACTTCATCGACATGGAAGAAAAGCGCAACAACCGCGCCGTCGAGAAGAAGCTGAAGGATTGCCTGAAGAACGACCGCGCCCGTATTCAGGTCGGCCGCATCTCGCATTTCGGCCTTCTAGAAATGTCGCGCCAGCGCATCCGCGCCTCGGTTCTGGAATCGACGACGCAGGTCTGCTCGCATTGCGGCGGCACCGGCCACGTCCGTTCGCAGTCCTCCATCGCCCTGCACGTGCTGCGCGGCATCGAGGAATACCTGCTGAAAAACACCACGCACGACATCACCGTGCGCACCACACCCGAGATCGCGCTCTACCTTCTGAACCACAAGCGTCAGACGGTCATGGATTACGAAAAGCGCTTTGGCGTCTCGATCTTCATCGAATCCGACCACAATGTCGGCGCCACGCACTTTGCCGTCGATCGTGGCGAACCGGTCGAAAACCCGGTCAAGATCGAAAGCCTGATGCAGTTCGCGGCCATTCCGGTCGAGGACGAGGATGACGATATCGTCATCGAGGACGAGATCGACGAAGAGGAAGAAGTCATCGAGGCCGCTTCCGCTCCGGCCCAGCAGGCCCGTAGCGAAGACGGTGAGAACGGCCGCAAGCGCAAGCGCCGTCGCCGCCGTCGTGGCAAGAACGGCGACCGCAATGGTGACGCACAGGCCCAGTCTGCGGATGGCGATGCCATTTCCGATGATGCCGACGAAGACGGTGAGGATGGTGACGACGACGCCACCGAAGGCAAGGCTTCCGCTGAAGCCGCCGAGGGTGACGAAGGCGCACGCCGCAAGCGTCGCCGTCGTGGCAAGCGCGGTGGCCGTCGCAATCGCACGGATGAAGAAGGCAATATCGTCGAAGCTTCTGGCGAAGACGATGGTGACGCCGACGTAAGCGACGCCGAGGGCGAACAGCAGGCAGAACCGGCCGTTGCGGTTGAAGCTGTCGAACCTGCCGCCGTTGCCGAAGTAGCTGCTGAGGCTGCGGAAGAAGCATCGGCAGACGCCAAGAAGCCGCGCCGTACGCGTCGTGGCAAGGCAGCCGCCGCACCGGCAGAAGAAGCGGTCGCTGAACAGGCAGCCGCAACGGAAGAGCCGGCTCCGGCTGCTCCCAAGGCGCGCGCCTCCCGCAAGAAGGCCGCACCGAAGGTCGAAGCCGTTGTCGAGGCTCCGGTCGTCCCGGTCGCCACTGCCGAAGAGACAAAGCCTGCAGACGTCGCACCTGTCGCAGCCGTTGAAGAGGCACCCGCCGTGACGGAAGATGCGGAAGCAGCAAAGCCGGCCCGCGCCAATCGTGGCGAAAACGTCTCCTCCTCCGACCCGGTCGTGAAGTCTACCGCTTCGGAACAGAAGCCAGCAGAAGGCGAAGAAAAGCCGAAGAAAGCCGGCTGGTGGCAGCGCCGCGGCTTCTTCTAAGCCGTAAAATATGAACACCACAGACGGCCGCCATCGTGCGGCCGTTTTTGCATTCTCTTAGGCCTTTACTGAATGCGGTCGCGATGAGCCTGATTTTGCGGTTTCCACATGCGCGGCGCTGGCTTAGTCTCGCACACCACGACGATTGATTTGAACAGGATGAAGATGACGCTCATGGCCCCCACCCTCCGCACGACCCTTTTTGCGCTCATGGGTGCCACGGTACTGGCAACCTCCACCCTTGTTGCCGTCAAACCGGCCTCGGCTGAAATGACGGAAGAGCAGAAAAAGGAAATGGGCGCCTTCGTGCGCGAATACCTGATCGCCAATCCGGAAGTTCTGATCGAGGTGCAGCAGGCCTATGAGAAGAAGCAGTATGAAAGCCGCATGAGCCAGGCGGGTCCGGCCATCATCGAGAACAAGGATGCGATCTTCTCCGACAAGAACGACATCGTGCTCGGCAATCCGAACGGTGACGTGACCGTGGTCGAGTTCTTCGATTACAATTGCGGTTACTGCAAGCACGCGCTCGAGGACATGGACGCCATTCTGGAAAAGGACAAGGATGTCCGCTTCGTGCTGAAGGAATTCCCGATCCTCGGCCCTGAATCCGTTGCCGCCCATCAGGTTGCCAATGCGGTGCGCCTGACCGCGCCCGACAAATACCCGGACTTCCACAGAAAACTGCTCGGCGGCGAAACCCGTGCCACCGAAGACACGGCGATGGAAGTCGCAACCTCGCTCGGTCTCGACGAGGCAAAGCTGCGCCAGTCGATGAAGGACCAGCCGAACGAGGCCAACGTCAAGACCACCTATCGCCTCGCCAATGCACTCGGCATCACCGGCACGCCTTATTACGTCGTCGGCAACGAGGCGCTGATCGGCGCGCAGGGTGCAGACGCCATCGAAGAGAAGATCGCCAACATCCGCAAATGCGGAAAAGGCAGCTGCTGACCATCTCTAAAACCGGATTTTCCCGCCACCCGAAGGCCGCAAACCCCGGTTATGCACGGGTTTCACGGCCGGGGGCTTTCCCTTGACGGTTCACCGGTCTATAGGTGGCCCAGATTTTTCGACGGAAGACTTGATGAAAAAGACGATTTTCGTCCTCAACGGCCCTAACCTCAACATGCTCGGCAAACGCGAGCCGGGGATCTATGGCGCCGCGACATTGAAGGATATCGAAAACCGTTGCATCTCGGTCGGCACCGATCTCGGCTTCGAGGTCGATTTCCGCCAGAGCAATCATGAAGGCACTCTGATCGACTGGATCCATGAGGCCAATGACAAGGCTGCGGGCGTGGCATTTAATGCCGGCGCCTACACGCACACGTCGCTGGCGCTGCATGATGCCATCAAGTCCATCACCGTTCCGGTGATCGAAGTGCATATCTCGAACGTGCATGCGCGCGAGGAAATCCGGCATCATTCGATGATCGCGCCGGCTGCCAAGGGCGTCATCTGCGGTTTTGGCCCGACGAGCTACATTCTCGCGCTGCATGCCTTCAAAGACATAATCAGCTGAAAAAAGACAACGACATATAGGGTTTGCCATGTCTGAAAAGAAAAGCGGTATCGACAAGGTACTGATCCGCGATCTCGCCAACATCCTCAACGACACCGACCTCACCGAGATCGAAATCGAACAGGACGATATGCGTATCCGCGTTTCCCGTTCGGCCCCGCAATACGTCCAGGCGCCGGTCATGTCCGCGGCTCCGGCAATCGCTGCTGCTCCGGCTGCCGCCGCCGCACCTGCTGCTGCCGCTCCGGCCGCATCGGCGCGTGACAACAAGAACGCCGTTCCGGCCCCGATGGTCGGCACCGTCTACCTGTCGCCTGCACCGGGTGCTGCCGCCTTCATCCAGATCGGCGCCACCGTCAAGGAAGGCCAGACGCTGCTCATCATCGAAGCGATGAAGACGATGAACCAGATCCCTGCGCCGCGTTCGGGCGTCGTCAAGGAAATCATCGTCAGTGACGCGCAGCCCGTCGAATACGGCGAAGCGCTCGTCATCATCGAATAAAGCATAGGTCAGCCTGATGGTTTCCAAGGTCCTCATAGCCAATCGCGGCGAAATCGCGCTTCGCGTTCTTCGCGCCTGCAAGGAACTCGGCATCGCGACCGTCGCCGTGCACTCGACGGCCGACAGCGATGCCATGCATGTCCGTCTTGCCGACGAGAGTGTGTGCATCGGCCCGCCGCCGTCGCGTGACAGTTACCTCAACATCCACCAGATCGTCGCGGCCTGCGAGATCACGGGTGCGGATGCTGTTCACCCTGGCTACGGGTTCCTGTCGGAAAACGCCAAGTTCGCCGACATTCTCGACGCCCACGGCATCACCTTCATCGGGCCGACCGCGGATCATATCCGCATCATGGGTGACAAGATCACCGCCAAGAAGACGGCACAGGATCTCGGCATCCCGGTCGTTCCGGGCTCCGATGGCGAAGTGCTGCCGGAAAACGCGCTGGAAGTGGCTAAGCAGATCGGCTTCCCGGTCCTGATCAAGGCGACGGCCGGCGGTGGTGGTCGCGGCATGAAGCTTGCCCATAGCGAAGCCGATCTCTCGGAAGCCGTATCGTCGGCCCGTTCCGAGGCGCTCGCCGCCTTCGGCAACGATGCCGTCTACATGGAAAAGTATCTCGGCAAGCCGCGCCATATCGAAATCCAGGTTCTGGGCGATGGCGAAGGCAATGCGGTGCATCTGGGCGAACGCGACTGCTCGCTGCAGCGTCGTCACCAGAAGGTCTGGGAAGAAGCAAACTCCCCTGCCCTTGATGTCGAGCAGCGGATGAAGATCGGCGAGATCTGCGCCGATGCCATGCGCAAGCTGAAATATCGCGGTGCCGGCACGATCGAGTTCCTCTACGAAAACGGCGAGTTCTATTTCATCGAAATGAACACCCGCCTGCAGGTGGAGCACACGATCACCGAAGCCATTACCGGCATCGATCTGGTGCATGAGCAGATCCACATTGCCTCCGGCAAGGGCCTGTCCGTGACGCAGGACGACGTGGTGTTTTCGGGCCACGCCATCGAGTGCCGCATCAATGCCGAGGACCCGCGCACTTTTGTGCCGTCTCCGGGCACGATCACCTATTACCACGCTCCGGGTGGTCTCGGCGTTCGCGTCGACAGTGGCGCCTATGCCGGCTACAAGATCCCGCCTTTCTACGACAGCATGATCGGCAAGCTCATCGTTCATGGTCGCACCCGCGACGAATGCATGATGCGCCTGCGTCGCGTTCTCGACGAATTCGTCGTTGACGGCATCAAGACGACGATCCCGCTGTTCCAGGATCTGGTCGACAACCCGGACATCGCCGCCGGCGATTACGACATTCACTGGCTGGAACACTATCTGGCCCAGCACTAAGGGCTCAAAGGACAGCGATGGCAGGGACACGCAGGGGCCAGGATCCGACGATTACAGCGGACATTCTCCTGCGTGCCTATTCCATAGGTCTGTTTCCGATGGCCGACTCGGCAGACGACCCGGAAATCTTCTGGGTCGAGCCGGACCTGAGGGGGATCATCCCCCTCGACACTTTTCACGTCTCCAAAAGCCTGCAAAAGGCCATGCGCAAGGCGCCGTTCGACATCCGTTTCGACACCGCCTTTGCCGCCGTCATGGACGGCTGCGCAGAAGCGGTCGACAACCGGCCGAGCACCTGGATCAACTCCACCATCCGCGCGCTCTATACGGAGCTCCACGGCCTTGGACACGCCCATAGCGTCGAGGCATGGGAAGATGGCGAGCTTGTGGGCGGGCTTTACGGCGTTTCGCTCGGTGCGGCATTCTTCGGCGAAAGCATGTTTTCCCGCCGCACCAATGCATCAAAAATCTGTCTCGTGCATCTGGTCGAGCGCCTGCGCACCCAAGGCTTTCGCCTGCTCGATACGCAGTTCACCACCGATCATCTGAAAACGTTTGGCGCGATCGACGTGCCCAAGGCGGAATATCTGGTGATGCTGCAGGCAGCGGTGGAGCCGCCGCATCTGGCGTTTTAGAGCTTCCTTCTCATTGTAGGCTATCACACTATGAATGCGGATCGCTCGGCTTGCCCCTTCGCCCATGCACGCGGAGAACAGCCATTTTGGGACAACAGGTGTTGGGCGGATTTGCGCCATGTGTGGGAAGGCCCGGTGGCCGAATAATCACCCGTTTCAATGCAGGCGCGTAACTTTCTCCCCCCAGACGAATAGGCAAACCCCATCGGAACAGGGTTTGAACCGCTTCGAGCTAAATTCCTTCACTCGCTCAAGCACATATTCAGGCCCGCCGATCTGTGTTACGGCTTCGCGTGCATAAGGAATTCGAGTTTTGCAGGATAGTTGGATGAGCGGAATTTCAGCTCAGGACATCGTCGATACCATTCGGGACGGACTTTTGGTACTCGATGCGAACCTTCAGGTGGTGACCATCAACCGGTCATTCTGCCAGATGTTCGCGGTGACGCCCGAAGAGACAGTCGGGCGACGGCTCTATGATCTAGGCGACGGCCAGTGGGACATTCCCAAGCTGCGACGTTTGCTTGAAGAGATCGTCCCGACCGCCTCCACCGTCGAGGCTTACGAGGTCGAGCACAAATTTCCAGGCATCGGCCACAAGGTGATGCGCCTGAACGCCCGCAAGGTGTTCCGGCCCGGAAACCATGTCGAGTTCTTCGTTCTCGCCATCGACGACGTGACGGATGCCGTTGCGGCTCAGAGAGAGGCCGAGCGTGAGAAACTTCTCGCTCAGTCGATCGTGGACACGATCCGGGACCCGCTTGTCATTCTCGAAGGTGACCTGACGATCGTTTCCGCCAGTCGGGCGTTCCTCAATCTGTTTGGCGGCAGCGCGTCCGACGTCGAAGGTTTAAAGCTGGAGGATCTCGGGCAAGGTCAGTGGGACGTAGAAGCACTGACCGGGCTTCTTTCTCGCGTAGTTCCCGATGAGAAGCCGATCAACGACTACCTGCTCGAAGACGACTTCGCTGGTCTCGGCAGACGGGTCTTCAAGATCAATGCGCGGAAGATTTATAGGCCGGGAAACCACGTCAGCCGGCTCCTGGTGTATTTCGAAGACGCGACCGCAGCCGTGGCGGCAGATCGTCACCGCGAGACGCTCGCCGCCGAACTCGCTCATCGCATCAAAAACAACCTCCAGATCATTTCCGCCTTCGTAAGCTTCGAGATCCGGCGAGCCGCCGAGCCTTGCGTTATCGGCTACAAGGCGATGCAGACCCGCATCAACGCCGTGGCTGAACTCTACGACGTGATCGCCCGGTCGACAGCTTTCGGTCCCGTTTTCATGCCGACCTATCTCGATGGCATTGCCGCCAGCCTCAACTCCTCCTTGCTCGGTGACGGCTCCGACATCGTGATCAACGTAGTGGCGGATGAACTCCATATAGATCCCGATCACGCCGTGCCGATGGGGCTCCTCGCAAACGAGCTCAGCACTAACGCGGTCAAGTATGCCTTTCCGACAGGGCATGGCAGGATCGAGATCGGCTTCCGACGTCGAGATGGCGAGATCATCCTCACGGTCCAGGACGATGGGACGGGGATCAGCGGAAACACCGAGGGATCTGGTATGGGAACCCGCTTTGTCGGCGCGTTTGCGAAGCAACTGGGCGGGTCGGTCGCCACCGCCTCCGGAGCGACCGGCACCACGGTGACCGTGCGACTGCCGGCCACGATCCTTGCGACGCAACCCGGCGACCAGGCAAGCTGACGCAGGTTAGCTTGCCTTCCGTTATAGTCCGTTTCGGGCCGAATGCGGACTTTGCTCGTTAGAGTGTGCACTTCGCCCCCGCCTGAACCAACCCCTCGTCCAGCGACCTTCATGTCGCAAACAGAACATTCTCAGGCAAAAAAACCTGCCCTCCCTGAAAATATATCCAAGCCAATTCAATTACTTGTAAAATAGTTGCATTTGATTTCGTCCACACTCCCCAAACCTGTGCCTACAATTCTGGCGATCCATCGTGGATACACCGGGAGGCGTCCCGGCGAGGTGGAGCCGGCGCTGGTGGTGGAGAAAAGACGTAAGTCTTCAATCTCGGGGTTCGCGGAAACTGGTTCCCCTCCGGCGACACGGGGGAAGTTTTGCGGGCGTCAAAACCCGCATGGCTTCTGAGGCCCGAAAGCGCGCCGGGCGTGCCTGTGCGGCACACATGATCGCCAGTCGGTGGGCAACCATCGGGATGGCTTTCGCAGAGGAACCGAAGTCGCGGACATAAACCGCCGAAACGGGGCACGGTGCGTGTCACATAAAAAATTTAGTCAGAGGCACAAACCGTGCCCCGACCGCATACCCCGCAAAACAGCGGGTGTTTTTTGAAAATCCGAAGATCGCCAAGGGCGGAGTCTGCCCTCTTCCAGAGCAGGCGCGATCAGTTGCTCGGCGTCGGTGCCGGCACGTCCGACTTGTCCTTGCAACCGGTCAGCCAAACGTCATAGATCGGATGTTCCACGGCATTCAAGCCGGGGCTGTCGGCAAACATCCAGCCGGTGAAGATGCGGCGGATCTTTCGGTCGAGCGTGATCTCGTCGACCTCGACGAAACCGTCGATCTTCTGCGCTTCGGTATCGTCGCGCGAATAACAGACTTTTGGGGTCACCTGTAGCGCGCCGTATTGCACCGTCTCGTTGACATAGACGTCGAACGTGGTGATGCGGCCAGTGATCTTGTCGATGCCGGCAAACACGGCAACCGGGTTTTCGAGACGCGCAGCCGACGCCATTTGCGGCGTCATCAGCGGCAAAACGCCGAGCAGAACACCGGCCAACAGCTTTTTCGAAAACGTCATAGACAATCTCATCAATCTACCCGTGGAACGCCCTCTTTGCGGGCACACGCTCACGCGTAGTCAGGGATTATGGCCAAAAGCCGAAAGCTGTGGCCGTTTGCTGACCCGGCCCACAGACCGGGTCGCGAAGATAAGCTATTGAGCTTAGCTGCCCGGTGTCCAAGCGTCGTAGTCGCCGGTCACGCGCGGACGTTCGCCGGCACCCGAAAGCGAGCCCTGCGGACGGTAGGCGGCTGCCGAACCGGTGAGGTTGGCCTGATGCGGCTTCTGCCATTCGCGCGGCGAATACTCTTCCTTCGACGGTGGCGTGTCGGTGCGGTAATGCATCCAGCCGTGCCAGCCCGGAGGAATGGCGGAAGCTTCGGCATAACCGTTGTAGATCACCCAGCGGCGCGGCATGCCCCAGGAGGTCATCGTGCCTTCATAATAAACGTTGCCGAGCTCGTCCTGGCCGACGCGCTTGCCATGTTTCCATGTGAAGAAACGCGTCCCGATCGTCTGACCGTTCCACCAGGTAAAAATCTGCAGAAGAAGCTGTTTCATATTTCCGTCGGCCTCAAACGAGAGAGGGAAGTTCAGATGTCCGCTTATGCAATCTCAAGGCCCTCATGTCCAGAGATTCCAAACCGGCATCACTTCTATTTCAGCTTCATCTTGAAGCCGGCATGGCTCTTTTCGAAACCGTGACGTTCATAAAAGCGATGCGCATCTGTGCGGGTGGCATTGCTGGTCAACTGCGCCATCCGGCAATCGCGGCGACGTGCCTCTTCCACGGCATATTCGACCATGGCCTTGCCGATACCACGACTGCGCATGTCCGGCCGCGTCTGCACCGCTTCGAGGATCATGATCAGTGAGCCGCGTCCGGTCAGCGTGCGGGTAAACAGCAGTTCGAACGTACCGACCACCTCGCCGCCAAGCTCGGCGACAAACAGGTTTTCATTCTGGGAAGCGTCGATCATGTAAAAGGCCTTCAGGTAATCCTCGAAGGCATCGGGATCGGTCGTATCGCCATGACCACCCTTCTCGTCGGCTGCGAACATCGCGATAATGTCCGTCAGATCGGTTTCCCGCGCCCTGCGGATGATCAGGTCCGTTTCGCCCATGACAGTTTCCTCCCTCACAAGCGGCCCGCGAAAAACCCTATTGCGGCAACCGCTTTTCCATCACCACCGCCGGCAGACCGGAATTCGGCCCGCCGAACTCCTCCATACGGTCGACTTCGACAAAACCGAGCCGGCTGTAGAAGGATATGGCGCGTTCGTTCTGAAGGGCCACCTCGACACGCATGATTTCCGCATCGGGAAAGCAGGTTTCGAGTTCGGCAAAGAGATCGCGGCCGACGCCATCACCCTGTGCGGACGGTTTGACGTAGAGCTGGTGCAGCATCACCGTCTTGTCCATCTTCGCATAAGGCGCGGCAAAACCCATGCCGCCAATGTCGCGGCCGCTGTCGGCCACGACATATTCACCGCCCTTGCGGCCAATCCGTTCCGTGATGGCGGAAGGCGAATTCCACGACTGCAAAAGCTTCTCGACACCTTCGGCGCCGTAAAAACCATCATAGGCATCGTGAAAAGTTTCGATCAGGAGCTTGTGCACCTGATCGACGTCCTTTGGACCAGCAGTTCGGACAAAGTAGACCATCAAGTCTTATTCCTCGATGCCGAGCTTGGCCTTCACCAGCGCCTGCACGGCCTGCGGGTTGGCCTTGCCGCCGGTGGACTTCATCACCTGACCGACAAACCAGCCGGCCAGCGTCGGCTTGGCCTTGACCTTCTCGACCTGATCCGGGTTGGCAGCGATGATCTCGTCCACGGCCTTTTCGATGGCGCCAGTATCAGTGACCTGCTTCATGCCGCGGGCTTCGACGATTTCCGCCGGATCGCCGCCTTCGGTGAGAACGATTTCAAACAGGTCCTTGGCAATCTTGCCCGAAATGGTTTCGGCCTTGATCAGGTCGATAATGCCACCGAGCTGAGCGGGAGAAACCGGAGTCTCTTCAATGTCTTTGCCGAGTTTGTTCAAGGCGCCCAGCAGGTCGTTGATGACCCAGTTGGCGGCAATCTTGCCATCGCGGCCTTCGGCCACGGCTTCGAAATAATCGGCAATCGCCTTTTCCGAGACCAGAACCGACGCATCATAGACCGACAGGCCGAGTTCAGCGACGAAACGGGCCTTCTTGTCGTCCGGCAGTTCAGTCAGGTCGGCGCGCAGAGCGTCGATGAAGGCATCGTCGAATTCCAGCGGCAGCAGGTCCGGGTCGGGGAAATAACGATAGTCATGCGCATCTTCCTTGGAGCGCATCGACCGCGTTTCGCCCTTGCCCGGATCGAACAGGCGGGTTTCCTGATCGATCGAGCCACCGTCTTCCAAAATGCCGATCTGGCGGCGTGCTTCGTATTCGATCGCCTGACCGATGAAGCGGATGGAGTTGACGTTCTTGATTTCGCAACGCGTGCCAAAACCTTCGCCCGGACGACGGACCGACACGTTGACGTCGGCGCGCATCGAGCCTTCGTCCATGTTGCCGTCGCAGGTGCCGAGGTAACGCACGATCGAGCGCAGCTTGGTCATATAGGCCTTGGCTTCGTCGGAGGAGCGCATGTCGGGTTTGGACACGATTTCCATCAGCGCCACGCCGGAACGGTTTAGGTCGACGAAGGACATGGTCGGATGCTGGTCATGCATCGACTTGCCGGCGTCCTGTTCCAGATGCAGGCGCTCGATACCGATCTCGATATCCTCGAACTGGCCCTGACGATCGGGACCGAGCGAGATGACGATCTGGCCTTCGCCGACAATCGGATCCTTGAACTGCGAGATCTGATAGCCCTGCGGCAGGTCCGGATAGAAATAGTTTTTGCGGTCGAAGATGGAGCGCTTGTTGATCTGCGCCTTGAGACCGAGACCGGTGCGCACGGCCTGGCGCACGCATTCCTCGTTGATGACCGGCAGCATGCCCGGCATGGCGGCATCGACGAGCGAGACGTTGGCATTGGCCGGCTTGCCGAATTCGGTCGAGGCGCCGGAGAACAGTTTCGAATTCGACAGGACCTGCGCATGGACCTCCATGCCGATGATCACTTCCCAATCGCCGGTGGCGCCGGGAATGAAGCGTTTCGGATCGGGGGTACGGACGTCGACTAGGGTCATCTGATGCTCGTAAAATGGTCTTTGCGTTGATGTCTGGAGGTAGAGCAAATGGCGCGGCGGTGCAAGCACATGGCCGACTATCGGGACAAAACAGCCGGTAAGAATGGGATAGAACCTTAACCGTCAGCGGCCATCATGGAAAAATGCAACTCGGACAGCCCCTCACCCTCTTCCTGATCTATCTTCTCTTCAACGTCGTCGTCTTCTGCGTCTACTGGCAAGACAAGCAGGCGGCGATCGAGGGCGAACGGCGGGTGAGCGAAAACACCCTGCTGACACTCGCATTTTTCGGCGGCAGTTTTGGCGCGGTCGCGGCGCAACGAATCCTGCGCCACAAGACACGCAAGGAACCGTTCCGCTCGATCCTGATGACAATCGTCGTGCTGCATGTCGGCCTTGCGGCATTCTGGTTTATCGCACCGACGGGAACTGTCCCGGCCGTATTGCAGACCCTCGCCGGTCGCTAGAAGGCTGGCCCGTAGGTGGTCGGCTCTTCTACGGCGAGTTGTTTGGACAGGCCTACCGACTGCACATCCTGATCGAGCTTTGGCGCATAAGCGACGGAAAGCCAATTGATGGCATAGCCATTTTTCTCGAAAAAGCCGACGGCATCGGTATTGCGGGCATGGGTTTCGAGCCGGGCAACAACAAAACCCTGCCGTACGATCTCATCCTCGACCTCGGCCAGCAAGGCGGTTCCGACTCCCTGATGCTGCAATGTCGGCTCGACCCAGAAATCGGTGATTGTCTCGTCCAGCCCTTCGCGCGAGGCCCAGCCAGCCACGACGCCATCAAGTTCCGCCACCGTGATGGTCAGCCAGGATGATTTGGTAAAATTCTCGAAGGCGATTTGTGCATTGGCGCGCATCTCGCCGGTGGCGCCAATGGGGGCGACGGCCTGCTCCCAGGCCCGTACGCCGATTTCCCTCAAAATTGCGGTCTCGTCGTCACGCGCATTGCGAATGCTGATCATGGCGGCCCCTGCTACAAAAACGAGTAGACCACCGCGATACCCGTTTGACCAGCACAACATGACTTGACGATCGGCAACCACGCTTGACGACGGTGGAAAACCTCATAAAAATAGCGTCATCACCGATGGAGTGTTGATGTTCTCGAACGAGGCCCGGTAAAGGGCCGGCCCGCGATAGCGGCACCGGCCCCGACAAAAACGATCCACACCGACGCAACTTGGCGCCGGTACCGTTTTTGCATGCCTTTCAAAGGCATTTCCGGACATCACATCATGGATATTTCCCGCGCCGAACAGCGCATCCTCCACCTGCTCGCCCAAGGCGGCCGGATAGAACTCACCCGCGACGACGATCGCAAAATCGAGAAACTGCAACTGATCACCCGCGAAGGCTGGGCCTTTTCGCGCCTCGACCTGCCGACCTTTCGAAAGCTGAAACAGAAAAAGGCCATCCGCTCGCAGGGCGGCAAGCCTTATCGCATTACCGAGCGAGGACTGGTTCTGGTGAGAGCCGAGCAGGATAATCGGTAGGACTGAGGTGGGCGCCCTATCGGCGTCCGCCACTTCAACGAAGGCAGTTGGCGGACCTCTGATTTCGCGGTATGTTCGTCCTCATGAGCGAGTTGAAGGAAAATCTCAGTTTTGAAGAACTGACCGAGCCGCAGGCACCTGCCAGCGACGCGGATTATCTCGCCTGGAAAAAAAGCAAGATCAAAGCCGCACTGAAGCAGGCCGAAGACCGGTCATGTATGGTACCCGCCAAGACCGTGTGGGAGAGCTTTGGACTTGAACGTTAATCTCACGCCGCTGGCTATTGCCGACCTGAGACCCATTCATCGTCACATCGCAAAAAATGATCGCATGGCTGCAGACCGCGTCATATCGCGTATCCGGCAGGTCATCGAGATTTTTGAGAGTTTTCCATTGATGGGACGTGTCAGCGACATGGAAAACACGCGCGAATTCGCGATCTCTGGACTGCCTTACACGATCGTTTACCGCATCATGTCCGCCAGCGAACTCGACATCCTGACGATTGTTCAAAACAGGCGGAATTACCCTCCGCAGTCCGATTGAGGCCTCACGAACCGCTGGTCAACGCCGCCCGCACCGCCGCCCACTCCTCCGCAAACGGACCAGCCGCTACCGGCTTGCCCGCCCGCCGATACCAATAACCGGCATTCCACTCATCGCCTTCAATGCGATGGCAGAGCGCGTGCCCCCAATCGAAAGCCTGCTTGCCCTCATGTGCCTGGCAGAGATTGTGAACGGCCTCCCATTCGCTGCCCATGACAAAACCGGCCATTGCCAGACAATCAAATGCTTCAACCAGTGTCGCAATGTCCGATGCCATAAACCCTCCTCCGGCTTGCAGGCGTCACGCCAGCCGTTTCGTCAGATGAACCTTTTCAAGGTCCACATTCATGCTCTTGGAAAACTCGATCCCGCGCCAGACGGCTTCAAAACCGCAGCGCTCGTAAAGCCGGATCGCATTAGCATTGCTGGCATGCGTCGAAATCCGCGCCACCGGATGTCCTTCGGCGGCGATGACAGAAAGGATGTGGAGGACGAGCGCCCGTCCGACGCCCCTGCCCTGATGATCGGGATGCACCCAGACATCGGAAACGTAGTCGCGGTCATTATCGCGCGCCGCCCAGCCGACGATCACACCGTCGATTTCGGCGAGATGCACATCGCCAGAAGTGTTTTCGGGAAAGATCGCAAAATCATGCCACACACGTTCGATGACATCAGCATTGGCATAAGCCGGGTCAAACGCGTCGCTGGATTTCCAGGCCGCAAAACCGACTTCGCCGACCACAAGGTGATCGGCGATTGTCATGTCTCGAATTTTGAGCCCGCTTACCACCACTTGACCGGCGTGAACTTGCCGGCTGCCTGTTCGATGACGTGAGCAGTGCGGAACAGCGTTTCTTCCTCGAACGGCTTGCCGATCAACTGCAGGCCAAGCGGTAGGCCCTTGTCGTCGAGACCGGCCGGAACGGCGATGCCCGGCAGGCCGGCCATGTTCACCGTGACGGTAAAAATGTCGTTGAGGTACATGGCGACCGGATCGGCGGCGAGGTTCTCGTCGGCGATGCCGAAGGCAGACGACGGCGTGGCCGGGGTCAGGATCGCATCGACACCGGCGTGGAAGGCCAGTTCGAAGTCGCGCTTGATCAGCGTGCGCACCTTCTGCGCCTGCAGGTAATAGGCATCGTAATAACCGGCCGACAGGACATAGGTGCCGATCATGATACGGCGCTTGACCTCGGTGCCGAAACCGGCGGCACGGGTCTTTTCGTACATGTCGGCAATGTCCTTGCCGTCGACGCGCAGGCCGTAACGGACGCCGTCATAACGGGCGAGGTTGGACGAGGCTTCGGCCGGAGCCACGATATAATAGGCCGGCAGCGCGTATTTGGTGTGCGGCAGGGTGATGTCGACGATCTCGGCGCCGGCATCCTTCAGATAGGCAATGCCCTTCTGCCACAGCTTTTCGATGTCTTCCGGCATGCCGTCGACGCGGTACTCCTTCGGAATGCCGATCTTCATGCCCTTGACCGACTGGCCGAGCGCCGCTTCGTAATCCGGGATCGGCAGATCAACCGAAGTCGTGTCCTTGGCATCGACCGAGGCCATCGACTTCAAAAGGATGGCGGCATCGCGCACGTCGCGGGCGATCGGGCCGGCCTGATCGAGCGAGGAGGCAAACGCAACCGTACCCCAGCGGGAACAACGACCATAGGTCGGCTTGATGCCGACGGTACCAGTGAAAGCTGCCGGCTGGCGGATCGAGCCGCCGGTATCGGTTGCGGTGGCGCCGGCGCAAAGATGCGCGGCAACGGCTGCGGCCGAACCACCGGAAGAGCCACCCGGAACGAGCTGCTGGTTGGAACCTTCAGCCTTCCACGGGTTGATGACCGGGCCGTAATACGAGGTCTCGTTGGAAGAGCCCATGGCGAACTCGTCCATGTTCAGCTTGCCAAGCATGACCGCGCCATCGTCCCAGAGGTTCTGGGTGACGGTCGATTCGTACTTTGGCTCGAAACCATCGAGAATGTGGCTGCAGGCCTGGGTGTGCACACCTTCGGTGGCGAACAGATCCTTGATGCCAAGCGGAATGCCTTCCAGCGCGCCGGCCTTGCCGCTCGCGATGCGCTCATCCGATGCCTTTGCCATGGCGCGCGCCTTGTCCGGCGTCACGGTGATATAGGCGTTGATCGTCGCATTGGCGGCATCGATGGCGCCGAGATAGGCGTCGGTCAGTTCGACGGCGGTGATTGCCTTCGAGGTCAGCTTCTCGCGGGCTTCGGCAATGGTCAGGCTGGTGAGTTCGGTCATGGTTGCGGCTTTCGAATGCTTTTGGCGAGCAGGGCACAAGGGACGGAATGCGCGAAACCGCGCTTATTCGACGACCTTCGGCACCAGGAAGAAATTGCGATCGGTTTCCGGCGCGTTGGCAACGATATCGTCGGCCTTGTCGCCGTCCGTCACGTTGTCCTGACGCTTGCGCATTTCCATCGGCGTAACCGATGTCATCGGTTCGACGCCCGTGACATCGACTTCGGAAAGCTGCTCGACGAAATCGATGATGCCATTCAACTCGCCGACCATGCGATTGGCCTCCTCCTCGCTGACAGCGATACGGGCAAGGCGGGCAACCCGCTTCACGGTGGCAAGATCGACGGACATGGCATTCTCCGAGGGAATAAGATGTTCCCCCGCTATAATGGCCATGCCCGCCCTTCGCAACTGCCTAAGCTTGGAGTGATACCGCAAATCCTCTGATCAGGCGTTCCCGCCACTTTTGCGGAGGTCGATCTTTGACATTTGCAAATTTTCTTCGCGATTGCGGAATCTACCGTTCACTTTCCCGTTAACGAGTGATTAACCCGCGAATTACTGGAAACATTTCTTCATTAGAGGACGGGCAATACATGGATTTTAAGATTTCTAAAGTTCGCCACCCCAAGGAAAAGTTCTACGGAACCTTGATGCTGGTGATCGGAACCATCATTTGGGCGATCGCAGCCATTTGCATCGCCATCGCAGCAATGCAGAGCATCGCCATCGTTTTTGTTGTGGCGTCTTACATAGCCATCTTCTGGGCCGCTAGCTTTATCGCACGTGCCCTGCTCCGCGCTTACATGATCGGCCATTACGTCATGGTGAGCGAGCAGCAGTTCCCGCATCTCCACAAGATGGTTCAGGATGGTGCGCAGGCGCTCGGCCTCAAGGACGTGCCGCAGGCCTTTGTCTACAATTCGAGCGGTGTGATGAACGCCATGGCGCTGACACTCGTCGGCCGCACCCGCTATATCTGGCTGACATCGCAACTGATCGATGCCGATGACGAGGAGCAGGTAAAATTCGTGATCGGCCATGAACTTGGTCATCACGTGGCCGGCCATCTCGACACGTTCCCGAGCCTCTTGCATTTCCCGGCTTATATGATGCCGTTCCTGGTGCAGGCTTATTCGCGTGGACGTGAACTCACCTGCGACCGCGTCGGCTTCATCGTATCGAACAACCTTCAGGCCTCCCGCACGGCACTGCAGATGCTCGCCTGCGGCAGCGCCAAGCTGAATGCGCAGATGAACCCGACCGCTTTCGAAGCGCAGGAAAAAATGGTGCCGTCGGTTGCCGGCTTTTTCCTGCACATCTTCTCGCTTTACCCGCGCCTCACGCGCCGTGTCGAAGCCGTAGGCCAGTTCGCAGGAAAGGCTCCAGCAGGCACGTCCGCACCGCAAGTCCGCGAGCCTGCCGTCCGCGTCGAACCGCAGATGGCCTGACATATGCGATCGTCGCCCTGCCGGTTTGACCGGCAGGGCGACGTTTTTCAAAGCTTAGTCGAAGCTCAACACGACACCCGGCTTCGGGGCTTCGATATTGGTCTTCATGCCCTCCATGCCCTTCACAAACTTTTCCGGCGTCTGATCGAGCAGACCGAACGTGCCATAATGGCAGGGAATGGCGTGCTTGAAATCAAAGAAACGCTGGCAGGCGAGTGCCGCCACCGCACCGCCCATGGTGAAACGGTCACCCACCGGCACGATGCCGATATCCGGCGCGTGCAGTTCGTTGATGATGCCCATGTCGGTAAAGATGTCGGTATCGCCCATGTGCAGGATCGATGGCTCATCCTCGATATGCAGCATCAGGCCATTGGCATTGCCGAGCGCGTGCGAAACGCCGTCTTCCGTCACCTGAGCCGAGGAATGATGCGCCTGCGTGAACGTCACCGAAAAACCATCGAACGAGACGGTGCCGCCGGTATTGCCCATTTCCAGCTTTTCCACACCCTTGGTGCCGAGCCATGCCGCCAGATCGGCATTCGCCAGCACGACGGCGCCCTTTTCCTTTGCGATCGCCACCGTGTCACCGACATGGTCGCCGTGACCATGGGTCAGCAGGATATGGGTAATGCCTTCGCTCACATCCTTGATGTCGAGGCCTTCGAAGCTGGGATTATAGGTCAGGAAGGGGTCGATGAGGATTTTCGCCTTGGCCGTTTCGAGACGGAAAGCGGCATGGCCGAGCCAGGTGAGCTTCATGAGGTAACTCCTTGGAATGTGAGGGCTGGAATATAAGGCGGTTCGATGTGGTGACAACATCGTAAGAGCGCTTGTATGCCAATATATGGCCAATGCGACAGACCTGCGGTGGCACAACAGGACCGGTCGGTTGCAAGCCCGCCCTACGTAGGTTAAGCGACCGGAACTGCTGCAATCTCAAAAAGCTGCGGACAAAATTTCATTTTGCATCACGTAAGGAGGCCATTATGGCCGGCAATGACGACGAATATGTTTATGACGAAGCAACGGGCGAATGGCTGCCCGCAGCTGAAGTGGCCGCCAAAACGGCCGCACAGAATGCAGTGCGCGATGCCGCCGGCAATATTCTGGTCGATGGCGATGCCGTGACGCTGATCAAGGACCTTAAGGTCAAGGGCGCTGGTCAGACCCTGAAACAGGGCACCGTCATCCGCTCGATCCGCCTCACCGACAATCCGGAGGAAATCGATTGCCGGCATGATACGATCAAGGGACTGGTGCTGCGCACCGAATTCGTCCGTAAAAAAAGCTGAATTGGAAAAGAGACATGGCAACGCTGACAATCGAGGAACTGGCCGCAACGCTGTCGCCCAATCAGGCGATTGCCGGGCTTGATCTCGGCACAAAAACGATCGGCCTTGCCATGTCGGATCTCGGACGCCGTTTTGCTTCACCGCGGCCGGTCATCAAGCGGACAAAATTCACGCAGGATGCCGAGGTGCTGCTGGCGTTTGCGGAAAAGGAAAAGGTCGCGGCTTTCGTCATCGGCCTGCCGATGAACATGGACGGTTCGGCCGGGCCGCGCGTTCAGGCAACACGCGCTTTCGTGCGCTCGATGGCAGACAAGACCACCCTGCCCTTCGTCTTCTGGGATGAGCGACTATCAACGGTCGCTGCCGAACGGGCGCTTCTTGAAATGGATGTGTCACGCGCCAAGCGGGCCGAACGCATCGATTCGGCCGCCGCAAGTTTCATTCTTCAGGGCGCGCTGGACAGGCTCTTGTCACTCGGAAGAACAGCTTCGGAAGACTGACGGCCGTTCCACCATGCAGCGATCGCCTTGCGCTTGCGGTAAGCGATGATGGCGAGCACAATCAGGCTGTCGACGGCAATCGCGCGCGCAACAAGCGGCGGAAGATCTTCAGCGGGAATACCCAATATCTGGCTGTAAACCTCGAAGACGAGATCGTGCGTCTGGCGCGTCAGCATGAAGAAGCCAAAGCTCATGTCGTAATAGGACAGGCCGTACCACGCTCCCAGGAGCAGAACCGGGCCTGCCCACAGTATAAGAAACCACTTCATGCGGCCCCCCTTGCCATTGTCACCGGACCAATTTCCAGCGACACCACCCACCGCAACAACGCCATTGCGCTCAGGACCACCGCCGGAACAGCGATATCCAGAGCAAGGACCGCGAAAAACACGACCCCTGAGATTAGCAAATACTTATGGAAATAAGTCGTTCCCATAAAGAGCCCATGCCCGCTTGCGATGGTTAATTTTCTGTTAACCCCAACTTAGAGCGTGAGCGTCAGGCCGCAACGAAAACCCCGCCATATGGTTAACGGCGGGGCGAAGGCTGTGGAAACGTGGGGTTTTTAGATCAGCTGGCTGCGGGGTAAAGCAGGTCGACGATGTAGGATGCGTCGAATCTGGCGTCCAACATGCCGTAGGTGGAGCGCCAGCCACCCGCGAGGCGCGTTTCAACGAAGGCATCGACGATCTTGCCGGCGCCAAGCCGCGCCAGTTCCGCTGCGCCGGCCGCCAGTGCAAGCTGTTCGATCAGCAAACGGGCTGCCCCCTCGTCACGTTCGGCCAGCGCCATGGCGGCACGCAGCACCTCAACCGTCTTTTTGCCGGAAGGACCGAGATCTCGTTCGAAACCGGCAATCACCATGTCGAAAAGGTCGCGGCCGCGCGACAGGACACGCAACACGTCCAGCGCCATGACATTGCCGGAGCCTTCCCAGATCGCGTTGACGGGAGCCTCGCGATAGTGCCGGGCAATCGGACGTTCCTCGATGTAGCCGTTGCCGCCAAGGCATTCCATCGCCTCATAGATAAGCGATGGCGCAATCTTGCAGTTCCAGTATTTGATGACCGGCGTCATGACGCGGGCATAGGCGGCATCGGCAGGCGATGTCGCAGCCTTGTCGAAGGCCTCGGCCAGACGATAGGCAAGCGATGTAGCGGCAGCGACATCCAATGCCATATCGGCGAGCACGCGCGTCATCAGCGGCTGGTCGATCAGGTTCTTGCCGAAAGCGGTGCGGCCACGGCAATTGTGGACGGCTTCGGATAACGACGCGCGCATGATGCCGGCCGATGCCAGCGCACAATCGAGGCGGGTCAACGTCACCATGTCCAAAATGGTGCGGATGCCGTCACCCGGTTCGCCGAGCAGATAACCGAAGGCATCGCTGAACTCGACCTCGGATGAGGCGTTCGAGCGGTTGCCGACCTTGTCCTTCAGGCGCTGTAAGCGCAAGCCGTTGGCTGATCCGTCTTCAAGAAGACGTGGCACAAGGAAACATCCCATGCCGTCGCGGGTCTGCGCCAGCATGACAAAGGCATCGCTCATCGGCGCCGACATGAACCATTTGTGGCCGGAAAGTCGGAAAACGCCTTCGCCAACGCGCTCCGCCGTCGAGCGGATGGCGCGCACATCGGTGCCCGCCTGCTTTTCGGTCATGCCCATGCCGATGGTGACGGCACTTTTCTGCAATGCGGGCTTGCTGCTCGAATCATATTTGCGCGACAGGATTTTTGGTGCCCATTCCTTCTGCACACGCGGCGACGCCATGATCGCCGCAATCGAGGCGCTGGTCATGGTGAGCGGGCAAAGATGGCCGCATTCGAGTTGCGAGGTCAGATAGAAGCGCGCAGCACGGGCGCGGTGCGAAGAACCACGCGTTTCCGGCACGCTTTCCCAAAGCGAAGAATGCAGACCTGACGCCATCGAGCGGCGCATCAGCGCATGCCATGCCGGATGGAATTCGACCTGGTCAAGCCGTTCTCCACGCGGTCCGTGGGTGCGCAAGGTCGGCGGGCTTTCATTGGCCATGCGCGCCAGATCCTGCGCTTCCGGCGACGTCACGTAACGGCCAAGCGCGTCATACTCTTCCCGCAGGCTGCGGTTGAGACCCGCCGTCAGGTCAACAATCAACGGATCGGAGCGATAGGCATTGATCCCGCTCCAGAGTCCCGGCTGATTCAGTTCAGAGTTTTTTTCTTCGTCGCGCGACATGTCAATCATGAGCCGGTTCTAGCGGAAGTTACATTGTGTGGGAACGGCCACCTCAAGCGATTTTCGGCTTTCCGACAAAAAGCTCAAAACCGGAGACGCCGAACCCGGTGACATTTGCAAAACAGCCGCATGGACCTTAAAATGCCGCGCATTGCGGGAGAACTCCATGAGTGTGCGAAAACTCAGTATCGAACTACCGGAAGCCATGGTCAACGCGATCGAAACCCGGATTGGCGCGGGTCGATACCAATCTACAAGCGATGTCATGCGAGCCGCCATTGACGCGCTTTTGCGCGAGGAAGAAGCACATGACACCCATCTCGACACTGTCCGTCAGAAAGTGCGCGCATCACTTGACGATCCTCGCCCCAATGTGAGCAGTGCCGAGATGCGCAAGCATATCGAGAGCCTCTACGCCAGCCGCAGGGGCTAAGCGCAATGAAGCGTCTGCCGGTTCAATACAGGCCGACGGCAAAAGACGACATCGAAGCAATATTCGTCTACGTATTCGAAACAAGCCAAAGCTTCTCAACCGCGCAGCGACTGGCCGACGAATTGATGGCGCGCTGTGAGAGCATCGGCAACGCGCCTCTCGGTGGCGTCGCTCGCCCGGACCTTGGCAACGGCATTTGAATGGTTCCCTTCGAGAAGCGCGCCGTTATTCTCTACCGGGTCGTTGAAACCTCGGTTGAGATCACCAACGTCTTCTATAAAGGTCGTGATTACGGCGCTATCATTACAAACAAGCCGTAGATAACGAACGCCGCCGCTTGCGGGCATCTCCCCCACTCTTTATAGACCGCGTGACTGACACGGAGGACGTTTACGTGGTCTTCTTTCCCCATCGCCATCTGCTTGGCATCAAGGGCCTTACCGAACAGGACATCACCATTCTTCTCGACAAGGCCGATGAGGCCGTGAAGATTTCCCGTCAAAGGGAAAAGAAGACGTCCACATTGCGCGGCCTCACCCAGATCAATCTTTTTTTCGAAGCTTCGACCCGGACGCAATCCTCGTTTGAACTCGCAGGCAAACGCCTCGGCGCCGACGTGATGAACATGTCGGTCGGCAATTCGTCCGTCAAAAAGGGCGAAACGCTGATCGATACGGCGATGACGCTCAATGCCATGCGCCCCGACGTGCTCGTGTTGCGCCACTCGTCGGCCGGTGCTGCCGCCCTGCTCGCGCAAAAAGTCGCCTGCTCGGTCGTCAATGCCGGAGACGGCCAGCACGAGCATCCGACGCAGGCCCTGCTTGACGCGCTGACCATCCGCCGCGCCAAGGGCAAGTTGTCGCGCATCATCGTCGCCATCTGCGGTGACGTCCTGCATTCGCGCGTTGCCCGCTCCAACATCCTGCTCCTCAACGCCATGGGCGCCCGCGTCCGTGTCGTTGCACCGTCCACGCTTCTGCCCTCGGGCATTGCGGAGATGGGGGCGGAAGTCTTCCACTCCATGGAAGAAGGCCTGAAGGATGCCGACGTGGTGATGATGCTGCGCCTGCAGCGTGAACGCATGGCCGGCGCCTTCGTCCCTTCGGTGCGCGAGTATTTCCGCTTCTACGGTCTCGATGCCGAAAAGCTGGAGGCGGCCAAGGAAGACGCGCTGGTGATGCATCCCGGCCCGATGAACCGTGGCGTTGAAATTTCCTCCGATGTCGCCGACGGCCCGCAAAGCGTGATCGAGCAACAGGTGGAAATGGGGGTCGCCGTACGCATGGCCGTGATGGAAACCCTGCTTCTTTCGCAGAACAACGGAGAACGCGCATGACCGCCCCCGTTCTCGACAAACCGCTCGTCATCGAAAACGTCCGCATCATCGATCCGTCACGCAAGCTGGATGAAACCGGTACGATCATTGTTGGCGCAGATGGCAAAATTCTTGCAGCCGGAGCCGACGCCCGCAATCAGGGCCGCCCGGATGGCGCCACGGTGCGCAACGGCAAGGGCCTTGTTGCCACGCCCGGCCTCGTTGACGCCCGCGTCCATGTTGGCGAACCCGGTGCGGAACATCGCGAGACGATCGAATCCGCTTCCCGTGCGGCGGCTGCCGGCGGCGTCACCTCCTTCATCATGATGCCGGACACCGATCCGGTCATCGACGATATCGCGCTGGTCGAATTCGTGCTGAAGACGGCGCGCGACAACGCGATCGTCAACGTGCATCCGGCCGCCGCCCTTACCAAGGGTTTGCTCGGCAAGGAAATGACCGAACTCGGCCTTCTTACCCAGGCCGGTGCCGTCGCCTTCACTGATGGTCATCACGGCCTGTCGGACTCGTTGCTTCTGCGCCGCGCGCTGACCTATGCGCGCGAATTCGATGCCGTGATCTCGCTCGAATCTCGTGAAAAATATCTCGGCAACGGCGTCATGAATGAAGGCCTGCTGGCAAGCTGGCTCGGCCTTTCCGGTGTCCCGAAGGAAGCCGAGCTGATCCCGCTCGAGCGTGACCTGCGCATTGCCGGCCTGACGCGCGGCAAATACCATGCGGCACAAATCTCGGTGCCGGAATCGGCCGCCGCCATCCGGATCGCCCGCGAGCGCGGTGCGAATGTCACCTGCGGCATGTCCATCAACAACCTGACGCTCAACGAAAACGACATCGGCGAATACCGCACCTTCTTCAAGCTGTGGCCGCCGCTGCGCACCGAAGACGACCGCATTTCCATGGTCGATGCTTTGGCCGACGGCACGATCGATATCATCGTTTCCTCGCATGATCCGCAGGACGTCGATACCAAGCGCCTGCCGTTTGCCGATGCCGAAGATGGCGCGGTCGGTCTCGAAACCATGCTCGCCGCAGCGCTTCGCCTGCACCATGCCGGACAGGTGCCGCTGATGCGCCTGATCGATGCCATGTCGACGCGTCCTGCCCAGATCTTTGGTCTCGATGCCGGCACGCTGAAGCCGGGCGCCAAGGCCGATATCACGCTGATCGATCTGGAAGAACCGTGGCTGCTGTCGAAGGACATGCTGCTGTCGCGTTCGAAGAATACACCGTTCGATGATGCCCGTTTCAGCGGCCGGGTGGTTGCCACCTATGTTAACGGCCGTTGCGTGCATGCGCTTTAAGGGAGACAAAGCGTGAGCGAACTTTTCAACTGGCAGATCACCTGGGGTGTTGCGCTCGGCGCGCTTGCTTTCGGTTACCTGCTCGGATCCATTCCCTTCGGTCTGCTTCTGACGCGTGCTGCCGGTCTCGGCGATATCCGCTCGATCGGCTCGGGCAATATCGGCGCGACCAACGTCTTGCGCACCGGCAACAAGAAGCTTGCCGCTGCAACGCTGCTGCTCGACGCGCTGAAGGCGACCGCTGCTGCACTCATCGCCTATGCCTTTTTCGGCAAGGATGCGGGCACACTGGCCGGCTTCGCCGCCTTCATGGGCCACCTCTATCCGGTCTGGCTCGGTTTCAAGGGCGGCAAGGGTGTGGCGACCTATATCGGCACGCTTCTGGGCGTGGCGTGGCCGATGGTGTTTGTCTTTGCCGTTGTCTGGCTATCGGTCGCCAAGATCAGCAAATATTCCTCGCTATCCGCCCTGGTTGCAACGCTTGTCATTCCGGTTGTGTTGTGGTTCATAAATGAACCGAGGGTCGCGCTCGTCATGGCCATCATGACGGTGATCTCGTGGTGGAAACATGAGGCCAATATCAAGCGCCTGATCGCGGGCACGGAAAGCAGGATCGGCCAGAAGGGCTAGGCCGGCGAAAGGGAGATATGCCGGGGAGCAGCGCAGGACGAACGGGAATTGCGCTGACCGACCGCCAGAGACTGGCATGGTTGCGGCTGATCCGCAGCGACAATGTCGGACCCGCCACGTTTCGTGACCTCATCAATCATTTCGGCTCCGCCGAGGCGGCAATAGAAGCCCTGCCGGAACTTTCTCGCCGCGGTGGCGCCACGCGCTCCGTGCGTATCGTCTCCCGCTCAGAGGCCGAGCAGGAACTGGAAACCGCGTCGCGCCATGGTGCCGTGTTTATCGGCATCGGTGAGCCGGATTATCCGCCTGCCCTGCGCCAGATCGACGGAGCGCCTCCGCTGATCGCTGTCAAAGGCAATCTGTCTGCCCTCACCAAACCATCCGTCGGCATTGTCGGCTCGCGCAACGCCTCGATCAGCGGCGCAAAATTCGCGGCCATGATCGCCCGTGACGCCGGTCGCGCGGGGTATGTCGTCACCTCCGGGCTCGCACGCGGCATCGATACCGCAGCCCATCGCGCCAGCGTTGATACAGGCACGATCGCTGTTCTCGCCGGCGGCCTCGACCGCCCCTACCCGCCAGAAAATCTCGGCCTGCTTGACGACATTACCGACGGCAGCGGCCTCTCCGTCAGCGAAATGCCGTTTGGCTGGGAACCGCGTGCCCGCGACTTTCCGCGCCGCAACCGTCTGATCGCCGGCATCTCGCTTGGTGTCGTGGTCGTGGAAGCTGCGGAACGTTCGGGATCGTTGATTACCGCGCGCATGGCTGCCGATTTCGGACGGCTGGTGTTTGCCGTACCCGGCTCGCCGCTCGATCCGCGCTGCCAGGGAACGAATGGCTTGCTGAAGGAAGGCGCCATCATCACCACCGGGCCGGAAGACGTGCTCGCGGCGTTTGCCCCGCTCTCGCAACTCGACCTCTTCTCACCGCCGATCATCGAGGAACCGGCCAGGGACAGCGACATGATGCCGCCGGATGACGACGCGCGCGGCATCATCGTCAACGCGCTCGGCCCAACACCGGTCGAGGTAGACGACATCATCCGCCACACGGAACTGCCGGCCTCCACGGTCTATCTCATCCTGCTGGAACTTGACCTTGCCGGACGGCTGCACCGCCATTCGGGCGGAATGGTTTCGCTTGCCTACTGACACGGCGCATCAGGTTTCACTCAAACCCAAAAATGGCTCTGAATAACGGCAGCAGGATCATGGCCCCTTTCGTTTGATCGATGACAGCGGGCGCCGCCCTGCCTGCAGGTCTCCCGCCTCCACATAGGCCATCTCGATCAGGTAACAGAGCATGTCGGCGCCTTCCACCTGCGCCACGTGGCGCAACTGTCCCAGCATCTCATGGATGTAGGCGATGTTCTGTCGCGTCTCATCTGAGCCACCGGCATGTGCAAATCCCGAGATCATTCTGCCCCCTACCAACGAGCGGAAAAGCACAGCCAAACGGCCGGTTCAACACTACGTTTCATCAGGAATAGCGCATTTATTTAAAATTGCACTCAACGCGCCGTATCGCATAAGTTGAATCCCGTTGAATAAGCTAATTTGGCCGTGCCCTCTTGACCCCGGCGCAAACGCCCTCCATGTCGGGAGGTCAGATTTCCGGCCTGATCGCGATTGTTCCGCGGTTTTTATGTGGCCTGCCTCGTTCCAGAGAAAAGCAGAATGAAAGTTGTCGTCGTAGAATCCCCCGGGAAAATTAAGAGCATCAACAAGTATCTCGGCTCGGGCTACAAGGTTCTGGCGTCCTTCGGGCATGTGCGGGATCTGCCGGCCAAGGACGGATCGGTGTTGCCCGACCAGGATTTCGAAATGTCCTGGGAAGTCGATGCCCAGTCCCAGAAGCGTATCAAGGATATCGCCGATGCCGTGAAAAGCTCGGATGGCCTCATTCTCGCGACCGACCCGGATCGCGAAGGTGAAGCCATTTCCTGGCACGTTCTCGACGTGTTGAAGAAGAAGCGTGTGCTCGGCGACAAGCCGGTGGAACGTGTTGTTTTCAACGCCATCACCAAAAAGGCCGTGCTCGACGCCATTGCCAATCCGCGCGATATCGACGTGCCGCTGGTCGATGCCTATCTCGCCCGCCGCGCACTGGATTATCTCGTCGGCTTCAACCTGTCGCCGGTCCTGTGGCGCAAGCTGCCGGGCGCGCGGTCTGCCGGCCGCGTGCAGTCTGTGGCGCTGCGCCTCGTCTGCGACCGCGAAAACGAGATCGAACGTTTCGTTTCGGAAGAATACTGGAACCTCTCGGCACTGCTGAAGACGCCGCGCGGTGACGAGTTCGAAGCAAAGCTCACGGCTGCCGATGGCAAGCGCCTGCCGCCGCGCGGCATCAAGAACGGCGAGGAAGCCGGTCGCCTGAAATCGTTGCTGGATGGTGCCGCCTACACGGTCGATACGGTCGAGGCAAAGCCTGTCAAGCGCAATCCCGGCCCGCCCTTCACCACCTCGACACTGCAGCAGGCGGCCTCCTCCAATCTCGGTTTCAACGCCTCGCGCACCATGCAGGTGGCTCAGAAGCTTTATGAAGGCGTCGATATCGGCGGCGAAACCGTCGGTCTGATCACCTATATGCGTACCGACGGCGTGCAGATGGCCCCTGAAGCGATCGACGCTGCCCGCAACGCGATCGTTGACCAGTTCGGCCAGCGTTACCTGCCGGAAAAGGCACGCCATTACTCCACCAAGGCGAAAAACGCCCAGGAAGCGCACGAAGCCATCCGCCCGACCGATTTCAATCGCTCGCCCGACAAGGTGCGCCAGTATCTCGATGGCGACCAGTTGCGTCTTTATGACCTGATCTGGAAGCGCGGCATTGCCAGTCAGATGGCGTCGGCAGAAATCGAACGCACCACGGTCGAGATCATCGCTGACAATAACGGTCAGAAAGCCGGTCTGCGTGCTGTCGGTTCGGTCGTCCGTTTCGACGGCTTCCTTGGCGCTTACATGGACCAGAAGGAAGAAGGCGAAAAAAGCGATGATGACGACGACGATGGTCGTCTGCCGCAGATCAATGCCAGCGAGAAGCTCGATAAAAACAAGGTCAATTCGACCCAGCATTTCACCGAGCCGCCGCCGCGTTATTCGGAAGCCTCGCTGATCAAGAAGATGGAAGAACTCGGCATCGGCCGTCCTTCGACCTACGCCGCGACGCTCAAGACGCTGTCCGACCGCGAATATATCGTCGTCGACAAGCGCAAGCTGATCCCGCATTCCAAGGGACGACTGGTGACGGCCTTCCTCGAAAGCTTCTTCACGAAGTATGTGGAATACGATTTCACCGCTGATCTCGAGGAAAAGCTCGACAAGATTTCTGCCGGCGAACTCGACTGGAAACAGGTTCTGCGGGAATTCTGGACCGATTTCTTCGCCCAGATCGAAGACACGAAAGAACTGCGCGTCACCAACGTGCTCGACGCGTTGAACGAAACGCTCGCGCCTCTGGTCTTCCCGACACGCGAAGACGGTTCCGATCCGCGCATCTGCCAGGTCTGCGGCACCGGAAACCTGTCGCTGAAGCTCGGCAAGTATGGCGCCTTCGTCGGCTGCTCGAACTATCCGGAATGCAATTTCACCCGCCAACTGTCGTCCGACGGCAATGAGGCGGATGCATCCGGTCTGAACGAACCGAAGGCACTTGGTGCCGACCCGATGACCGGCGAGGAACTGACGCTGCGTTCGGGCCGCTTCGGACCCTACATCCAGCGCGGTGAAGGCAAGGAAGCCAAGCGTTCGTCGCTGCCGAAGGGCTGGAAGCCGGAAAATATCGATCACGAGAAGGCATTGGCGCTGATCAACCTGCCGCGTGACGTCGGCCAGCACCCGGAAAGCGGCAAGATGATTTCCGCAGGTCTCGGTCGTTACGGACCGTTTCTTCTGCATGATGGTGGTTACGCCAATCTCGAAAGCATCGAGGACGTGTTCTCGATCGGCCTCAACCGCGCCGTCACCGTGATTGCCGAAAAGGCAGCCAAGGGCCCGGGCGGCCGTGGCCGTGGCACGCCGGCAGCGCTGAAGGAACTCGGCGAACATCCCGATGGCGGCCCGATCACGGTGCGTGACGGCAAGTATGGCCCTTATGTCAATTGGGCAAAGGTCAACGCCACCCTGCCGAAGGGCAAGGATCCGCAGTCGGTGACGCTCGAAGAAGCGCTCGCTCTGATCGTCGAAAAGGGCGGCAAAACGCCGGCCAAGGGCAAGGCGAAAAAGGCTCCGGCCAAAGCTAAGGCGCCGGCAAAGGCGAAGACGGCTGCCAAGACAGCTGACGGCGAGACCAAGAAGGCCGCACCGAAAAAGGCGGCCGCGAAGAAAGCTCCGGCAAAAACTGCCGCAACCAAGGCAAAGAAGACGACCACGTGAAGACTCCGCGCGACAGGAACAAGCCCGGCCGCACCGGCGACCAACCGAAAAGCAGGCGCACCGACCGGCGTGCCAATGGCGAACCGAAAGTCGCAAGCCAGGGTTCGGGCATCGTTCACGGTGCGGTTCCGCCGCGCGAAGTGCTGCTTGAATTTATCGCAGACAATCCGGATCGCGCCTCCAAACGCGAGATCGCCAAGGCGTTTGGCCTGAAAGGTGAAACCCGCGTCGAGCTGAAGGATGTTTTGCGCGATCTCGAGAGCGAAGGCCTGCTCAAGAAGGATCGCAAGTCGCTGTCGCGGCCGGGTGCCCTGCCCCCGGTCACGGTGCTCGACATCACCACACGCGACAAGGATGGCGAACTGATCGGTCGCCCGGCGGAATGGCCGGATGATGCCGGTGCGGCACCGGCCGTGCTGATCCGCATGAGCTCGGAAAAACGCGGCAAGGGCAAGGCGGTCACCGCTGGTCTCAATGACCGCATCCTTGCAAAGATATTTCCGAACAAGGACCGTTCCGGCCCGGCCTATACCGCCCGCATCATCAAGGTTATCGACAAGCGCCAGAACGCAGCACTCGGCGTCATCCGCATGATGGCGGAAGGCGGCGCGCGGCTGATGCCGATCGACCGTCGTGGCGAGGAAATGCAGATTTCCGCCGACGATCTCGGCAATGCCAAGGACGGCGACCTGATCGAAGCCGACATCCTGCGCGGCAACCGTTTTGGCCTGACGCGCGCCAAGGTGCTCAATATCGTCGGCTCGGTCGCCAGCGAAAAGGCGATCTCGATGATCGCCATCTATGCGCACGGCATTCCGCACATTTTTCCGCAGACGGTCATGGCGGAAGCCGAGGCCGCAACATCGGCCAACATGTCGAAGCGCGAGGACTGGCGCAGCCTGCCGCTCGTCACCATCGACCCGGCCGATGCCAAGGACCATGACGACGCCGTTTACGCTGAGCCCGATACCTCGCCGGACAATCCGGACGGCGTCATCGTCACCGTCGCGATCGCCGATGTCTCCTGGTATGTCCGCACCGGCTCGGACCTCGACCGCGAGGCGCTGAAGCGCGGCAATTCCGTCTATTTCCCCGACCGCGTCGTGCCGATGCTGCCGGAGCGCATTTCCAACGATCTCTGCTCGCTGCGCGAAGGCGAAGACCGCCCGGCACTTGCCGTCCGCATGACCTTTTCGAAGGAAGGCCGCAAGGCCGGCCACACTTTTCATCGCATCATGATGAAGAGCGCGGCAAAACTCTCCTACCAGCAGGCGCAGGCCGCCATCGACGGCAAGACGGACGACAAGACCGGCCCGCTGCTGGAACCGATCCTGAAGCCGCTCTGGCATGCCTATGAAGTGATGAAGCGCGGCCGCGACCGTCGCCAACCGCTCGAACTCGACATGCCGGAACGCAAGATCGTTTTGAAATCCGACGGCACCGTCGACAAGGTGATCATCCCGGAACGCCTTGATGCGCACAAGCTCATCGAAGAAATGATGATCCAGGCAAACGTCGCTGCCGCCGAGACGCTGGAAAAGAAAAAGCAGCCGCTCGTCTACCGCATCCATGACGGGCCATCGCTCGCGAAGCAGGAAGTGCTGCGCGAGTTTCTGGCCACACTCTCCATCCCGATGGCCAAGGGCGGACAGGTGCGCGCCAATTCGTTCAACGGCATTCTCGCCAGCGCTGCCAACACGCCACATCAGATCATGGTCAACGAGATGGTGCTGCGCTCCCAGAGCCAGGCGATCTACAGCCCGGACAATCTCGGCCATTTTGGCCTCAACCTGATGAAATACGCACACTTCACCTCGCCGATCCGCCGTTATGCCGACCTCATCGTGCATCGTGGTCTCGTCGGTGCGCTGGGTCTTGGCGAAGGCGCCATCACGGCTGCGGAAGAAGCGCAGCTGGAAGATATCGCGGCGGAAATCTCCACCTTCGAGCGCCGCGCCATGGCCGCCGAACGCGACACCATCAACCGCCTGATCGCACACCATTTGTCGGAGCGTGTCGGCCAGGAATTCGAAGGCCGCGTTTCGGGCGTCACCAAGTCCGGTCTGTTCGTGTCGTTGCCGACCTATGGTGCCGATGGCTTTGTGCCGATTTCCACGCTCGGACGCGACTATTTCATCTATGACGAAGCCCATCAGGCTTTGGTCGGCGACAAATCCGGCCTCGGTTTCCAGCTCGGCGATTCGGTCGATGTGAAGCTGGTCGAGGCGATCCCGCTTGCCGGTGCACTGCGCTTCGAGATGATCAGCGAAGGCCGCAAGATGGCAGGCGGCACACGCTCCTTCCACAAGGCCGGCCGCCAGCGCCGTACCGCGCGCGGCAAGGCGGGCATGCACCCGAGACGATAGGAACGGATGATGACGGTCAGGGAGGCGACCAAGGACGAAACGGCAAACCGGCAACCAGTTCGCTACGGCGGCGATGCCGGCGGGACCGAGCGCCCACTCGGCCGCTCCATCCTGCGCGGCCTGAAATGCCGTTGCCCGGCCTGCGGTGAGGGTCGACTGTTCCGAGCCTTCCTGAAGCCTGTCGATACCTGTGCCAACTGCGGCGCCGACATGCACCATCATCGCTCCGACGACTTGCCACCCTATCTTGTCATCGTCGTCATCGGCCATGTGGCGCTCGGCGGCTTCATGATGACCGACATGGTGTGGGACATGTCGCCCTGGGCGCATCTCGCCATCTGGGCGCCGTTGACGGTGCTTTCCGCCCTTCTGACCATCCAGCCCATCAAGGGCGGCGTAATCGGCCTGCAATGGGCCTTGAAGATGCATGGCTTCGGCGGAGAACGCGACGACGTCGATCCCGGCCGGGGCGGACCGCCGGAATGAGCGATCAGACGGTGACCCTGACACCGGCACCGGAAGAGCCCTCCGCAAAGACGGCGGCTGGCCGCATTCGCCCGAGAGACGCCGCCGCCCTTATCCTTGTCGATCGTTCGCAGAAGACGCCCCGCGTTTTGATGGGCAGGCGCTCGAGCGGTCATGTTTTCATGCCGGATGTCTATGTCTTTCCCGGCGGTCGGCGCGATCCGGGCGACCATGCTCTACCCTTTTCCAACAGCCTGCATCCGCGTGTTCTGGAAAAGCTTCTGTCGGCCACATCTGCTCGAATGACCGATCGCCGGGCTCGCGCCCTCGCGCTTGCGGCACTTCGGGAGGTGCAGGAAGAAACCGGCATCATGCCAGCCGGTGGCGCGCCGGACCTTTCTCGCCTGCGCTATATCGCCCGCGCCATCACCCCACCCGGCCATGTCCGCCGTTACGATACGCACTTCTTTCTGGCCTTTTGCGATGAAACCGTCTTCGACCTGACGCAATTGCGCGATACGGACGAGTTGGAAGACCTGCAATGGCTTGACATTGCAGCGATTTCGGGTGTGAAACTCGCCCGCATCACGCAAATGGTGCTGGAAGACGTGAAGAGACTGATGGAAGCGGACAAAGCGCTGCCTTTCGAGAATTCCGTTTCCTTCTATTCCACGCGTCACGGGCGTTTTGTCCGCAGCCGACTGTAAGGATTGTTGAATGTCGCAGCCGACGACCGACGAGAACGGCCATGTCGAAAAGATCCACTGGCCATCTCTCATCGCAGCGACTGCCGCCATCAGCGCGGTCGGCATCGCCATCGGCCTCGGCCTGCCGCTTTTGAGCATCATTCTTGAAAAACGCGGCATCCCGGCGACACAGATCGGCCTCAATGCGGCAATGGCCGGTGTCGCCTCCATGCTGGCGGCGCCGCTGACGACCAAACTCGCGCACGACTTTGGCGTCGCTCGAACGATGATCCTGGCGATCGTGATTGCGGCAATCAGCGGCCTCGGTTTCTATTACGCCACGGCGTTCTGGATGTGGTTCCCGTTGCGCTTCACCTTCCATGGCGCCACCACCATGCTGTTCATCCTGTCCGAATTCTGGATCAACCAGGCAGCACCACCACGCCGGCGCGGGCTTGTTCTCGGCATCTACGCGACCATGCTGGCCGTCGGCTTTGCACTCGGGCCGCTTCTCTTTTCCAAGCTTGGCAGCGACGGCATTCTTCCCTTTGCCGTCGGCGCCATCATCATTCTTCTGGCGATCATCCCGATTTTCATCGCGCGCGGGGAAAGCCCTGTGCTGAATGAGAAGCCGGAAAGGCATTTCTTCCACTACATCCTGCTGGTGCCCTCCGCGACGGCGGCCGTATTCGCCTTTGGCGCGGTTTCGGCCGGCGGCCTGTCGCTGTTCACCATTTACGCCCTGCGAGAAAACATGCCGGAGCCGGATGCCGCCGTGCTGCTCACCATCATGGGTGTCGGCAACATGGCCTTCCAGATCCCGCTTGGCCTGATCTCCGACAAGATGCGCGACCGTCGCCCGCTGCTGTTTGGCATGGCGGTGCTCGGTGTCATTGGCGCGCTCTCCCTGCCCTTCCTCATCCACAACTGGCTGATGATGGCCGTGGTGCTGTTTTTCTGGGGCGGATGCGTCTCCGGCCTCTACACGGTCGGGCTCGCACATCTGGGCGCACGGCTCAGCGGACCGGACCTTGCTGCAGCCAATGCCGCCTTCATCTTCTGTTATGCGGTGGGCACTGTCGCCGGTCCGCAGGGAATCGGCGCGGCCATGGATGTGGCTGGCAATGACGGTTTTGCCTGGGCGCTGGCGGCTTTCTTCGCCTTTTACGTGCTGGTTTCCCTGAGTAGACCGCTTTTCCAGTCGAAACAGAGTTGACTTTTGGCCCGCGATTTGTAATTTCGCGCCAGATTTAGCCGTGGGTTCCGACTGGCCATCCACGGCTTACATTTTTTCCAGAAGGCAGAAAACCATGGCGAAAGCTACGACCATCAAGATCAAGCTGCTGTCGACGGCCGACACGGGTTTCTTCTACGTCACCAAGAAGAACAGCCGTACGTTCACCGACAAGATGAGCAAGACCAAGTACGACCCGATTGCCAAGAAGCACGTCGAGTTCAAGGAAACCAAGATCAAGTAATTGATCTGAAGGTTTCGGCTTCTAAGGCGCGTCAGCCATTCGGCTTCGCGCCTTTTTTGTTGCCCGGATTTCTGCCAGCCCTTCCCGCCCCACCGGAAAAGCGCGCAAAGAAAAAGCGCCGCTCCCGGGGGAGACGGCGCTTTGATTTGGGGGTCGATCAGCCTGCAATCACGGCACGAGGAACCGTTTTTGGCATGCCTGCCGATCGACCGACCCCACGACCCAGGAGATGCGGCGGACCTGAGCATCATGGGGTATCGTGTTCCGCTAGGAACATCTGCTTGTTGATAGCAAACTCGCTCATATTCCCCGGAAAAGCAACATAATCTTAACAAGCGGTGCATTTTTGCACCGCTATGGTTAAAAATGACGCGACTTCGGAGAACTCACGGATGTTTTACATCAGCAAGAAATCACGAAACGAGAGCATCGGACGTTTCAATTCAACAATTTAGCCCGATTAGGAATAAAAGCACTCGTTAATATGAAATTTTTAGCAAGTACAAATTAACGGAATACACCTGAACAACAACCAGGTTTTCAGTGAATTTAACTCAAATGCGACTGTGTGGCAGGTTTCTACTTTGCTTTGATCTTTGGAATGACGGAGATCACTCACACGATCAATTTCATGCCAGTGCCCTGTGAACAACTCTGAAACGGCTGCGCCACAGGCATTTCGTCATTCAGCCAGCGTTTAGCAACCCGCGACTCGATTCGCGTCCCTCACGCTGCGAAGGCCACGACGCGATTGCGGCCGCCGTTTTTAGCCTCATAGAGCGCGCGATCCGCCTGCTTGAGTAGCTGATCCGGCGTTTCCACGCCCGGCTCGTTTCCGGCGATGCCCAGCGATGCCGTGACCGTCAGGCTGATCCCGAGACTGCGGATCTGGAATGGCTGCGTCTCGATCATGGCACGCAGGCGCTCGGCGATCGTTGCCGCCTGCGCCGCATCGGTATCCGGCATGACGACCACGAATTCCTCGCCGCCATAACGACAGGCCAGATCGGCGCCACGCACGGTGGAGCGAATGCGCGACGCGAATTCCTTCAGCACCTCATCGCCAACGTCGTGGCCATAGGTGTCGTTCACCTGCTTGAAGCGGTCGATATCGACAAGGCAGATCGACAGCGAACGCCCGCGCGCGGCGGCGCGGTTGAACAGCGTCTTCAGATGATTGTCGAGATAACGGCGGTTCTGAAGGCCCGTCAGGCCATCCGTGACGGCCAGTTCGATCGTTTCTCGTACGCTGGAACGAAGACGATCATTGTAGCGCTTGCGCTTGATCTGGGTGAGCGTGCGCGCCACCAGTTCGTTCGGATCGATCGGGCGGACGATATAGTCGTTCACACCGAGATCGAGCGCACGTACGATCAGATCCTCGTCACCAAGATCAGTGACCAGCAGCAACGGGATAAAACGGGTGCGTTCCAGCGAGCGAAGCTGCGAGCAGAGACGCAAAGGATCGTATTCACCGGAATTGCCGTTGACGATGACGAGATCGATCGGGTTTTCCGCCGCCTCGAACAATGCCGCCTGCGGATCAGACATGGCGGTGACATCGCCGATCGGCTTCAGCGCCTTGATGATGCGTTCCTGCGAGCTGGCACGGCTATCGACGAGAAGAATCTGTCCCGCCTCCTCGCGCCCGTCCCCTTTGAGCATGTCTTCCATGCCGATCGTGCGCGCGGTTTCGGAGCGGATGCGCAGTTCGTCGCTCAGCGTCTTTAGCCGCACAAGGCTTTTCACGCGCGAGATGAGTTGAAGATCGTTGACCGGCTTGGTGAGAAAATCATCGGCGCCGGCCTTGAGGCCGCGCACACGGTCGGATGGCTGGTCGAGCGCCGTCACCATGACCACGGGAATATGGGCAGTGCGCGGGTTCGCCTTCAGGCGTTCGCACACTTCAAAGCCGCTCATGCCCGGCATCATGATGTCGAGCAGGACGAGGTCGACGCTGGTGCTTTCGACGATGGCGAGCGCCTTTGGACCGTCCTCGGCCGTAAGGACCTCAAAATATTCAGCAAGAAGCCGGGCTTCGAGCAGTTTCACATTGGCTGGAATATCGTCGACTACAAGGATGCGCGCCGTCATGGCAATTTTCCCGAATTTTAGGCGTCGCCCAGATAGGTCTTGATGGTTTCGATGAACTTCGGCACCGAGATGGGTTTCGATACATAGGCCTCGCAGCCGCCTTGTCGAATCCGTTCCTCGTCACCCTTCATGGCAAAAGCGGTGACGGCGATGACGGGGATGACATGCAACTCGTCGTCTTCCTTCAACCACTTGGTCACTTCCAGACCGGACACTTCCGGCAACTGGATATCCATGAGGATGAGGTCCGGGCGATGTTTACGGGCCAGATCCAGCGCTTCCATGCCGTTGCGGGTCTGAATCGTCTCATAACCGGAAGCCTCGATAAGGTCGCGAAAGAGCTTCATGTTCAGCTCATTGTCTTCGACGATCATAACCTGCTTGGCCATTTATGAACGGTCCTTATTTCGCACGGAAAGTTGGCCGGGAACGGCCGGTTCCGGTCTTGTAACGCTATCGCGAAGATATAAGTTCACCCCACGACCGATTCCAAAAACTCTTGTTCGTTTCAGTCTAGAGTAATTTGTTTGAAGAAAAGGTAACTTGAGAGCATGCAAGGACCGCTTGAGCCGCGTCAGAAAGACAAAGCGGCAGCCGTCGACCCCGAAGAAACCGCCGTCACCCTGCTTGGCTGGCTGGCCAGCGAGCCGGATATGATGAGCCGTTTTCTGGCGCTGTCCGGCATTCAGGCCCCGCAACTGCGACAGGCGATCAACGATCCCGGCTTTCTTGCCGGCATGCTGGATTTCGTCATGGCGCACGAACCGAGCCTGATGGCCTTTTGCGAAACCACCAATACCAAGCCGGAAACTGTCGTTGCCGCATGGCACCACTATTCCGGCCCGGCGATGGACTGAAACGGAAACGACATGACCAAAGGCTCGGGTGATATTCTCGATATTTCGCATGTCGCCGTCACTGACAGACCGCTTGTCGTCTGCGACGTCGACGACGTCGTCTTGCATTTTGCCGACCCGTTTCAGAAATTTCTGCGCGCACAGGGGCACGAATTCCTGCCGCGCTCCTTCAATCTGATCGGCAATATCATTGCCAGCGACACGAAGCTGGAAGTCGATGCGAGCGGCGTTTCCCAGCTTATCGGCGCGTTTTTCGAGGCGCAGGAAGATTGGCAGTTGCCCATCGACGAAGTCGTCCAGACTTTGGAAGCATTGTCCGCCGATGCCGACGTGGTGTTTCTGACCGCCATGCCGCCGCTTTACAGCCAACAGCGCCGCCGCCTTCTCGACAGGCTGGCCCTTAAATTTCCGCTGATCGCCAGCGAGGAGGCAAAGGGGCCGATCATGCGGCGGCTGAATGCCGAGCGCATTTTCCCGACGACGTTCATCGACGACATGGCGCATAACCTGCATTCCGTGCGTACGCACATGCCGGACAGCCTGCTCATTCACATGATGCCCGACAGCCCGCTGCATCTGATGGCGCCGAAGCCGCAGGACGATATCGTTCGCGCCCTTAACTGGCGGCATGCGGAAGAACTGATCCGGGCGCACTGGCTGCCCCGCTGATTTCCGGTGCGACAAATAGGTCTGGAAGTCGTGCATGCCTGCTTCCTTACCGCTTGAGAGTTCTGATCCTACGGCCTAATGTCGACTTGTTCAACATTTGTTCCGAAGATGGCAACCGAGATCGACAGCCAAGACAAACCGGGTGGATTTTGTAGAGACTGCCTGACGGAACAACCGGAGGGCCGCACCCGCTGTCGTGCCTGCGGTAGTCCTCGTCTGCTCCGCCACAAGGAGCTTTACGGGCTGACACTGGCGCATATCGATTGTGACGCCTTTTATGCCAGCATCGAAAAACGCGACGATCCAAGCCTTGCCGATAAGCCGGTGATCATCGGCGGCGGCAAGCGTGGTGTCGTATCCACTGCCTGTTACATTGCCCGCATCAGCGGCGTGCGCTCGGCCATGCCGATGTTCAAGGCGCTGGAAGCCTGTCCAGATGCGGTGGTGATCAAGCCCAACATCGAAAAATACGTGACTGTCGGCAGGCAGATGCGCGCCATGATGCAGGACCTGACACCATTGGTGCAGCCGCTTTCAATCGATGAAGCATTTCTGGAACTGGCCGGCACCGAGCGCCTGCATCGTGACCCGCCGGCCCGCACGCTGGCACGTTTTGCCAAGCGCGTGGAAAGCGAACTCGGCATCTCCATCTCGGTTGGCCTCTCCTATTGCAAGTTTTTGGCCAAGGTCGCGTCCGACTTGCAGAAACCACGCGGCTTTTCCGTGATCGGCAAGGCGGAGGCGCTCGATTTTCTGGCCCCCCGCCCCGTCACCACCATTTGGGGCGTCGGCAAGGCGTTCAATGCCTCGCTCGAAGCCGATGGCATCCGCACCATCGGGCAATTGCAGGCCATGGCCGAAAGCGACCTGATGCGTCGTTATGGCGTGATGGGTCAGCGGCTTTTTCGGCTTTCGCGCGGCATCGATGACCGCACGGTGCATCTCAACGAGGCGGCGAAAAGCGTTTCGGCAGAAACGACCTTTTTCGACGACATTTCCAGCCACGAGCAACTGGTGCCGATCCTGCGCAGCCTTGCGGAAAAAGTTTCGACCCGGCTGAAAAGACACGACATTGCCGGCCATACCGTCGTTCTGAAAATGAAAACATCGGACTTCAAAAGCCGCACCCGCAACCGGCGTCTGGAAGATCCGACGCAGCTTGCCGACCGGATTTTTCGCACCGGCCTGCAGCTGATGGAACGCGAGACGGACGGCACAAAATTTCGCCTGCTTGGCATCGGCGTGACCGATCTCGAAGACTCATCGCGCGCCGATCCGCCCGACCTGGTGGACCAGCAAGCGACCCGGCGCGCAAAGGCGGAAGCGGCGATCGACAAGCTGCGCGACAAATTCGGCAAGGGCGCGGTGGAAACCGGCTATACCTTTGGCGGAAAGGACCGCAAACGCTGATGTCAACAGGCATGCAGTCAGCGTACGTGTCACCGCCCTCTCACCGCAACGTGAGACAATCGTGTTGCAAAACGACAATTTTCCCCGACCCGGTCAAACCTTTCTTAAGCATGTCGGAATAGACTGTGAGCCTGTATTGCGTATGAGGTTTCCATGTCCCGGCTTGCGGCCTTCGGCCTTGCATTGATGTCCACCTGCGTGCTGGCCGGAACGGCCGTCGCGGAAAACGCACGGACCCTGCAGATCATCGTTTCCAAGGACAAGCAGTCGCTTTCCGTCTATGACGGAGACACGGTTGTGGCGACGTCGAAAGTGTCGACCGGCAAGGAAGGTCACGACACGCCGACCGGTATCTTTTCGATCCTCGACAAGAAAAAATATCACGAGTCCAACATCTACTCAAACGCGCCGATGCCGTGGATGCAGCGCCTGACATGGTCGGGCATCGCGCTGCACGAATCGAGCAGCGTGCCGAATTATCCCGCCTCGCATGGCTGCGTGCGCCTGCCGGCCAAGTTCGCACAATCACTTTACGGCCAGACCGAACGCGGCGTGCATGTGGTGATCACCGATGCGCAGGTAACGCCGGTCATGCTGCATGACGCAAAACTGTTTGCGCCGAAAAAGCCGGTGCCGGCCAACCTAATGTCCGACGTGCCGCTGCGCGCCGACAATTTTGCCCGCACGACCAAGCAGCTCGAAGTGGCCATGAACACGGCCCCTGCTTCTCCGCTGCTGACGGCGCCGAAAAAAGCCGAGGCAGAGACACCGGAAGCGGCGCCCTTGCGTATTCTCATCACCCGTCGCGGCGAACGCGAGCAGGTGGCGGATGTGCAGGCCATGTTGAACGATCTGGGTTTCGATGCCGGTTCGCATGACGGTTTTGTCGGGCCGATGACACGTTCGGCCGTGGACGGCTTCAAGCGCTGGAAGGGCCTTGAGGCGAAAGGGTTTCTGACCGAAGAGTTTCTGACGGCACTCTACGAGACGAGCGGCAAACCGAAGGCGCCGATGGGTCAGTTGATGATCCGTCAGGGCTTTAAGCCGATCCTGTCGGTTCCGGTCGGCATCAAGAACCCGGAAACGGCGCTCGGAACGCATCTTTTTACCGCCACCGCTTTTGATCGCGCCGCAGGCACGGCCGGCTGGCAGGCGCTGACGCTGCCGAACCGTCTGCCGGAAGCGATGATGAAACGTCTGGGCATCACCAGCAGCGACGCAGGTTTCACCACGACCGAAACGGCGGCCCAGCAGGCGTTTGACCGCATCGAGATTTCACCGGAACTGCGCGACCGGATCGAAACCCTGCTGACCAGCGGCAGTTCGATCACCATCAACGATCAGGGCATCGGCCAGGACACCGGCGACGGCACCGACTTCATCACCATCACCCGCTCCTCGCCGGAACGCGCCGAGGCGCAGACGGTTTCGACCAGGCCTCGGGCGGAAAAGCCGGCGCGAAAGGTGCGGGCGATTCCGCTAGGCGTGGGGCTGTACTGAGCCCTGCCCTCAAATCTTGCAGAGCTTTTTCAGCCCTGCCAGTTCCTCGCCCGCGCCATCAAGACTGAATGAAACCGAAAGGTCTCTCGGGCCGGAAAAGGTCAACTCGCCTTTTGAAGCAACCAGCTGTGTAATGGTCGCCTTGGCCGCTGGACCCTCAAAACCGAGATATTCGCGCATGACCTGCATGATGTGCGCTTTTTCGTAGGTGTCGAAACGGACATTTACCATTTCCGGCGCTTTCCAGATCATGCCCTGCCCGAAGTCGACGCTGAGTGCGAAACTGCCCTCCGTCGATCCGACACCGCAAAACGCCATTGCGATCACTGGGGTGCCGTCCGCCAGTTCCTTGTAAAGCGTGATGGAATGGATCTCCATGCCATTCGCCTTGAAATTCGGCATCAGGTTGGCGGATGTCGGCGCCTCTTCGGCCGAGACAATACCGGCGGAGGCCACAGCGACGATACCGGACAGAAGCGTGGCCGCTACCGGATAAGAAAAAGCTCTAAATTTCAAAATATTCCCCGGTTCAAGACATGGAATGCGGCCGGCCATGAGCG
Source organism: Endobacterium panacihumi (assembly GCF_050847465.1). Taxonomy (NCBI): domain Bacteria; kingdom Pseudomonadati; phylum Pseudomonadota; class Alphaproteobacteria; order Hyphomicrobiales; family Rhizobiaceae; genus Endobacterium; species Endobacterium panacihumi. Next base: position 199,634 of record NZ_JBOZRA010000008.1, on the reverse strand, counting down.
GCGGAACCTTGCCGCCACATAACGTCCGTCCTGCCTTTTTCCAGTAGCGCCATCACACCAGCTCCACATCCAATACACCGGGTGCGGCCCTCAAGGCCGCGGCGATTTCCGGTGACAGGCGGTAACGGTCGTTGAGCGAGACCTCGATTTCGCGGCGGCCATCATCCTTGATGACCACGAAGGAGACCTGGCCATCGCCGCGCCCGTTCAGATGCTTGGCGACGATCTTCATGGGGCTCGCATCGCGGACAAAGATGCGCAGCGCCTTCTGCATGCGCACCGATTGTTCTTCCAGCGACTGGACGTTCTGGATGCGCAGGCCTATGCCTTCCGGGCGTTCGTCGGCCTGCACGATGATGACCAGCGATTTGCCGGGCTCCAGCATGTCGCGATATTGCGCCAAGGCTTCGGAAAACAGGATGGCTTCGTAACCGCCGGACGAATCGGAGAAGGTGACGATGCCCATCTTGTTGCCGGTTCGGGTCTTGCGCTCCTGACGGCCGGTGACGGTGCCGGCGAGACGACCGGCACTTGCGCCCTTTTTCACGGCGACCGAAAAATCGGCAAAGGTCTGCACGCGCAGTTTGGCCAGCGTTTCCTTGTAGCTGTCGAGCGGGTGGGCCGAGAGATAGAAACCGAGGACCTGATATTCCTTCATCAGCTTGTCGGATGGCGTCCACGGATCGAAACTCGGCATGGCGATCTTTTCCGGCCCGCCGCAGCTGCCACCACCCGAGCCAAAAATATCGAACTGGCCGCTGGTCTTGTTTTCGGCCGCGCGCTGGGCGTAACCGATAATGCGGTCCATGCCCGTCACCAGAGCGGCACGGTCGATGCCGAAACAATCGAAGGCACCGGCAAAGATCAGGCTTTCCAGCACGCGCCGGTTGACCTGTTTCGGATCGATGCGCAGGCAGAAATCCTCAAGGCTTTCAAAGGGCTTGTCGCCGCGCACTTCAGTGATGTGATCGACGGCGCCTTCGCCGACCCCCTTGATGGCGGCGAGCGAATAATAGATGCGCATGTCGCCGGTTTCGAACTTGCGGAACGAGGTCTGCACCGATGGCGCCAGAACCTTGATGCCAAGACGTCCGGCGTCCTGCCTGAAATCGTTGAGCTTTTCCGTGTTGGCCATATCGTAGGTCATCGACGCGGCCAGGAACTCGACCGGGTAATGCGCCTTCATATAGGCCGTCTGGTAGGACACGATGGCGTAGGCCGCGGCGTGCGACTTGTTGAAACCGTAGTTCGCGAACTTTGCCAGCAGTTCAAAGATGTTCTTGGCCTGCGGCTTCGACACGCCGTTCTTGATGGCGCCATCAACAAAGCGCTCGCTCTGCTGGTCCATCTCCGCCTTGATCTTCTTACCCATGGCGCGACGCAGAAGGTCGGCTTCGCCGAGCGAATATCCCGACAGGACCTGCGCGATCTGCATGACCTGTTCCTGATAGACGATAACGCCCTGCGTTTCCTTGAGCAGATAATCGATCGACGGATGGACGGATTCGATCTCTTCCTCACCATGCTTGCGGGCATTGTAGGTGGGGATGTTTTCCATCGGACCCGGACGATAAAGCGCCACGAGCGCGATAATGTCCTCGATGCAGTCGGGTTTCATACCGAGCAGCGCCTTGCGCATGCCTGCACTTTCCACCTGGAACACGCCGACTGTTTCACCGCGTGACAACATCTCGTAGGTCAGCTTGTCATCAAGCGGGATGGTGGCGAGATCGACATGGATGTCGCGCTTGCGGCAGAAATCCACCGCCGTCTTCAACACAGTGAGTGTCTTCAGGCCGAGAAAGTCGAATTTGACGAGACCGGCCTGTTCCACCCATTTCATGTTGAACTGGGTGACCGGCATGTCGGATCGCGGATCGCGATACATCGGCACGAGTTTCGACAGCGGACGGTCGCCGATGACGATACCGGCGGCGTGGGTCGAAGCGTGGCGGTAAAGGCCCTCGACCTTCTGGGCGATATCGAGCAGGCGCGCGACGACCGGTTCGGCCTCCGCCTCTTCGCGCAGTTTCGGCTCTTCCTCGATCGCCTTTGACAGCGGCGTCGGATTGGCCGGGTTATTGGGCACCAGTTTGCAGATCTTGTCGACCTGACCGTAAGGCATTTCCAGCACGCGACCGACGTCGCGCAAGGCCGCGCGCGCCTGCAGCGAACCGAAGGTGATGATCTGGGCCACCTGCTCGCGCCCATATTTGCGCTGCACGTAGCGGATCACCTCTTCGCGGCGATCCTGGCAGAAGTCGATATCGAAGTCGGGCATCGATACGCGGTCGGGATTGAGGAAACGTTCGAACAGGAGCGAGAAACGCAGCGGATCGACGTCGGTAATGGTGAGCGCATAGGCGACCAGCGAGCCTGCACCCGAACCACGGCCGGGACCGACCGGAATGTTCTGATCCTTGGCCCATTTGATGAAGTCGGCAACGATGAGGAAGTAACCCGGAAACTTCATCTTCTCGATGACGCTCAGCTCGAAATCTAGCCGGTCGTGATAATCCTTTTCGGTATAACCGGCGGTTATGCCAAGCAGCCTGATACGGCTTTCCAGCCCCTCGACCGCCTGGCGGCGCAACTCGGCCGCTTCCTTGCGCTCGTCTTCCTCCGGGTGATCGCTGACGCCGGTAAAGCGGGGCAGGATCGGCTTGCGGGTGTTCAGGATATACGAACAGCGCCGCGCGATCTCGACCGTGTTGGCAAGCGCTTCGGGAATATCGGCAAACAGTTTTGCCATTTCCGCGCGGCTCTTGAGATAGTGATCGGGCGTCAGGCGAAAACGGGTATCGTCCGACACGATGGCGCCGTGAGCCACGGCCATCAGTGCATCATGGGCATCGTAATCGTCGCGGGTCGGGAAAAACGCCTCATTGGTGGCGACCAGCGGGATTTCGTGATCATAGGCCAGTGCGATCATCGACTTTTCATGACGACGGTCATAACGGCCATGACGCTGCAGCTCGACATAAAGCCGGTCGCCAAAAATCTCCTTCAGCCGCAACAGCCGGGCAACCGCCTGCGGACGATGGCCGTCGTTCAAAGCCATATCGACCGGCCCGGTGCCGGCACCGGTGAGCGCGATCAGACCTTCGGCCCCCATTTCCTCCAGCCAGGACTGTCGGATGTGGATACCGCTACTCCCTCCCTCGCCGCCGAGATAAGCGCGGCTGACGATATCGACGAGGTTTTCATAACCGGTCTGCGTGGCGGCAAGCAGAACGATGGCCGGCAGTTTCTGCAGACCATTGCCACGTTTTTCGTCGGTCGCATCCTCCATGTCGATCGACATCTGGCAGCCGATGATCGGCTGCAAGCCGTCGCCCGACGCCTTCTGGGCGAATTCCAACGCAACGAAGAGGTTGTTGGTATCGGTAATGGCGATCGCCGGCTGACCATCTGCGACGGCCTTGCCAAGGACCTTTTTCAGCGGCAGTGCGCCTTCCAGCAGCGAATAGGCCGAATGGAGACGCAGATGCACGAATTGCGGCGTGGCTGCACCCTGCCCGGCTCCCTGGCCGTTCGTTACTGCGGTCACGTCTTTATGGTCTGCCATGCTGTCGCCGATGCCTTTTCGATGAATCGGCCTATTGTCCGGCCTGGACGCCCGAGAGTCCAGTTTCGAATGCGGATCTCAACGTCATTCACAGCCTTGGCATTCACAGGCCCACACGGTCACTTTCAACGGCCGGGCCTTGCACGGCCCCGGGCACATCCCGAGGCTTTTCCTGAGGGGCAGCCGCGCTCTCGCGCCGACGGTCCCAAAAGTCTTTTCACATGGCCATCATGAAAAGTGACAGGCTGGCCAGAAAGGTCGCGATCGATGCGAATGCGGCAATATCACGAAGAAGGTCGGTCATTCGTAGTCTCCCGTGTTCGTTATGTTTGTATTTTGTTCTCATTTCGTACTCAGAGTCAATACAAGAACAAACGGTGAATGAAAATTCTTTTCGATTGACGGTTCGCGGGATTTTCGTGCTGGCGGGAAGGCATTGAGTCGTCTGAGGAATCCCGGACAGAGTCGGGCCTTGGCGATCTCGGTATTTTCAATTTTTGCCCGCTGTCGTTGCGGGTTATGCGGCCGGGGCACGCCCTGTGCCTCCTAATTTAATTTTATAATGGCGCACGACGTGCCCCGTTCGGGTCCTCGGGTTAAACCCGAGGATTTCCGCGCAACTCCGGTCCTTCTGCGGCGACTCGCTGTTATTGGTTATTAGATCGAGCCGGTTTGTGTGCGACACACGCACGCCCCGCCATCTTTCAGGCGAGAGGAAGACCATTTTCTGCGCAGCCCCGCATGGATCACCTGCATCAGGGCGTCCCATGCGATCACCGGCTCTATCTCGCCGGCAATGCGGACCGGTGTAGCCGAAACAGAACGCGATGAGTGTCGCACATTCTGGAAATGCGGGGATGAAATTAGATACAAGATCTTGATTTTGTTGGACCGCAGGGTGTCGGCTCGAGGAGAAAATATTCTTTTTGCGACATTGAGTGCCGTTTTTGTTGTGTATTGGCGGAGGTGGCCTCCTCTCTCCTCTACGTCATTCCGGCCTTGAGCCGGGATCTAGCCACCGCGCGTCCGCGCGGTGAGAGAACTCTTCCTTCACGGTGACCGGATCTGAGTCTATCGCGCCGCGGACGCGGCGCTGCTGGATTCCTGTGACAAGCACAGGAATGACGGGAGAGAGGGCCGGAGCGATGGAGTGGGCGGCCGGAATGGCGAAAGAGAGAAAGTCGGGGCGGCGATTGCCTCGCTTATCGCAAATCGGACAGTTACGGACAGAGCGCAGCATAATACCTGCCTTGCGCCTTGAACCCGCCATCGAAACCGGCTTAGTCACGCCATCTGCCAATGCCAGCCAAATAACGCGAGCCACATCATGATCGACCTGCGCCACGAGCTGTTTGCCGCCGCCTCGTTTCTGTTTGCCGCCGCCCCCTCGGTCGCAGCGGAAGAGCCCTGCGACAGGCAGGAATTTGGCGGCGCGCGTTATATCGTCTGCTCGGTGGAAGCGAAGGATGCGCGGTTAAAACTGTTCTGGCAGAAGGCGGATGGCGCGCCCTATCGCTGGTTCGGCACGCTTTCGGAGGCGATGAAGGCGCAAGGCAAGGCGCTGGTCTTTGCCATGAATGCCGGCATGTATGGCACCGATTATGCGCCGATGGGGCTTTATATCGAGGGGACCAAGGAATTGCGGCCGGCGGACCTGAAGACGATGGACGGGCCGCAATCGAAAATTCCGAATTTTTACAAACAGCCCAACGGCATCTTCTATTTTGGCGCCGATGGCGCCGGCATTCTGGCGACCGGCCGGTTTCTGAAAGAACGGCCGCAAGCGGAGTTCGCCACGCAATCCGGCCCGATGCTGGTAACGGACAACACCGTGAACCCGATCTTCATCGAAGGATCGAGCGACCGCACGCGACGCAGTGGTGTGGGCGTGTGCGCGGGCGGCGACATGCGCTTCGTGATCAGCGAGGACGATGTCAACTTTTTCGATTTCGCAGCCGTCTTCAAAACGCATCTCGCCTGCCCGGATGCGCTGTTTCTCGATGGCGGACAGGGGGCGGGATTTTTCAACCCCTCCCTGAAACGTGCCGACTGGTCATGGCATGGCGGTTACGGGCCGATGATCGGTTTTATCGAATGATCAGGCCCCCCTTTTTCAGGCAGGCTTCAGTGTGATCACCGTCAGTTCCGACGGCACGCCGAGGCGCAGCGCAAAACCGATCCACAGGGCCGTGCCGTTGTTGACGTAAAGCTGCATGCCATCGACATCGTATAGGCCGGACACAAAGCCGTTGTTGAAACGGGCGACGAGCTGGTCAAAACCGCGGATCATGCCGCCATGGGTGTGGCCGGAGAGCTGCAGATCGGCACCGGCAGCGGCCGAGATGCGGGCATTGCGCGGCTGGTGATCGAGCAGGATGACGGGCGCGCCTTCAGGAGCGCCGGCCAGCGCCTTTGTCACATCAGGACCTTCGCGTTCGAAACGGGTGGCGTTGACATCGTTGACGCCGGCCAGCGTGAGTTTTCCCGCGCCGCGTTGCAGCACGACATGGCCATTGGAAATGGTGGTGAGGCCAAGCTGCTGGTATTTGTGCATCCACGCGTCATGGCCAAAATAATATTCATGATTACCGGGGATGGTGAAGACGCCGTCTTTTGCCCGCAGCTTGGCAAGCGGCGCGATATCCTTTTCGCGCGCCTGCAGCGTGCCGTCGATGAGATCACCGGTGAGCACGATGAGATCGGCATTCTGGGCGTTGGCGAGCGCCACGGTCTGTTCTGCCCATGGGGCTTCGAACAGGCGGCTCAGATGCAGGTCGGTCAGCTGGATCATGCGATAACCATCAAATTCCGCCGGCAGGTTTTTGATCCGCACTTCCATTTCCTTGACCGGCGGCACGCGGATGGCCTGGGAGACGGCAAAGGCGGCGATGGATAGCGCGATCACGCCGACAGCATAACGCAAGGTGGCCGGCACACGGATCGTGCGGCGGCGGATGGCGGCCGTGATCAGCGACATGACGTCGATGGCCAGTTGCAGGATGGCGAGGAAAAGAACGGAGCCCGCCAGCCAGTTGACGCCGATCATGACGGCGCGCGGCACTTCCGGCGAGAACATCGTGCCGAAGACGAGGAGGCTGAGATAGCTGTGCTGGAACACCACGATCAGCGTGATGGCGATCAGCGCCTTGATCCATTTCGGCCAGGGCATGGGCCAGAGGAAACGGGCGACGACGTAAAGGCTCAGAAGAAATTTGAAGAGATGAAACACGGGGAGCGGCACTCGAAGGGCGGGATCGGACGCCTTAGATCGTCGCGTTCTCCTGTCATATCAAGGTGCTGACGGGATTTTGATCGGGCTTGCCAGGCCTGAGAGGGAAGATTAAGCGATGCCGATGAACATTGATGAAAGCCTCAGCCTTTACGGCCTGCCACCTTCGGACGATGCCCTGCCCGCCATTCGCCAGCTTTTGCAGGGCGAAGCGGAACTGGAAAAAACGGAACGCGGCGAGGAACGTACGCCGGACCTTGCGCTGCTCTGCTGCGTGCAGCTTTTCTCAAGGGCGCTGGACGAGGATATCATGCGGATCTGGCGGGCCAAAACCTCCGGCTTCGACATGCATTGTTCGATCGACGTACAGCTTTTGTGCGGGCCCGGACTGGAAGAGACCAAGGCCTATCTGCGGCAATCGACAGAGCCGGACGCGGCCGAAGCGCTTGCCTATATCGAGGAATGCGAAAGGGCCGGCGATTTCGACGACTTTACCCCGGAAGGCGATCTCGCCTTTCATTGCAACACGTTCGGCGTGACGCCTTAGGGCCAAAGAGGGCGCACACACGCCCTCTCCGATGATGGGATCGCTGAGGGGCGGATCAGCCGCCAGGGGTGCACGCACCTCCCCGCCCCTCGAAACGATCAATGCGTGGCGCCGGAACCGCCGGCGGCGACCACGACAAAGGGCTGGCCTTCGACGGCGATGGTGCGCTCTTCCTTCAGCGTCTTCGGATCGATGACGCGCACCAGGCTGTGGCGCGGATCGGTGATGACGATGTGATCACCTGCAACGGCCAGACGCGGGCGCGGATCGCGCCAGTGGCCATCCTTGCTGTAGGGCTCGGTGACGGTTTGCGACAGCGTGATCCTGGCATCGATCGTGTCGATCAGGTGCAGTTTTCCGTCCTCGGTCAGTACATAGGCATTGCGCGGTTCGGCCGGATCGAGCGCGAAATCGACGCGGCGGGTGGGCAGGTCGACGAGGCGGTAAGGCTGATCCTTGTCATCGGGATCGATCAGCGCGACCTTGTCTTCCCCATAATTGCCGAGGAAAAACTGCATGGATGTGCCGCCGAGCAGCGTCGAGACCTTGCCCTTGGGCAGCGTGTCGCCATAGGCGATCAGATCCAGCTTCGGGGCTTCCGAACCGTTCGGGCGCACGACGAGCACGCCTTCCGTGCAGCCGAAGGCGACGAGGCGGGCGGAGGTGGCTTCGCCGTGCAGATCCGAGCAGGTGGCGATATCGCCGAGCTGCTTGCCTTCACGATCGAGCACGCGCAGGCCACGGCGTGGCGGCAATTCGCCTTCCTTCACCGTCACATCCGTCTTCGGCACCGAGGTGAGCAGGTAATTGCCCATGGGCACGGCAACACCATGATGGGCGAGCGTGGTTTCGAAACCGCGGATGGCCGGTTTGCCTTCGATCAGTGCTTCTTCGGAGAGAAGGTCGAAACGGTTGTCGCGATCGTAGAAGACAGCGATGTCATCACCATGCGTCACGACGTGACCCGGCTTCTTGCCGGTGATCGTTGTCGGCAGCGGCTTTGGATCGGAAAGCTCGATATCGCGGTGATCACCATGGTCGGACAGCGCCACGCCGGTATCGATCGCCTGGACGAGGTTTTGATCGCCCTGGATAGCGAACAGGGTGCGGCCGCTTTCCGACAGCGACAGGGCATTAAAACCCTTGGTGTCGAAACGGCCGATCTCCTTGCCCGAGGCAAGATCGATGGCGCGTACGACGGGCAAAGTGTGATCGGCAATAAACAGCCGCCAGCTTTCCGCATGCTCTTCTTGCGCCAACGAAATCTGCGGCATGAAGACAGTGGAGGCGAGCGCGGAGGCGGCGAGTGCCAGGCCGTAACCGGTGCGGGACATGGGGTCTCCTGTAAATGTAACTTTATAACATACGTATCGTTATAAAGTTACAGATGGCTTGTCCACTGCCGAGTGCTGTCGCAGGTGAGACAGTGCATCCTGCCGCTGTGGAAAACAGTGATCCTTGAGGACGCAATCGAGCCGCAAGGGCATCCGAAACCAACCTTACGGAGGGTGGCCTATGCCTTAAATCGCTTGATAAAGCGGGGTAAAACTACCCATTCTGCATATCTGACACGGTATCCAGATATGCAAACCCATAAAAATCGGCGGGATTGTCCGAAAAACGACAAAACCGCCCTTGCCGGAAGGCGATTTTGCGAAAGATCATGCGCAGACTGATTTGAAAAAGGACAATTTAAACGGGGCATATGAGAGGGGAAAAGGTGGATGGGAGACACCTATTCGTTCAACAACAAACCGCATTATGGTTATTTCACCTGGGATATTGCCAGGGATGAAATCTGGGGCGATGCCACTTTTGCAGACAATCTCGGCCTCGATGCGGAGACGGCGAATACCGGCTTTTCGGTTCTGCATTATATGGAACTGGTCCACCCGGACGACCGCGAGAAAGTGGCGACGGCGACGCGAACCGCGGTGCTGACGGGTAATCCCTACATGGTCATCAACCGGGTCTGCCGTGGCGACGATATCGTCACCATCCGCAACCGTGGCACATGCTTTCGTTACCGTGACGGCCTGCCGAGCATGGCGACCGGGATGCTCGAAGTGCTGTCTGTGGAAAAACTTCGCCCGCCGGCAGCCAACGAGCAGCCGTCAGCAAATACCCGTCGGGCATCGGCCAATCCTGCACACAGGCAGCGGCGCACATTGTTCGAGCCACAAGACTGATTTTCAAGCGCAGGACGAACTGCACGCATGGCATTCAGGTTTTTCCGCCACAGGACGGCGGAGCAGAAACAGCGCGAAATCGACATGGCGCGCGTCATGTTGAAAACAGGCGGTGTCCTGATCTGCATTCCGATCGGATTGGTGGCGTTCGGCCTTGCCTTTCCCATCTTCATGCCGCTTCTGCGCGGCATCGCCATCCTCTTCGGCCTTATCGCTGGGTGGGCACTGTTGCATGGCGGCGCCGACATGCTGGTGGCGCGCACCTATGGCCAGCGCAACGGCTTTTTCGGTGCCATCGGTCTGCTGATCGTGATCGGTCTGGTGATGACCGCTCTGACCGGCGGCGAATTTTTGCGGGACTTTTTGCCGTAAGAGCTGCCGTCGGTGCATGCGTTCTGGCGATTGGCATGCGCAGACTGATGAATGGACTGCGCGGCATCTCCGGAAAACGCCCCCCCCCCCCGCGCGGCCCAGATGCAAATGCTTCTCAATACCATAACAAACTGTTTTTGTTGACTTATTTTGAACGAGTCGATATCCGGACCGCATTCGGGGAGTAGCAACCGTCAATTCTGACGGGGCGACGTCAACATGATCGCGGGCATTGCCCCGCGTGGCGCCGCCAGCCTTTTTGTAAAGGCCCTGCGAGACCGTTGGCGGCGGCGCATCTGGGGCAGATGCGTGGGTTTGCCGTCCAACCGCACGTCCCGACGAAAGACCAAACATGTCTCCCTTCACGATCGCCGCGCTCGCCGTCGGCATGTCCATCGACGCCTTTGTCGCATCCGTCAGCCGTGGCGCCGGACTGAAACGCCCGCCACTCAAGGAAGCGTTGCGCACCGGCCTCGTCTTCGGTGTCGTCGAAACCATCACGCCGCTGATCGGCTGGTTGGCCGGTATCGTCGCCAGCCAGTATGTGCAGGCCGTCGACCACTGGATCGCCTTCACCCTGCTCGCCATCGTTGGCGGCCGCATGGTGATGGAGGGTTTTTCGCGAAAAGAGGAAGCGGAGCAGGCAGGTTCGGACAATCGTTCGATCCTGATTCTGATGGCGACCGCGATCGGCACCAGTATCGATGCCATGGCCGTCGGTGTGTCGCTCGCCTTTCTCGAGGTCAATATCGTCATCGTGGCGATTGCCATCGGTTTCGCCACCTTCGCCATGTCCACAGGCGGCATGCTGCTGTCGCGTCTGATCGGCGTGCGTTTCGGCAAATGGGCGGAAGTCATCGGCGGTATCGGGCTGGTGGCGCTGGGGGCGTCCATCCTGTTCGACCACCTGACGGCGTGATTTATCCTTGCCTGTCGGGCTTTGTGCCTGGCGGCGACAGAAAATAGCGGCGCCCCCACAATTCCCAAAATGTCCATTGCGACAGGCACAGGAGGACGGTGGCGCCGTCTTCGACCATCGAAAATCCAAAACGCTGCCAGATCAGCAGCATATAAAGCGCGGCCGCCAGATAGAGAACGGTCATGCTGCCCAGCAAAACACTGACGGCCAGCGCCGCAAACCGGTGGCGCAGGAGGATCAGGGCAAGGCCAGCGCACGCCAGCAATGTCAGGATGATGCTCGATACCAACAACAGCCCGACATAATGGACGACGCTATCGCCCCCGCGTGAAACGAGTTCAAGCGCATTGAGGCGGATCGTGACCAGCTGCCCCTGATAGAGCCCGATGACCGTGAGGTAAAAGACCAGCAGCCGGATCGTCCATGTCATCCGGCCGGACGCCCTGCCTCATAAGCCGAATCCAGTGCCGCCCGCCGTGCATTTGCCGGCAGCACCCCGATATCGAGGCGTTGCGCCGCCGAAAGCGGCAGATGTTCGAGCAACCAGCGCGCCAGAAGCGCGTCGGCATCGCAGGCGCGCAGCTTCAGCGCTTCATAGGATGCGATGCCGCCAAGGCGTTTTGCCAGCGGACCACCCTCCTCCAGATCGCTGACGATCTTTTCTCGCAAGGCTGCCGGCTCGATGGTGACGGGCGTATCGGTAACCTGCGCCAAGGGCGCGATGCGGACGAGCGGCAACGCATCCGCCGGCACCGGTTTCGGGCGTCGACGGAAAAAGCCGGTCGTGCCGAGTGCTCCGCGTTTGCCGTTTCTCACCTGCCCTTCGATGGCGACAATCTGCACCGCCTGGCCTACGCGAAAACCGTATTCCTGCGGCTCATCCGGCGCGCCACCGTAACTGCGGCAATCGACGATCACGGCCGGAGCGCCGGGTGAGAGCTCGGCAGCGGCAACATAGGGCTGGTCGAAGACGTCGCGATCGCCATCCTCATCGGCAACAACCGCCGTGCCGATCGGCGCCTCGCCCTTTGTTTCGAAAGTCCGGCCGGTCCAGGCAACATTTTGCGACACGAAAGCGGGATAAAGCTGCTGATAATCAACGGGACCGGGTGCGCGCACGGCGCTCGAAGAGAGCCTGTCGGTCGCGACGAAATCGGTCAGGCATTCAAGATCCGGCGGACGACGGGCAGGCTCGATGATGCGGCCATCGCGCGGCTCGAACTGCACGACATAGTTCGGCAGCTTGTCGAAATCCTCGCCATGGGCGCCCGGCTCCTTGTCCCATTCGACCGCCGTCACGGTGACGGCGTAATCACCGTTTTCGACCTCGACCCAGTAATCCTCGTTGTCCGATGTCTGCGCCATCTGCTCAAGGCCGGGCAGCGCATCGGAATTATCGAGAAAAACGCGGCTATGGCGCACCGTATAGGGAAAGATCCAGCTTGGGCCGGCATATTTCTGTTCGCGTTCGGTGATGGCGCCATTGGTCAGCCGCACGGCAAAACCGCCATCGCTGCCGGTGCACCAGGCGATCAGGCGACCGGCGGCGCTTTCTGAAGGATAGATGAAAGGCTCGGAATACCAGGCGATCGGCCATTCGGCGACATGCGTGAAGTCGTCCGGGTGGAAGATGACGATATGCGCGACATCCGTCGGCATCATCAGTTTTTTGGAGAATTCGGTCATGGATCCCGCCGCAAGTCATTGTTGTCGCCGGGAAAATAGGCCGTGAAGCTCGGTTTGGAAGTGTGGAAGAGGTCGATTGGGGGATTATACCCCACTGATGCGAGATTCCGTCTTAGACTGTATCGTTATAGCAGACACTCTTCAGCCCAAGGACTTGGGCTGGCTGGATCCCGGCTCAAGGCCGGGATGACGCTGGAGGAGTGCAGCGATCAATACAAGACGGCCCGGTCATGCCGGGCCGTTTTCATTTCCATTTCGCGGCTACAGCGTGTTCCTGCGAATGACCTCGCTCAGCCAGTGATACGACGCTTTCGGAATGCGCTGCAGCGTCGGGTAATCGACGTAAACCAGGCCAAAGCGTTTGGAAAAACCCCTGCCCCATTCGAAATTGTCCATCAGCGACCAGGCGAAATAACCCCGGATATCGTGGCCTTCCTCAAGTGCGTCGAGCAGGACGTTCAGATAGCCTTCGAAATAGGCGATGCGGTCCTTGTCGATGACCTTGCGGTCGGGGCCGAGGGCATCCGGGTAAGAGGCGCCGTTTTCGGTGATGTAGATCGTCGGCTTGTTGTAACGTTCGCTGGTGTCGCGAATCTGTTCGAGAAACGCCTGCGGATCGACCACCCAGTTGACGTCGGTGAGCGGGCCCATGCCGGTTGGCGGGGCGGTTTCGGCGATGCCGAACGTGGTGTTCTTGTTGGGGCCGACAAAGACCGGATTGTAGTGGTTGAGGCCAAAAAAATCCATCTTCTGGCTGATATCGGCCATGTCGTCGCCGAGAATCAGCGGCTCCATTTCCCTGGCGATCGGCTCGGGATAGGTGCCGAGCCAGAGCGGATCGACGGTGACGCGGCGCCACAGGCAATCACCGAGAATACGAGCTTCCTCATGGGCGGCATCGTCATAATGCGGGCGCACGGGGCCGAGCGAGACGATATTGCCGACTTGGGCATCCGACGCTTCGGCGCGCACGGCCTTGACCGAATAACCATGGGCGAGGTTCAGCGTGTGGATGGCCTTCAAACTGTCCTCGTAGGACTGTTTTCCGGGCGCGTGGCGGCCGACATTGTAAGCCACCCACGGAATGACATTGGGTTCGTTGATCGGCGCAAACCGCTTGACGCGATCGCCAAAATGGCGGGCGATGGTGGCGGCGTAATCGGCAAAAATCTTCGGTGTCTCGCGGGAGCGCCAGCCGCCCTTTTCCTCCACTGCGACGGGCATGTCCCAGTGATGCAGGCAGATCCACGGCTCGATGCCTTCATGCAGGAGAAGGTCGATGACGCGGTCGTAAAAATCCAGCCCGCGCTGGTTCACCTGACCGGACCCTTCCGGAAAAATGCGCGGCCATGCAGTCGACAGGCGATAAGCGCCGACGCCGAGCCCACTCATCAGGCCGATATCCTCCGGGTAACGGTGGTAATGGTCACAGGCGATGTCGGCGGTTTCGCCATTGGTGGTGCGGCCGGGCGTGTGGGCGTAAACGTCCCAGACGCTTTTGCCGCGGCCATCCTTGTTGACGGCGCCTTCGGTCTGGAAGGCGGAGGCGGCGACGCCCCAGAGAAAGTCCTTGGGAAAAGAACGCGTCATGTCTGATGCTCGTTATCGATCAATGATGTTTTGGGAATGATGGTTTTGGGCATGCCCCGCGGGGAGCGCGGGACATGCCTTTTGTCAGGAGACGGCAACGGGATCAGTTGGCCGTGCTGACATTCCAGAAGTAAGGCCAGGGCGACGGCTGAAAGTCCTTCAGCGTCTTCTTTTTCGAGCCGAGCGCGTTGAAATCACCGACCTTGTAGACCGGGGCTTCCTCGTAAAAGGTCTTCTGGATTTCAGCGAAGAGGGCTTTACGCTTTTCCTGATCCGGCTCGGCGATGAAGGGTTCGACGGCTGCCGTTTTGGCAGGTGTTGCCCACCAGCCGGGATAGCTGTCGGACATCCAGCCGTTGAGGATCGGCTCCGGCGGGAACGGGCCGTGGGTGATGAAGATATCCCACAGTTTTGGATCGGCGCGGCGGGTGGTGAGTGTCGCCCAGTCGAACACGCCGAGTTCCACCTTGAAGCCGGCGGCCTTCAGATATTCGGCGGCGACCTGCGCCATCTTGTAATGGAATTCATACTGGCGGCTGGTGAGGATACGGATCGGCTTTTCGCCGTCATACCCGGCTTCCTTGGCCATGGAGGCTGCGGTTTCCGGATCGCCATTGCCGTAACGCTCGATGCCCTCTTCCGTGTGCCAGACATAGCCTTCCGGATAAAGCGCGCCGTTGACCGCGAAAAATTCCGGATTGCCGAAGGCGGCGAGCAGCATGTCTTCCGGGTTGAGCGCTGCCTGGATGGCATGGCGCATTTCCTTTTTCGCCAGCACACCTTCCTTGGTGTTCATGACGAAAACCGGGGCGCCGTAAGGCTTCAGCACCACCGGTTCGGAAGCATCCGAGCCTTTCAGGCGGTCAAAAGTTTCGGGCGCCAGCGAGTCGGCATAATCGAACTGGCCGGAGATCGCGCCTTCGAGGCGCGTATTCGCATCCGGCACCGGCACGAAGCGGATTTCATCGAGGATCGCCTTGCGGGCGCCACCAAAACCGTTGGCCGCTTCAGAACGCGGCTGGTAGCCGTCGAAACGCGTCAGCTGCAGATACTGGTCGGCCTTGCGCTCCTTCAGCAGATAGGGGCCGGTGCCGATGAACTTTGTCAGCGGGTCTTCGGCGAGGTTCGCCTTCGGCATGATGACGGCGGCCGAATTGTTGAAGGCCAGCAGCGACAGAAGCGGCGCATAAGGCTTGTTCAGCACGATCTGCACGGCATCGTCGCCCTTGGCGGTGATCGAGGTGAAATAGGGTGCGATCTGTTTTCCGCGCGAGGCGATCTTTACCCAGCGCTCAACCGAGGCGACGACATCGGCGGATGTCATGGTCGAGCCGTCGTGGAATTTTATGCCCTTGCGCAGGGTGATGTCATAGGTTTTGCCGTCGGCCGAGACGGTCGGCATCGCCTCGGCGAGAAGCGGCACGACATTCCATTCGGCATCGAAGGTGAACAGCGTTTCAAAGATGTGCTGCGTGGTCATGCCGACGACATCGGCGGTAGAGGCCATCGGATCGAGCGTCGGCGGCTCGCCGATCGTGGCGACATTGATGACGCCGGCAGCGAAACTCGGGTTGGGGATGGCGGACAAGAACAGGAAGGGGGCAGCGAGCAAAGCGTGTCTGAGCATGAAGTTCCCTTTTTCGATAAACCACAATTATGGAATATGCATTCTTATTATGGATATAGTGTCGGGCATGATTTTGTTTGTCAAACCCGAATTGCGGTCATCGCGATGGGGTGAGACCGGCGGCGATGCCGATAACGCCGGGTTGAACGTCGGAAAACGATGGGCTGGCTGAGTACGGTTGCGTACGAAGCGTCATCGAATTATGCCTAATATATCAAACGACATAGCGGCAGTGTTGCCGCTTCCGGGAGACGACTGCGATGACGGCCTCGAAAGTTCTCGAAAAATCGCCTGCGTTGACGATGCAGCGGGAAGCCGACCGGCTGGCGGCACTGCAGGAACTCGACATGCTCGACAGCCCGCGCGACGAGGGCTTTGATCGTATCGTAAGGCTGATCCAGCAGATCTTCGATGTCGAGATCGGCATTGTTTCGCTGATCGACGCGCATCGGCAATGGTACAAGGCCTGCAGCGGCCTGACATTTGGGGAAATCGAGCGTGATGCCAGTTTCTGCCGGTATGTGGTGGCGGCAGAGGAAGCGATCATCGTGCCCGATGCGACGCTCGACCCGCGTTTCGCCGACCATCCGGCCGTGACCGGCGATCTGCATGTGCGCTTTTACGCCGGCATGCCGATGAAGACCAAGGCCGGGCATGTGATCGGCACGCTCTGCGCCGTCGGCAAACGCCCGCGCGCCTTTGGAGTCCGTGAGATCGGCATCCTGCAGGAACTGGCGGGTGCGGCCATGGACCGGATCGAGCTTCTGCAGACAGCCTCCACCGACAGTTTGACGGAAGCGCTGACGCGCCGCGCCTTCAAGACCGAAGCAGACCAGATGGTGACGCTGGCGCAGCGCCACGCGCATGCGCTCTCCTGCATCGTGCTCGATATCGACCATTTCAAATCGATCAACGACACCTATGGCCATGCGGCGGGAGATATCGTGCTCAAAGCCGTATCCGCCACCTGCAAGGCGACGCTCAGGGCAACCGACCTGTTCGGCCGTTTCGGCGGCGAGGAGTTCGTGGTCGTCCTGCCCTATGTGGACATGGACGGCGCCATGGCGACGGCCGAGCGACTGCGCAAGGCACTTGAAGGCCTGACGGTCGATATCGGGACCGAGACAATTTCGGTCACCGCGAGTTTTGGCGTCGCCTCCCGCTCATTGACCGGCAAGGATATCGAGACGCTGCTGGCGCAGGCGGATGCCGCCATGTACCGGGCCAAGCAGGAAGGCCGAAACCAGTGCCGCTCCTGGAGTGCGTTGCAGAAGGAAGCTGCCAAGGCCGCCAATGGCGCGCGCAAGCGCGTGCTGCGCACCGGCTTCATTCTGTTTGATGATCGCAAGAACCTCGTTAATTGCTCCGTGAAATCGCTGGGTGCCGACAGCGCGGGACTGGTGGTGTCGAATGCCGACAGCCTGCCGGTCGAATTTCTGCTGCAGATCCCGGCCGATGGCATCGAGACGACCTGCCGGGTGATTGCTCATGACGGGCATAATCTGGAAGTGGTGTTTCAGTAATTCTTGTCTCGGTAAGGAGCATAATCATGCGCCTTCTATGCGCATGATTATGCACGTTCGAAACAAATCGTGACATATCCCCAAGATTGACGCTCGCGTTTACGCACGCTAATGCACGATCATGAACACTTCACTGTCCATCTCCCGTCGCGACGTCATCGAAGCCCGGCTTGCAAAAGGCCAGGAAATCGTCGCTTCCGCCATCGCTTTGGAATTCGACATTTCCGAGGATGCAGTGCGTCGTGATCTGCGCGCGCTGGCGGCCGAAGGCAAATGCCGACGCGTTTATGGCGGCGCGCTGCCGCTGGTCACGCCATCACGGCCGATAACCGAGCGGATAGGCAAGGCATCGGAACGCAAAACCGCTTTGGCGCGTGTCGCGGCAGAGACGGTGGCGGCAGGAGAATTGCTGTTTCTCGATTGCGGCAGCACCAATCTGGCCATGGCAGCACTTTTGCCGGGCGATCAGAAACTGACGGTCGCGACCAATTCCGTCGATATCGCTTCCGCCATCATGAAACGCGGCGACATTCCGCTGATCCTCATCGGCGGGCTGGTCGATCCCGTGGTCGGCGGCAGTGTCGATGCCTGCGCAATCGCAAAGCTGGACGAGTTGAACATCGACCGCTGTTTTGTCGGCGCCTGCGCTGTCTCGGCCGAAACCGGAATGAGTGTGCAGGAACATGCAGACGCGATCTTCAAGCGAAAGCTGATGGCCCGCAGCGCCATCAATATCGTGCTCGCGACATCGGAAAAATTCGAGGAACGCGCGCCGCATCGCATCGGCAGCGCCGAAAATATCGACTGGCTGATCGTCGAGGACACGCTCAGCGCCGACACCAGAGAAACATTGACCGAGGCCGGTTACGCCTTGCTGACACCCGGCCAGAGCACCGCCTGACCCTTCCCGCAGGAAAGATCTTCATGACCGCTTTTGCACAAACCACCGCCAGTGCCGACCGGCCTTCCACACGGCTTGCCACCCGTCTCTCCTTCCTTGTTGCCGGTTTCGGCATCGCCTGCTGGGCACCGCTGGTGCCCTTTGCCAAGGCGCGGCTGGGTGTCGATGACGGTGTTCTCGGCGTGCTCCTGCTCTGCCTCGGCCTCGGCTCCGTCCTCGCCATGCTGGCGACCGGCGTGCTTTCGGCGAAATATGGCGCCAAGCCGATCATTCTCGTCAGCGGTTTCGGCATTGCGCTGACCCTGCCCTTCCTCACAATTGCCGACACGCCGGTGGCTCTCGGCATCGCGCTTGCCCTGTTCGGCGCCTCGCTCGGCACGCTCGATGTGGCGATGAACATCCATGCGATCGAGGTCGAGAAGGATGCGCCGAAACCGCTGATGTCCGGCTTTCACGCGCAATACAGCATTGGCGGCTTTATCGCGGCCATGCTGGTGACGTTGCTTCTGTCGGCAAAGCTCGGGCCTTTCCTCACCACGCTGATCTCGTCGGCAATGATGCTGGTGGCGATGGCGATCATCTGGCCGCGGCTGCTTTCCACCGTGCAGGCCGAGGACGGACCGCTGTTCGTGATGCCGCGCGGCATCGTCGTGCTGCTTGCTGCACTCGCCGCCATCACCTTTCTCGTTGAAGGCGCGGTGCTGGACTGGAGCGCGCTGCTTTTGACCTCCGAAGGCCGAGTCGAGGCAAGCCAGGGCGGACTGGGTTACATGCTGTTTGCAATCGCCATGACGGCTGGCCGCCTGTGCGGCGATGTGATCACCGCCAAACTCGGTGACCGCCCCACCTTGTTTTGGGGTGGCATCGTGGCGATTGCCGGTTTTGCCGTGCTGCTCGCAGCCCCCGGCACGGTGCTGGCCATGAGCGGTTTTCTGCTGATCGGACTGGGTGCATCAAACATCGTGCCGGTTCTGTTCCGCCGTGCCGGTTCGCAGACGGTCATGCCATCCGGGCTTGCCGTCGCCGCCATCACCACGACCGGTTATGCCGGCGTACTCGTCGGTCCGGCCGGCGTCGGCTTCGTTGCCAAACACACCGGCCTGCCGGTCTCCTTCTGGCTGCTGGCCGCCCTGCTCTGCCTTGTGCCGATCTGCGCAGGCATTGTGACCCGAAAGGCGAACTGATGCGGATCGCCCATACGGCATTATGGACGCGTGACCTCGAAGCGGCGTCAAAATTCTGGCAAGACTATTTTGGCGCGGAAATCGGCGAGGCATATCACAGCAAAAACCGGCCAGGCTTCATCTCGCGCTTCGTGACATTGCCTGAGAGTGGTGGCCAGATCGAACTGATGACCGGGCCCTGGCTGGTAGCGGACGCACCAGCGGAGCGGGTCGGCTGGGATCACATCGCCATTTCCCTCGGGCACGGCGAAACAGTGGATAAGCTTGCGGAACAATGCCGCCGCGATGGCTGCCTGAAATCCGGTCCGCGCTGGACCGGCGATGGATTTTACGAGGCAGTCATTCTTATGCCCGACGGGACGCCGGTGGAGATCACGGCGTAAGGGCAGTTTCGGCTTCATCGGGATAAAAAGCCATCGCCGATCTCATCGATCGATCGCTCGAAGGTGTCTTGCTCCACGATTGTGCGACTTTTCCGCTCGTCAGGTTTCGGCAATCCCGATCAGCGACGCCCGCAACCGTACGCTTGCGAAATCAAGAAAGTAACGGATTTTCTGCGGAAGCTGTGGCCGCGGCGCGTGAAGCACATGGACTGGTGCCGGCTTTCCCTCGAAAGACGCAAGCAACAAGCGCAGGCGCCCGGAACGCAAAGCCTCCGCCGCCTGATAATGCATCAGACGCACAATTCCCAAACCAGCCTCAGCAGCATCGACCGCAGCTTCGGCGGTAGAGACGAAAAGCCGTGTCTTGCCTTCCGGCCATTCAAAGCCATCGCCGCCCTGCCGCATCGCCTTGAACGGCAGCGGAATATTGAGGTTGATGGACGGCAACCTCGCAAGATCTTCGGGCTGCTGTGGCTCGGCATGGCGCTGCAGGAAGGCCGGACTCGCAACGAGCACAGATCGCATGCTGCCAAGCCTTGTGCTGATCAGACCACTGTCCGGAAGGGCACCGATCCGAACGGCGATGTCGGCAGCACCGGCTGCCAGATCGACGTTCTCGTCGCTAAGCTGCAGATCGACGCTGATGCCCTGGTGATGGTTCAGGAACTCGCCGACCACCGGCAGAACGTGAAGCCGCCCGAACATTCGCGGCGCACTCACCGCGAGGCGTCCGGTCGGCTCGTTGAATTCCCCTGCGGCCTCGCGCTCGATCTCTTCAAGTTGGGTAAGGATTTGTCGCGCTCCGGCGATATATCGTTCGCCGGCGCTGGTGAGAGAAAGCCGTCGCGTCGAGCGGATCAGGAGAGCGGCTCCAAGATGTGCTTCCAACTGCCCGATCTTACGGGTGAGCGTTGCAACCGGCACGCGGCGGCGCCTTGCCGCCGCTGAAAAACTTCCTGATTCCAAGGTGTCGATCAAGAGCGACATGGCTTCCAAACGATCCATATATTTCCTCATTTTCTGAGAAGATGCTGCGCAAATACCATCGATTGTGGGGAGAGCACAGCTCCATTACATCCATTCTTGCCAAGTATTCATCATCAGGCAAGCGATGGAGACCGAACAATGGGCTTTGGATTTCTGGATGTGGCGGTAACGCCATCCGTGCGCGCCTTTCAGGAGCAACACGGTGTCTCCCAGATGTGGGAAAACTTCGGCGGCAACCGCGACTTCGACAGGTTCACCGAGCAGGAGCAGCGTTTCATCGCCGAGCGGGACAGCTTTTACATGGCAACGACCTCCGAGACCGGATGGCCGTATGTCCAGCACCGCGGCGGGCCACAGGGTTTCCTCAAGGTTCTGGATGAGCGCACGCTCGCGTTTGCCGATTACCGCGGGAATTTTCAATACATCAGCATGGGAAACCTGTCGGCCAGCGATAAGGCTTGTCTTTTCCTGATGGACTATCCGCGCCGGACGCGTCTCAAGATCTACGTTCACGCCGAAGTCGTGCAGATCGATGAGGATGGTGAACTGGCTGCGGCTGTTCTGGAGGGAACCCGCGCAAAGGCCGAGCGGATCGTGCGGCTGCGGCTTCAGAATTTCGACTGGAATTGTCCGCAGCATATCGTGCCGCGCTACACCGAGGCACAGATCGAGGACGGGTTGCGCCCGATACGTGACCGGTTGAGCGCGCTGGAGGCCGAAAACGCTACGCTTCGCGCGCAGATTCATAAAACACCCTGACCGGCGCCCTATCCGCCGATTTTCATTCCTTCACATTATTCTGGACAACGATTCATGCTGACTCTGTTTTATAGCCCCTATGCCTGCTCCATGGCCTCGCACGTCGCACTTGAGGAGGCAGGCGCCGTCTTCGAGGCGAAAAAGATCAACATCTTTACGGGAGAAAACAACAAGCCAAACTACCTTGCCATCAATCATCGCGCAAAAGTGCCGGCACTGCGTTTTGATGACGGTCGCGTGCTCCTCGAGACAACCGCCATCCTGGGCTGGGTGGGATCCACGCATCTTCAGGGCAGGCTGCTTGGCACGAATGCAATAGACAGGGCGCGCACAATTGCACATTGTGCATGGCTTTCCGCTTCCGTGCATTCGACCTTCAAACAGTTCATTCATCCGGAGCAATATGTCGCCGATACCGGATCACAAGGTGACCTGAAAGCGCAGGCGAAAGACACCTACTGGACGCATTTGCGAGAGCTTGACGCAATGGCGGCAGACCAGCCCTGGATCATGGGCGACGAATTTACCCTGGCCGATGCCTACACACTGGTGTTCTTTCCCTGGGGCCGCGACGTCGGACTGCCAATCAACGAACTGACAAACCTCACCGCTCTGAAAGACCGTTTGCTGGAGCGACCGGCTGCCCGGCGCGCACTGGAGAGGGAAAGAAGTGTTCTTCTCCAGCTTTGATCGCTCTGCGCGGATGCTTCATTTCCGGCTGCACGCGTTGCCGTGACGCAGCCATGAACCAAAAGGCCCCGGTCGGGATGGAACACCGACCGGGGCCATACTCTGACCGTTGGGGATCGATCCGGTCAGAAATCCGTCCAGGTTTGCGCTGCTGCGGCAGACCCGCCGCCGAAGGCGCTGGCGACCTTGCGGCCGAGTGCCTTGACCGGCGACACGACCGGCTTGCTCTGCTCACTCGCCACTCGCAGTTCAGGGGCAGCGGCCGCACCGTTGCCGAGATTGAACTGGCGGATCAGGCCGTTCAGGGCATCGGCTTCACGCGCAAGACCATGGCTGGCGGCGGTGGATTCCTCCACCATGGCGGCGTTCTGCTGGGTGCCCTGATCGATGCTGTTGACGGCCTTGTTGATCTCCTGAATGCCGACCGACTGTTCGCGGGCCGCCTCGACGATCGCCGAGACATTCTGGTTGATCTGGTTGACCTCGCCGACGATGGTGGTGAGCTGGGAACCCGTTTCGCCGACCAGTTCGACGCCGTTCTGCACGTGTTCGTTGGAGGTGTTGATCAGCGACTTGATTTCCTTTGCCGCTGTTGCCGAACGCTGGGCGAGTTCGCGAACTTCCTGTGCCACGACGGCAAAACCCTTGCCCGCTTCCCCGGCGCGTGCCGCTTCCACACCGGCGTTCAGAGCCAGAAGGTTGGTCTGGAAGGCGATCTCGTCGATAACGCCGATGATGTTGGAAATTTCGCCGGATGACTGTTCGATCTGCTGCATGGCGACAACCGCCTCGCGGACGATCTGGCCGGCCTTTTCGGCACCGACGCGGGTACGGGAAACCAAGGTGCCGGCTTCTTCGGCGCGGATGGTCGAATCCTTCATCGTCGTGGCGATCTGTTCGAGAGCTGCCGCGGTTTCCTCGACGGAGGCCGCCTGCTGTTCGGTGCGCTTGGCGAGATCATTGGCGGCCGAGCGGATTTCGTTGGCGCCGCCTTCGATGGCATGCGCATTCGCCTTCACGTTCTGCAATGCCTTCTGCAGCTTGCTCAGCGAGTCGTTGAAGTTCATCCGCAGGCCATCAAGATGGGCAACGAACGGGCTGGAGATGCGGTAGGCGACATCACCGTCGGAGAGACGTTTCAGACCTTCGGCCAGTGAATCGACGGCGTGCTGGATATCGGCAGCGTCGCGCGCCTTCTGGGCATCGCGTTCCCGCCGTTCGGTTTCGCTCATGTTGCGCTCAGTCTCGGCGGCGCGTTCGATGCCGACCTTGGCGATCGCGTTTTCCTTGAACACTTCGACGGCGCCGGCCATGTGGCCGATTTCATCGGCACGGCCGCGGCCAGGCACATCGACGGAGGTGTCATTGCCGGCAAGGCGGCGCATGCTGTCGGTCAGCAAGGCGATCGGGTTGGCGATGGAGCGGGCGACGAACCACATGCCCCCGATACCGGCTGCGGCGATCAGCAGCGCCACCAGCATCTGCAACTGCATGTCGTTGCCGTTCCGGTTGGAAAGATCCTTGTCCAGCGCGATGACTTCGGACATGGCAACGCCCCGCGGCACATCGATGACCACGGACCACGGCGTGGTGGTGCGACCGATGGTGATCGGCGCAAAGGCCTTGAAACTGTCGGCATCGACCACGACATCGCTCTTGCCGCCACGGATGATCGACAGGTCGCCTTCACGACCGGCATCGTTCATCGCATACTGTTTGCCGATGGTTTCAGGGCTGGAACTGGAGGCGACGATCAGGCCCTTGTAGCTGACGATCTCGACGCTGGCCTTGCCGCCATAGATGGACGATTTCACCTGTTCGGCCAGTTGCTGCACGAAGGTCAGGTCGAAATCTGCGCCGGCAACGCCCTTGAACTTGCCGTCGATGGTGATCGGCACCGACATGGTGGCCAGAAACACCTGCTTGCCCTGAACGATATAGGGAAGCGGATCGAGAATGCTTTCGCCATTGCCGGTCTGCGGGCCGATATACCAGCCGCCCTTCATGACGCCGTTCGGGTGCAGTTCGTGGCTGTCGAATTCGACCAGTTGCTGCAGGGCGATCTTGCCGGCGGCATCGCGTGTCCAATAGGGCAGGAAACGGCCATTGGCATCGGAGGCGAACTGTTTGTTGTTGCGGAATTCCGCATCGCGGCCGTCGAGACCGTTCGGCTCCCAGGCGCTGTAGGTGCCGTTGAAGCGCGGATTGCCCTCCAGCACGTTCAACAGCATGGCGTTCAGTTGCGCGCGGCGGGTCTCGATCGGCGTGGCCGTCGGACCGCTGGACGCTGCGACCTCGAAGGCGCGCGCCAGATTGCGGGCCGAATCCATGGCACTGTCGAGCGAGGAGCGGATCGTGCCGGACTGGGTGGAGGCGAGTGTCGCCAGGCTTGATTTGGTCTTTTCGACCAGAAGATCGTTCACCTTCGTGCCGACAAACTGCTGGGTATTGCTGGCGGAAACCATGCTGTAGCCGACCAGCGAACCGGTGGCGGCAATGACGCAGAAGCCCGAAAGCAGAGCGATTTTCATCTGTATGGAACGGAATTGCATGTGTTCCTCGTGGGATATGGAAGCCGATCGAACGTGAGGGATGGGGTGAATTTCAAGCATGGGGCACCCTGCCCCAACCGCGTCATGCGGTTGTCGCTGTGCGAACCTGGCCTCGCGGCCGGTCAATGAACGATGCTTGGGAGGATCGTAAGGAGAGAACGATCGGCACGACGTGCTTCGCGCCGATCGTTCCACGCCGGGAACGCGGCTACCGCAATGTCTTGGGGGTCAGTGCAGGCAAAACGCGCTCCATGGGTTCAGGTCGGTGAACCACCAGCGCCCTTCATGAGGCCAGGTTCTCTACAGTCACATGTCATCTGCGACAGACAAAGAGCTAGATTTAAATGCTGAACACAATATTAA
Source organism: Endobacterium panacihumi (assembly GCF_050847465.1). Lineage (NCBI taxonomy): Bacteria > Pseudomonadati > Pseudomonadota > Alphaproteobacteria > Hyphomicrobiales > Rhizobiaceae > Endobacterium > Endobacterium panacihumi. The sequence continues at coordinate 174,565 of NZ_JBOZRA010000008.1, read as the reverse complement.
CGGGAAATACTTCAAAGCGACACCCAATCACATGCACTACAAACATCGAAATATTACTCGGATTATACTTTATCAATCCTTGGTGATTGCCGCACCCTGCCTGTACCTACTCAAACGCGAAAACCGAAAATCGTGTGTCGCAGGTTTGAGACACTCCCACACGCAGACTGCGTGCAATTGCCGACACATACAATCGCAGCATCGGCCCCGCACAGGCCGTGCACGGCACACAATCCGCGTAAAAAAATTTTCGAATTTGAAAAATAATCGAAGCGCTTGCCGGCAACAGACGCGTGGCGTGCGCCGAAAGGCGCGCCGCCAAGGATTGCCCGCAGGATAAAATGCGATTCGCCTTGCGTGTCGTCGATCAGAAATCGACGATCTTGCCGCCTTCGAGCGTCACGCGCCGGTCCATGCGGGCGGCGAGTTCGTGGTTGTGGGTGGCGATCATGGCGGCCAGACCGGACTGACGCACCAGCGCCTGCAAGGCGTCGAACACGTAGGATGCGGTTTCCGGGTCGAGATTGCCGGTCGGTTCGTCGGCCAGAAGCAGGAGCGGCGCATTGGCGACGGCGCGGGCAATCGCCACACGCTGCTGTTCACCGCCGGAAAGCTCTGCCGGGCGATGTTCGGCACGGTGGCCGATGCGCATGTAATCTAGGAGTGCGGCAGCACGCTCCTTGGCTTCCTTGTGCGGAAGGCCGGCGATCAGCTGCGGCATCATGATGTTTTCGAGCGCAGTGAATTCCGGCAGCAGATGGTGGAACTGGTAAACGAAGCCGATATCGCCACGGCGGATGGCCGTGCGGCGATCGTCGGACAAGCCACCACAGGCTTCGCCATCGATATAGATTTCGCCCTGATCGGGGTGTTCCAGCAGACCGGCAAGATGCAGCAGGGTGGACTTTCCCGTGCCAGACGGGGCGACCAGCGCGACGATCTCGCCCGATTTCAGTGAAAAATCGGCGTCCTTGAGGATGGAGAGCACGGTATCGCCCTGGCCGTACTGCCTGCCGACGCCGGTGAGCTTCAGAATGGTCTTGGTTGCCATGGAGGTGTGCGTTCCTATTCGTAGCGCAGCGCCTGCACGGGATCGAGCCTGGAGGCCCGCCATGCCGGGAATATGGTTGCGATGAAGGAGAGCGTCAGCGCCATGATGACCACGGTCGAGGTTTCGCTGAAGGTCATTTCGGCGGGCAGTTCACTGAGGAAATAGAGTTCCGGATTGAACAGGACTGTGCCGGAAAGCCAGGAGAAGAAGCTGCGGATCGATTCGATATTCAGACAGACGACGACGCCCAGGAGAACACCGGCAAACGTGCCGACAAAACCGATCGCTGCGCCGGTCATGAAGAAAATGCGCATGATGGCGCCTGAACTGGCCCCCATGGTGCGCAGGATGGCGATATCCGATCCCTTGTCCTTCACCAGCATGATCAGGCCGGAAATGATGTTGAGGGCTGCGACAAGCACGATCAGCGTCAGGATCATGAACATGACGTTGCGCTCCACCTGCAGAGCGGAAAAGAAGGTCTGGTTGCGCTGGCGCCAATCGGTCAGAAAGATCTGGCGATCGCCGGCCGCCATCTCGATCAGCGGCCGCATGCCATCCACCGCATCCGGATGCTCGATGAAGAGTTCGATCGACTGGACGATGCCGTCTGCGTTGAAATAGGCCTGCGCCTCTTCGAGCGGCATATAGACGATCGAGGCATCATATTCCGACATGCCGATCTCGAACGTGCCGGAAATCGGATAGGATTTGACCCGCGGACTGACGCCCATCGGGGTAACGTCGCCTTCCGGCGCCACCAGCGTGATGCGATCACCGGCCGACAGACCGAGCGACGAAGCCAGGCGCGAACCGATCAGGACGCCATCGCCCGAGGCGAAACCGACCATATCGCCCGACTTGATGTTGCCGGAGACTTCCTTCAGCTTTTCCAGATCTTCGGCGCGCACACCGCGCACCAACGCGCCGGAACCGCCGCCGGTATTGCCCTGCGCCAGCGTCTGGCCTTCGACCAGCGGCAGCGCCATGGTGACACCGGGAACGGCTGCGAATTTGGTGGTGAGATCGGCATAATCATTGAGCGGGCGATCGACCGGCTGCACGATGATATGGCCGTTGATGCCGAGAATGCGCGAGATCAGTTCGGTGCGAAAACCGTTCATGACGGCCATGACGATGATCAGCGTGGCAACGCCAAGCATGATGCCGACAAAGGAAAAGCCGGCGATGACGGAGATGAAGGCTTCCTTGCGGCGCGAGCGCAGATAACGCCAGGCGACCATGCGCTCAAACCCGGAAAACGGACCGGCCGAGGGTGCTCCCTGCCGCGTGCCATCACCTTCGCTCACGACCTTCGCCATGTGTTCTCCTCGGTCACCGCGCATGGGCGGTCATTGGTCTTGGCGCTCGGGCGACCTCACGAGAGGTCGCCAGAACGGTATTCCGTATCAGGCCTTGGCCGTCAGACGGTTCAGCGCGGCTTCCATGGTCATGGTTTCGCGCGCACCCGTCTTGCGGTCCTTCACCTCGACTTCGCCGGTCGCGGCCGAACGCGGGCCGACGATCAGCTGCACCGGCACACCGATCAGATCGGCCGTGGCGAACTTGGTGCCTGCACGGTCATCCGTGTCGTCGTAGAGCACGTCCAAACCGGCATTTGTGAGGCCGGTGTAGAGGCCGTCGCAAACGCGGTCGCAGTTTTCGTCACCCGGCTTCATGGTGATGACCATGGCATCGAACGGCGCGACCGAAGCCGGCCAGATGATTCCGTTCTCGTCATGCGAGGCTTCGATGATGGCGGGAACAAGGCGGGTCGGGCCGATGCCATAGGATCCCATGTGGACAAGGTGTTCCTTGCCATCCGGGCCCTGAACCTTGGCGCCCATCGGCTCCGAATATTTTGTGCCGAAATAGAAGATGTGGCCGACTTCGATACCACGAGCGGACAGGCGGTCGCCTTCCGGAATGGCGTCGAATGCAGCTTCATCGTGCATTTCCGAGGTGGCGGCGTAAACCGAAGTCCACTTGTCGAAGATCGCCTGCATGCCGGCAACATCGTCGAAATCGATATCGGCGGCCGGAATGTCGAAATTGGTGAAATCGCGGTGCGAGAAGACTTCGGACTCGCCGGTTTCCGCGAGAATGATGAATTCGTGGCTGTGGTTGCCGCCGATGGGGCCGGTATCGGCGCGCATCGGGATGGCGCGCAGGCCGAGACGATCGAACGTGCGCAGGTAAGCCGCGAACATCTTGTTATAGGAATGGATCGCGCCTTCCTTGGTCAGGTCGAAGGAATAGGCATCCTTCATCAGGAATTCGCGCGAACGCATGGTGCCGAAACGCGGACGGATCTCGTCGCGGAATTTCAGCTGAATATGATAGAGGTTGAGCGGCAGGTTCTTGTAGGATTTTACCGCCGAACGGAAAATGTCGGTGACCATTTCCTCATTGGTCGGACCGTAGAGCATCGGACGCTCCTGGCGGTCCGTGATGCGCAGCATTTCCTTGCCGTAATCCTCGTAACGACCGCTTTCCTGCCACAGCTCGGCCGACTGCAGGGTCGGCATCAGCAGCTCGATGGCGCCGGCGCGATCCTGCTCTTCACGGATGATCTTGTTGACCTTGTCCATGACGCGCTTGCCGAGCGGCAGCCAGGAATAAATGCCCTGGCTCTGCTGGCGAACCATGCCCGAACGCAGCATCAGGCGGTGGGAGACGATTTCCGCTTCCTTGGGATTTTCCTTCAGAATGGGCAAAAAATAGCGGGACAGGCGCATCGCGTTTTCCGATTTGCGGGCCGACACTTGAAAGGAATCGACCGTTAGAGGGCTGATATTGCGTGCGTTCATAGCCGGTTCGGCAGCACATGAAAACCCGGTTGGGCACAGGCTTGAAAACATGTGAGCGGATGCTCAGAAGACAGGCTTTTGCAGCAATCTGCGCGTGTGCCGGAACGAAGCAGCGCCGCCATAGGTAATCAAAACATGGTTTTTTGAGGGACAAGGGGTGCGACATTTTTGTTCACAGGATTTTTTTACCCCTGTGTAGCAAAAATGCAAAAAATTGGGGTGACAAGATGTCTCATGTGAGCTAGCTTCAGCTCACAAAACGGGCAAGGAGATTAAATTCTTGCCTATTTCGCGGTCAAAGTCTTGGGAGGATTTAGATCTTAGGCGCGCTCGTTCGCAGCCCCGGCAACGGAAAGATCACGCGAAACTCAAAAAACAAGGCTTCAACGCCTTGTTTTTTTTTGCCTTTAAATCAGGCTTCGTTCTTTCGGCTGACTGGCTTATGCCTGTGAAAGGTTACGGGAAGATGACAGATGCCAGGTCTTACCCCCCTATCGGGCCGTCTTCCATTCCCTTGCCAGTACGGCATAAATATATTCGTCGCCCCACTCACCGTTAAACCGGTCGTTTTCGACCAGATGTGCCTCACGGCGCAGACCGAGGCGCTCGACGATACCGACCGAGCCCCTGTTGCGGCTATCGAGGCGGGCAAAAATGCGATGGAAACCAAAGGTTTCGAAGCCGGTGGAGATCATCGCCAAGACGGCTTCCGTCGCATAACCCTTGCCGCCGTAGTCGGGGTGAAAGACATATCCGACCTCGGCCTGTAGCGCCGCCTTGTTGGCGAGTTTCAGCATGACGTCACCGATCAGCGCCCCATCTTCCTTTCGGGTGACGGCGAGGCGAAAGTCTTCGCCATCGTTTTCGAAGGGCGCGTTTAGCAGCCTTGCGAATTTTTCCTCGAGCACAGCACGGGTGGACGGTGCGGCATAGAGGTAACGATAGACATCTTCACGCGTGCGGTAGGCGGCGTAACTTTCAAGGTCGCCGGGCCGAAACTTGCGGAGGATGAGGCGTTGTGTAGTGATGGTTTCAGGCTGCGTCTGCTTGTTCACGGTAAAGCCTCGAAGCGATCGATATCCGGCCGCGTTTCGAACCGCAGCTCAGCCGAGGGAAAAACGAAGCGCACGGCTGCGGGCTCTTTATCCCAAAAGATGACCTGATGAGACGAACGAGATCCGAAATAAGGCCCCGGTATCGCCGTGCTGGTGAGGACGTGATTGACGCCCGGACCGCTGACTCTGAATTCGAAATAATGCTTGGTTTCACCGCGAAAGAAGGGTGGGTCGGAACACTCCATGACGCCGGCGCTGTAGGCGCCATCCGGCGACGCGCCAAACTCTCCGGTGCAGATCGGTTGCGTGGTCACCCAGCGGATAAAAATCACCGCCGCGATAAAACACACGACCAGAACCGAAAGAACAACAAGCAGCACACGCCACCAGAAACGCCTGCTACCGAGCCTCATCCGAAATCCGGCAGTATGACAGGCAGCGAGCTGACGCTGATGCCGAAAAAATGCGAGGCGAGCATCCAGCCGCCATGCATGACGGCGGCGATCAGGCTGGTGAGGAGAACGACACGCAGGCCGCGAAATCGTGCCGGCGCGCTTGCCACCGTGCCCAGAACCACTTCGCCTTCTTCCTGCTGACTGCGCATGCCGATCGGCAGCACGATGAACAGGGTCAGCCACCAGATGACGAAATAGACCGCGAATGTCGACAGGATGGGCATGCGTTTTTCCTCCTCGAAACCCAGCCCGATTATAGGGATAACGAAGCCAAGCTCAATTGCAGCACTGCATGAAGCGGATGCGAAAATGATTCCATCTCTCGCCCCAAGTGATTGAAAACAGATTCAAATCTGCTCCAGCTCGGTCAGCGTGCCGGAAAAATCCTTCGGGTGGAGAAAAAGGACCGGTTTGCCGTGCGCGCCGATTTTTGGGACGCCGTCACCGAGAACGCGCAGGCCGAGCGCCACTGCTCGATCGCGGGCTGCGAGAATGTCGGGCACCTCGTAGCAGATATGATGCATGCCTCCCGCCGGGTTCTTGGAGAGAAAGGCAGCGATGGGCGAGTTTTCGCCGAGGGGCTCGAGAAGTTCAACCTTGGTGTTTTCCAGCGTGACGAATACGACCGTCACGCCGTGTTCCGGCAAGGGCTGCGGATCGGACACGCCGGCGCCGAGGTTTTTATAGGGCATCGCGGCAGCCGTGAGATTGGGAACCGCGATGGCGATGTGATTGATACGGCCGAGCATGACATCCTCCCAACACAGACGCCCCCTCATCTGCGAGCGCCAGCACACGGCATTCCAGCCGTGATGTCGAACTCGTCTTCGACCTCCCATACCGGAAGAGACGGGCCCGCAGCATCTCTATCTCTTGCCGACGGGAGACGCCACAAAATCACGACCGCGCTTCAGCCAAGCGTCGCAGATCTTGTTGATGAGGGGCAAGGTCCCTGCCCCACAAAGATCCTCAGCGCACCACGGTCACCGTGGTGGCGGCCATTTCGGCGTTGCTGTCCTGCGTCACCGAGGCGACGAACACGATCGCCAACAGCGCCGCGCAGATGACGGCGGCGCCCAGGAAATTTCCAGGTCTCATAAAGTGTCTCCGAATCGTCCCAGCCGATTGCAGAGCTAGCATATGAAAATGGCGCGGAGCTTTCACACATCCGCGCCATCGCATCACACAAACGTCAATTTGCGGCCGGGTGTGGCCGCCTGGACTCAGAGGCGGGTGACGAACACCGTCACGATCGGCTTCTTGCCCCAACCATTGTTGGCGGCGGAGCGAACGGCGCGACGTACGGATTCACGCAGCATGTCGAGATCCTTGCGGCGGGCGCGCGGGATGCTTTCGATGGCGCCGAGAACGGAATCGTAGAGCGTGTCTTCCATGCTCTCACCTTCGTCATCGACGTCCGGCAGGCCGAACAGGACGATATCCGGGTCGGCCAGAAAATCGTGGCGGCTGTCGAGCAGGACATTCACCGAGACGTGACCGACATAGGAGAGCTTGCGGCGATCGCCGATACCCATCTCCTCGAAATCGCCGATCAGTTTGCCATCCTTGTAGATGCGGCCGAAAGGAACATCCGCGATGATTTCGGCCGGGCCCGGTGCGAGACGCAGCATGTTGCCGTTGCGCACGCGCGGCACGGTCTTGATACCGGCGCCGAGCGCCAGATCACGCTGCGCCGTCAGGTGCGCGGCTTCGCCGTGGACGGGTACGAGGATTTCCGGACGTGTCCACTCGTACATCTTCAAAAGTTCGTTGCGGCGTGGGTGGCCGGAAACGTGGACAAGCGCCTGGGTATCGGTGACGATGTTGACGCCCTGCTCGATAAGGCCGTTCATGATCTCGAGGATCGGCTTTTCATTGCCGGGAATGGTGCGGGAGGAAAACACCACCGTATCGCCGGCGGCAAGTGCGACGTTGCGCATCTCGTCACGCGACAGTTTTGCCAGTGCGGCTCGCGGCTCGCCCTGGCTGCCGGTGAGGATGACCACGACCTTGTCGCGCGGGATGTAGCCGAATTCGTCTTCGGCGATGAAAGGCTTGATATCGTCCATGATACCGATATCGCGGGCGACGGAGACAACGCGCTTCAGCGACGAGCCGAGCAGCAGGACTTCGCGGCCGGCGGCTTCGGCGGCAAGCGCGATGGAGCGGATGCGGCCGACATTGGACGAGAAGGTGGTGACGGCAACGCGGCCTTCAGCGGCCTCGATGACCTTCTGCAGGCCATGCGACACTTCCTCTTCGGACGGCGAGACGCCATCGCGCATGGAATTGGTACTGTCGCACATGACGGCGAGCACGCCTTCATCGCCGATGGCGCGGAAACGGGCTTCGTCGGTGAGCGGACCGAGCGACGGATTATGGTCGATCTTCCAGTCACCGGTGTGGATGACATTGCCGAGATCCGTGCGGATCACCAGCGACATCGGCTCGGGGATGGAGTGATTGACGCCGACGGCTTCCACCTCGAACGGGCCGACCTTGATACGGTCGCCGGCCTTGAAAATGGTGATCGGAATTTCGGCGCGGGTGCCTTCGTAATTGCGCTTGGCTTCCAGCATGCCGGCGGTGAAGGGCGATGCATAGACCGGCACGTTGAGACCGGGCCAGATGTCGTTGAGCGCGCCGTAATGGTCTTCATGCGCGTGGGTGATGAAGATGCCCTTGAGGTTTTTCTTCTTGTCCGCGAGGAAGCGGACATCAGGCAGAACAAGATCGACACCCGGCAGGTCGGGACCGGGGAATGTCACGCCGCAATCGACCATGATCCACTGGCGGGTTGCCTCGGGGCCATAACCGTAGAGCGCGAGGTTCATGCCGATCTCGCCTACGCCGCCCAGCGGCAAAAATACCAGTTCGTCCTTGGATGCCATCTTGTCTCGATTCTTGATCATGCAAAAAATACGTCGCCGGCAGCTATGGGCATAAGTTCCGTGCCCGTGTCCAGCATCAGCAAGCCTTTATCATCAATTCCGGCAAAGCGCCCGGAAATCGAACGGTCCGGCAGATTGACGGTGATCTTCTCACCGATGCCACAGGCTACGCTACGCCACTGCGCCGTGATTTCGGCAATACCGTGACCTTCGTCCCATGATTCCAGAACCTGTGCCATCTCCTTGTAAAGATGCGCAAAAAGCTCGTCAGCCGAAGCCGTCACACCATAGTCTTCAAGCGAGGCCACGGCATATTGGGCACTGTCCGGCTTGTGGCGAATATTGATGCCGATACCGATGACGAGCGCGCGTTTTCCGTCCGCAAGCATCTCGGCTTCGAGCAAAATGCCGCAGGTTTTTTTGCGTTCTATCAGAATATCGTTCGGCCATTTGACCTCGACCGGCGGTGTACCGGGCGGCATGACGGCGGCAATCGCGTTGCGTACGGCAAGGGCAACGGCCAGCGGAAGCGAGGCGGTGCGTTCGATCGGCGCGGGGTCGATCAACAGGAGCGTGGCGTAAAGATTGCCGGTCTCGGAGGTCCACGCCCTCCCTCTACGACCACGCCCGGCGTTTTGGCGCCGGGCGGTGATCCAGAGAAGACCTTGGTCTCCTGCCCTCGCGGCTGCGAGGGCATCTGTGTTCGTGGAGCCGACTTCATCCAGCGCCTGATGCCGGAAGGCCTCGAGCGGGAAGCGGCGTCTGTTTTCCGTCATCTCAGAAGAATGACTTTGCTGCCGCAGATGCTGCCGTGCCGACCGGGCCGCCGAACAGCACGTATGCCGTAACGAACAGGCCGGAGAAACCGAAGACCAGCTTCAGCACGCCCGAAGTACGGGCGAACTCGCCGGTCGGCTGATCGAACCACATCAGCTTGACGACGCGCAGGTAATAATAGGCGCCGACGACCGAGGAGAGAACGCCGATGACGGCCAGTGCATAAAGCTTGGCTTCGATGGCAGCGAGGAAGACAAAATACTTGGCGAAGAAACCGGCAAGCGGCGGAATACCGGCAAGCGAGAACATCAGCGCGGTCAGAACCAGCGCCATGAACGGACGCGTGGAGGACAGGCCGGCCAGATCGTCCACGGCTTCGACGGCAGTGCCATCGGCGCGGCGCATCGACATGATGCAGGCAAAGGTGCCGAGCGTCATGACCATGTAGATCAACATGTAGAGCGCGACCGAGGACACGCCTGCTTCCGAACCGGCAGACAGACCGACAAGGGCGTAACCCATGTGACCGATCGAGGAATAGGCCATCAGTCGCTTGATGTTCTTCTGGCCGATGGCCGCGAACGAACCGAGCAGCATGGAGGCAATCGCGATGAACACGATGACCTGACGCCAGTCGGCAACAACAGGGATGAAGGCATCCGACACGATGCGCACCAGGATGGCCATGGCGGCAACCTTGGGACCGGAGGCGAAGAAGGCGGTGACCGGGGTCGGCGCACCTTCGTAGACGTCCGGCGTCCACATGTGGAACGGCACGGCCGAGATCTTGAATGCCAGACCGGCAAGAACGAAGACCAGACCGAAGACGAGGCCGAGTTGGCGGGTTTCCTGGCTCAGAACCTGTGCGATCTGTTCGAAGCCGGTGTTGCCGGTGAAACCGTAGACCAGCGACATGCCATAAAGCAGCATGCCCGAGGAGAGCGCACCGAGAACGAAATATTTCAGGCCTGCTTCCGTGGAGCGGATGCTGTCACGGTTGAAGGCGGCGACGACGTAGAGCGACAGCGACATCAGCTCGAGGCCGAGGTAAAGCGCGATCAGGTCGTTGGCGGAGATGAGCAGCATCATGCCGAGCGTGGCGAGCAGGACGAGAACCGGGAATTCCGGCTTGTCGATCTGGTCGGACTTGGCATTGGCAAAGGTCATCAGCAGCGCGACGATCGAGCCGAACAGCGCGGTTGCCTTCATGAAGCGGGCAAAACCATCCATCAGGAAGGCGCCGTTATAGGCTTCCCCCTGCGGTGCGACGAAGATGATCATGACGAGCGCCACGATCATGACGGCAATGGTGAGGCCGGTTACCAGCGGCGACGAGCGGTCGCCACTGAAGACGCCGATCATCAGGAGCGCCAGCGCACCGAGCGCCAGAAGCACTTCCGGCGACGAGATCTGCAGGCTGGCAAGGAGTAGTTCAGCGGTCATATCAGTCCGTCCCGTCTCAGTGCGTTACTGCGAGCGCAAGTTTTTGCGCTGCCTGCAGGGCTGCCGAGTAATTGTTGACCAGCGCGTCGATCGACGCGGCAGTTACGTCGAATACCGGCGCTGGATAGAAGCCGAAGAAGATGGTGAGCGCGATCAGCGGGTAGAGAAGAATCTTCTCACGCGTCGACAGGTCCAGCAACTGCTTGAGGTTTTCCTTTTCCAGCGCACCGAACAGAACCCGGCGGTAGAGCCACAGAGCATAACAAGCCGAGAAGATCACACCGGTTGCGGCAAACAGTGCCACCCAGGTGTTGACGCGGAAGACGCCGATGATGGTCAGGAATTCGCCGATGAAGCCCGAGGTCCCCGGCAGGCCGACGTTTGCCATGGTGAAGATCATCATCGCCACGGCATACTTTGGCATGTTGTTGACGAGACCACCGTAAGCGGAAATCTCGCGGGTGTGCAGTCGGTCATAGACAACGCCGACGCAGAGGAAGAGCGCGCCGGACACGATACCGTGCGACAGCATCTGGAACACCGCACCCTGCACGCCTTGCGTATTGGCGGCGAAGATACCCATGGTCACGTAACCCATATGGGCAACCGACGAGTAGGCGATCAGCTTCTTGATGTCATCCTGCATCATCGCGACCAGCGAGGTGTAGATGATGGCGATGACGGACAGCGAGAACACCATCGGCGCAAAGTAGTCAGACGCCAGCGGGAACATCTGCAGGAGGATACGGATCATACCGTAACCGCCGAGCTTCAGCATGACGCCGGCCAGGATGACCGAACCTGCGGTCGGCGCCTGAACGTGCGCATCCGGGAGCCAGGTATGAACCGGCCACATCGGCATCTTGACGGCGAAGGCGGCGAAGCAGGCAAGGAAGAGCCAGGTCTGCATGCCGGCCGGGAAGCCGTGCTTCAGAAGTTCGACGATATCGGTCGTGCCGGCGTTCCAGTACATGGCCATGATGGCGAGCATCATGAGAACCGAACCGAGCAGCGTGTAGAGGAAGAGCTTGTAGGATGCGTAGACGCGATCCTTGCCGCCCCAGACACCGATGATGATGAACATCGGGATCAGCGTCGCTTCGAAGAACACGTAGAAGAGCACGATATCGAGCGAGACGAACACGCCGGTCATCGCCACCTGCAGAAGCAGGAAGGAGATCATGTATTCCTTGACGCGCTTCTCGATCGATTCCCAGCTTGCCAGCACGCAGAAGGGCATGAGGAAAGTGGTGAGAATGACGAACAGCATGGAAATGCCGTCGACGCCGAGATGGTAGGAAATGCCGGTGCCGAGCCACTCATGCTTCTCGACCATCTGGAAGCTGGCGCTCGAATTGTCGAAGCCGATCCAGATGAAAAGCGAGACAATGAAGGTGAAGACGGTGGTCGCCAGCGAAATGTACAGGACATTGCGGCGGCCGTTCGCGCCCTCTTGTCCCGTGAGGAGCAGGAGCACCACGCCGACCAGCGGCAGGAAGGTGACCGTTGAAAGAATGGGCCAATCGGTCATCAGAAGGAACTCCCGAGCATCATCCAGGTGACGAGGGCGGCGATGCCGATCAGCATCGCAAACGCATAATGATAAAGGTAACCGGACTGCAGACGCACGACATTGCGCGTGACGTCGACAACACGGGCGGCGATGCCGTTCGGGCCGTAATGGTCGATGACGGCGACGTCACCCTTCTTCCAGAGGAAGCGACCGAGCGCCTTTGCCGAACGCACGAACAGAAAGTCGTAGAGTTCGTCAAAGTACCACTTGTTGAGCAGGAACTGGTAGAGGCCCTGCTGCGAGGCGGCCAGACGCTTCGGGGTTTCCGGCGACTTGATGTAGAAATACCAGGCGGTGACGAAACCGATGATCATGGCCAGGAACGGCGCCAGAGCAACGAGAGCCGGCACGTGGTGGAATTCGTGCAGCAGTTCGTTGTGCTCCGAGGTGAACAGGGCGCCCTTCCAGAACACGTCATATTCGTGGCCGTAGAAGAATTCCTTGAAGACGACACCGGCAACAACCGCGCCGATAGCGAGGATGTAAAGCGGTACCAGCATGACCTGCGGGCTTTCATGGACGTGGTGCATCACCTCGTGGCTCGCACGCGGCTTGCCGAAGAAGGTAAGGAAGATCAGGCGCCACGAATAGAAGCTCGTGAACATGGCGGCGATCACCAGAAGCGTGAAGGCAAAGCCGGAAGCCGGCGAATGCGATGCATAGGTCGCTTCGATGATGAAGTCCTTGGAGAAGAAGCCGGCAAAGCCGACCGGCGTGAACGGAATGCCGACGCCGGTAATGGCGAGCGTGCCGATCAGCATCATCGCGAAGGTGACTTTGATATGCGGACGCAGACCGCCCATGTGGCGCATGTCCTGCTCGCCATCGACGGCGTGGATGACCGAGCCGGCGCAAAGGAACAGGAGGGCCTTGAAGAAGGCGTGCGTGAACAGGTGGAAGACGGCCGCGCCATAAGCGCCGACGCCGAGCGCCACGAACATGTAACCGAGCTGCGAGCAGGTCGAATAGGCGATGACGCGCTTGATGTCGTTCTGCACGAGGCCGACGGTAGCCGCGAAGAAGGCGGTGATCGCACCGATGATGGTGACGACCAGCAGCGCATCCGGCGACAGTTCGAAGATCGGCGACATGCGGGCGACGAGGAAGACGCCGGCGGTGACCATGGTTGCGGCGTGAATGAGGGCCGAAACCGGGGTCGGGCCTTCCATCGCGTCCGGCAGCCAGGTGTGCAGCAGGAACTGCGCCGACTTACCCATCGCGCCCATGAAGAGCAGAAGGCAGGTGACGGTGATGGCCGTGCTCTTGGTCAGCTCCATGCCGAAGAAGTTGGCGACGATCGCATTGGCGTCGGCTGCACCTTCATGCGGCATATAGGTGGCGGCAGCGGCAAAGATGGTTTCGAAATTGATCGAACCGAACAGCACGAAGACACCGCCGATGCCGAGGATGAAACCGAAGTCACCGACGCGGTTGACGATGAAGGCCTTCATGGCGGCAGCCGATGCGGACGGCTTCTTGAACCAGAAGCCGATCAGCAGATAGGACGCCAGACCCACGCCTTCCCAGCCGAAGAACATCTGCAGCAGGTTGTCGGCGGTAATCAGCATCAGCATAGCGAAGGTGAAGAGCGACAGGTACGCGAAGAAACGCGGACGGTGCTCGTCGTGATGCATGTAGCCGATCGAATAGAGATGCACGAGCGTCGACACGGTGTTGACCACGACGAACATGATCGCGCTCAGCGTATCGATACGGAAGGTCCATTCGACATCGATGCCGCCGGACTGGATCCAGCGCATGACGACGGCCTTGACAACCTCGCCCTCGGAATGACCGAGCGCGATATCGAAGAAGACGATCCACGACAGGACTGCCGCGACGATCATCAGACCGGTGGTGACGTATTCCGATGCCTTGGCACCGATCTGGCGGCCAAAAAGGCCGGCGATCAGGAAGCCGATCAGGGGAAGAAAGACGATTGCCTTGTAGATCATGACCCGATCAGCCCTTCATCATATTGACGTCTTCGACCGCGATGGAGCCGCGGTTGCGGTAGAAGACCACGAGAATTGCAAGACCGATCGCCGCTTCCGCCGCAGCAACCGTCAGGATGAACAGTGCGAACACCTGGCCGGCGATGTCGTTGAGAAACGACGAGAACGCCACCATGTTGATGTTGACCGCGAGCAGGATCAGTTCGACCGACATCAGGATGATGATGACGTTCTTTCGGTTCAGGAAGATGCCGAACACGCCGATCGTGAAGAGGATGGCGCTGACCGTCAGGTAATGGGAAAGTCCGATTTCCATAATTTCTTGTCCTTGTCCCGCTCTCAGAGGCCCTGGCCCGACTTGACCTTGACGATCTCGACACCGGTTTCCGGCGTGCGAGCAACCTGGCGGGCGATATTCTGCCGCTTGATGTTCTGGCGATGGCGCAACGTCAGCACGATCGCGCCGATCATGGCGACGAGGAGCACGAGGCCGGCCACTTCGAAGAAATAGACGTAATGGGTGTAGAGCACGTCGCCGAGTGCTGCCGTGTTCTGGCGTTCGGCGATGGCAGGCATCGGCATGGCGACCGACTTGGCGGCCTGCGGCGACAGTGTCGAACCACCGACCACGAGGATCAGTTCGGCGGCGACCACGAGGCCGACCAACGCGCCGATCGGCGCATATTGCAGCACGCCCTGGCGGAACTCGGCGAAGTCGATGTCGAGCATCATGACCACGAAGAGGAAGAGAACCGCGACCGCGCCGATATAAACGACCAGAAGCAGCATCGCCAGGAACTCGGCTCCCGTCAGCAGGAAGAGACCCGCCGAGTTGAAGAAGACGAGGATCAGGAACAGCACCGAGTGAACCGGGTTTCTGGCCGACACGACCATGACCGCCGACGCCACAGCGACGAAGGCGAAGAGATAAAAGAATATAGCGTGTAGAGCCATGTTGGTGCTTTCTCGTCTTCCCCGGCAAGACCTTTCAACGAAAGGCCCTTCCCCGTCGGACCTGGCGGCCGATGCCGTCCAGACATTTGTCATCTACATTCCCGCCGCCTTCCAGCCGCGGGACATTTCAACTCATACCCTCGAAGCCGAGGCCCTATCAGCGATAAGGCGCATCCAGCTGAAGGTTGCGGGCGATTTCACGTTCCCAGCGATCGCCATTGGCGAGCAGCTTGGCCTTGTCGAAATACAGCTCTTCGCGCGTCTCGGTCGAGAACTCGAAGTTCGGGCCTTCGACGATGGCATCGACCGGGCATGCTTCCTGGCAGAAACCGCAATAGATGCACTTCACCATGTCGATGTCGTAACGCACCGTGCGGCGGGTGCCATCGTTGCGGCGCGGACCGGCTTCGATGGTGATCGCCTGAGCTGGACAGATGGCCTCGCACAGCTTGCAGGCGATGCAGCGTTCTTCACCGTTGGGATAACGGCGCAGCGCATGTTCGCCACGGAAGCGCGGGCTAACTGGGCCCTTTTCGAACGGGTAGTTGATCGTCGCCTTCTGGCGGAACCACAGATATTTGAACGTCAGCGCGAAAGCGGCGACGAATTCCTTCAGGAACAGCGAACCGACGGCTTGAGAGAGGCCTGCCATCTTTATTCTCCAATAGAACCGAGCGCGAGGTGAGCCATCATCAGCCAGCCCATCCCGTCAGCTTCAGTACGAATGCAACAATCACCAGCATGCCGAGCGAGAGCGGAAGGAAGACCTTCCAGCCGAGACGCATCAGCTGGTCGTAGCGGTAGCGCGGCACGATGGCCTTGGCCATGGCAAAGCCGAAGAAGACAAAGCAGACCTTGATCAGGAACCAGACGATGCCCGGTACCCAGTTGATCAGCCAGAAGTCGAACGGCGGCAACCAGCCTCCGAGGAAGAGGATCGTGGTCAGCGCGCAGATCAGCATGATGGCAGCATATTCGCTGAGCATCAGCATCATGTACGGGGCCGACGAATACTCGACCATGTAACCGGCGACGAGTTCGGATTCCGCTTCCGGAAGGTCGAAGGGCGGACGGTTGGTTTCAGCCAGGCCTGAGATGAAGAACACCACGAACATCGGGAACAGCGACAGCCAGTGCCAGTCGAGGAACGAGTTCGGCAGGCCGATCATCGTGCCGAGGCCGGTCTTCTGCGCGTAGACGATGTCCTGCAGGTTCAGCGAACCGACGCAGAGCAGAACGGTAACGATGACGATGCCGATCGAGACTTCGTAGGACACCATCTGCGCCGCCGAGCGCAGCGCGCCGAGGAACGGATATTTCGAGTTCGACGCCCAGCCGGCCATGATGACGCCGTAGACTTCGAGCGAGGAGATCGCGAAAATGTAGAGAATGCCGACGTTGATGTTGGCAACCGCCCAGCCATCGTTGAGCGGGATGACCGCCCAGGTGGCGAGCGCCAGAACCACCGAGACCAGCGGAGCCAGCAGGAAGACCACCTTGTTGGCGCCGGCCGGAATGATCGGCTCCTTCAGGATGAACTTGAGCAAGTCGGCAAACGACTGGAACAGGCCGAAGGGACCAACGACGTTGGGGCCGCGGCGCAGCTGCACGTTTGCCCAGACCTTACGGTCGGCCAGCAGGATGAAGGCGATGAAGACCAGAAGGCAGACCAGCGTCAGCAGGGAATGCCCCACCATGATGAGGGCCGGCCAGACATAGGTCGAGAAGAAGCTATCCATTGTTCTGCCCTTACTCCGCTGCAACCTGGAAGTTGTTGCGGGCCAATGCCGAACATTCTGCCATGACGGCGGAAGCGCGGGCGATTGGGTTCGTCAAATAGAAATCCTTGACCGACGACACGAAGGCCGCCTTGTCGGCGCGGCCACCAGCCTGCGAGAGCTTGGCCACCTGATCGCCGGTGCCGGCTGCGACTTCGTCGAGTTCGGCGAAATGCGGGAATTCGGCGTAGAGTTTCGCACGCAGCGCAGACAGGCTGTCGAACGGCAGCTTGTGGCCGAGAACGTCGGACAGTGCGCGCAGGATCGCCCAGTCTTCGCGGGCTTCACCCGGTGCGAAGCCGGCGCGGTTGCCCATCTGGACGCGGCCTTCGAGGTTGACCCAGGTGCCCGACTTTTCGGTATAGGCTGCGGCCGGCAGGATGACGTCGGCGGCATGTGCGCCGGCATCGCCGTGGCTGCCGATATAGACGGTGAATTTTGCGCCCTTCTCGGCAGCGCTGAACTCGTCAGCGCCGAGCAGGAAGAGCACGTCCATCGACTTCAGCATCTCGGCTGCATTGACGCCGTTCTTGCCCGGTACGAAACCGAGGTCGAGGCCGCCGACGCGCGAGGCTGCTGTGTGGAGAACGCCAAAACCGTTCCAGTCTTCCGTGACGGCACCAACCGTTGCGGCCAGACGGGCGGCCAGCGCGAGGATGGCTGCACCATCAGCGCGGGCAACAGCGCCCGGACCAACAATGATCATCGGGTTCTTGGCGGCGGTCAGCTTGTCGATGAAGGCATTGCCGTTTTCGACGAGATCGGTCAGCGTGTCCGGACCGGCGCCGAGATATTCGTAATCCCAACGCATCTCACCGGCTTCACCGATCAGGCCGATCGGGAAATTGCCGCGACGGAAACGCTTGCGGATGCGGGCGTTGAGAACGGCGGCTTCATAACGCGGGTTGGAACCCACGATCAACAAAGCGTCAGCCTTTTCAATGCCTTCGATCGTCGGGTTAAAGATGTAGCTTGCGCGGCCGAGCGACGGATCGAAGGCCGAACCATCCAGACGACAATCGATGTTTTCCGAACCGAGCGAAGAAATCAGCGACTTCAGCGCGTACATTTCCTCGACGGATGCGAGGTCACCGGCGATGGCGCCGATCTTGTTGCCCGAAGTGGCCGAAACCGCGCCCTTGATGGCGGCAAAGGCTTCGCCCCAGGAGGCAGCCTGCAGGCGGCCGTCGCGGCGCACGTAAGGACGGTCGAGACGCTGGGTCTTGAGGCCATCCCAGATGAAGCGGGTCTTGTCCGAGATCCACTCTTCGTTCACGGCTTCGTTGACACGCGGCATGATGCGCATGACTTCGCGGCCACGCGTATCGACGCGGATGGCCGAACCGACGGCATCCATCACGTCGATGGATTCGGTCTTGTTCAGTTCCCACGGGCGGGCGGTGAAGGCGAACGGCTTGGAGGTAAGCGCGCCGACCGGGCAGAGATCAACGACGTTGCCCTGCAGCTCCGAGGTCATCGCCTGCTCGAGATAGGTGGTGATTTCGGCGTCTTCGCCACGGCCGATCAGGCCAAGCTCGGAAATGCCGCCGACTTCGGTGGTGAAGCGGACGCAGCGCGTGCAGTGAATGCAGCGGTTCATCACGGTCTTGACGAGCGGGCCGATATATTTGTCTTCGACGGCGCGCTTGTTTTCGGTGTAGCGCGATGAGTCGATACCAAAGGCCATGGCCTGGTCCTGCAGGTCGCACTCACCGCCCTGGTCGCAGATCGGGCAATCCAGCGGGTGGTTGATCAGCAGGAATTCCATCACGCCTTCGCGGGCCTTCTTGACCATCGGCGTGTTGGTGAAGACTTCCGGAAGCTCGCCGTTCGGGCCGCCGCGGATATCGCGCACGCCCATGGCGCAGGAGGCTGCCGGCTTCGGCGGGCCACCCTTTACCTCGACCAGACACATGCGGCAGTTGCCGGCCACAGACAGACGTTCGTGGAAACAGAAACGCGGCACTTCGGCACCCGCCTCCTCGCATGCCTGCAGCAGCGTGAAGTGGTCCGGAACCTCGATTTCCTTGCCGTCAACCTTGAGCTTCGTCATCGTTACGTCCTGTTTTTCCGTCCGCCGGTCTTGCGGGCCGCAGCCTTAACCGGTGGCAATTCCTGTGCGCCGGAGGTCAGCGCGTTCGCTTGGCCCACCCAGTCGTCGCGCGTCACGCGGCCATCAAGGCCAAGTTCCGCATCGACACGGGCAGCCTGCTCGGTGCTCCATCCGGCGATCTCGGAAAGGGTTTTGATGCCCAGACCGTTCAGCTTCGTCTCGATCTTGGGCCCGAGACCCGAGATCCGTTTCAAATCGTCTTGTGCCTCGGCCGGTGCAGCCTTGGCGGTTTTGGCCTTCGGTGCGGAGGCTGCCGGTGCGTCATCCTGAGCGGGTTTCGCGGCGGCCGGTTCCTGCGCCATATCCTCGAGCGTGCGGTGCAGACGCTGGCTGGCGTCCATGGCGTTCTGCATCATGCCGAACATCGCGGTCGCGAACTGCGTCTGCAATTCGATGCCGATCTGCGTCATTGCCGCCATGGCAGCCGCCGGATTGGCCATCATCGGGTTGAGCGTCAGAGACGCCGGGTCGAAACCGGGCCATGCAGAGCCGAACGCCGGCTTTGCCGTCGATGCCCCCTGCCCTGCCTGTTTCTCCTCCGGCGACGTCATGACTTACTCCGCAGCTTCCAGCACGGCGCCTTCAGACGTCGAGCGGTAGGTGTATTCGTCGATGCGCTTTTCGATTTCCGGGCGGAAATTGCGGATCAGGCCCTGGACCGGCCATGCAGCCGCGTCGCCGAGCGCGCAGATGGTGTGACCTTCGATCTGCTTGGTAACCTGCAGCAGCATGTCGATTTCGCGCTTCTGGGCATTGCCCTTCACCATGCGCTCCATGACGCGCCACATCCAGCCGGTGCCTTCGCGGCACGGCGTGCACTGGCCGCAGCTTTCATGCTTGAAGAAAGCGGAGAGACGGGCGATCGCGCGAATAATATCGGTGGACTTGTCCATGACGATGATCGCAGCCGTGCCGAAGGACGACTTCTTGTCGCGCATGCCGTCAAAGTCCATGATCGCGTCGCCCATGTCCTCGCCCTTGATGACCGGGCAGGATGCGCCGCCGGGAATGACGGCGAGCAGGTTATCCCAGCCGCCGCGAATGCCGCCGGCATGGGTTTCGATCAGTTCGCGGAACGGGATACCCATGGCTTCTTCGACGGTGCACGGCTTGTTGACGTGACCGGAGATCATGAACAGCTTGGTGCCGACATTGTTCGGACGGCCGATCGACGAGAACCAGGTGGCGCCGCGACGCAGGATGGTCGGGGCAACGGCGATGGACTCGACGTTGTTGACCGTGGTCGGGCAACCATAAAGGCCCATATTGGCCGGAAACGGCGGCTTCAGGCGCGGCTGGCCCTTCTTGCCTTCAAGGCTTTCGAGCAGAGCGGTTTCTTCGCCGCAGATATAGGCACCCGCGCCGTGGTGGACGTAGATGTCGTAATCCCAGCCGTTCTTGTTGTTCTTGCCGAGAAGGCCGGCATCGTAGCACTCGTCGATCGCTGCCTGCAGGGCTTCGCGCTCGCGCATGTATTCGCCGCGAACGTAGATGTATGCGGTGTGCGCGCCCATGGCGAAACCGGCGATCACGCAGCCTTCGATCAGCGTATGCGGATCGTTGCGCATGATTTCGCGGTCCTTGCAGGTACCGGGCTCGGATTCGTCGGCATTGACGACGAGGTAATGCGGACGGCCATCCGATTCCTTCGGCATGAAGGACCATTTCAGGCCGGTGGGGAAGCCGGCGCCACCACGACCACGAAGACCGGATGCCTTCATCTCGTTGATGATCCAGTCACGGCCGTTCTCGATGATCTGCTTGGTACCATCCCAATGGCCACGGCTCATCGCGCCCTTCAAGGACTTGTCCTTGAGGCCGTAGATGTTCGTAAAGATGCGATCCTGATCGTTCAACATGGCTTACACCGCCGGTTCTTCGATAATGTCGAGGCGCTTTTCGATGCGTGTCACACGCGCGTCCAGCCGTCCGAGAGTTTGATAGATATTCGAAACGTCCAAATGAACGGCGTTCATCTGTGTCGTGAGGGAGTTCAGGCGGTTATCAACGTCCACAAGCTTGTTCTCGATGTTGGACAGATCTCCCTGCATCGATTTCAAGATTTCGTAGATCAGTTCGTTGGTAACCTCAGCCATGGCTCTCCCCTTCACCGCTCGACGTTGCGAACAGTGTAACGGGTTCCCGGCAGAGAGGCGAGCATATCAACCATCATGCCTCCCCTTCAGGCTTGGCTTTGCGGGTACGCTTCGGCTTGTCTTCACCAGCAACGGCGCCCTCGGCAGCCGGAGCACCCTCGGCCTTGCTGCCGCGCTTGGCAGCCGGCTTGGTTGCGGTCGGCGCGTCTGTCTTTTCGGTAGCCTTGGCGTTCTTCGCAGCAGCCTTCGGTGCAGTGACCGGGGTCTTCAGCGACTTGTCGGTTTCCGGCGCGGTATCCTTGGGATGACCTGCATCCGCCGGCGGCACGGACGCGCCTTCGGCAGCCGGAGCCGGCTTCGGATCGAGATTGGTGCGAACCGGCTTGATATCGGTGGTGAGCGTCAGCGCGCCGCCTTCAGGCGCCGACAGGTGGCGACCGTTCTGCGGGCCGACGGGCACATCTGCGCCCTTGCCGGCTTCGAATTCGTCGATGATCTGTTCGAGGCGCTCGGGCGTCAGGTCCTCATAGGCATCCTTGAAGATGATCACCATGGGAGCGTTGACGCAGGCGCCCTGACATTCGACCTCTTCCCAGGACAGCGTGCCCTCGGCATTGAGGTGGAAGGGATCGTGATGGATCTTGTGCTGAC
This sequence comes from Endobacterium panacihumi, assembly GCF_050847465.1. Taxonomy (NCBI): domain Bacteria; kingdom Pseudomonadati; phylum Pseudomonadota; class Alphaproteobacteria; order Hyphomicrobiales; family Rhizobiaceae; genus Endobacterium; species Endobacterium panacihumi. Next base: position 152,963 of record NZ_JBOZRA010000008.1, on the reverse strand, counting down.
AGACCTTGATCAGTTCATCCGAGCCGCGCAGCATGCAAGGCGTGGTGCCGCAAACTTGGATATGGGCGCGGGTGCCGACCGGCTTCAGCTGGAACTGGGTGTAGAAGGTCGCCACTTCCAGCACCCGGATATACGGCATGGAAAGCTTCTGGGCGACATATTCGATCGTCGCCTTGGTGACCCAGCCGTCCTGTTCCTGCGCACGCATCAACAGCGGGATGACCGCAGACTGCTGACGTCCCTCGGGATACTTGGCGATGGTCGCGGCTTCGAACACGGTGTTTTCCGCGTTGAAGGCGAATGAGGCAGGCTGGAACTGGTCTTCGGCTAGTCGACGAACAGACATTTTACATCACGTCCTATTCAATACATTGCAATCATGATCGGGAGCGAGCGCATCAGCGATCCACCTCCCCGAACACGATATCGAGCGAACCGAGGATTGCCGTGACGTCGGCCAACTGGTGACCTGTCGACATGTAATCCATGGCCTGCAGATGCGCGAAACCGGGAGCGCGCAGCTTGCAGCGGTATGGCTTGTTGGAACCATCGGCGACGAGATAGACGCCGAACTCGCCCTTCGGCGCTTCGACGGCCGCATACACTTCGCCGGCCGGCACGTGGAAACCTTCGGTATAGAGCTTGAAGTGGTGGATGAGCGCTTCCATCGAACGCTTCATCTCGCCGCGCTTGGGCGGAACCACCTTGCCGTCCGTTGCCGAGATCGGGCCGGTCTTGGCATCACCAAGCAGGCGGGCAACGCACTGCTTCATGATCTTCACCGACTCGCGCATTTCGGCCATGCGGACGAGGTAACGGTCGAAACAGTCGCCGTTCTTGCCGATCGGGATGTCGAAGTCGAGCTCGGCGTAACATTCGTAAGGCTGCGATTTGCGCAGGTCCCAGGCAGCGCCGGAGCCGCGGATCATGACGCCCGACATGCTCCAGTTCCATGCGTCTTCCAGCGAAATCACGCCGATATCGACGTTACGCTGCTTGAAGATACGGTTGCCGGTGAGCAGGCCTTCGATATCGTCGAGAACCTTGATGAACGGATCGCACCACGCGCCGATATCTTCCACCAGCTGCTGCGGCAGGTCCTGATGGACGCCACCGGGGCGGAAATAGGCTGCGTGCATACGGGCGCCACAGGCGCGCTCGTAAAAGATCATCAGCTTTTCGCGCTCTTCGAAACCCCAGACCGGCGGTGTCATGGCACCAACGTCCATGGCCTGGGTCGTGACGTTCATGATGTGCGACAGGATACGGCCGATTTCCGAATAGAGAACGCGGATCAGCTGGCCGCGGATCGGAACCGTGATGCCGAGCAGCTTTTCGATTGCCAGACAGTAGGCGTGCTCCTGGTTCATCGGCGCGACATAGTCGAGACGGTCCAGATAAGGCAGCGCCTGCAGATAGGTCTTGGTTTCCATCAGCTTTTCGGTGCCGCGATGCAGCAGGCCGATATGCGGATCGACGCGTTCCACGATTTCGCCATCGAGTTCCAGCACAAGACGCAGAACGCCGTGCGCGGAAGGGTGCTCCGGGCCAAAGTTGATCGTGAAATTGCGGACGTTATGTTCAGTCATGGTGCGCGCTCCGCGCTGTTGCCTAGGCGAATAGCGAATAGTGAGTAGTGAGTAGTTTTGTACGGTCTCATTGTCTCTCCTGGAGAGACCGGATCAGAGCGCGGATCATCTTGCCGATCTCCTCGCATCTTTCGGTCGTCTTCCTGAACTCATCCTCATCAAGCAAACCTATGCGATGAGCGATAAGCATGTGCGTTTCCAACTCTTTCAGCGAGCCTTGGGAGATACGCAGAAACTGAATGAAACTGCCGGTAACTTCACGACCGTATCCTTCAGCTATATTGGCGGCGATCGAAGTGGCCGCCCTGCGGATCTGAGACGTAAGACCGTAAACTTCCTGCTTCGGAAAGCTCTGAGTTTGCCTGTAGCAATCGACAGCAAGATCGATTGCCCTCTGCCAAACCTTGAGCTCCTGATAGGAATTTATCGTCTGACGTCCCTCCCTACTATTCGCTACTCACTATTCCCTATTCACGCGTCTTACTGCTGTGCCTTCTCGTCACCGGGCAGCACGTAATCCGTACCTTCCCATGGTGATGTGAAGTCAAAATTGCGGAATTCCTGGCGAAGCTCGACAGGCTCGTAAACGACGCGCTTGAGCTGGTCGTCGTAACGAACCTCGACGAAACCTGTGACCGGAAAGTCCTTGCGCAGCGGATGGCCCTGGAAACCGTAATCGGTGACGAGGCGGCGCATGTCCGGGTGGCCGGAGAACGGCACGCCGTAGAGATCCCAGATCTCGCGCTCGAACCAGTCGGCCCCCTTGTAGACGCCGGTGACCGAGGGAACGGAAACATCTTCGGCGACCGACAGCTTTACACGCAGGCGAAGGTTCCGCTTGGGCGACAGCAGATGGTAGACGACATCGAAACGCTCGGGGCGCTGCGGCCAGTCCACACCGGACACATCGATGAAGCTGACAAAACCGCCCTGCGGATCGTCACGCAGGAAAGTCATAAGCTCGACGATGCTGTCGCGGTCGGTCGTCAGGTTGAGTTCGCCATAGGCGATCTCCGCAGCCGACACGAGGTTGCCGGTGGCTTCGCGGATATAGGTGGAGAGTTGTTCGAGAACTTCGCTCATGGCCTTCCCCTTTAGCGCTCGATCGTGCCGGTGCGGCGGATCTTCTTCTGCAGCAGGAGCACGCCGTAAAGCAGTGCTTCTGCTGTGGGGGGACAGCCCGGCACGTAAATGTCTACCGGCACGACACGGTCACAGCCGCGCACCACCGAATAGGAATAATGGTAATAGCCGCCACCATTGGCGCAGGAGCCCATGGAGATGACGTAACGCGGCTCCGGCATCTGGTCATAGACCTTGCGGAGCGCAGGTGCCATCTTGTTAGTCAGCGTGCCGGCAACGATCATCACGTCCGACTGGCGCGGCGATGCGCGCGGGGCGACACCAAAGCGCTCCATGTCGTAACGCGGGCCGGAAGCCTGCATCAGGCCTTCAACGGCGCAACAGGCCAGACCGAACTGCATCCACATCAGCGAGCCGGTGCGCGCCCAGGTGATCAGCTCGTCCGTCGAGGTGACGAGAAACCCCTTGTCGGCCAGCTCGTTGTCGACATCGGTGAAAAACGGATCGGTGGCGCCGACAGGTTTGCCGGTCGCCGGATCGAGAATGCCCTTCGGCTGCTGCGCGACGAGCGTGTTGCCGGTCATTCCCATTCCAGAGCTCCCTTCTTCCATTCGTAGATAAAGCCGATGGTGAGCACACCAAGGAACACCATCATGGACCAGAAGCCGAACCAGCCCATTTCACCGAAGGACACGGCCCAGGGGAACAGGAAGGCGACTTCGAGATCGAAGATGATGAAGAGGATCGAGACCAGGTAGAACCGGATGTCGAACTTCATGCGGGCGTCATCGAAGGCATTGAAACCGCATTCGAATGCGGAGAGCTTTTCCGGATCGGGCGCCTTGTAGGCCACGGCGAAGGGCGCGATCAGCAGCGCCAGACCGATCACCATGGAAATGCCGATGAAGATCGCGATCGGGAGATAGGAACTGAGGAGTTCAGTCATTGTATTCCATCCCTGCCTGACCGCAAGCGAAGGGCAAACGCCTAACACTTATGCACTGGCCAAGCGAACGTGCATTGCAACAAGGGCTGACTATCGCAGGATAGGCCCCGGCGCAAGAGGTTTGACCCCCAACCCCCACTCCAAAATGATGCGAAAGACGACGAAACGTCGCAGCATGTGCTGGAAAGCCATGAAGCGCCGGGAAAACCCCTTCATGACCATCAATGACAATGCAGCGAATTTATTAACAGGAGCAAAAAACTCAAGCTTTTCGGGCATTTTTGCGCTTTGTCAGGTGATGAACAGCAAATCTTTGAATTCACTAAAAAAATTTTCATGCGACGATAGCGCGCAGCAAAACGCCCCGAAAAATCAACCTCAGAGTCAGTGGCGACATAACGAATGCAATCAACGAGTTAAGGCTCCGACGCAGCCGAAATCCGGCTTCCATCAGCCCAAATTTTGTGCAAACCATACCCGAATACCGCAGCAAAACGCGACACCCTCCCCTGCAGCGATCACGCAATTGCGAATGCGCCAATACCGCAGCGCACTCTACCGGCACGAAACAACTGAAAGACGGAGAATCACACAGGGAACCAAATCTGCACGACGGAGGCGAGCAGAACGAAAGCGATCAATCAAATTTTGAAAAGCTGGAAAACGCCATCACCATGCGATGGCAAGACCAACAAGGACTTGAGAAGAAAATGGCGCGAGTGACGGGGCTCGAACCCGCGACCTCCGGCGTGACAGGCCGGCACTCTAACCAACTGAGCTACACCCGCGCATATTTTCTTCGCCTTGCGGCAACTTCTGCATGAGGCAGAAGGTAGACTGAGAAGAGATAGTGGCGCGAGTGACGGGGCTCGAACCCGCGACCTCCGGCGTGACAGGCCGGCACTCTAACCAACTGAGCTACACCCGCACTTATCTCGAAACGAAGCATTCTTTTGGAGAAGCTTCCCTTCCTCCGGCGGCCTCAACCGTTCGGATGAGCGCTCACTAAGAGGTTCGCGGACGGGTGTCAACAAGTTTTGACGACAAAAGAATGACGAAATGAACTTTCCCCAGCCCGGCCCCGGCCGGACAGGGATTTCCCCATATCTGTCGCAAATTTTTCAAAAAAATGGAAAAAGGCTCTTGCGGATTTCCCCGGTTCCGCATATCTCACGGCCACCGACGCGGCGGACATGATCCGGTTGACGCGAAGGGCGATTAGCTCAGTTGGTAGAGCGCCTCGTTTACACCGAGGATGTCGGGAGTTCGAGTCTCTCATCGCCCACCATTTTCTTTACCGTTGAAATTGCTAGATGTTAACAAGCTATTGGCTTGATCAAAAACATTGTGTCGTGCTCTGATTGCCACCAAAAGGTGAGCCATGGGCGATAAACGATCCACATTACAGTTGGCCGTCGATGATAATGTTGCGTGGTGCAGCGCCGTTTGTGATGCGCATCGATCGGATCAACGCATGTCGGCGAATGTCTGGGTAAACCTTAATCCCTCGCCACCGTTCTATCCCAACATCATCACCCGCAGACCAGGCCCCCAGTCAGCAGTGCTGGATGCCATCGAACAGATCCGCGCTCGTAATCCCTCGTTGCAGTTTGGGATAAAGGACAGCTTTGCAGATCTGCAGTTGGATGAAAGCGGTTTCAGGCAAGCCATAAGCGGCAGTTGGTATGGCGGCTTGCCATTCAAAAGACAGCTCTCCGATGTGAAAGGCTGGGAGCCAATAGCCTCCGAGGACGACCTACGGTGCTGGGAAACACATTGGGGCGGCACCGATACACGCCGAATCTTTCCGGCCAGCCTGCTCGACGACAAGCGAATCAAATTCTGGCGGCAAAAACAGATGAATGCCGATGGCGTATCCGGGTTCGTCTCCTTTTACTCCGAGGCGTCCGTTGGCCTTTCCAACTGGTTCACGCCCCACGGTGGAGAAGACCTGCCTGACGGCGCACTGGATGCGGTAGCGACGATCTTTCCAGAGGTTCCGGTCGTTCTGTGGTCCTCCTCCGACCTCACCTGCGCCAATACTGGTCTGGAGAGACTTGCACCGCTGCGGATCTGGTTGCCTGCGCATTAGTATTGCCAAAACAAAAAAAGGCCGGGCGCGAAAAACGCGCCCGGCCCTCCCCTCCACTCGCGTGAAGACTGTTAGTTGGTCACCTTGATCTCCACCGGCAGGAACAGCGTCTCGCCCGAGGAATCATCCACACCATCATTGTCCGTGACCATGAAAGCCTTGCCGGACTTGTCGAAGGCAAAACCTTCCAGCTTGTCGACGACATAGCCGTTGGTGGCGTTCTTCAGGTCGGGCAGGAAGTCGTGAACCTCTTCCTTGGTGACGACCGGCAGTTCGCCGCCGAGCTTGGCGGGCTTCAGGTCCTTGAGCGAGACGCGGTAAAGCTTCTTCAGCTTGGCGGCGTCGCCGATCAGGTTGTCGCGCTCCACGATGTAGAGATAGTCGCCGCTGGCGGTGATTTCGGAGAGACCGACCCAGCCCTTGTCCGCCTTTTCGAGCGGATAACGGGCGGCTGCCCATTCCTTCGATTTCGGCTTGTAGGACAGAAGTTTCGTCTGACCCTTCGGGTCATCCTTCCATTCGCGCTGCACGGCCATCCACAGGGTCAGGTCGTCGCCCTTGCCGGTGGTGGTGATGCCTTCGAGGCCGAATCGCGTTTCACCGGCCAGCAGTTCGGAAGGAAGGCCGATTTCCGTCTTGATCTCACCCTTGGCGTTGACGTTGTAGATGCCGTGGCCGACCAGCTTGGAACTATCGCCTTCCGACGCGAGCCAGAAACCGCCCTTGCCGTCGAGAGCGATGCCCTCGATGTCGAGCTTCTGGGCCGGCTGGCCGTTGCGGGTGATGCGCAGCACGTTGGTGATCTCGGCCGGCTTCTTGGTGGCGTCGATGGTGAAGATCGACGGCTGCATGGCGTAGACCGAATCGGAAACGGCGTAGAACGTGCCTTCCTTTTCCGCGTCACCAACGAGACCGGAGAGAGCGCCCCAGCCGATGACCTTGCCATCCAGATCCTTGGAGACGAGCGTCGGATAGGCCTTTTCGCCTTCTGCAAGCTCATAGAGCATCACATGCGAGCGGGCGCCGCCATCTTCGCCGAGATCGGCTTCGTTGGCGGTGGCAAGCAGGTTGCGACCCGGAATGGCAACGGCGCCTTCCGGCGAAATGCCCGACGGCAGGAGCTGCACGAGTTCAGGTTCGCCACCGGTGTCCTTGTAGACGGCAACCATCGAGCCGCGCTCGGAGAGCACGAAGAAATACTGCTGGCCATTGAAGATGGCGGCTTCCATGCCTTCCGGCTCGATGCCCTTGTTCTTGGCGCGCTTTTCCGGGAAATGGCCGTGACGGGCGATTTCATGCTCGAGCGTCATGCCGGCATCGTAAAGCACCTTGCCGGAACGATCGAATATGGTGAAGCCGCGCGAACCGCCCTTGTAATCGCCTTCATTGGCGATGACGAGGCGATCGGTGCCGAGCCATTTGACGGCATCCGGCTCGCGCGGAACGGCGGTGAGTTTTCCGGTGAAATTGAGCGAACCATCAGTCTTGGCATCGACGTTTTCGAGATCGACCGTACCAGCCGTGAAATGGCTGGTCACCTTGGCGGTTTTCGAGTCGATGATGATGACGTGGTTGTTTTCCTGCAGCGTCAGGGCGATTTCGCCATTGGCGTTGATGTTGACGAATTCCGGCTCCGGATCTTCCGGGGCGACGGTGGCAAGGCCGGTGACGTCGACGCGCTTGATGCTGTCGCAGGCCGGAACGCCGTTCTTGAGCGAGACGATCAGCAGTTCGCCGGCCGGAAGCTGCGGCAGGGCGCCGTCGTTCAGTTCCTCGTCACGCTGGTTTTCGATGGCGATGGCGGCAAAGGAGCCATCCGGCGCAACCACGACCGAATCGGGTTGGCCGCCGAGATCGCAGGTATTTTCCAGCTTCTTCGAAGCGATATCGATGACACCGAGCTTGCCCGCAGGCTTGGTCAGGTCTTCGGTGTTGTCGATGGTGATGAGAACCTTCGGGCCGGCTGCGGCAACCGAGTTCGGCTCGCCGTCGATGGCAATCGAGCCACCGGCTTTCGGGGCTTTTGCGTCAGTGATGTCGATAAAACCGATCGTGCTGCCGGGCGCATCGGAATAGATCAGCGTATTGCCATCGGCGGTCGCAGTGATGATTTCCGACGAGGTCGCCTTGTCCTCGCCCTTGGGCAGGTTCTGGGCGACAGGGAACGATGCGATGCGGTTGAAAACCTGCTCGGCGCTGGCCGGCACGGCGACCGAGGCCAGAAGAACAGCCAGGATTGCGCTGCGTGTCGAGAATGTCATGGATAACCCCTCCGTTAAACCAGAGTGGTTTTTTGCGATGGACCGATGACAGCAGAATGACGGGTGATCGCGCGCACGGCAGGAACAAAAGAAAAGGCCGGGAAAACCCGACCTTTCGCATTTTCAGCAAGAATGAGTGACCGGGATCACTTCTTCTTGGCGTTATAGGCCTTGATGGCTTCCGAAACTTCACCTTCGGCATGAGCCGCGTTGTCGAAACCGTTCAGCTCGACTGCCTTGCGGCCGGCAGGAAGCTGCTTGTAGACGCGGAAAAACGCCTCAAGACGTTCCTGCTCGATCTTCGGCAGGTCGGTGATTTCCTTGATGTCGTCGTAAGTAGGATCGATCTTGCTGGTCGGTACGGCAACGATTTTGTCATCGACTTCGCCGCCATCGATCATCTTCAGAACGCCGATCGGGCGAACCTTGATGATGGCGCCCGGAACGATCGGCTCGCGGGTGTAGACGATCGCGTCGAGCGGATCGTTGTCGCCACCGAGTGAGCTGGTGATCGAGCCGTAATTGCCCGGATAAACGACCGGCATCGACTGGTAGCGATCAACGATGACGTGGCCGGTCTTGGCGTCGATTTCATATTTGGTGAAGCTGCCCTGCGGGATCTCGATGGCAACGTTGAATTCCTTGCCGTCATCCGTCTTCTGCGGAAAATCGAGATAGGAGACGTATTCGGCAGCGGCGACGCCGGCGGTAACGAACAGGGCGGCGGCGGCAGTCAGAAGCGTTTTCATGGAGTTCCCTTTGATGCAGTAAGGCGTTTCACCTAGGGACACCCCATGACAGGCACATGACAATTCGCTGTTGAATTCGACTGGTAACAAAAACAAAAAACCCCGGATACAATCCGGGGTTTCGAGACCATGGCGGACAAACCGCCAAGTTCAACTTACTTGTTGTTGACGGCGTCCTTCAGGCCCTTGCCGGCCGAGAACTTCGGCACGTTGCGTGCCGGGATGTCAACTTCCGCACCCGTCGACGGGTTGCGGCCCTTGGAGGCTTCGCGGTGCGAAACGGAGAAGCTGCCAAAACCGGCGAGACGGATGTCGCCACCCTTCTGGAGTTCAGCCTGGACGGTGTCAAAAACAGCGTCGACTGCGGATGCGGCGTCGGTCTTCGACAGGCCGGCCTTTTCGGCAACGGCAGCAACCAATTCGGTCTTGTTCATGTTTCCACCCCTTTCAATGGTTTGAAACGTATCAAGTTCAGCTCCGGGGCGACAATGATTTTTGAGCGTCCCCTGCGCACCCAAAAGCTCTGGAAACGCCTGAAAAACAAGGGGGGAACAGTCATTTTTCACAAAAAAGGCCGGCAAAAAGCCGGCCTTTCCGTCAAAAAATGTAACTCACCATCCAAAACCGGGAATAAATACCTAATGCGGCGGGAAAGCCCGGAAAATAAGGCTTTTCGGCGGCATGGGTGATTCTGCCGGCAGGATATCCCGAAGATCGCAAGCAACCTTCGGGATGACCGTTTTAGTGGGCGATGGTGGTGCCCGATTCTTCCGCACCTTCGACGGTGGCGATGACCGGCGTCTCGATCGAGCCATCCCATTCGATCGGCTCGGGCTGGCGAACCAGCGCGTGGCTGATCACTTCGCCCATGCGCGAGACCGGAATGATTTCCATGCCGTTCTTCACATTGTCCGGAATATCCGCCAGATCCTTGGCGTTTTCTTCCGGGATCAGCACCTTCTTGATGCCACCGCGAAGGGCTGCCAGCAGCTTTTCCTTGAGGCCGCCGATCGGCAGGACGCGACCGCGCAGGGTCACTTCACCGGTCATGGCGACATCCTTGGAAACCGGGATGCCGGTCATGATCGAGACGATCGCCGTTGCCATGCCGACGCCGGCCGACGGGCCGTCCTTCGGGGTGGCGCCTTCCGGCACGTGGACGTGGATGTCCGACTTGTCGAAACGCGGCGGCTCGATGCCGAAATCGACGGCGCGCGAACGGACATAGGATGCCGCCGCCGAAATCGATTCCTTCATGACGTCCTTGAGGTTGCCGGTCACGGTCATGCGACCCTTGCCCGGCATCATCACGCCTTCGATGGTCAGCAGCTCGCCGCCGACTTCCGTCCATGCGAGACCGGTCACGACACCGACCTGATCCTCACCCTCGGCTTCGCCATGACGGAACCGCGGAACGCCAAGGTAATCCGAAATGTTGGCAGCCGTGATGGCGACCGACTTCGTCTTGCCCTTGATGATCTCGGTCACGGCCTTGCGGGCGAGCTTCATCAGCTCGCGCTCGAAGGAACGAACGCCGGCTTCGCGGGTATATTGCTGGCTGATGGCCATCAGGGCGTCGTCCGAAACCGAAAATTCGTTCGGCTGCAGGGCATGTTCCTTGATTGCCTTCGGCAGAAGGTGACGCTTGGCGATCTCGCGCTTTTCATCTTCCGTGTAACCGGCGATGCGGATGATCTCCATGCGGTCCATCAGCGGACCCGGAATGTTGAGCGTGTTCGCCGTGGTGACGAACATCACGTCGGACAGGTCGTATTCGACTTCCAGATAGTGATCCATGAAGGTCGAGTTCTGGGCCGGATCGAGCACTTCGAGCAGGGCAGAAGACGGATCGCCGCGGAAATCCGAACCCATCTTGTCGATTTCATCGAGCAGGAAGAGCGGGTTGGACTTTTTTGCCTTCTTCATCGACTGGATGACCTTGCCGGGCATCGAGCCGATATAAGTGCGGCGGTGACCACGGATTTCGGCTTCGTCACGAACGCCGCCGAGCGCCATGCGCACATATTCGCGGCCGGTCGCCTTGGCGATCGACTGGGCGAGCGAGGTCTTGCCGACGCCCGGAGGGCCGACGAGGCACAGGATCGGACCCTTGATCTTGGTCGCGCGGGCCTGAACCGCCAAATACTCGATGATGCGTTCCTTGACCTTATCGAGGCCGAAATGGTCCTGTTCGAGGATCTTTTCCGCCGCATTGAGGTCGGACTTGATCTTCGACTTCTTGCCCCACGGAATGGTCAGCAGCCAGTCGAGATAGTTGCGCACGACGGTGGCTTCCGCCGACATCGGGCTCATCTGGCGCAGCTTCTTCAGCTCGCCATCGGCCTTTTCACGGGCTTCCTTGGAAAGCTTGGTCTTGGCAATGCGCTCTTCCAGTTCGGCCATCTCGTCGCGGCCGTCTTCGCCGTCGCCGAGTTCCTTCTGGATCGCCTTCATCTGTTCGTTGAGGTAATACTCGCGCTGGGTCTTCTCCATCTGGCGCTTGACACGCGAGCGGATTCTTTTCTCGACCTGCAGGACGGAGATTTCGCCTTCCATGAAGCCAAGAGCCTTTTCAAGGCGCGTCTTGACGCTCACCGTCTCCAGCATTTCCTGCTTTTCGGTGATCTTGATGGAGAGGTGCGAAGCAACCGTGTCGGCAAGCTTGGAATAATCCTCGATCTGGCTGGCGGCGCCGACCACTTCCGGGGAAATCTTCTTGTTCAGCTTGACGTAGTTTTCGAACTCGGAAACCACGGAGCGCGACAGCGCTTCGACCTCGACCGGGTCGTCCTGCGGTTCGTCCAGCGTTTCGGCATGGGCTTCGTAGAATTCTTCGCGATCGGTATATTCGCTGATCTTGGCGCGGGCGCGGCCTTCGACCAAAACCTTCACGGTGCCGTCGGGCAGTTTCAGCAATTGCAGAACATTGGCCACGGTGCCGATCTTGTAGATCGCCGAGGATTCCGGATCGTCGTCGCCGGCATTGATCTGGGTGGCAAGCATGATCTGCTTGTCGGAGCCCATGACTTCCTCAAGCGCGCGGATGGATTTCTCACGTCCGACGAACAGGGGAACGATCATATGCGGGAAGACCACGATATCGCGCAGCGGCAGGACCGGATAGGTCGCGGGGCTCTGTGCGTCAGACGTCGTATTCGTCATGTCATTTCCTTTCTCGTCCCGTTTCCGGGAGCATGCCTGAAAAGCAAATCACCAGGCATTTTGGTCTTGCCCAAAGTGGTAACCTACTAGGCTTTTTTCAAGCCATCCAGTCCGGGCATGACAAAACTGCGACAGTATTAGAACTGTTGCATGCGATGCTTACGTCAGACTGGAAGGGGTCTGGACAGTTTCTAGAATGATCCGCGGGCGGGGCCGGTGGGCGGTGCGTCCATTCGTTCGACCGCGACGGAGGGATAACCTGTCGGCGGTCTTGTTTCCGGTCGCTTCCCCTGCCTCTTAATACCGGCAGGCGCGCGATCTGCCGCAACGCATACTCCAGACAAAAGCGCGGGCATCGAAAACGGTTTCGGCGGAGAGGTTGCCCTCCCCGCCGACAATTGCGTCACGCCATCAGGCGGAAACGTTGGCCTTCTCGTCCTGACGATCGGCATAGATGTAGAGTGGACGGGCATTGCCCTTCACCACATCGTCCGAGATCACGACTTCACGAACACCTTCAAGCGTCGGCAGTTCGAACATCGTGTCGAGCAGGATCTTTTCCATGATCGAACGCAGGCCACGAGCACCGGTCTTGCGCACGATCGCCTTGCGGGCGATTTCGCGCAGCGCGTCCTCGTGGAAGTTCAGTTCGACGTCTTCCATCTCGAACAGGCGCTGGTACTGCTTGACCAGAGCATTCTTCGGCTCCGACAGGATCTGAATCAGCGCATCTTCATCGAGATCCTCGAGCGTTGCCAGAACCGGCAGACGACCGATGAATTCCGGGATAAGGCCGAACTTGACCAGATCTTCCGGCTCCAGTTCGCGCAGAACTTCGCCCACACGACGATCGTCCGGAGCGGCAACGCTTGCGCCGAAACCGATCGAGGTCTTTTCGCCACGGGCCGAGATGATCTTGTCGAGACCGGCAAAGGCACCGCCGCAGATGAACAGGATGTTCGTCGTGTCGACCTGCAGGAATTCCTGCTGCGGATGCTTGCGGCCACCCTGCGGCGGAACCGAAGCAACCGTGCCTTCCATGATCTTCAACAGCGCCTGCTGCACGCCTTCGCCCGACACGTCGCGGGTGATTGACGGGTTGTCGGACTTGCGCGAGATCTTGTCGACTTCATCGATATAGACGATGCCGCGCTGGGCGCGCTCGACATTGTAGTCCGCCGACTGCAGCAGCTTCAGGATGATGTTTTCAACGTCTTCACCAACGTAACCGGCTTCGGTCAGAGTGGTGGCGTCTGCCATGGTGAAGGGAACGTCGATGATGCGGGCGAGCGTCTGGGCAAGATAGGTCTTACCGCAACCGGTCGGGCCGACCAGCATGATGTTCGACTTTGCCAGCTCGATCTCGTTGTTCTTCGAGGCGTGCGCGAGACGCTTGTAGTGGTTATGCACCGCCACAGACAGGATCTTCTTCGCCTGCTTCTGGCCGATGACGTATTCGTCGAGAACCTCGATGATGTCCTGGGGCGTGGGAACGCCTTCACGGGACTTGTTCAGCGAGCTCTTGTTCTCTTCGCGAATGATGTCCATGCACAGTTCGACGCATTCATCGCAGATGAATACGGTCGGTCCGGCAATAAGCTTGCGGACCTCGTGCTGGCTCTTTCCGCAGAAGGAGCAGTACAGGGTATTCTTGGAGTCGCTGCCGTTGCCGCCGCTGACCTTGCTCATATCACTTTCCTTCCAGCACCGCCGCCCAGACCGTTTCAACACGCGGGCAGACACTTACATCGCCGGCCGGCTGGCCTCCTCATCAGAGGCCGAGCCCGCTTGAACCTTCAAGGGGTACTCTACCGGGCCGGACGACAGTCCTGGACCGGTGGCAACGAAACCCCTTCCAGACCGAATGCTATGTCATAAGAATTCAACACAGCCTTAATATGGACTATTAGTTTGTTCCTGGCCAGATTAAAGCCCCTTTTTCGGTCACAACGGGGTGAAATCCGGCCAGGCATCAAGACCGATTACGCGGCCGGAGTGCCTTCCATTTCCTGACGCGAAGTCAGGATCTTGTCGACAACGCCCCAGGCCTGCGCCTCGTCGGCATCCATGAAGTGGTCGCGGTCGAGGGTCTTTTCAACTTCCTCGTAGGTGCGGCCGGTATGCTTCACGTAAACCTCGTTGAGGCGCTTCTTCATCTTCAATATGTCACGAGCATGACGCTCGATGTCGGACGCCTGCCCCTGGAAACCGCCGGACGGCTGGTGAACCATGATGCGCGAGTTCGGCATGGCAAAACGCATGCCCTTTTCGCCGGCGCATAGGAGCAGCGAGCCCATGGAAGCGGCCTGGCCGATGCACAGCGTCGAGACGGCCGGCTTGATGAACTGCATCGTGTCGTAGATCGACATGCCGGCGGTGACGACACCGCCCGGCGAATTGATGTAGAGCGCGATTTCCTTCTTCGGGTTTTCCGCCTCAAGGAAAAGCAGCTGGGCGCAGACGAGCGACGCCATATGATCTTCCACCGGGCCGGTGACGAAGATGATGCGCTCCTTGAGGAGACGCGAATAGATGTCGTAGGAGCGCTCACCGCGGTTGGTCTGTTCGACGACCATAGGCACCAGGGCCATTGCGGTATCAACTGGATTTCTCATGTCCGTCCTTTGTCAAATGCCTTGCCGTAGGCAGCATGCGCCCCGGAATCATTGGAATGGTCAATCCCTACATAGAGTGTCAACGCCTGTCACTTCAAGACGGAGACCCCGATATCCTTAACCTGAACCGGTTGTTAGAGGCCGGTGCTAAAGATTTTCCTACATGTGAAAAGCCATGAACCGCATGGCAGCGACGCCTGCACAGGTTTTGCGGTCAACATGGTAAAGCAAAGATGAACCGCCTATCGCCCAAGCTATGGCTTAAATTTCCGGAAACGCCATTTTCATGGGGAGGATCGTTTCTATAGCGACAGCAGAATAGCCGCAGGCGATCTCGACAGCCACACCCTTGCCCTCGCCGTACAAAGTCCCAAATCCGTTTGATCGATGGAGGGACGCCATGCGGATTTTGAACAGCTTCATTGTTGCCACCTTGCTGGCAACCGGCGGTGCGACTGTAGCCTTTGCACAACAGGCATCCGACACGACCGCACCCGAGCGCGCGACCGGCACGACCACGGCCAAACGGGTCGAGGCGAAAGACTTCATGGTCGCGGCGGCCAATCCGCTGGCGGCGGAAGCCGGGCGTGACGTGATCACCAAGGGCGGCAATGCCATCGATGCCATGGTGGCGGTGCAGACGGTGCTCGGGCTCGTCGAGCCGCAGAGTTCCGGCCTCGGTGGCGGGGCGTTTCTCGTCTATTACGATGCCGCTTCGAAAAAGCTGACGACTTTTGATGGCCGCGAAAAGGCGCCGATGCAGGTGACGCCAAAACTGTTTCTCGATGATCAAGGCCAGCCGCTGAAATTCATGGATGCCGTCGTGGGCGGTCGATCGGTCGGCACACCGGGTACGGTGCGGCTGTTGGAAGACGTTCACAAGCGTTATGGCAAGTCCGAATGGGCGAGCCTGTTTGCGCCTGCCGAAAAACTGGCGACCGATGGCTTTCAGGTTTCTCCCCGGCTCGCGGGGCTGATTGCCTCAGAAGGCGACCGACTGAAGAAATACGACGGGCCGCGCGCCTATTTCTTCGATGGTTCCGGCGCACCGCTGAAAGCCGGCCACGTCCTGAAGAATCCGGCCTATGCAGAAACCTTGTCCGCGATTGCCAAGGGCGGCGCAGAGGCTTTCTACAAGGGACCGATTGCCGAGGCGATCGTGAAAACGGTGCGCGAGGCGGCGGACAATCCAGGCGTCCTGTCGCTTGCAGACTTCGAGAATTACGGCATCAAGGAACGCGATCCCGTCTGCCTCACCTATCGCGCGCTGGATGTCTGCGGCATGGGACCACCCTCCTCAGGCGGCGTGGCGATCGGCCAGATGCTGGGCATGATGGAAAATTTCGACCTCAAAGGGTTTGGCCCGGACAATGTTCAGAGCTGGCGTATCCTCGGCGATGCACAGCGCCTCGCTTTTGCCGACCGCGAGCGCTATCTCGCCGACACCGATTTCGTGCCGCTGCCGATCAAGGGGCTGATGGAAAAGACCTATCTGGGCGAACGCGCAAAACTGCTGGATGGCGACAAGGCTCTGGCCAAGGACGCGGTGAAGGCAGGAGAACCGGAATGGGACCATGCCCTGCTGTTCGGCCGTGACGCGGCATTGGAAATGCCCTCCACCAGCCATTTCGTGATCGTCGACAGAGAAGGCAACGTGCTCTCGATGACGACGACGATCGAAAGCGGATTTGGCTCGCGGCTGATGACCAACGGTTTTCTGCTCAATAACGAACTGACCGACTTTTCGTTCAAGACACATGACAACGGCCTGCCCGTCGCCAACCGTGTCGAGCCCGGTAAACGGCCGCGCTCGTCGATGGCGCCGACCATCGTGATGAAGGATGGAAAACCGCTTCTTGCCATCGGCTCGCCGGGCGGCAGCCAGATCATCGGTTATGTGGCGCAGGCGCTGGTCGCCTATATCGACTGGGGCATGCCGGTGGAGGAAATTGTGTCGCAGCCGCATCTGATCAACCGTTTCGGCACCTATGATATCGAGGCCGGCACGACGGCGGAAAAATTTGCCGAGCCGCTGAAGGCGCTGGGTTACGAGGTAAAGGCGGGCGAGATGAATTCCGGCCTGCATGCGATCGAGATTACTGAGAATGGCCTGTTCGGCAGCGCCGATCCGCGGCGTGAGGGTGCGGCGGTGGGAGAGTGACCTCCCCCGCGCCCCGCGAAAATCACATGGCTCGTTTGCAATCCGGTCGATTGTTTAGATCAAACAGCAGCTTATAGTGCGGTGTTAAGGGAGGATGACACAACAAGGTCATTCCCATGTCCCGCCGCAAGACCGCCATTCTGTTTCATCGCACCCTGCAAAGCAGCCGTGTCGCGCAGGTGGTGCTGCTGGCCATCGTCTGGCTTCTCGGCGAAGCGGTCGCGCGTTTGACGGGCATTCCCGTTCCCGGCGCTGTCATTGGTCTTTTCGGCATGCTGGCGCTGCTCGCCAGTGGGGTCATTCGCCTGTCCAGCATGCGACGCGGCGCCCATGTGCTGATTGCCGACATGCTGCTCTTCTTCGTGCCTGCCGTTCTGGCCGTTCTAGAACATAGCGAATTCGTCGGCCTGATTGGCCTCAAAATTCTTGCCGTCATTCTCGTGGGCACCGTCACTGTGATGTGCATGACAGCACTCGCCGTCGATGCGGGTTACCGGGTGATGGTTGCTGTGGAGCATCGTCGTGCCGGGGCTTGATCCGATCCTCAATACCGTCTTCTGGTCGGCGGCAACGATCAGCCTGTATTTCCTCTCCAAGCGCATTCACCGTCGTTTTCCGG
Source organism: Endobacterium panacihumi (assembly GCF_050847465.1). NCBI lineage: Bacteria > Pseudomonadati > Pseudomonadota > Alphaproteobacteria > Hyphomicrobiales > Rhizobiaceae > Endobacterium > Endobacterium panacihumi. Next base: position 135,686 of record NZ_JBOZRA010000008.1, on the reverse strand, counting down.
CCGCATGGCTTTCGCCTCTGGTTCTGACACCGGTTTTCCTGCTGGTGATCGCGCTCTGTCTGCACACGAGCTACCGCGAATATATCGGCGCGACGCACTGGCTGATGATCGTGCTCGGGCCGATTACCGTCGCCTTTGCCATCCCGATCTATGACAAGCGGGTGATGATCCTGAAATATTGGCCGGTTCTCTTGTTCGGCATCATCGTTGGCAGTTCAACGGCGATGCTGAGCGCATGGGCACTGGCGAGCCTGCTATCGATCGACGGCGCACTTCGCCTGAGCCTGCTGCCCCGTTCGATCAGCACGCCGTTTGCCATGGCGATCTCGCAAAATATCGGCGGCGTGCCGGACCTCACGGCCCTGTTCGTGGTGATGACCGGCGTGTTGGGCGCAGCACTCGGCGAAACGCTGCTGCGGATATTGCCCTTGAAATCCTCGCTGGCACGCGGCGCGCTTTTCGGCATGGGCGCGCATGGCGCAGGCGTGGCCAAGGCCAATCAGATCGGCGCCGAGGAAGGTTCGGTCGCCGGACTGGTGATGGTGTTGGTCGGCCTTGTCAACGTGCTGGCGGCGCCGCTTCTGGCTTTCGTGCTGCGTTAAACGCCGTAACGGGCAGCAGGCTTGTTGAGTGAAAGATAGGGGCCGAGCGCGCCTCTTGCCGCGATATAGGCCTCATAAAGCTCTGTGTTTTCCAGCGATGGAATGGTGATCAATTCGCCCTTGTCGAAACCCGACAGCGCCGCATCGACCAGATCGCCGACCGCCATCACCTTGTCCTGATCGAGATTGTCGAAGGAGTGGCCGACACGATCGAAGATTTCCGTGCGCGTCAGGCCCGGGAGGACCGCTTGAATACGCACCGGCGTGTTGGCGAGTTCGGTAGCGAGCGCTTCCGTCAGGGCGAGCACAAATGCCTTGGTGGCGCTGTAGGTGCCGTTGAAGATTTGCGGCGCAAGCGCCACGACAGAAGCCGTGTTGATGATTGCGCCCTCGCCCCGCGCCACGAATGCCCGTGCTGCCACGATCGCCAGGCGGTTGGCAGCCACGACGTTCAGCTCCACCATCCGGTCGAGATAATCGAGATCACCGGCAAGCAGAGGACCGGCCGGGCCAATGCCGGCATTGTTGACGAACAGCGTGATGGACGCGTCGTCCTGCAGGCGTTTTTCGACGGCGGCAACATCGGCGCGGTCGGAGAGATCGGCGCGAAGGATGGTTGCGGCGATACCGTATTGCCCTGCCAGCTTTTCGGCCAGTTCGGTCAACCGTTCGGCATCGCGAGCAACAAGAACGAGGTCATGACCGCGCGCTGCGAGACGATCGGCATAGGTGGCACCAATGCCGGAAGAAGCACCGGTCACGAGAGCAGTTCCAAGTTTCGAGGTCATTTTGCAATCTCCTGCGCCATGGCGTCCGCATGGCTTCTCTGGAATTTACTGGTATATGCCACTATATTTGAGCGAAGGCGCGCGAAATGCAAGATGGCCGCAGAGAAATTTCGGCAAGGCCTCTGCGCCTCTTGCGACTGACGGCAAATGCGGGAAAGAAGGGAGCCATGGACAGACAGGAAGACAGCATCTGGATGCATTGCAGCAGCAGTTCCGTGCGGCGCGCATCCCGGCAGTTGAGCCAGCTTTACGATACGATCATGAACGGCGCCGGTTTGCGCGGCACGCAGTTTTCACTGCTGACCCAGATTCTTTACGGCAATGAACCGACCCAGAAGGTGCTGGCGGAGGCGATGGTGATGGATTTGTCGGCACTCGGCCACACGCTGAAACCGCTGATCCGCGACGGTCTCGTCGAGCTTGTGCCGGACGAAAAGGACCGGCGCGCCAAACGGGTACGACTGACGTCCGCCGGCCGCTCCGCCCAGGCCGAACTGGTGGAAAAATGGCGTGACGCGCAGTGCCGGTTCGATGCCGTTCTGGGCATCGAAAAATCCGAGGAACTGCGGCGCACACTTGCCTTTATCGCATCCGCCGAGTTTGCGGAGGCTTTCGGGAATGGTGGCGGTTCAGGAACCGGGAAAGATTAGATCCAGCCACGGCTTGCATCGCCCGGCGCCTGGCAACCATAGGGCGGGATGGCATTGGTGAAATTGGCATGCAGCTTGTCGCAGGCCCATTTGCGGATCGGCAGCGGCATGCGGCTGTTCAGCTCGATGCCGATCTCATCGTAAGGGCTTTCGGTATTGGTGACATAGGAATACCAGCGGTAACCGCAGGTGACGGTGATTGCCACCACGATGGTCAGCAGAAATCTCAGAATGCGCATCGTGGCCACCAATGCCGGTTTCATCGCGATGATGTAACGCGGTCAATCACCGCTCGACAGTCCCCTGTCCGAACTTTCCCCATGCTAAAAAGCAGCAGGCTACACCCGGATCACATAGTCCTTGCGAGTCGTTTCAACGACTTCCCACGTTCCCTTGAAGCCAGGCCTCAGCACCATGCTGTCGCCGGCGCGCAGATGCAGCGGCTCTGCGCCCTCTTCCGTGACAACCGAATGGCCGGCGAGAATGTGAAAGTATTCCCACTCGTCATAGACGATCCGCCATTTGCCCGGCGTCGCTTCCCAGACACCCGCATATAGCCCACCATCGGCTTCCTCGATATTCCATGTGCGGAAAACCGGATTGCCGGCGATCAGGCGGTCGGCGGCCGGAGCGCCCTCTTCCGGCTCGACTTGGGAAAGATCGAAGGTCGTGAATTTTGCGGATGCGGTCATGGTTGTTTCTCCTGAAGTTCGTGCGCAAGCTGGCGCGAAGCAATATCGGCGATCCGCAACAGGCGTTCGGCGGAAAGGCCGTTGCGGGCGCTGGCGGACAGGCCTGACAGGGTCGCCATCACATAATCCGTCACCATCTCGGCCGCAGCCGGCGCATTACGGCTTACACCCGCATGCACCATGTCATGCGTCTGATCCAGCAGGCGTCGCGCCTGCCGGCAGGCTTCGGCATCGACACCGCCGCGCGCGCCTTCGATCACCATGCAGCCCGTGCCGTTGCCGGCACCGTAATTCGTTGCCGCTTCTCGCAGCAAACGCCGCACGCCTTCGGCAAGCGGAATGCCATCAACAAAAGGCCCTTCCAGATCGATGCCTTCCAGTTCTGCATAGCGCTGCAAAACCTGTCCATAGAGCGCCGATTTGCTGCCGAAGGCGGAATAGAAGCTCGGCGGATTGATGCCGATCGCGTCCGTCAAGTCGGCGACGCTCAAGGCATCATAACCCTTCTCGCGAAACAGAACCTGCGCCTTGGCAAGAGCATCTTCCATGTCGAATGCGCGTGGCCTTCCACGTGTTTTCAATATTTTTGTAGTGCACATTACACAATCCATTGACGAAATCATGCCTGCAAATTATGTAGTCGTCATTACATTAATTCTCAACCCTAACACGGAGCAGTGTGATGACTGATTTCAAGGGTAAGGCAGTTCTGGTTATCGGTGGCAGCCGCGGCATTGGTGCCGCCATCGTGCGGCGTTTCGCCGGTGATGGCGCCGATGTGACATTCACCTATGCCGGATCGAAGGATGCCGCAGAAGCGCTGGCGGCCGAGATCGGCGCAAAGGCCGTGAAATCGGATGCAGGCAACCGCAACGACACGATCGCGACCGTCAAGGCGGCAGGTGCACTCGATGTGCTGGTGGTCAATGCCGGTACTCTGGTTCTCGGCGATCCGCTGGAGACCAATCCCGACGCCGTTGACCGGATGATCGACATCAATGTTCGCGCGCCCTATCACGCCGCCGTGGAAGCCGCCCGCCAGATGCCTGACGGTGGCCGCATCATCATCATCGGTTCGGTCAATGGCGATCGAATGCCTTTTCCCGGCGGCGCGGCCTACGCGCTGACCAAATCCGCAGTGCAGGGTTTGGCGCGCGGGCTTGCCCGTGATTTCGGCCCACGCAACATCACCGTCAACGTCATCCAGCCCGGCCCGATCGATACCGACATGAACCCGGCCGATGGCCCGATGAAGGACACGATGCACGGCTTCATGGCGCTGAAGCGTCACGGCCGGCCGGAGGAAATCGCCGGGCTTGCCGCTTATCTGGCCGGCCCGGAAGGTGGCTTCATGACCGGCGCCATGCACACGATCGACGGCGGCATGGGCGCCTGACATATTCTAAAATCGCCACACCGCCGGCTTGCTCCGGCGGTGTGAAAAATACCCGACATACGCTTCTCACGGAAAATTTTGCGCCGAAGGGATGCAATCCCTGATCGGATCGGTATAGTCGCCGCCCATGGACACCCGATTGCGTGTGTCCGGTTCGCCGCATCGATGACATCGAAAATGGTTCCGAACCGGACGTTCCCACTTTACGGTCGAGAGATCACCGCGCCCCGCGTCAAACCGGGGTCGCATGATCACGCGCGCATACGCCACGCCATCATCGCAATCGCTGATCGTTTTCCGCCGTCCCGGTCCTTGGGCGGCGTTTTTTGTTTTCCCTTTCAACCACAGAAGGAACGGCCACCCGAAGGGGCAGGCCTCATATCATCATGATATTTGAATGGATGTCCGATCCGGCCGCATGGGCCGGACTCGCCACCCTGATCGTGCTCGAAATCGTCCTCGGCATCGACAACCTCGTCTTCATCGCGATTCTGGCAGACAAGCTGCCGGAGCATCAGCGTGAACGCGCCCGCCTGATCGGCCTCAGCCTGGCGCTCGTCATGCGCCTTGCCCTGCTCGCCTCCGTCGCCTGGATCGTCACGCTGACGGCGCCGCTGTTTACCGTTCTCGGTATCGAGATTTCCGGCCGAGACCTTATCCTCCTGTTTGGCGGTGTGTTCCTTCTGTTCAAAGGCACGATGGAACTGCATGAACGCCTTGAGGGCCATTCCGGCAACAAGGAAGGCAAGATCGAACATGCCGTGTTCTGGCAGGTTCTGGTGCAGATCGTCGTGCTTGACGCCGTGTTCTCGCTCGACAGCGTCATCACCGCCGTTGGCATGGTGCAGCACCTCTCCGTCATGATGATCGCCGTCATTGTCGCCGTCGGCGTCATGCTTCTGTGCTCGAGGCCGCTGATGGCCTTCGTGTCGAAACACCCGACCGTGGTCATTCTCTGCCTCGGCTTCCTGATGATGATTGGCTTCTCGCTGATCGTCGAAGGTTTGGGCTTCCACATTCCAAAAGCCTATCTTTATGCCGCAATCGGCTTCTCGGTTCTCATCGAGGCGTTCAACCAGATCGCACGCCGCAACCGCGAGCGGGTGCTGACCACCGGCGACCTGCGCGAACGCACCGCCAACGCCGTGCTCTCGCTGCTTGGCAGCCGCCGCAGCGAGACCTCGCTCGGTGACACGGCCGACGTGATTGCCGAACGCGCTTCGGAAAACGAGCTGTTCACGCCGGTCGAACACGAGATGATCGAAAGCGTGCTGACGCTTGCCGACCGTCCGGCCAAATCGGTCATGACCCATCGTCTCGACATCGACTGGCTGGATATCGAGGACAGCGATGAAGAGCTTCGCCGCAAGGTTTTGGAATCGGGCCATTCCCGTTTCCCGATTGCCCGCGGCAGCCTCGACGAGTTTCTGGGCGTCGCGCTGGCTAAGGATCTCTTGCGCGATTTCATTGAGACCGGAAAGGTCGATTTCGACCGCTCTTTGCGCCAGCCGCTGGTCGTACATGAAAGCGTCAACGCACTGCGCCTGCTCGAACAGCTGCGCCAGTCGCCGCTGCAGGTGGCGATCGTGCTCGACGAATACGGCTCGGTCGAAGGCATGGTCACCGCCACCGACCTTCTGGAAGCCATCGCCGGCGACTTTGCCGATGATGACGAAGAGCAACTGACCGTGGAGCGCGGCGAAGACGGTTCGCTTCTGGTCGATGGCTGGATCGACATCCGCCATGTCTCGAAACTGCTGGATATCGACCTTGTGGACGATGCAGACCGCTATTCGACGCTGGCAGGCCTGATGCTCTGGCGTCTCGGCCATATGCCGCAGCAGGGCGAAACCGTGTCCTTCGGCGATCTCACCTACGAGGTCGTGGCGCTCGATGGCCGCAACATCGACAAGGTCCGCATTCGCACTACTGCGTCGATGGCTGCTGATCCCGTCGAGATAACGGCCTAAATCTCAATCAAGCTCGTCGGCGAAAGCTTTCATCGCCGACGAGCGCCCTGCCCTTCAGCATGTTTTCCACTGTGGAGAGCATCTTTTGCGCCGTGCAGGGTTTTGGCAGGCAATGGGCGGCGGACGGAATATCCGTCAGCTCTTCACCACAGCGGGCCGAAGACACGATGACGCCGATATGCGGCGCACATTCACTGATCATCTTTGCCAGATCGATACCGGAGAGCGCGCCCGGCATGTCGACATCGGTGACGACGATATCGATATCCTCGTTCAATCCAAGCTGCCCGATTGCCTCCAGAACGCTGGCGGCCTCCAGCACGTCATAACCTGCATCTTCGAGAGCGTCGGCCACCGCAAATCGGATGAGCGCCTCGTCCTCGACCACCAATACCGTGTGACGGTTCGTGTTCATGTCCGGTCTCCCCTTTGTTGAAGGTCGAACCATGAACGCACGAGGATGGGAAATGATTACGGCACAGTCTGTGCCATTTTGAAACATGGTTAACAGCAGGCTAACGGCCGGGTTAGCGGTTCGGAAACCCTGTTGGCCGACAGGAAGGGGCTTTTTCATGATCGAGAAGCGGACTGCCTCGCCCGGTGCTCTCAACAATTGTCAGCATAAGCGGTTCGAGATCATCGCCGGATGCTTCACTTGTGGCGAGGCCAAATGCGGCAGATGACGCAATCGTCTGTAAAAAAGCCGCGAAAGCCTGTTGACGGTGGGCCTTCGAACCATCAACTAGGGGCAAACCTCCGAGCATAGGTCGAAAATGGCATCGCGCGCATACAGCATCCCCAATCTCCTGACCTATGCGCGCATCATTGCCGTGCCGCTGATCGTTCTGTGTTTCTTCATCGAAGGCAAACTCGAAAGTTCGGATTTCGCCCGCTGGGCCGGCTTCTGGATTTTTGTCGTCGCCTCGATCACCGATTATCTCGACGGTTATCTCGCCCGCATCTGGAACCAGACATCGAATATCGGCCGCATGCTGGACCCGATTGCCGACAAGCTGCTGGTTGCTTCCGTGCTGCTGCTGATGGCGGCGGACGGAACCATTGCCGGCTGGTCGCTCTGGGCGGCCATCACCATTCTCTGCCGCGAAATCCTCGTTTCGGGCCTGCGTGAATATCTTGCCGCGCTGAAGGTTGCCGTGCCGGTGACCAAGATCGCCAAGTGGAAAACCACGATCCAGATGCTTTCGATCGCCTTCCTGCTGGCTGGCCCTGCCGGCGAAGCCTATCTGCCTTTTACCACCGAGATCGGTATCGCACTGTTGTGGGTCGCAGCCATTCTGACCTTCTACACGGGCTACGACTATTTTCGCGCTGGCCTCAAACACATCGTGGAAGAGTGATGGTCAAGCTCGTCTATTTCGCATGGGTGCGAGAGCGCATAGACAAGCCGGAGGAAGACTTGGAGCTCCCGGCCCATGTGGTGACCGTGCGCGATCTGCTCGATCACCTCAAGACGCTCGGCGACGGGTACGAGGCAGCGTTGGAATATCCCGATGTGATCCGCGTCGCCATCAACCAGGAACACGTCGAGCATGACGAACCGATTGCCGGTGCGCGTGAAATCGGCATTTTTCCGCCGATGACGGGTGGGTGAGAAGCGACGGCTTCAGCCGGCAAAACGCTCCAGTGGAGCGTTTTGAGCTTCGAACGCCCTGAGCTAAAGCGAAGGGCCGGGATAGGTTGCGGCATACCCGACGCAATTCCACGGAGACGACCGATGACGACCCCTATCCCCACAATCCGCGTCCAATCCGACGACTTCAATCTGCAATCCGAAATCGACGCGCTGACCGCAGGCCGCACCGATATCGGCGCCGTCGTCTCCTTCGTCGGCCTCTGCCGTGGCGAACAGAACACGCTGTCGGCGCTGGAACTGGAACATTATCCGGGCATGGCGGAAGCCGAGATGCGCCGTATCGCAAACCTTGCCATCGAGCGTTTCGACCTCATGGGGCTCACCGCCGTGCATCGCTTCGGCAAGATCGCACCGGGCGAAAACATCGTGCTCGTCATCGCAGCCTCGCCACACCGGCAGGCGGCTTTCGACGGCGCCAATTTCGTCATGGACTTTTTGAAGACATCGGCGCCCTTCTGGAAGAAGGAACACAGCAAGGATGGCAAGGCGCGCGACTGGGTGGCGGCAAAAGATGCCGATGACAGCGCGCGGGACAAGTGGTCGTAATTACGCAGCGCAGCGTTTTACCAAATGCGCTTGATTCCGGGGAGCGTATCAAAGATTTGGTCTGCCGACACAATCGGCATGGAAGCCTGCAGAGCCGTGGACGCGATCATTCGATCAAACGGATCACGGTGCTCCCACGCTATGATACCTGCCTTCAAAGATATTTCTGGCGTTATGGATGCAATTCGTCCGCGCTGCTCTTCAAGCAGTCGCGACAAGTCGCCAACCAAGGCCTCCATCTCCGGCCATTTTCCGATACGAACCTTTTGACCAATTTCAAAAAAGCTGATCGGGCTTACCCAGACGCTATCAGCCTGACGGATGACTTTCGTGGCGGCATCTGAAAGATGTCTATCGCCCGTGAGCGACCAAACCCATGTATGGGTATCGAGAAGAAGCGCATTCACGATTGGCCTTCCCACAGATCGAGGTCTTCGTCGGACATGGGCTCAAGAAAATCCGGGGCGTTTCCCAATGCCTCATCTTTCAGAATGCCGATCTTAAAGCCACCATCGGCAATCGGGACGATACGGGCAACTGGCGTCTTGCCCTTGGCAATGACGATTTCCTCGCCGTTACGCACACGCTCGATCAGCTTTGAAAGATTGGTCTTGGCAGCGTGGATCGTAACCTGCATTTGCGCGCTCCTTAGCTAACTTGACTAAGATAGCAAATTTCTCGCGACCAATCCAGAGATGCAAGAGGAACCGTATAAACATAAAAAGCCGGCGCTCGCGCACCGGCTCTTCCATCAGTTCAAAACCAGATCCGGCAATCAGCCGACGATTTCGGTTTCTGCGAACCAGTAGGCGATTTCCTGCGCGGCGGTTTCCGGAGCGTCCGAACCGTGAACCGAGTTTTCGCCGATCGACAGGGCGAACTGCTTGCGGATCGTGCCTTCGTCGGCGTTGGCCGGGTTGGTCGCGCCCATGATTTCGCGGTTCTTCAGGATGGCGCCTTCGCCTTCCAGAACCTGAACGATGGTCGGGCCAGACGTCATGCCTTCAACCAGTTCGCCGAAGAACGGGCGTTCCTTGTGAACGGCGTAAAAGCCTTCGGCTTCGCGGGTCGACATCCATACGCGCTTGGAGGCGATGATGCGCAGGCCGTTGTCTTCGAATACCTTGGTGATGGCGCCGGTCAGGTTGCGCTTCGTTGCGTCCGGCTTGATCATCGAGAAGGTGCGTTCAATCGCCATGTCTCTGGTCCTTTGTTTTGCGGAAAAGTGGGCGGTATCTACCCGCCCCAAGCGCCGGAAACAAGGGGGTTGGCGTCATTGTTCATCGAAGGTGCGCCAAATTCATGCGGCTGTCACACGCCGCCCGAGCCCCTGATGAAGGTCAAGGCAGCGTTCGAACCAGGCCGAAACCGGATCGCCGGGTGCAAAAACGTCGGCGCCAGCGGTGATGCGCATCCATTGCAGTGCGCCGAACAGGATGTAATCGGCAAACAGCGGGCCTTCGCCGCCAAGGAAAGGCTGGTATTTCAACATCTGCCGCAAGGGCTCGAGTTTCGGGGCGAAGGCGGCGATGGCGGCTTCACGGCCGGTGCGCATTTCTTCGAGCGTGCGCCCGAGAAAGGCCTCGCGGCTGCTGCGGAAATAGCGCTGGTCCTCGTCGGCCAACATGTCGTGGATATCGGAGACTGCAATCGCCGTGACCGCCGGATGGAGTGTCGACTGCGAAAAACGCTCGACAAACCGCGAGAGCGCCTTGCCGCCCTCCCCGCCGAACAGGGTCGGGCGATCAGGATAAGCCTCTTCCAGATAAAGGGCGATATCGAAACTGTCCGACACCAGCCTGTCGCCATCACGCAGGATCGGCACGGTTTTGGAAAAGCCGTTTTCCAGCGCCGGGATGGCGGTAAAGGCCGTCGGCTTTTCGATGACATCCAGCCCCTTGTGGGCAAGGGCCATCACCACTTTCCAAGAATGGGGTGAAAACGGCCGCTCATGGTCGCTGCCACTCAATGTGTAGAGAATGCGTGTCATGCTGGGTCCCTCTCCGTTATCTGCCAACATGGGAGCGCAGCACGATCGAAAAATCCAGTCAGGATTTTTCATGTCAACCATTCACGGGTGCCCATGGGAATTTTCCGGTCGCCCGTCCACGCCCTGTTAACCCTCAATCGAAGTGGCAATCACGTTTTTCAGAAGATGTTAAAACTCGTGTATTTTAATGAGCTTCACACGCAGAAGGACACGAGAACCGAGAGACAGGCATGTCGGCAGAGGCAGCAAAAACGGCACCGAAGAACAGGATATTGCTCGCGGTGAGCCAGCAGATGGCACGGCTGGACGTGGCCGGACTGCCGCGCAATTATGAACTGTTTCACGAGGCAATCACCGGCGGCGATGCCGCCCTCACCCGTGATGTGATGGGTTTGACCACAGCGCCGACACAGATCATGCTCGATGAAATCGGTCTTCGTCACCGGCTTCCGTCTTTCATGGGCCTTTCCGCCAACGTCACCCGCCGCCAAGATATCGAGCTGATTGCCGGCCTGTCCGAAAAGGTGGCGCGCGGCGTTTCCCAGAAGCAGACTTTTGCCCGCGCGCTGGAATCCGTGGCGCGCAGTTTGCGCAGTGATAGCAGCGGCAAGATTTCCGACGTGCTTTCCGAGATCGAATATCTGACGAGTTCGATCAGCGAGGCGATGACCGCCGAGACCGAACTGACGACGGCGCTGAAAACCAGCGCCGAAAAGCTGGCCGCCAGCGAAAAGGCGACATCTTCGGCCCGAGAAGCATCGCTGCGCGACCGGCTGACATCGCTGCCGAACCACATCGCGCTGTCCGAGCGGCTGGAAGGGCTGTATTCGGCAACAGCCGAAGGCCGCCGCACCGCCCTTTTCATCGTGTCGCTCAACCGCCTGTTCGATATCACACAGGTACCGAATGATACGGTAGGCAACCGCGTTCTCAAAAAATCCGCCTCGATCTTCCGCAATACCATCAAGAAGAACGATTTTGTCGCCCGCATCGGCCCGCGCGAATTCGCCTTCCTGTTCGACAATGTCGGCCAGGAAAGTGTCGGCGCCATTGCCGATCGCTTGAACAACTCGATCATCAACGGCCTGCAACTCATTGCCGACGACAACAAGCCGGCCGTGATGCCGATGGAACTGTCGATCGGTGTTTCGCTGACCGATGACGCGCATTCGCCGCAGGAATTGCGCAGCCGCGCCGCCGTGGCGCTGGACAGCGCGCTTGCCAATCCGCGCCAGCCGGTGGTGATCGGCGGCGGCAAGGCTGTGGCACGCACGGCACGCGCGTAAATCACTTTGTCATGACGTCTTGTCAGGCACGGCGGTTTCAGCCAAAACCGCCGCCATGATCACGATTACCGACCTTTCCGCCCGCATTGCCGGCCGCCTTCTCCTCGACCATGCCAGCGTCACGCTTCCGGCCGGCTCCAAGGCGGGCCTTGTGGGCCGTAACGGTGCGGGTAAATCGACGCTGTTCAAGATCATCACCGGTGACATGGCTTCGGAAAGCGGCTCGGTCTCGATCCCCAAGAACGCCCGCATCGGCCAGGTGGCGCAGGAAGCGCCGGGCACGGAAGATTCGCTGATCACCATCGTCATGGCCGCCGACAAGGAGCGCACCGCGCTTCTGGCTGAAGCCGAGACGGCGACCGATCCGAACCGCATTGCCGAAATCCAGATGCGGCTGGTCGATATCGACGCCCATTCGGCGGAAGCCCGTGCCGCCAGCATTCTGGCCGGCCTCGGTTTTAATGCCGAAGCACAGTTGCGCCCCGCCTCCTCGTTTTCCGGCGGTTGGCGCATGCGCGTGGCTTTGGCCGCTGTTCTCTTTGCCGAACCGGACCTGCTGCTGCTTGACGAGCCGACCAACTATCTCGACCTTGAAGGCACGATGTGGTTGGAGGATTACGTTCGGCGTTATCCGCACACGGTCATCGTGATTTCCCACGACCGCGACATGCTGAACAACGCCGTCAACTCGATCGTCCATCTCGACCAGCAGAAGCTGACCTTCTATCGCGGCGGTTACGACCAGTTCGAACGCCAGAAGGCCGAAAACGACGAATTGCAGATGAAGGCGAAAGCGAAAAGCGACGCCGCCAGAAAGCATATCCAGAGCTATATCGACCGGTTTCGCTACAAGGCGTCCAAAGCCAAGCAGGCGCAGAGCCGCATCAAGGCGCTGGAACGTATGGGGACGGTGTCCGCCGTGGTCGAGGATTACGTTCAGCCAATCACTTTTCCAGAGCCGGAAAAGCAGCCGGCTTCGCCAATCGTGGCCATCAGCAAGGGTGGCGTCGGTTATGAATCCGGCAAGCCGATCCTGAAAAACATCAGCCTGCGCATTGATGCCGATGACCGCATCGCCCTGCTCGGCTCCAACGGCAACGGCAAATCCACCTTCGCCAAGCTGATTTCCGGCCGTCTGAAGATCGACGGCGGTGAGATGAAGCTGGCGCCGTCGCTGTCCATCGGATTTTTCGCGCAGCACCAGTTGGACGACCTGATCCCCAACGAGTCGCCCGTCGACCATGTGCGCCGGTTGATGCCGGATGCGCCGGAAGCAAAAGTACGCGCCCGCGTGGCGCAGATGGGCCTTGCGACCGAAAAGATGGCGACGGCTGCAAAGGATCTGTCCGGTGGCGAAAAGGCACGTCTGCTGATGGGCCTCGCCGCCTTCCATGCGCCAAACCTGCTCATCCTCGACGAACCGACCAACCATCTGGATATCGACAGCCGCCGCGCGCTGATCGAGGCGCTGAACGATTACGACGGCGCCGTTATCCTGATTTCTCACGACCGCCACCTGATCGAGGCGACCGTGGACCGGCTCTGGCTGGTCAATGAGGGCACGGTCAAGCCGTTCGAGGGCGACCTTGAGGAATATCGCGACCTGATCATTGCTGCCGGCCGCAAGAAGGACGACAAGCCGCAACTGGCAGCCGACGAGCAGGTCAACAAGGCGGACCAGCGCAAGGCCAATGCGGAAAAACGCGCCTCGCTGGCGCCTCTCAAGAAAAAGATCAACGAAATCGAAGCTTTGACGGCCAAGCTTGAGAAGCTGATCGCAGGTCTTGATAAAGAACTTGCGGACCCGGCGCTCTACGAAAAGGCACCTGCCAAGGCAGCCCAGAAAGCCAAGGAACGTGGCGAGGCTGCGGCCAAGCTTTCGACGGCGGAAGAGGAATGGCTGATGCTGTCCTCCGAATATGAAGAGGCGATGGCAGGGTAAGCCGTCCCTGCGAAGCGCTCGATATTCGTCATCCTTGCCCCCCGGGTTTAATCCAAGGCTGTCCCAAGGATCTGATCCCATCGCGAGAAAGAGCCGCAGCAGATGCTCGGGACTGGCCCGAGCATGACGACAGGCAGGGTTGTCCCGCCCTCCCCACATCCCTAGGTAAAGGCCTCACGCAAGAGGAGGCCTTTGATGGATCTGTATCTCGAAAACGACAACGACCCGAAGACGCTCGCCTTCGTTGCTGATCGCAACGAACAATTCGACGAAACATTCAGGACGCCCGAATTCGAGAAGGACCGTGATGCGCTGAAAGCCATGATCGAGCGCGATGACCGACTGATCGTGCCGACACGGCGCGGCCAATGGCTGTTCGATTTCCATCGCTCCAAGGACAATCCACTCGGCCTGTGGCGGCGTCTACCGGTTGGTCAGGAGCCGAAGCCAGAAGCAGCCTGGGAAACGGTGCTCGATTTCGATGCATTCTGCGCCAGGGAAGGCAAACGCTGGATCTATTCCGGCGCCGTCACATCCCCTTACGAGCCCACCCGCGTCCTGCTGATCCTGTCCGATGGCGGTTCGGATCAGGTACGGCTGCTGGAATTCGATACCGAGGCGAAAAGCTTTGTCGAAGGCGGTTTCGATACGCCGGCAACCCGCGCCCATGCCAGCTGGATTGCGCCTGACGAGATCGCCTATTTCGGTTCGATCGACGAAAATTCGGCCACACGCTCCGGCTGGCCACGGGTGGCCCGTTCGCTGAAACGCGGCGTCGAGCCGAAAGATGCTCCGATCCTTTTTGAGGCCGGCAAGGATGACATTACCGGCACAGCCGGTTTCATCGATCCGGCCTTCTGGGGCGGCAAGCCCGATGAGCGCAAGATCGAGATCTACTCACGTATTGTCTATATTGGCCACATCGCCATCGAGATCCGCGACATTGAAGGCAATCTCCGCCGCCTCGACCTGCCGACCGAGGTGGATGTCGACCTCAACCACACCCACGCCGTGTGGCACGCCAAAACGGACGAACGGTATCCGACCGGCAGCCTGATCCTGCAGGAGTTCTCACCATTCGCCGCCGAACCGCTCGGCAAGGCCCGCGTGCTGTTTTCGCCGAAGGACGGGCAATCGGTCTCGCAGTTTTCCGTCCTGAAGAGCTGGGTGGTTTTTGTCGTCAGCGATCGCATGCAGCCGAAACTGTTTCTGGTCGACCTCACCAAACCGGAGGCCGAGCCGCGAGAGCTGGTTCTGCCGGAAGGTTTGCAGAGCATCGGTTATCGCCTGCTCGACGCCGACCTGACACTGGGCGAGGAAATCCTCACCGTCATCGGACAGGGGTTTCTTCTGCCCTCGAGCGCCTACCGGCTCGATCTCAGAGACCATTCAGCCGAGCCGGAACTGGTGCCGATCGGCTCTTCGCCCGCCTTTTTCGATGCTGATGGCATGCAGTCCGAACTGCTGGAGGCGACGTCGGAAGATGGCACCAAGGTGCCTTATCACATCGTGCTGCCGAAAAACTGGACCAAAGGTGAACTGCCGATCCTGATGTATGCCTATGGCGGCTTCGAAGTATCGCTGTCGCCGGTCTATTCCGGCGCCTACGGGCTTTGGCTCTCCGAAGGTGGCGGCTTTGTTCAGGCCTATATCCGCGGCGGCGGCGAACTGGGGCCGGACTGGCACAAGGTCGCCAAGGGCAAGGGCCGCCACAAGGCATTTGAAGATTTCGTCGCGGTGGCGCGCGACCTCGTCAAACGCGGATATTCGAAACCGTCGCGCATCGCCTGCAACGGCGGCAGCAATGGCGGCCTTCTGACCTCGGTCATGCTGACCCGCTACCCGCAGGATTTCGGCGCGGTCTGGACCTCGGTGCCGGTGATCGACATGTCGCGCTTCCACCTCTTCCCCTCCGGCAAGGCCTGGATGGACGAATACGGCAATCCCGAAGTCGCGGAAGAACTTGAGGCGATGCTGACCTATTCGCCGCTGCATCAGGTGAAGTCGGCCGGCGAGATCAGCTATCCGCCGGTCTATATCGAAAGCTCGACCAATGACGACCGCGTCCACCCCTCGCATGCGCGGCGGTTCGCCAATCGGCTGATAGAGGCCGGGCATACGCCGTATTTCCGCGAGTTCGGCTCAGGCGGTCACGGCGGTGCAGGTGACAGTGGGGAAATGGCGACGAGGCAGGCCCTCGGGCACAGCTTCTTGCGACAGACGATCATGAGAGACTGAGCGCCCTTCCCCGCAGTTGTTCGCCTCGTGGAGATACACTATCCTGGATGTGTCACTTCACGAGGTGCTAGCATGGGCGACCGCTTAAAAGACCAATCCCTTCGCCTGAAGCCTGGAATCCGGGCCCGCCTCGATGCAGAAGCGGTTGCGAGCGATCAAACGGAAGCGGAAATTGTCGATGCTGCCATCGAGATTTATCTGGCAAGCCAGACAGAAAAGCGCGCACAGCTTGAGCAGGCCATCGCGGTTGCAGATGAAGGCGTTTTCATCTCCAGTCAAAAAATGGCTGACTGGATTTCGTCCTGGGGGACGGAAAACGAGCGCCCTGCCCCCGAACCGGATATCGCTTTGAAACCTCGGCAAGGCCGTAAGTCCTGATGCAGATCGTTTATCTGCCACAGACCAGGAGTGATCTGCGGTGGATGAAAGAATATTACAGTTCGGTTTTCCCTGAAGGGGCCCGGTATGCACGGCTTCGCTTCCTGAAGGCAGAGAACCTCTTGAGGGATAATCCAAACGCGGGCAGACCGGGCGCGCTGCCCGGGACCCGTGAATTGGTCATCGCAAAAACGCCGTTTCTCATTCTCTATCGCTTGCAGGCCGATCGAATAGAAATCCTGCGCGTCTGGGACGCACGCGCGTTACGCTCTCCACGTGCGGAATAAACCACGCATTAACCATGTTCGACGAAAGATGACGGCACACCGATTCCCGTGTCATCCGTCGTCGAGAAATTTTCATGCCCGTACGCGTCCTGTGTGCCGCCACTATCTTTGCCTGCCTTCTGTCTTCTTGCGCCGGCAAGCCGGTAACGGAAGGCGGTTCGCTGAAAACGGCGTTCGCCGCCGGCAACGCGTCAGGAACGCTTCAAACGAAGAACGACTCAAAATCGCCCGTGGCACTGACACCGGCCGCCTGGGGCCGCATGGGACATCCGGGCGCGCTTTCAGGCCGCACGTTGACCGTCAACGCGCTTGCCGATTTCAAGCTGCGCGACAAGGAAGTCGTGCTGACTTTCGACGATGGTCCGGTGCCGAAAAAGACCGAACGCATCCTTGCCACGCTCGACGACTTCAAGGTCAAGGCGACCTTCCTGATGGTCGGGGAAATGGCAAAGGCCTATCCGAAAATCGCCCGTCAGGTGGTCGATGCCGGTCACACGATCGGCAGTCACACGTTCCGTCATGCCGATCTGCGCAGGCTTGCCGTCGACGAGGCGATCGCCGAGATCAACCGGGGCCGCGATGCCGTGCGCGCCGCCACCCGCACCGACGCCAATTTCTTCCGCTTCCCATACCTTTCCGACAGCGGTACGATGCGCCACTGGGTAGCGGCCCACCAGATGGTGGTTCTGGATGTGCAGATCGATTCGAAGGATTATTTCGGTGTGTCGCCGGCTGCCGTCGCCACCCGCACCATGGCCGAACTGCGCCGGCATGGCCGTGGCATCATCCTGATGCATGATATCCATAATCGCACCGCGGCCATGTTGCCGGCCCTGCTGACACAGCTGAAAGCGGAGGGCTACAAGGTGGTGGCGCTGCGTTATGGCGGATCGCGAGCGCCGATGCTGTCGGCGAGCCTTCAGGAGGATACCGGGATCGATCGCTCCTGATCCAACCGGTCAGGCCTTCTTCACCCAGCGACCTTCCTGCTGCTGCCAATAGGTCAGCGCGTGGCCGGCGCCCTTCAATTGCTTCCATTGGGCGCGGGCGCCCTCAAGCTGTTCGGTATCATAACCGTCGAACATGAAGACGACGCGTTCATAAGGATCGAGTGGCGGCGGCTCGGCGCCATCGACAACGAAACGCACAGTCGCGTCATTGGCATTGCCGTCTTCCGCGGTGATCAGCACCGGCTGCGCCTCGGCCATCTCGCCCGCATCCGTTCCGTGCGGCAGAAAACTGTCGTCGCGAAAGGTCCAGAGATGCGCGTCGAGAAAATCTCGACGCGCCTCGGCTCTGGTCTGCACCACCACTTTCCAGCCGCGCTCGACGCTCTTTTCCAGAAGAGACGGCAACGCCTCTTCGAGCTTCGAATCGGTCAGGTGGTAGAACAGGACATCGGTCATGGAATCAGGCTTCGAAATTGGTGCGCACAAGCTGGTCTAGCAGACGCACGCCGTAACCCGAACCCCAAGACTGGTTGATCTCGCTCGACGGTGAGCCCATGGCAGTGCCGGCGATATCGAGATGCGCCCAAGGCGTGTCGCCGACAAAACGCTGAAGGAACTGCGCCGCCGTGATCGAACCGGCATGGCGGCCGCCGCTGTTCTTCATGTCGGCAAAACGCGAGTCGATGATCTTGTCGTAATCCTTCGACAGCGGCATGCGCCACAGCTTTTCCTGACTCTCTTCACCGGCGGCCAAAAGCTGACCGGCCAGTTCGTCATTGTTGGAGAACAGGCCGGCATGCAGATTGCCGAGCGCCACAAGAATGGCACCGGTCAGTGTCGCCAGATTGATCATGAAGCGCGGCTTGTAGGTTTCCTTGCAATACCAGAGCGCGTCGCACAGAACGAGGCGGCCTTCGGCATCGGTGTTGATGATTTCGATCGTCTGGCCAGACATCGAGGTGACGATATCACCCGGGCGCTGGGCATTGCCGTCCGGCATGTTTTCCACGAGGCCGATAATGCCGATGGCGTTGACCTTGGCCTTGCGGGCGGCGAGCGTGTGCATCAGGCCAGTGACGGCGGCGGCACCGCCCATGTCACCCTTCATGTCTTCCATGCTGGCGCCCGGCTTGATGGAAATGCCGCCGGTATCGAAGGTGACGCCCTTGCCGACGAAGGCGACCGGCTGTTCCTTGGCCTTGCCGCCTTTCCAGTGCATGACGGCGATGCGCGGCGGCTTGACCGAACCCTGAGCAACGCCAAGCAGCGCTCCCATGCCGAGCTTCTTCATTTCCTTCTCGGTGAGGATTTCGACCTCGACACCGAGTTTTTCCAGTTCCTTGGCCTTGGCCGCGAATTCGACCGGACCGAGCACGTTCGGCGGCAGGTTGACGAGTTCGCGTGCCAGATTGACGCCATCGGCAACCGCCTGTGCGGCCACGAAAGCGGCCTTGGCTGCGGCCGGATCGGCGGTGACGATGGTGACGTTCACCGCCTTGGCGGACTTGTCGTCCTCGTCCTTCTTTTTCGTCTTGTAGTTGTCGAAGCTGTAGGCACGCAACAGCATGCCAAGCGCCAGATTGGCAGCCTTTTCGCCGTCCATCGCGATACCGGGCGCATCGATATAGATCGCGAGCTTCGAGCCGGTCTTGACCGAGCCTGCGGCAATGCCGCCAACCCGCAGCCAGTCATGGGCGGTGAGCGTCGCAGGCTTGCCGAGACCGATGACGGTGATTCTGTCGAAAGGCGAACCGTGGGGCGCAACGATATCGAGAACGCTCGCGGACTTTCCACTGAACTCGCCAACGGTGGACGCCTTGGCATAAACACCGGCCGGATCGGCATCGGCAGCGCCCGCCGGCGGCTGGTCGCCGGACAGTTTCAGAAGAACAGCGATACCACCATCGGCACGGGCGGTTTTGGCAAACGATATCTGGAATTTAGCGGGCATGTCTTCTCCGGTGGGTAATCTTCAAACAAGCAATTCGATGGGTGACCTTGCGGCCTCGAAAAGGCGCAATCATGGCCTTTTCGGCAGGTGATGCAAGAGCGCCGCTTGTGCCGTCAACATAACCGATCACGGCAGCACCGTCTCAATCTTGTCATCAACCCCTAATAGCAGTTAGGATCTCTACAGGCGACCATATAGCAACGACCGGAGGCACATGGAGCAAGCACCAGCGAAGCGACGGGCATTTGCCTTTTCCGCTCCAGCAAAGGTCAATACATCGTGGATGACCGGCGCAAAAGGCTGGTTCCTTATTCTTTCCACGCTCTGGTTCTGCCTGTTGGCACTGTTTCATGCTTTTCCGCAGATCGACGTCCAGATCGCCGAGGCTTTTTTCGACCCATCGCTCTGCATCGCCGCCAACAAGACTGCCGACATATGCAGCTTCTTTCCCCTTTCGAACGATGTGACACTTCAGACCGCGCGGCGCGTGCTTTTTTATATGCCTGCCTTCTTTGCCGTCGTTCTGATCATCGTGCTGGTCCGCAATCTCCAGCACCATGGCGCAACCTATTGTGTAGACACCACAAGACGATGCTGGATCGCGCTGATCACACTGATCTCCGGACCCTACCTGCTCGTCAATCTGATCCTCAAATCGATTTCCGGCCGGCCAAGGCCTTACGAAACCGACATGTTCGGCGGGGAACGGGTGTTTTCCGCCGCCGGCTCTTTTAATGGCTCGTGTTACAACAACTGCTCCTTCGTTTCCGGCGAGGCAGCCGGTGCTGGCTGGGTTGCCTGCCTGATCCTGTTGGTGCCTTCGCGCTACAGAATGCTGGTGGCACCGCCTCTCATTACCATCACGCTCGTCTCGCCGGCACTGCGCGTATCCTTTGGCGGGCACTATTTCTCCGACGCTCTGCTCGGCTTCCTGTTGTCCGCGGTGGTCTATGCCGGTGTCACGGCGTATTTCGAAATGACACAGAGCGAAAAAAAACGTGCTCATTCGACAGTTTTGTGAACGGATAACTGTCGCCATCGGCGTTCTTATCCCTTAGAGCTTGGCGACGCCGACGGGCGTATCGAGTCATCATCAGGTCGGCATGAAGCTTATCGAGTCCTACATATTGCGGCGTACGTTCCAGATGTTTCTGGCCACGCTGTTGCCGATCCTGGCGATCATCTGGACGATCCAGGTGCTGGGACGAATCAATCTTGTGACCGATACCGGCCAGTCGATCGGCTCGTTTGCAACGCTCGCATCCTTCATCCTGCCGACGATCATTCCGGTCGTCATGCCGTTTGCGCTGGTGATCGGCATCACCCAGACGCTGAACGCGATGAACAACGATTCGGAGCTGCCGGTGATCGATGCAGCCGGATCGCCGCGTTCCGTGCTCTACAAGCCCGTGCTGCTGCTTGCGGCGCTGACCGCGCTGTTTTCGTTCGTCATCACCAATTTCGTCGAGCCGCCGGCACGCGTCAAAGCACGCGAAATGGTCGCGGAAGCCTATGCCGACCTTCTGGGTTCGGTCATCGAGGAAAAGACTTTCCGCAGCATCGAGCCGAATCTCTACGTCCAGATTTCGGAGCGCCATTCCGGCCGCATTCTGATGGGGCTTTTCCTCGTCGATTATCGCGATCCGAATTTCGAGATGATCTATTACGCGCGCGAAGGCTCGATCGATGAAGCCGGCACGACGCTGACCATGCGCAACGGTGAAGTTCACCGCAAGACGCCGGATGGCCGTGTTTCGGTGATCAAGTTCCTGTCCTACGCCTTCGACCTGTCATCCATGGCCGAATCGACCGGACGCGCGCCGGTTTACGCCGGCGATCGCAATCTCGACTTCCTGCTGAAGCCCGATCCGACCGACAAATATTACATGGAATCACCCGGCAGCTTCCATTCCGAACTGCATCGCCGCATGTCCGACTGGATCTATCCGCTCTCCTACGCGTTGATTGCTCTAGTCATCGTCGGCGGCGCGCGCTCGCACCGCCGCGCCCGCCTGCACCCCATGGTACTGGCTCTGATCATTGCCTTTGCCATGCGCTGGCTCGGTTTTTCGCTGACCAACATGGCAAAGAACACCAATGCCAACATGTGGATGGTCTATGCGCCGCCGCTGTTGCCGGGCCTGCTGGCCATCTACATGCTGATGAGCCAGCGGCAGATGAAATTGCCCAATGCCTGGAATGACGCTGTCGGCAATCTCTATAGCAAGCTGCTGCGCCGCGTGACGGCCGTGCGCTCCAAGACGGGAGGCGCATGATGCTGTTCTCCACGCTTGGCCGTTATTTCTTCAAACGCTATGTCATCACCGCCATGTGGTTCTTCCTCGGTGTATCGGCGATCATCTTCCTTGCCGATTTCAGCGAAACCAACCGCCGCATGTCGGCACTGGCGAGCTATACGCTGTATGGCGCGCTCGGCATCACCGCCATGCGCGTGCCGTCGATCCTGCAGCAGACCATCCCGACGCTGTCGCTGTTCATCGGCATGACGACGCTGATCGCGCTCAATCGCCGCTCCGAACTGGTGGTCACCCGTGCCGCCGGCCTGTCCGTCTGGCAGTTCGCCATGCCGTTTGTGGCCGGCGCCTTCCTGCTCGGTGTCTTTACCGTCGGCGTGATCAGCCCCCTCTCCGCCTGGGGACTGAAACAGTCGACATCGCTCGAATCGACCTGGCGCGAATCGAGTGGCCAGGCTCGCGCTTCGAACTTCCTGCCGTGGATCCGCCAGATCAGTGACGGTGCGGACACGATCATCGGCGCCAAAAGCTTCCAGCAGGACACGCTGACCATGTCGGACGTGGTGCTGTTCCATTTTGACAAGGACGCCCGCGTCATCCTGAGACAGGACGCCGCGACAGCTAAGTTGGAAAATGGTTACTGGCTTCTTAACAACGTACTGGAAACCCGATCGGATGCGCCGCCCGCGCGTATCGAGACGGCGCAAGTGCGTACCAATATCAAACAGGAATTTCTTCAAGAGAGCCTTGAGAAGCCGGAAAACGTTGCTTTCTTTGATCTTTCCGAAAAGATCGAAGTCGCCCGTTCCTTCGGAATTTCCACCAAGGGTCTCGAAACTCAATTTCACTCCCTGCTGTCCTTGCCGCTGCTTCTGGTGGCAATGACGCTGATCGCTTCTACCGTTTCCCTGAAATTTAGCCGTATGGCGCAGTCGCGCTCGGTGATTCTCGGTGGCATAGTTTGCGGCTTCGTGCTTTATGTCGTCACGGTACTCGTGAAGGCATTCGGTAGCAGCGGGGTGGTTCCTCCTTTCGTCGCTGTCTGGATCCCGGTGATCGTGGCCATGGCGTTGGGGGCAACAATTCTGCTTCATCAGGAGGATGGCTAGTGGCGGTAACAGACCGCGGGAATATCAGACGGCTTTGCATGGCCCTGCTGACAGGCGTGGCCGTGTGCGCAATTGCCATTGCTCCCCCGACTATTTCGAATGCACAGACCCCTGCTCTCGCCCCCGAGGCTGCCGACGGCGCAAAGATGCTGCTGCGGTCGAACGAGCTTACCTATAACAAGGACGCCCAGAAGGTTACCGCAACCGGCGGCGTACAGATCTATTACAATCGCTACCGGATGGTTGCGCAGCGTGTGGAATATGACCAGGCCACCGGCCGCGTCATGGCCAATGGCGATATCGAGCTGATCGATCCCGAGGGCAACCGCGTTTATGCCGACCAGCTGGATGTGACCGACGATTTCGGCCAGGGTTTTGTCAACTCGCTGCGAGTCGAAACCCCGGACAATACCCGCATGGCCGGTGAAAGCGCCGAGCGTCTGCCGGGCGAGCTGATGGTGCTGCACAACGGCGTCTATACCGCCTGTCTGCCCTGCGTTGCCAAGCCCGGCAAGGCGCCGCTCTGGCAGGTCAAGGCGCAGCGCGTCATCCAGAACGGCCAGAAGAAAACGATCCGGCTGGAAAATGCCCGATTCGAACTGTTCGGCATGCCGATCGGTTACCTGCCCTTCATCGAGGTTCCTGATCATACGGTCGAGCGCAAGTCGGGTTTCCTCTTCCCGCGCATGAGCATGGACGACAAGCTGGGCTTCGGCCTGACCGTGCCCTATTACCACGTCTTCTCGCCGAGCATGGATGCAACGCTCAGCCCGACCTACTACACCAATCAGGGCCTGCTGCTTGAGGGTGAAGTGCGCAACCGCTTCGAAACGGGTTCGCACATCCTGCGATTCGGCTGGATCGACCAGAAGGATTCCGGTGCATTCGACGCCGGCACTGCCGACCGCAACAATGATCAGCGCTTCATGGCGGCCAGCGAAGGCAAGTTCGAAATCAACCCGCGTTGGACCTTTGGCTGGAAGGCCATGCTCCAGAGCGACAACAATTTTTCGAATACCTATGACCTGGAAGGCGTGAACGAGGACGTCTACACCAACGAAGTCTATCTGCGCGGCCTCGGCGAGCGCAATTACTTCGACCTGAGGGCCTATTATTTCGACATTCAGGATCTGCCCGACAATTCCGATACCGAACGCAGACAAGCGATCGTCTATCCGTCGTTCGACTACCAGTATATTGCACCGGAACCGGTGGCTGGCGGCGAACTTTCGGTGCGCATGAACCTGACCAATACCTCGCGCCGCAACAGCGACTACTACCTCGAACCCGGCAGCAATGTGCCGCGTTTCCGCGGCCTGGACGGCAGCTACAGCCGCTTCACCACGGAAGTGGAGTGGAAGCGCACCTACAATATGGAAAGCGGTCTGCTTCTGACGCCATTGGCTGCATTGCGTGGCGATCTTGGTCGCCATACGGCTTCGTCGCCGGAGTTGGCCGGTATAAACTATGCCGGCAATTTCGAGGATTCCGGTGCCGCTTCCCGCTACATGGCCACGCTCGGCCTTGAAGCGCGTTACCCGATCCTGATGACCACGCCCACCAGCAGCCACGTGATCGAGCCGATCGCACAGCTGTTCGTTCGCAACAATGAGCAGAAGGCCGGCGGACTGCCGAACGAAGACGCGCAGAGCATGGTGTATGACGCCAGCAATCTGTTCGAGCGCGACAAGTTCTCAGGTTACGACCGCATCGAAGGCGGCACCCGTGCCAATGTCGGTATCCGTTATACCGGCAACTTTGACAGCGGCATCGGCCTGCGTGGCATCTTCGGCCAGTCCTACCATCTGGGTGGCGAAAACTCCTATGCCAGTGCCGACCTCGTCAATGCCGGCGCCTATTCCGGTCTCGAAAGCGATACGTCCGACTATGTCGCCATGGCCGCTATCGACCTGCCGCAGGGCCTGACCCTTGCTGCTCAGGGCCGTTTCGACAACCGTGACTTCGATCTGCAGCGGACCGACGCGTCGATAAGCTATGCGCAGCCGCGTTTCTCGGCCAGCATGATCTATACGCAGATCGAGCCGCAGCCGGACTACGGTGCGGTCAATTCCGGCGAATATCTGCAGTCTTCAGCCAGCGTGCGTGTCAACGAGAACTGGTCTCTCGCCGGAACGGCGACCTGGGACCTGAAGGACGAAGAAGTTATCCGTCGTGCCCTGGGCTTCACCTATGCCGACGAATGCACGATCTTCACGCTTGCCTATTCGGACGAACCGAACAGCACGACGGCAAGCGACTGGGCCATTACCGCGCGCCTGACATTCAGGACGCTCGGCGACATCGAGATCGGCTCGACGGATCTCGACGACACCAATTGATCGAAAGAACACGAGATCGTGCGGCGGAACGTCATTGTTTCGCCGCATGCGTTGTACAAGCGGATATCTGGTGTGATATGGGGACGCAAACGGGCCTTGATGCCCGCGTAAGCGTGAAAAGGATGGCATGATGATCGCTGGTCGAGCCTTGCGGACAACGATGACGGCATTTGCGGTACTGGCGGCGTCCGTCGTCATCGAACCGGCATTGACCACCGCGCAGGCGGCAAGCGAAATCGCCGCCGTGGTCAACAAGGTGCCGATCACCTCCAACGACGTGGCACGCCGTGCCGCCTTCCTGCGCCTGCAGCGCGCCAAGGGCGACACGAAAAAGCTCGCTCGCGAGCAGCTTATCGATGAAGTTCTGAAGCGTGAAGAAGTCGCCCGCGTCAAGATGTCGGTCAGCACCGATGACGTCGACCGGTCGTTCGCGCGTTTTGCCGCCAGCAACAAGATGTCGCCGCAGCAGATGGGACAGGTTCTCAATCAGGCCGGTGTCGGCGTCGAGCACTTCAAGGCTTTCATTGCCGTGCAGATGAGCTGGCCGCGTGTCGTCAACGCCCGTTTTGCCGGCGGACGCAGCGGTCGCATGTCGAATGAGGAACTGGTCAAGCGCATGGCCGAAGGCGGCCAGAAGCCGGTCACGACCGAGTATTTCCTGCAGCAGATCATTTTTGTCGTGCCGGAAGCCAAGCGCAAGTCGATCCTCAACAAGCGCATGGCGGAAGCCAAGGCATCGCGCTCGAAATTCCCGGGCTGCGACCAGGCCAAGACCTTTGCCGCGACCATGCTCGACGTTTCGGTCAAGCCGCTCGGCCGTATCATGCTGCCGGAACTGCCGGCCGACTGGAAGCCTTTCGTCGAGAAGGCATCCGGTGGCACGACCGAGCCGCGCATCACCGAAAAGGGTGTCGAGTTCCTTGCGATCTGCAACCAGCGCCAGGTCTCCGACGACGTGGCTGCTGAAGTCGTCTTCCGCGCCGAGGATCTCGGCAAGGCTGAGAAGACCGGTGAAGACCCGAACGACAAGAAATATGTCGAGGAACTGCGCGCCAAGGCCCAGATCTCCTATCCCTGAAGACAGGCCAAGGCAGAATGATAAAGATCGATCGCCCTCTCGCACTCACACAGGGCGATCCCGCCGGTATCGGGCCGGATATCGCGCTTGCGGCGTGGTCGCTGCGCAATCAGCATGGCTTGCATCCCTTTCTCTATATCGGCGATCCCGCAGTGCTCGCAGCACGCGCCCGCCTTCTTGACGTCGATGTGCCGCTGCGCGAAACGGACGCCGCATCGGCGACCGGCATATTCCAAGATTCTCTTCCGGTTCTGCCGATCCCTGTCGGTTTCGACGTCGCGGCCGGCCAGCCGCATGTGGCGAGTGCTGCCTCGACGATTTCCGCGATCGAAACCGCCGTGCGCCTGAGCGTTTCGGGCGAAACAGCTGCCGTGGTCACGAACCCGATTGCCAAGTCGGTGCTTTACGAATCCGGTTTCAAGTTTCCCGGCCATACCGAATTTCTGGCCGAGCTGGCGCATCGCGCCACGGGACGTGCGGTCCTGCCGGTGATGATGCTGGCAGGGCCGAAATTACGCGCCATTCCGGTCACCATCCATATTCCGGTCAAGGACATTCCGGCCGCACTCACGCACGACCTGATTATAGAAACCTGCCGCGTCACCCATGCCGATCTGAAACATCGCTTCGGTATCGCCAGCCCACGCCTTGCCGTTGCCGGCCTCAACCCGCATGCGGGCGAGGACGGCACGATGGGCATCGAGGACCGCGACATCATCGCGCCGGCGATTGCCGCCCTGCGCAAAGACGGCATCAACGCCTTTGGCCCCCTGCCCGCCGATACGATGTTCCATGACGAAGCGCGCGGTCGTTATGACGTGGCGATCTGCATGTATCACGATCAGGCGCTGATCCCTGCCAAGGCGCTCGGCTTCGATGACAGTGTCAATGTCACGCTCGGCCTGCCCTTCATCCGCACCTCGCCCGACCACGGCACCGCTTTCGGCCTTGCCGGTCAGGGCATCGCCCGCGAGACCAGCCTGGTCGCCGCCCTGAAACTTGCCAGCGAGCTGGCCCAGCATTCCGGAAGCATCTCCTGATGGCCACACTCGACGGCCTGCCGCCCCTTCGCGATGTCATCGAGCGGTTTGATCTCGCCGCCAAGAAATCACTTGGGCAGAATTTTCTGTTCGATCTGAACCTCACCCAGAAGATCGCCCGTTCGGCCGGTTCGCTGGAAGGTGTCACCGTCTTCGAGGTCGGCCCCGGTCCCGGTGGCCTGACGCGCTCCATACTGGCGCTCGGTGCGAAGAAGGTCGTCGCCATCGAGCGCGACAGCCGCTGCCTGCCGGCGCTGGCCGAGGTTGAAAGCTATTATCCCGGCCGTCTCGAGGTGATCGAGGGTGATGCGCTGCAGACCGATTTTGCCGCACTCGCCGCCGAAAAGGCCGAAGGCGGCCCCGTCAAAATCATCGCCAACCTTCCTTACAATGTCGGCACGCAATTGCTGGTGAACTGGCTGGTGCCGAAGGACTGGCCACCCTTCTGGCAATCACTGACGCTGATGTTCCAGAAGGAAGTCGGCCAGCGGATCGTGGCCCGTGAAAACGACAACCATTACGGCCGTCTCGGCGTACTGTCCGGCTGGCGTGCGGATTCGCACATGGTGTTCGACGTACCGGCCTCCGCCTTCTCGCCGCCACCGAAGGTGACATCCACCGTGGTCCACCTGACCCCGAAGGCCGAACCGCTCCCTTGCGACCTCGCCAAGCTGGAGCGCGTGACGATGGCTGCCTTCGGACAGCGCCGCAAGATGCTGCGCCAAAGCGTCAAATCGCTGGGCGGTGAAGCGCTTCTGGAACGTGCGGGCATCGACCCGCAGCGGCGGGCAGAAACCCTGTCGGTGGAAGAATTCGTGACGCTGGCGAACAGTCTCTAAGATCGTTCGCCTCAGTCGATCATGCTTTCGAACTTCAGGGCTGCATTCGGGCTTTTCCACGAATAGCCCTCGATCGCACAGCCTTTCTTTGCCCAGACCGGCGCGGCCCCCTTCAGCACGACAGTGTGCCATGACATGAACAGGCCGCCGCTGACCGGGTAAGGGGCCGGCGCACATCCCTTCTTGAAGGCATAAGCGGTGCCGCGGATGCCGCGCTTGACGTCATACTGGTCCCAGGGTTCTCCCTTGAACACCACCATGCCCGGCTTCACCGTCCCGGCAATCGACTTTTTCGGCCGCTGATAGACGATCACGCCACGGCGGTGATCCATCGCCATGAGAGAGTCGTTGTGGAAGAAGTCCGGCGCGCCGTAGGGAATGGTGCCGAGATCGGGCTGCTCGACCGGGCCGAAATCCTCGCCGGAATCGCGAGGCGCCGCTGTTCCCTCAATCCATGACGCGACGTCGGCAAAAATCTCCGCCTGCTCGTTGCAGACCTTCCACGCGCGATAGTCGCCGTCATGATACCGCCATATCGGAAAACAGAAACCCGGACCGGTGATCTCGACATCCGCGAACTGGCCGTTCGGGCGCTGGTGATATTCCAGCCCGCCGTATCCGAAATGATGGCTCCAACCACCCTTGCCATCGGAGATCAGCAGGTAGACGCTTGTCCCGGACCTGTTGAAGCAGACGGAAGCGCCGGTGCCGAGCTGATGCGGGAAGATCGTCACCTCGATCTCGTTCACACCGTCGCCATTCAAGTCGATCTGCTTGCTGCTATAGTCGAGCGAAGTACCGGCCTGCGACAGACATTCGCCAATGGAAGCTTCCATGTCGACAACCACGTCGGCAATGGCATTGTCCACATCCGCCTTTGGCCAATCGGCCGAATGCGCGATACCCGCTGAAACGGACAGAGCCGCCGCGGCAAAAAGAAGCCCCAAAACCTCACGCATGTCCCGCCCCCGTGATGTTGCCATTCACGGTGGTGTAACAGCACCCGATTGCGAATGTGCGGATGACGGCGCTCAATTGCCGACACGGGAATTAACCGGCTGCTAGGTTTGTGGGTCGAGGCCGGTTAAAGAACCGGCTCTTCCGTCAGCAGATCACCGACGAAATCGAACAGGCCGTGCCTGCGGTCGCGGCGGACACGTTCGGCATTGACGATGCAGTTGACGTTGCGAAACGCTTCGTCGAGGTCATCGTTGACGATGACGTAATCATATTCGCGCCAGTGCTCGATTTCCGAGCGCGAATTCAGCAACCGCGTGCGGATGACATCTTCACTGTCCTCGGCGCGGCGATGCAGACGCGACTGCAATTCGGTCATGGTCGGCGGCAGGACGAAGATCGACACGACATCGGCCGACATCTTTTCCTGCAGCTGGCGGGCGCCCTGCCAGTCGATATCGAACAGCATGTCGCGGCCTTCGGACATGGCGGTTTCCACCGGCTCGCGCGGCGTGCCGTAGAAATTGCCGTGAACCTCTGCCCATTCCAGCAGGCTGTCGCTATCGCGCAGGCGTTCGAATTCGCGAACGCTGATGAAATGGTAGTGCTTGCCGGCGATCTCGCTCGGGCGGCGCTGGCGCGTCGTCACGCTGACGGAGATTTCCAGGCTCGGATCGGATTCGAGCAGGTTGCGGGCAATGGTCGACTTGCCCGCACCCGACGGCGAGGACAGGACAAGCATCAGGCCACGTCGGGCGATTTTTGCGGGGTTGTTCGCTTTAGGGGCCGGGCTCATCTATCACTCCAGATTCTGAACCTGTTCGCGGAACTGGTCGATCACGACCTTCAGCTCGATGCCGGCGGCCGTCACGGCTGCCGAATTCGATTTCGAACAGATGGTATTCGATTCCCGGTTAAATTCCTGTGCAAGGAAATCCAGGCGGCGGCCGACAGGACCGCCCTTATTCAACAGCTCGGTCGCGGCGACCACATGTGCATGTAGCCGGTCGATTTCTTCCCGCAGATCCGCCTTGGTGGCGAGGATCGCGGCCTCGGCATACAGCCGGTCACGATCGAGCGAGGACGCGCCTTCCATCAGCGCCGCCACCTGCAGGGCAAGCTTGCGGGCAATCTCGTCCGGGCTGCGCGACGGATCGGCTTCCACCGTCTTCGTCAGCGTCGAAATGGTGTTGACGTGATCCTGCAGCACGGCGCCGATAGAGACACCTTCGCTGACGCGCATGGCGGTCAATGCATTGAGGGCAATATCGAGACCGGCCATGATCTCGCGGTCGAGCGCGTCCGAGGCATCAGCCCCTTCTTCCGCTTCACGGATATCGACAAGGCCGCGGATCGACATCAGCGTGTCGAGGCGCAGCGGCGACGGGTCGACGAGATCGCCAAGTGCGTCACGCAGTCCCAGAATGGCGTTGAGGGCATCGCGGTTCAGAACCGCTTCCACTTTCGCCTCGGCGACGGTGATGGAAAGGTTAGCCTGAATGTTACCGCGGCTGAAACGGACCGGTACGGCTGCGCGCACCGGCGCTTCCAGACGCTCGAAACCGGTCGGCAGGCGCAGGCGCAGATCCAGCCCCTTGCCGTTGACCGAGCGCAGCTCCCAAGCCCAGCGGGTACGACCGCTGGTACCTTCGCTGCGTGCGAAACCCGTCATAGACTGCAGGCTCATGCTACGCCTGACCTTTCCTGAACCGCCGGCGAACCGACGTTAGTTGTTCCTCGGCGCCCTTTCGGCGTCGGCACCATCCGGCTGACCATCGACCAGTTCGTCGGCAGGCGAGCTGTTGGCACGCTCCGCACGGATCTGGCGCCAGCGACGTACATTGGCGTTATGGTCTTCCAGCGTCTGGGCAAACACGTGGCCACCCGTGCCATCGGCGACGAAATAGAGGTCGCGGGTGCGCCACGGATTGGCGACGGCTTCAAGTGCTGCGCGGCCCGGATTGGCGATCGGCGTCGGCGGCAGGCCCTTGATGTGGTAGGTGTTGTAAGGCGTTTCCTTGTCGATATCCGAACGATAGATCGGACGATCGGCCGGACGACCGGCGCCACCGAACAGGCCATACAGGATTGTCGGATCGGACTGCAGCCGCATGCCGCGGTTCAGGCGGTTGATGAACACCGAAGCGACATGGGCGCGCTCGTCGTCCTTGCCGGTTTCCTTTTCCACGATCGAGGCGAGCGTGACGAATTCCTGTTTGGTCTTGACCGGCAGGTCGGTATCGCGCTTTTCCCAGATCTGGTCGATCAGGCGTTCCTGCGAGGCACGCATCTGCGCCATGATTTCGGTACGCTTGGTGCCGCGCGAGAACTTGTAGGTATCCGGGCGCAGCGAGCCTTCCGGCGGCTGTTCCTGCGGCAGTTCACCTTCGAGGATCTGATCCTCCATCAGGCGCTTCATCATCTGCTGGACAGTCAGGCCTTCCGGCATCGAGACGGAATAAAGAATGGACTTGCCGGATTCCAGCAGTTCCATGACTTCCTTCATCGAAGCGCCGGCCTTGACCTCGTATTCACCTGCCTTCAGCGTCTTGCCGCCTTCGAGATAGGTGGGCGTGACATAACGGAAGATGCGGGCATCCGAAATGATGCCGTTGCGCTCAAGGCTGTCGGCAATTGCCGAAACGCCGGCCCCATCACGCACGATGAAATGCGTGTTGGTTTCCAGCGGGCCCGGATCGGAATAGCTGGTCATGACATAATAGAAGCCGCCAGCGCCGACGAGGCAGGCCGCGACCGCCATGGTCATGACGAAATTGAGAAAAATCACCAACTGGCTACGTGCCTTCTTCGACCGCTTCGGCGGATCGGGCACGCGCTCAGGCTTCAGCGCCTCATTGGGCGACTTCGGGATGATCGGGCCTTTTCCAGTGCCGTACGCTCCGCGGTCGGAGGGCATTTCACTGTTATGGTTGGTGTCGCTCACCGGCACTTCCTTCTGAGACTCTAAACATTGCCGGGTGTGGCCCGGCAATGCGGCAAAAACAGGTTCAGAAGACAAGCCCTGAGCAGCGGACCCGTCTCGTTAACAGCCTTGTTATCAGGCTTCGTAACGCTTCAGCACGAGCGACGCATTGGTGCCGCCGAAACCAAAGGAGTTGGACAGCGCCACATTGATGTCGCGCTTGCGCGCCGTGTGCGGCACGAGGTCGATTTTCGTCTCGACATCGGGATTGTCGAGATTGAGCGTCGGCGGCGCGATGTTGTCGCGGATCGCCAGCGCCGAAAAGATCGCTTCGATCGCACCGGCGGCACCGAGAAGATGGCCGGTCGCCGACTTGGTGGACGACATGGAAATCTTCGAGGCCGAGTCGCCGACCAGACGCTCGACAGCGCCAAGCTCGATCGTGTCGGCCATGGTGGAGGTGCCGTGGGCGTTGATGTAATCGATATCCGAGGCACCAAGACCGGCGCGCTTCAACGCCATGGTCATGCAGCGGTAGGCGCCATCACCGTCTTCCGACGGCGCGGTGATGTGGAAAGCATCGCCCGACAGGCCGTAACCGACCACTTCGGCATAAATTTTGGCGCCGCGCGCCTTGGCGTGTTCCAGCTCTTCCAGAACGACGATGCCGGCACCTTCGCCCATGACGAAACCGTCACGGTCGCGATCATAGGGGCGCGAGGCCTTTTGTGGATCATCGTTATACTGGGTGGACAGCGCCTTGCAGGCGGCAAAGCCGGCCAGCGAAATGCGGCAGATCGGGGATTCGGCGCCACCGGCGACCATCACATCGGCATCGCCGAGTGCGATCAGGCGGGCGGCATCACCGATCGCATGCGCGCCGGTCGAGCAGGCCGTGACCACCGCGTGATTGGGGCCGCGCAGCTTGTGCTTGATCGAAACCTGTCCGGAAACGAGGTTGATCAGGCGGCCGGGAATGAAAAACGGCGAAATACGGCGCGGGCCCTTGTCGCGCAGCGTGTAGCCGGCTTCGACAATGCCTTCGAGACCGCCGATGCCCGAGCCGATCAGCACGCCGGTGGCGATCTGGTCTTCGTCGGTCTGCGGATGCCAGCCGGCGTCTGCGAGCGCCATGTCGGCGGCGGCAACACCATAAACAATAAACGGATCGACCTTGCGCTGGTCCTTCGGCTCCATCCAGTCGTCGGCATTATAGGTGCCGTTGGAACCGTCGCCGACAGGAATGCGGCAGGCAATCTTTGCCGGCAGGTCTTCGACTTCGAATTCGGTGACGAGGCGAGCCCCGTTCTGACCGGCGAGAATGGCAGACCAGCTGGCCTCCGTTCCGCAACCAAGAGGAGATACCATGCCGGTACCGGTGATAACGACACGCCTCATCATACCAGCGCTCCACCCTTGTCTAAATTTTGTTCTGATAGCCAATAATGAAACGGCCCGAACATGCCGGGCCGCCATGGGAAACAGCCGTCACCGGCCTTTCCCGAAAATCGCGTTATCGAATTAGGCCTGGGCCTTCTCGATGAACTTCACGGCGTCGCCGACGGTGAGGATCGAGTCAGCAGCGTCGTCCGGGATTTCAACGCCGAACTCTTCTTCGAAAGCCATGACCAGTTCGACGGTGTCGAGCGAGTCCGCGCCCAGATCGTCGATGAAGCTTGCGCCTTCGACAACCTTGTCGGCGTCGACGCCGAGATGATCAATAACAATTTTCTTTACGCGTTCTGCGATATCGCTCATGTCGGTTTCCTCGACCTTTATCTTAATCGGATGGCCATCAAGGCATCCGCACCCTGTTGAAACCCGAGGCCGCCGCCGGATAGGACAGCGCCGAGGGCAAACCCGCTTTCCCGCTTGAGGCTTCACCGGACGCGTTCAAAGTTCCGCGTGGCCGCCTTCAATACGGGACGACTGATCACAGTCAATGGCCCGCTTAACACGGTTTCCGCCCGCCGCAAAGCCAGAATCTTACCGGGATGTTACCCGTATACAGGCTATTTCGGCATTGGACGGTCGCCTGTGCGAACCGTTTAGATCATTGCCATGCCGCCGTTGACATGCAGCGTCTGGCCGGTGACGTAACCCGCTTCGTTGGAAGCGAGGTAAAGAACGGCAGCGGCGATGTCCGAGCCAGCGCCCATGCGCTTCATCGGGATGGCGCCCATGATAGCGTCCTTCTGCTTGTCGTTCAGCTTGCCGGTCATGGCGCTTTCGATGAAGCCCGGAGCAACGCAGTTGACCGTGACGTTGCGCGTGGCGATTTCCTGCGCCAGCGACTTGGAAAAGCCGATCATGCCGGCCTTTGAGGCGCAGTAATTGGTCTGGCCCGGATTGCCGGTGACACCGACGATCGAGGTGATGTTGATGATGCGGCCATGGCGGCGGCGCATCATCGGATGCGTCAGTTCGCGCGTCAGGCGGAAGACGGAGGTCAGGTTGACTTCCAGAACCGCATCCCAGTCCTCGTCGGACATTCGCACGAACAAGCCGTCCTTGGTGATGCCGGCATTGTTGACCAGAATATCGACGCCGCCCAGCACTTCCTCTGCCTTTTCACCCAGCGCCTTCACTTCAGCGCGGTCGGAAAGGTTGGCCGGAAAAATGTGGACGCGGTCGCCGAGCTCGGCGGCCAGTGCTTCCAGCTTTTCGACGCGGGTGCCGTGCAGGCCGACAATGGCGCCCTGTGCATGCAGCATGCGGGCGATTTCCTCGCCGAGGCCACCGGTCGCGCCGGTCACGAGGGCCTTGCGGCCGGTCAGATCAAACATTGTTCGTTCCTTTATTGAGCGAATAGGGAGTAGCGAATAGCGAGTAGAAAGAGGCGGCAGCGAGGCGACTGAAAAGTCTATTCACTATTCCCTACTCTCTACTCACTCACCACATCACCCGAGAATGGCGGCGATCGCCGCGTCGATATCGGCCGGAGCATTCACGGCAACGCCGGAAATATTCTTGTCGATGCGGCGGGCAAGACCCGTCAGCACTTTTCCCGAACCGACTTCGTAAAGCGTGGTGACGCCATTGGCGCCGAACCACTCGACGGTTTCACGCCAACGCACCTGACCGGTGACCTGGGTGACGAGAAGGTTGGCGATCTCTTCGGCATCGGTGACCGGGGCCGCGCGCACATTGGCGACGACCGGCACGACCGGATTGTGCTTTTCGACCTTGTCGAGCGCATGGCGCATGGCGATTGCCGCCGGCGCCATCAGGTCGCTGTGGAAAGGTGCGGAGACCGGCAGCATGATGGCGCGCTTGGCGCCCTTCTCGGTCGCCAGCGCCGCTGCCTTCTCGACCGCCGCCTTGGAACCGGAAATCACCAGCTGGCCGCCGCCATTGTCGTTGGCGATCTGGCAGATGCCGCTATCGCGTGCGGCCACGCAGATGGCTTCGACATCACCATGCTCGAGGCCGATGATCGCCGCCATGGCGCCCTCGCCCACGGGTACGGCCGACTGCATGGCATCGCCACGAATGCGCAGAAGTCGCGCGGTATCGGCCAGCGAGAAGGTGCCGGCGGCACAGAGCGCCGAATATTCGCCGAGCGAATGGCCGGCGACAAAACCGACATGGGTTTTCAGATCGAGGCCACGCGCTTCAAGCACGCGCAGAGCGGCGATCGAAACGGCCATCAGTGCCGGCTGCGCATTGGCGGTCAGCGTCAGCGTGTCTTCCGGGCCGTTCC
Organism: Endobacterium panacihumi; assembly: GCF_050847465.1. Lineage (NCBI taxonomy): Bacteria > Pseudomonadati > Pseudomonadota > Alphaproteobacteria > Hyphomicrobiales > Rhizobiaceae > Endobacterium > Endobacterium panacihumi. Next base: position 100,123 of record NZ_JBOZRA010000008.1, on the reverse strand, counting down.
ACATGATCTCGGACAGTTTCTGGCCGAGTGCATCATCAACTTCATCGAAAACCGCGCGGGCTTCCGGAAAGGCGTCGGCAAGGTCTTTGCCCATGCCGACGGTCTGGCTGCCCTGACCGGGAAATGTGAATGCGATGGTCGCAGAAGTGCTCATTGGGGTCGTTTCCTTTCCCTGAATTTGCCTCTCCATTCACATTCCGGCCTTGTAAGTCAAGGGTTTCGGGGTTTTCACGCCCCGTTACCCCCTGTTAACCGCCCAATCAGCCGCCCGAAACGAGGCCCATGACCTCATTGACGCACAGCACCACGAACAGCAGAGCGGATGCACCAAGCAGACCATTGGACAGCCAGCCATTGCGCCACTCTTTTGGCACGCGGGAGGAATTCAAGAGCCAGATGAGGGTAATGGCCAGGAAGGGCATGAAGAAGGCCCCGAGTGCGCCATAGATGATGACGAGCGTGAACGGACGGCCGAACCACAGAAGCGCCATCGGCGGAATGGTGAGCCAGAACAGGTAGAACTTGAAGGCCGGCGTTTTTTCGAGACCTTCGCGCGAACCGCTCTCGCCACCACGCACGGTGCGGACGAAATCCGCGAACAGCAGTGATACGCCATGCCAGACACCGAGAATGGAAGAGATGGTGGTGGCGAAGAAGCCGAACAGGAATGCCTTGGCGACGAACGGACCAAAACGATCCTGCAGAACCTTGTCGAGATCGAGCAGGCCGCGATCACCGGTCGAAAGGGCGATCTGGGCGGTATACAGCAGTTCGGCACCGACGATCAGCATGGCGACGACGAAAATGCCGGTCATGATATAGGCGACGCGGTTGTCGAGGCGCATGACGCCCATCCATGCCGGCGTGCGCCAGCCCTTGGCATTTACCCAATACCCATAGGAAGCCATGGTGATGGTGCCGCCAACGCCGCCGATCAGGCCGAGCGTATAGATGGCGGAGCCTTCCGGGATGCTGGGCACAAGTCCTGTAAGCGCCGCACCGACATCCGGAACGACCAGAATGGCAATACCGACGACGACGATGAACATGATGGCGATGAAGAGCTTCATCACATTCTCGAAGACTTCATAGCGGTTGAACGCCACGAAGGCCGCGCAGACGAGGCCGGACATCATCGCCCATGCCCAGAGCGGTAGGAAGGGGAAGAGTGCCGCAAGCGGCAAGGCCGTCGCGCTCATGGCGGTCGCGCCATACACGAAACCCCAGATCATGATGTAGATGCCAAAATACCAGCTCGTCCATTTGCCGAGCGACTTCCAGCCGTCCAGCATGGTGGAGCCGGTGGCGAGGTGATAACGCGCCGAGCCTTCTGCAAGCGCGATCTTGACGATGCAGCCGATAACAGCGGCCCAGAGGAGCGCGTAACCGAAACGCGAACCGGCAATCAGCGTGGCGACCAGATCGCCTGCCCCGACTCCGGTGACGGCGACCACGATGCCGGGACCGATAAGTTTCCACCGTCCCGTCTTCGGCGGATCGCCGGCATCGGGGAAACCGCGTTCGTCAAATTGCGCACCGTTATCGGCCATTCAGTCCTCCGCAAATTATTTCTACACACGCTCAGTTTTTAAAGCTGAGACGCGCCACTTCGGCATGAATTAGAAAATTTTCAGCGTTTTCGACCCCCACGACATAAAGTTTTCGCGATCTTGCCGCCATCAGGCCGCATTCGTCCCTTGCGCCAAGCCAAATCCCGCTTAAGTTTGGGCGCTTCAAAGACGGGACGATTTTTCCATGAAATTCAACAGACTCGGCCGGACGGATATTTCCGTTTCGGAAATCTGCCTCGGCACCATGACCTGGGGTACACAGAACACGGAAGCCGAAGCCCACGCGCAGATGGATTATGCCGTCGAACAGGGCGTCAACTTTTTCGACACCGCCGAACTTTATCCAACGACGCCGGTCAGCATCGAAACCTACGGCCGAACCGAGGAACATATCGGCACGTGGCTGAAAAAAAGCGGCAGCCGCGAAAAAATCGTGCTCGCCACCAAGATCGCCGGTGGCGGTCGCCCGCATATCCGTGACGGACGACCGATCGAGGCCGCCACCATTCGCGAGGCCGTCGATGCCAGCCTGAAGCGCCTGCAGACCGATTATATCGACCTCTACCAGATCCACTGGCCGAACCGCCCGCATTATCATTTTCGCGGAGCGTGGGAATTTGATGCCTTCGAGCAGGACCGCGAAAAATCCGTGTCCGGCATCACGGAAAAGCTGGAAACCCTCAACGAACTGGTCAAGGCCGGAAAGATCCGCACGATCGGCCTGTCCAACGAAACCGCCTGGGGCACGATGCAATATCTGCGTCAGGCGGAAGAAAAGGGCTTTCCGCGCGTCGTTTCGATCCAGAACGAATACAATCTGCTGTATCGCGCCTTCGATCTCGACATGGCTGAAGTCTCGCATCACGGCGATGTCGGGCTGCTTGCCTATTCACCGCTGGCGGCCGGCCTGCTGACCGGCAAATATCTGGGCGGCACGCGTCCGGCCGGTTCACGCGGCACGATCAACAAGGATCTCGGCGGACGGTTGCAACCGCTGCAGGAACCGGCGGTCGCCGCCTATGTCGAAATTGCGAAAAAACATGGGCTCGACCCGGCGCAACTGGCCATTGCCTTCTGCCTGACAAGGCCGTTCATGGCCTCCGTCATTATCGGCGCGACCAGCATGGAGCAGTTGAAGACGGATATCGGTGCTGCCGACATCGCGCTGTCGGACGAGGTGCTTGCGGATATCGCCAAAATCCACCGGCAGTATCCGGCGCCGATCTGAGGCGCGGCACAAGGCTTATTCTATTGGCGGCACGCGGGCGACTGCGTGCCGTTTTGCGTTCAAACTCTCCGACGATGCCGTCGCAATTTCCGCCACAGGATGAAAAACAGGATGATAAATCCGATGGACAGAAGCGGCGCCACAAGGAACGCCGCGGCATAACCGCAGCTGCCTTCGAAACAGCTTCCGAGCATGCCGGCCTGTGCGGCAAGCGATGCCACGAGCAAGGCCAGAAAGCAGCAGATCAGAATACCGCAGAACGCAATGACAAGACGGATAAGAGTTTTCATCGATGGCGATGTAGCAAGGTAGCGGACCGGATCGCAAGCTCGGATACAGTCACTGATTCGCCGCCGGCCAATTAAGGAATCACTAATTTCCGCCTCCGTCTGTGGATGACCACCCCGATCTGTATCGTCATGAGCCACAAACGGCGCCTGTCGTCGCTCCGGTAATATTCCGTTTACAAACAGAGCACGCGTTTTGTGCACCGCACTTTTCGCCCGCCGATGCCGGCGCTAGCTTTTCCGTCAACCAGTCACAAACCCGCTGCCGATGGCCGCATCCGTTGCGTCCACTATCCCTTTGTTTGCAACCGGCAGCCCAACCGCGGAAGAGAAAACCATGACGATCAACGCCATCAGTTCCCTCCAGCGCTCTCTTTATACCGGCAATGATGCCGCGCTGCTCGTCACCCCAACCATGGGCTCGTCTGCCACCACCATGCCCAGCCAGCCGCTGATCCCGCAAAGTCAGATGGAGGCCGGTTTTCAGAACGATACACGCAATCCCGGCCAATCCCCGCTTGCCAAGATCGTGGAAATTCTCGACCTGATGCGCCCCTTGAAAAAGGATCGCGCCGAAGACGTGGCGCAGAACCCGACGCACGACGATAGCGTGAAGGCAGTTTCCGCCTTTCTCGACGGCCTTGAGGAGAATGAGATTTTCTCGCAGCCTGTCGCTCCCCGCCCGTCAGATCTGCAAGACCTTTACCGGCAGTTCTGAATATATCCGGCATGCACGAAGTGTAGACCCGACGGGGGAACTACACTTTCGCACATCTGTAAAATTCGCTGGTCATTGTTTCGTTTTAAATGTAATATTCAATCATCAAAAAACATCGGATGCGCCGTGCGCGACTGAACAAAAGAATGACATGAGATTTCGCATGGTCGCCCATGGCGACCGCACCATGTACATCCTGCTGATCCACGATGGCGTCAGTGTACCCGCTTGAAAAGCTCCCCGTGGAGTGGTGCGGCTGAACGACACCAGACAGATCGATCCTGGCATTTTTTTCAGCACAATGCGTGCACGCAGACGACGGCTGCCTGCACCGTGTGTTTTCTGCTGAACGATCAAGCGTCGCCGGAGCGTGAGCGACGCCGTCAAGAACATGTGCAATCCGCAGATGAACCACTGGCGCAACGCGAACCGCGATACCCCATCAGGGCAATCGGAGGAGGATGGCATGACACAGACAGCAGCCGATCTGGTGAAGGCAGCCGAAAGAGAGTGGAAACATTGGGGAAGCTCCACCTGGGATCTCAACAACAACAAAAAGCACATCGCCCATACCGATGACGAGGATGCCTTCGCCCGATATGTTATCAGCAATTATAACAAGGCTGGCGGGGGCTCTCCCTCGGTGCAGGACGTGATGAACGACCATTATTTCTGGTCAGCCGTGGGGATTTCCTTTGCCTTTCAGGAAGCCGGTTTTGACAAGACGCAGTTTCCTTTCGCGCAGGCGCATTCCGTCTGGATCCGCAAGTTTATCGCCGCGCGCAAGGATAACGATACGACAGCGCTTTATCATGGCTACAGGCTGACCGAACCGCAGGCGACGCCCGATATAGGCGACGTCATCGGCTACACCTATGCCAGTGTCAGCTTCGAGAAGGCGCAGAAATACTACGACAAAACCACAAGCTATCCTTCCCACACGGATATCGTGGTGGCGAAGCGGGAGCGGGAGATCGACGTTATCGGTTTCAACGTACTGGATTCGGTGACGAAAAAAACGGTTCCGCTCGACAGCAAGGGCCTCATTGCCGACAGAAGCCACAAGTGGTTCGTGGTGCTGAAACGGAAAGCGCTGCACTGACACCCTTGCGTTCCGGCCAAAAATCCGTATAAGCCGCCGTGTTCGACACATCCGGTCTTCTGGCTGGTGGCTGTACGGAGGGCGGGTTCCCGATCGGGAACCGCACGGACCGCAGGGTCCAAGCCTCCCGTGTCTCCGCTCTCGACCGTCTCGAAACAACAACTTTTCTTGCCGGCGTCTTCGCCTTCAGGAGCAGTCGTTGAGGCTTAGCCGCCGAGGTCCGGATGAACACAAACGCAAGAAAAGGCAAAGTTACATGGCTCTTTACGAACACGTATTCCTTGCCCGACAGGATATGTCCGCACAGCAGGTCGACGCCCTCGTAGAACAGTACAAGGGTGTCCTCGAAGCGAATGGCGGCAAGGTCGGGCGCGTAGAAAACTGGGGCTTGAAGTCCCTGACCTACCGCATGAAGAAGAACCGCAAGGCTCACTACGCCCTGATGGACATCGATGCTCCGGCTGCTGCCGTGCACGAAATGGAACGTCAGATGCGCATCAACGAAGACGTTCTTCGCTACATGACGATCGCCGTCGAGAAGCACGAAGAAGGTCCGTCTGCCATGATGCAGAAGCGCGACCGTGACGACCGTCCGCGTCGTGACGGCGACGACCGTGGCCCCCGCCGCGAGTTCGGTGACCGCCCGCCGCGTCGTGACGGCGACTTCCAGCGCGCGCCGCGTCCGGCTCGCGAAGCTTAATCGGCTAGAAGGGATCAAACACAATGGCTGAATCTTCTCCGGCTCGCCGCCCGTTCCATCGTCGTCGCAAGACCTGCCCGTTCTCGGGTGCAAACGCGCCGAAGATCGACTACAAGGACGTTCGTCTGCTGCAGCGCTACATTTCTGAGCGCGGCAAGATCGTTCCTTCGCGTATCACCGCAGTTTCCCAGAAGAAGCAGCGCGAACTGGCCCAGGCCATCAAGCGCGCCCGCTTCCTCGGCCTGCTGCCGTACGTCGTCGCTTAATTGAACTGCCGACCCTCAGATTCCTAATCTGAGGGTCGTTTCCCTTCCGCGTTGGGCGCGGATCGGACCCAAGAATACCAAAACCCATGTTGGGGATTTAGGCACTCCGCCCTCCCCTAACTGCTCGATACGCAGGACAGCGAAACAGTGAACGCACAGATAAAGACAGTATTGCCGACCGGCATCATCGCCGGCATTGCCGCGACCATGCTGGTGCTGGGCGCGTCCACGCAGTCGATTCTTTCGATCATTCTGTTTGCGTCCTCCGCTCTTCCCATTCTGATTGCCGGCCTCGGCTGGGGCAATCGCGCCGCGATCATCGCCATCGTGACATCCGCCGTGCTCGGCTCGATCATGGTGTCGCCAATGTTTGCGCTTGCGATCGGCGCCTTCACGCTGGTTCCGGCCGGCTGGCTGTCGCACCTGGCCAATCTGGCGCGCCCGGCCTCCGAACTCGGCGGCCCGGACAATCTGATGGCCTGGTATCCGATCTCGGATATCCTCATGCATCTGTGCGGCCTCATCACCATCGCCCTGATCATTCTGGGCGTGATGATCGGTTACGGCCCCGACCTGACCAATTCCTTCGTTGACGCCATGGGTGAGTCCCTGAAAGCCCCCGGCTCCGAATTCGCCTCCGATCCGCAAGCGCTCGCACAGATGCAGGAAAGCCTGACCCTGATGAAGCCGCTGCTGGTGGTGATGCTGCCGATGGGCCAGGGCGCCGCCTGGGTGACCATGCTGTTTGCCGCCTTCTATTTCGCGGTGCGCATCGTCTCCCGCTCCGGCCGTGCGCTTCGCCCGCGCGAAGACATGCCGTCTGCCCTGCGCATGAACCGTCATGCCATTTTCATCTTCCTCGCCGGCATCCTGATGATGTTTGCCGGTGGTGTGCCGGCCATGATCGGTGCCACCATCTGCGGCACGTTCGGCGCCGGCTTTCTGCTGGCCGGCTTCGCCTCTTTGCATTTCCGCACACTTGGCAAGGATTGGCGCGTGCCGGTCCTGACCCTCTGCTACATGTCGACGATTTTCACGCTGCCGGCCATCGGTATCATGATCCTCGGCCTCTTCGATACCCGCCGCACGATCGCACTGACACCGGTGAAGGCTGCGGACGGCAAAAAGACCAATACAGATATCAACGAACAGAACTGACACCCGAAAGGATAAAACAATGGACGTCATTCTTCTTGAGCGCATCGCCAAGCTTGGCCAGATGGGCGAAACCGTAAAGGTCAAGGACGGCTTTGCCCGCAACTTCCTTCTGCCGCAGGGCAAGGCACTGCGTTCCAACGAAGCCAACAAGAAGCGTTTCGAAGCCGAACGCGCTACCCTTGAAGCCCGTAACCTCGAGCGCAAGGGCGAAGCCCAGTCGGTTGCCGACGTTCTCGGCGGCAAGACCTTCCTCGTCGTCCGTTCGGCCGGCGAAACCGGTCAGCTGTACGGCTCTGTTGCTGCCCGCGACATCGTTGAAATTCTCGGCGCCGAAGGCTTCAACATCGGCCGCAACCAGGTCGACCTGAACACCCCGATCAAGGCTATCGGCCTGCACTCGGTTGTTCTGCACCTGCATTCGGAAGTCGAAATCGAAATCCAGCTCAACGTTGCCCGTTCGGCTGAAGAAGCAGAACGCCAGGCCAAGGGCGAAAGCCTCACCTCGGCCGACGCCATCTACGGCGTTGACGAAGATGCCCTGCGTCCGGAAGACTTCTTCGATCCGGAAGCCGACCAGGACGGCGACGACGAGTAATATTTTTCTCGCAGATCTTTCTGCGGGGAGCGCCCGGGCTTCACGGCCCGGGCGTTTTTGTTTGTCGGCCTCGCGACAATATGCATAGGACCGGTACCTAACCGGTTTCGACTCGAACTCAGATGCGTTAGACTCACCTAATGTGAAGCCGAGTCGCATCCGCCGCACAGTCAATCGGATTTGCCACTTCGTTGCGTTTTTTCTGACGCCTGTGAACTGCTGTGGGAAATGCTTTTCTCGTCGGTCCGGCGTTCCAAGCCGCGCCTAATGCTTCTACAAGCAGACGATACCGAAAGACGCTGACGACCAGACCGCAAAAGACGGATAATAGAACCTATGAACGAAGTTCCGCGCAAACTTGCCAATATCCAGCCCGCAGAGCCGCATTACCGCGAAGCTCCGAACAATATCGAGGCGGAACAGGCCCTGCTCGGCGCGATCCTCGTCAACAATGATGCCTATTACCGCGTTTCGGACTTTCTGAAGCCACCGCATCTGCATGAACCGCTGCATCGCAAGATTTTCGAGGTTGCCGGCGATATCATCCGCATGGGCAAGACCGCGACGCCGGTGACGCTGAAAAACTTCCTGCCCGCCGATCAGAAGGTCGGCGACATGACGGTGGCGCAATATCTTGCGCGCCTCGCCGCCGAAGCCGTATCGATCATCAACGCCGAAGATTATGGCCGCGCCATCTACGATCTGGCGCTGCGCCGCGCGCTGATCACCATCGGCGAGGACATGGTCAACATCGCCTATGACGCGCCGCTCGACATGCCACCACAGGCGCAGATCGAAGACACCGAACGCCGCCTGTTCGAGCTTGCCGAAACCGGCCGTTACGATGGTGGTTTCCAGTCGTTCAACGATGCCGTGGCGCTCGCCATCGACATGGCCGGCCAGGCCTATGAGCGCGATGGCCACCTTTCCGGCATTTCCACCGGCATCATGTCGCTCGACGGCAAGATGGGCGGCCTGCAGCGTTCCGACTTGATCGTGCTGGCCGGACGTCCGGGCATGGGTAAAACCTCGCTTGCCACCAACATCGCCTACAATATCGCAGCCGCCTACGAGCCGGAAGTGCAGCCGGATGGCTCCTTCAAGGCCAAGAACGGCGGCGTCGTCGGTTTCTATTCGCTCGAAATGTCATCCGAACAGCTGGCGACACGTATCATCTCCGAGCAGACCGAAGTGTCCTCGTCAAAAATCCGCCGTGGTGACATTACCGAAGCCGATTTCGAAAAGCTGGTCGCCTGCTCCCAGATGATGCAGAAAGTGCCGCTGTTCATCGACCAGACCGGTGGTATCTCGATCGCCCAGCTATCGGCACGCGCCCGCCGCCTGAAGCGCCAGCGCGGCCTTGATTGCCTGGTGGTGGACTATATCCAGCTGATGACCGGGTCGGGCAAATCCGGCGAAAACCGCGTGCAGGAAATCACCCAGATCACCACGGGCCTGAAATCGCTCGGCAAGGAACTGAACGTTCCGATCATCGCGCTGTCGCAGCTGTCGCGTGGTGTGGAAAGCCGCGAAGACAAGCGTCCCCAGCTTTCCGACCTTCGTGAATCCGGCTCGATCGAGCAGGACGCCGACGTGGTGCTCTTCGTGTTCCGTGAGGAATATTACGTCAAGAACATGGAACCACGCGACCTTTCCGATCCCAAATATCCGGAATGGGAAACGCTGATGGACAAGGTCAAGGGGACGGCGGACGTCATTATCGCCAAGCAGCGCCACGGACCGACCGGCACCGTCAAACTCGCCTTCCAGTCGGAGTTTACGCGTTTTGCGGATCTCGCCGAGCCGAGCTTTACCCATTACGAAGAGCCGTGATCGTGGCGTTTGCGGATCGTCTGGCTTCGAGCTTTCGCGCATTGAGGGGATTGCTGGCCGGCGGCGGCGATGCCGCTGCGGATAATGCTCCATCTCCCCCTCTCGATGCGAATGCCACGTTTGACAAGCTGAAGACGCTGGCACGTCCCGCTTCACTTGCGACCGTCGGCGGTTTCCGCCCACCGGAAGATCCTACCTGCTCGTGGTTCATGCGAGGTTGCGGGCTTGCCGGAGAAACGGTTCCGGAATGGCGCGGTGAACCGATGGTTCCGCTGTTGCAGATCCGCGTCGATGAATTGCCGTTCGTGCCGGAGCAGATAAGTCATGCCGCCCTTATCGTCCTGTTTCGGGCGCCATCCGCACCGCTTACAGCAACCCCGCATGGCGAGGGCTGGTTGATCCGCGAATATACCACACTGGACGGTCTGCAGCCGTTTCCGGCTGTCGAAGCGCCTTTCAAAAGCTTTCCGGTGCAATGGACCCGAGCCGACGACGATTCTCCCGGCTGGGAGGATGCCTGGAGCTTGCTGGACCTGACGAGCATCAACCGGGATGAAGCCGCTTTTGACCGCTTTTTCGATGAGTTCGCGCGATACTCTGCCACCAAGGTCGGCGGTTATCCTTATGAAATCCAGCACGGCGCGGGGGTCGAGGATTTCGTGTTTCAGGTTGGCTCCGAAGACAAGGCACACTGGATGTGGGGCGACAGCGGTGTCGCTTATTTCCATCGAACCGAAGACGGAACCTGGCGCTTCGACTGCCAGTTCTACTGATCCTGCAAGATCATCAAAAGATGGCCGCTCCGCCTGTACCATAATTCTCAGAAGCGGCTTTCCTCCCGGCAGCGAAGCCTATAGGGTCGCCGCACAATCGCCCCATTGCATGAGTGCCTCCCCATGAACGAAATGATCGACATCTCCGAATCCGACGATTTCGACAACGGCATTGCTTACGATCCGTTCGACGTGGCGCCGGTGCGGCTCACCGTCGATCTCGGCGCACTCTGCGACAACTGGCGTGACATGGCGCGCCGTTCAGGAAACGCCCGCACCGCTGCCGTGGTCAAGGCAGATGCTTATGGCCTCGGTTTGGAAGACTGTGGAACCGCCCTTTACGAAGCCGGCGCCCGCGATTTTTTTGTGGCCGTGCCGCAGGAAGGCGCGACCTTGCGCACCTATGCGCCCGATGCCCGTATTTATGTCCTCTCCGGCATCTGGCCGGGTCAGGAAGACTTTTTTTTCGATCATGATCTGGTGCCGGTTCTGGCATCGGAAGAGCAGCTTGCCTTCTGGATGTCAGTGATTGCCGACCGCGACGAACATCCTTGCGCGCTGCAGGTCGATACTGGCTTCAATCGCCTTGGTCTGCCGCTCGAAGATGCGCTGGCGCTGGCCGATGACGTGTCGCGCCCGGCCAGTTTTGCCCCGGTTCTGGTGATGTCGCACCTGCATAGCGGCGACAATCCGTCATCGCCGCTGAGCCGCGTGCAGCTTCAGGCATTTCAACAGGTTGCCGAGGCCTTCGAAGGTATCGAGGCAAGTCTTTCCGCGTCGGCCGGCATCTTTCTCGGCCCGGAATATCATTTTGACCTCACCCGCCCAGGTATCGCAGTCTACGGCGGCGAGGCCGTCAACGGCATGCAGCCGCTGAAGCCCGTTGCCAAGGCGGAAGCCCGCATCATCCAGATCCGCGAGGCCGCTGCCGGTTCGACCGTCAGCTACGGCGCCACCCACCAGTTGTCGCGCAACAGTCGCCTTGCTGTTGTCTCCGCCGGTTATGCCGATGGTTACCTGCGCTCGCTTTCCGGCTCGGGCGTACCCTTGCGCGCCGGCGGCACGCCCGGTGCCTTTGGTTTCGTCGGCAATACGCGCGTGCCGGTGCTCGGCCGCGTGACCATGGACATGGTGATCTTCGACATTACCGACGTGCCGGAAGGCGACGTGCGTGTCGGTGATTATATCGAACTATTCGGCCCCAATGTGGCGCTCGACGAGACCGCCCGCGCCGGCGGCACGATCGGTTACGAACTCCTGACGAGCCTCGGCCTGCGCCACGAGCGCCGTTATATCGACGCCAACGACTGATCTCTTTGCAAAGCCCCCCTTGGAAGCCAATGGGGGGCATGCTAAAAGAGAACAAAAGGAGATCGAAATGACCGAGATCCATCTCAGTGAGCAGGACCGGGACTTCATTGCAGAGCAATTGAAGGACGGGCGCTATCGGAACGCAGAGGAAGTGGTCGCCGCCGGGCTGCGCCTGCTCGGCAGCGAAGAAGGCCAAGTTCAGGAACTCCGCCACCTGATCCAGCAAGGCATTGATGACATTGATGCCGGACGCGTGATGACATTTGCAAATGCCGATGAACTGACTGCCCATATTTTGCAAATGGCGGAGGAACGGAAGGATGCGGCCTCGTCAGTTGAAAATGTCGTTCGAGGCTCTGAACGATCTTCTCGGCATCTATGAGTATATCGCGCAATTCGATCCGATAGCCGCAAGGCGCTTCCTTGACGACATCAACAGCAAGATCGAATGGATGGCCAATCTGGGGATTACCGGAAGCCCGCGCGATTTCATCCCTGATCTTCGTGCCTTTCCCTACCGGAAACGCTGCATCTATTTCTTTATCGATGACGAGAAGCTTTCGGTCCTTCGCATTCTGCATGGCCGGCAGAAAATCTCGCCTGACGACTTTTTGACCTTCTACCAAACCAAAGAAAAAGACTGACCCTTCCCCATGGCAAAACCCAAAACTCAATTCGTGTGCCAAAACTGCGGCACGGTGCATAACCGCTGGGCCGGCAAATGCGAAGGCTGCGGCGAGTGGAACACCATCGTCGAGGAAGACCCGATGGGCGGCATCGGCTCCGGGCCCGGCAAGGTGCCGAAAAAGGGGCGTGCCGTGACGCTCACCACGCTTTCGGGCGAAACCGAGGAAGCACCGCGCGTCCAGACCGGCATTTCCGAACTCGACCGCGCCACCGGCGGCGGTTTTGTACGCGGTTCGGTCGTGCTGGTCGGCGGTGATCCCGGCATCGGCAAATCGACACTTCTCATGCAGGCCGCCGCCGCCCTGTCGCGCCGCAAGCAGCGCATCATCTATGTCTCGGGTGAAGAAGCCGTCGCCCAGGTGCGTCTGCGTGCCCAGCGTCTGGGTGCTGCCGATACCGATGTGCTGCTCGCCGCAGAAACCAACGTCGAAGACATTCTCGCCACGATTTCCGAAGGCAAGCGCCCCGACCTCGTCATCATCGACTCCATCCAGACACTGTGGAGCGATACCGCCGACTCGGCACCCGGCACGGTGACGCAGGTGCGCACCGGTGTGCAGGCGATGATCCGCTTTGCCAAACAGACGGGCGCGGCCATGGTTCTCGTCGGCCATGTCACCAAGGAAGGCCAGATCGCCGGCCCGCGTGTGGTCGAGCATATGGTCGATGCCGTGCTTTATTTCGAAGGTGATCGCGGCCATCACTATCGCGTTCTCCGAACTGTCAAAAACCGCTTCGGCCCCACCGACGAAATCGGCGTGTTCGAAATGTCGGATCGCGGCCTGCGCGAAGTCACCAATCCGTCCGAATTGTTTTTGGGTGAGCGCAATGCCAAATCTCCGGGTGCAGCCGTGTTTGCCGGCATGGAGGGCACGCGCCCGGTTCTCGTCGAAGTGCAGGCGCTCGTCGCCCCCACCTCGCTCGGCACGCCGCGCCGCGCCGTGGTTGGCTGGGATTCATCCCGCCTCGCCATGATCCTTGCCGTGCTCGAAGCCCATTGCGGCGTACGGCTTGGCCAGCATGACGTGTATCTGAACGTAGCGGGCGGTTACCGCATCTCAGAACCGGCGGCGGATATGGCCATTGCATCCGCCCTCGTCTCCTCGCTTGCAGATACCCCGCTGCCACCGGATTGCGTGTTTTTCGGCGAAATCAGCCTGTCCGGCGCAGTACGTCCCGTCTCACAAACGGCACAGCGACTGAAGGAAGCCGAAAAGCTCGGGTTTGCCGGCGCCATGCTGCCCGCCACCTCGGCCGAACTGCCCAAGGGCGGCAATGCGCGATGGACCAAGATCGAGGACCTGCCCGATCTCGTCTCCCGCATCGCCGGATCGGCAAAGAAACTGGGGAAACAGGACGGTGAGGATTGATCTTCCGTTACCGAGACGACTGATGTAAGAGGGCAGCGATAAGGACGTCAGTGCCTTTTCGGCACACGTCACGAAAGGCGACCGGCTCGCCTTTGAAATTCCGGCCCCGTCGCCGATCAAGTTCTGGAGTAGGTAGTTTATGCCCATCACGATTTTCGACGGTATCGTCATCGGCGTCACGCTGTTTTCGGCCGTGCTCGCCATGGTCCGCGGCTTTTCCCGCGAAGTGCTGTCGATTGCCAGCTGGGTCGGCTCGGTTGCCGCCGCCTATTATCTCTACCCTCTGGTCCTGCCTTACGCCAAGAATTACACGGCCGACGACAAGATCGCCCTTGCGGCTTCGGTGGGTATCATCTTCCTGATCGCATTGATCATCATCACATTCATCACCACCAAGATCGCCGACTTCATCATCGACAGCCGCATCGGCGCACTGGATCGCACGCTGGGCTTCCTGTTCGGCGCAGCCCGCGGCATTCTCCTTCTCGTCGTGGCGCTTGCCTTCTGGAATTGGCTGGTGGGTGCACAGGCACAGCCGGACTGGGTCAAGAATGCCAAGTCGAAACCCTTCATGGACTCTTTGGTCGTGCGCCTGGTGGCGGCACTGCCGGAAAATGTCGAGGCCAAGGCGCGTGCCCGTCTGAGCGGCGAAGCCGAACCCGGTGAAACCGGCCAGGAACAGGCGCCGTCCGACGAAGCGCCGTCAACAAATAATTGACGATATGTTGTGCTTGATCGGCAGTCAGACGTCACCATTTGTGCTATCAAGCAACTGAACAGGATGAAGGCCGGATTTCGGGCAGACGTGACAGCCCGCCCGGCCTCTTCGTTTTTCCTATACGAAAGCAAGGTCCAGCAGAGATGAGTCAGCCGGTTTCGCAGGGCATTATCAACGATTTGGATGGCGATACGCTGCATGAAGAATGCGGCGTGTTCGGCATTCTGGGGCATCCCGACGCGGCGACGCTGACGGCACTCGGCCTGCACGCGCTGCAGCACCGGGGCCAGGAAGCCGCCGGCATCGTCACTTTCGACGGTCTGCGCTTCCACTCGGAACGCCGCATGGGCCTCGTCGGCGATCACTATACTGACCCCGCGACGCTCGCCAAACTGCCGGGCGACATCTCGATCGGCCATGTGCGTTATTCCACCACCGGTGAAGTGGCGCTGCGCAACGTGCAGCCGCTGTTTGCCGAACTGGAAGTCGGCGGCATCGCTATCGCCCATAACGGCAATTTCACCAACGGCCTGACGCTGCGTCGCCAGTTGATCGCCGGTGGCGCCATCTGTCAGTCCACTTCCGATACCGAAGTCGTCCTGCACCTCATCGCCCGTTCGCGTTATTCCTCCACGGCAGACCGTTTCATCGATGCGGTGCGCCAGATGGAAGGCGGTTATTCGATGCTGGCCATGACCCGCACCAAGCTGATCGCCGCCCGCGACCCCACCGGCATCCGTCCGTTGGTCATGGGCGAACTCGACGGCAAGCCGGTGTTCTGTTCGGAAACCTGCGCGCTCGATATCATCGGCGCAAAATACGTACGTGACGTCGAAAACGGCGAAGTCATCATCTGCGAAACGCAGCCGGATGGCTCGATCTCGATCGATGCCCGCAAGGCCGGTAACGGCCAGCCGGAACGCCTGTGCCTGTTCGAATATGTCTATTTCGCCCGCCCTGACTCGGTTGTCGGCGGTCGCTCGGTTTATGTTGCCCGCAAGAACATGGGCATCAACCTTGCCAAGGAAGCCCCGGTAGAGGCCGACGTCGTCGTGCCGGTTCCGGATGGCGGCACGCCCGCGGCCCTCGGTTATGCGCAGGAAAGCGGCATTCCGTTCGAATACGGCATCATCCGCAACCACTATGTCGGCCGCACCTTCATCGAGCCGACGCAGCAGATCCGGGCGCTCGGCGTCAAGCTGAAGCATTCCGCCAACCGGGCGATGATCGACGGCAAGCGTGTCGTGCTGGTCGACGATTCCGTTGTTCGTGGCACCACGTCGCTGAAAATCGTGCAGATGATCCGCGATGCCGGCGCCAAGGAAGTGCATCTGCGTGTTGCCAGCCCGATGATCTACTACCCGGACTTCTACGGCATCGACACACCGGACCGCGACAAGCTGCTCGCCAACCAGTACGAAGACCTGGAAGCGATGTGCAAGTATATCGGTTGCGACAGCCTCGAATTCCTGTCGATCAACGGGCTTTACCGTGCCGTTGGCGGCGAGGATCGCAATGATGCGCGCCCGCAGTTCACCGACCATTATTTTACCGGCGATTACCCGACCCGCCTTCTCGACAAGGACGGCGAAGCGGTCGGCCGCAAGGTTTCGCTTCTGGCCAGCAACGGCTGATCCGGCACCTCTCGTAGCTCAAGGGCGCTCGTTCCAGGACGGGCGCCTTTTTCGTTTGGAACGTTGTTGCGACTGACAAAAGGCCGCACCCACCATCACAGGGCGCATTGATCCGGGTCAAAAGGCGGGCGATGAAATTTTGGCATATTACTCCCGCAATGGAGACGACGTGCCGTGTCGATTTTTATGCCTCTTTTCAGCCGCCCCGCCAGTAGCAGTCTTGCTGCGCGCACCTGCGTTCCATCGAACCGACATGCCGATGGCAGGGTGGCGCGGCCACGTTACCCCGGCTGCGCGCAAGGTCTTGCGCATACCGGACGCCTGTGACAATCACGGTATCCGAGAGGTCGCCCGACATAGCCGCGGAGCAATGCCTCCATAACGGCGCGCCTGCCAATGGCCGCAGCATCTAAGGGCGACACATGACGATCGACTTGAAGGACAGGATTGCGCTGGTGACCGGCGCTTCGCGTGGCATCGGTTATTTCACGGCGCTGGAACTGGCAAAGGCCGGTGCGCATGTGATTGCCTGCGCCCGCACGGTCGGCGGCCTGGAAGAACTGGATGACGCCATCAAGGCTGTCGGCGGTTCCGCGACCCTCGTCCCTTTCGATATCACCGACATGGCGGCCATCGACAAGCTCGGCGCCTCGATTTTTGAACGTTGGGGCAAGCTCGATATTCTCGTCGCCAATGCCGGCATTCTCGGCGTGATCTCGCCGATCGCCCATGTGGAAGCCAAGGTTTTCGAAAAGGTGATGAATACCAACGTCACGTCGATGTGGCGTCTGATCCGCTCGCTGGAGCCGCTACTGGTCAAATCCGATGCCGGCCGCGCCCTGCTCCTCTCCTCAGGCGTCGCCACCAATCCGCGCGCCTTCTGGGGCGCCTATGCGATGTCGAAGGCGGCAGTGGAAACCATGGGCCGCATCTGGGCCGAGGAAATGGCGCATACCAACCTGAAGATCAATCTCGTCAACCCCGGCGCCACCCGCACCGCCATGCGCGCCCAGGCCATGCCCGGCGAAGACCCGGAAACGCTGCCGCACCCTTCCGAGATCGCCGAAAAAATCCTGCCGCTGATGTCGCCGGAGATGATGGAGAGCGGAAAACTGTTCGTGGTGCGGGAAAACCGTTTTGTGGAGTATCGGCTGCCGGCATAAGTCGCGGCGTCCCCCTATAAAAGCGGGAGTGGAATTCACCTATATTACGACTATGATCCCTGTGATTGGATAGGAAACTCAGAATGTCCAGTAAAGGTCAGCATGTCGTTCCCCAAGCCGGCAAATGGGGCGTTAGAAAAGCAGGTTCCTCAAAATCGACGAGCCTGCACTCCACTCAGGCCGAGGCCATCAAGGTAGCAACACAGATTGCGCGCAATCAAAAGGCAAACGTCTACATCCATGGTGAAGATGGGCGGATCAGAGAGCGCAACTCCTACGGCAACGATCCGCACCCGACAAAAGTGTGAGCGGCTTGGCAACGCCTCCTTTCGAAAAGTCTGTTTTCATAAATTGCCCTTTCGATGAGGATTTTGTTCCGATCCTGCAGGCGATTGCGTTCTGCCTTGTCTATCTCGGCTTTTCTCCGCGGCTTGCTCCTGAGAACTCCGACAATTCGATTGCGCGCCTTGATCGGATCGTGGAAATCGTCAAGGGATCGAAATACGGCATTCACGATCTCAGCCGGTGCCGCTGGACAGGCAAGAAGAAAGACGAATATGCACGCATGAACATGCCCTTCGAACTTGGCATCGATCATGCATCCAGCCGTTTTGGTGGGCCGCCTCACGACACTAAAACCATTCTCATCCTGGAGGAGCGGCGTTACGACTATCAGAAGGCTCTCTCAGACATTTCTGGTTGGGATATAGAAGCCCACGATGGAAAACATGAGAAAGCCGTCACCAAAGTTCGGGCTTGGCTCGCCGCCCAGACAGGTGAAAGATTGGCGCCACGCACAAAAATTCTGGGCGAATACGCCGCATTTCAGGAATGGTATTGGGAGCGGGAACTGGCAGCCGGTGCTTCAGAAGATGACATCCGTGAATATCCGACCGTCGAAATGATAAAGGCGATGCATGAATGGATGGCGCTCGGCAAACCTGTATGAGGTTCGCTGCCTCGTCGTTCTACCCAACCCTCCCCTTGACCAATCCCCGCCCCCGCGCCATAACCGACCCCATGAAAACGACGATTTCCATTTGTGGGAACATTATCCGCTAGCGTTCGCGCTGGTCCGGCCGTTTTCGTCTCTCGAAAGCCTTGAAGACAAACGCCCCGGTCCGGTACCGGTGGTGGCATGCGCCTTGAGCACCTTGGGAGAATTTTTCAATGAGCGTCACGCTCAAGCTATACAATACCTTGAACCGCGAGAAGACGGCCTTCCAGCCGATCGATGCCGACAACGTGCGCGTTTATGTCTGCGGCCCGACGGTTTATGATTTTGCCCATATCGGCAATGCCCGCCCGGTCATCGTCTTCGACGTTCTGTTCCGGCTGCTGCGGCATGTCTATGGCGAGACCCACGTCAACTACGCCCGCAACATCACCGACGTCGACGACAAGATCAACGCGCGCGCCCTGCGAGATTTTCCGCATCTGCCCCTGAACGACGCCATCCACGCGGTGACGGAAAAGACGGCAAGGCAGTTCCATGAGGATGTCGCAGCGCTCGGCTGCCTCGAGCCATCCGTCGAGCCCCGCGCCACCGACAATATCGAGCAGATGGTCACCATCATCGAAAAGCTGATCGGCAACGGCCATGCCTATGTGGCCGAGGGTGAAGTGCTGTTCGATACCAAGTCGATGGGCGATTACGGCCAGCTTTCAAAACGCCCGCTGGACGAACAGCAGGCCGGTGCCCGCATTGCCGTCGATGCCCATAAGAAAAACCCGGGTGACTTCGTTTTGTGGAAACTTTCGTCGCATAACGAACCCGGCTGGGAAAGCCCCTGGGGTCGTGGCCGTCCGGGCTGGCATATCGAATGCTCGGCCATGAGCAACCGCTATCTCGGCGAGGTCTTCGATATCCACGGCGGCGGGCTGGACCTGATTTTTCCGCACCATGAAAACGAGATCGCGCAATCCCGTTGTGCTCATGGCACCGAAGTGATGGCCAATGTCTGGATGCACAACGGTTTTGTGCAGGTTGAAGGCCGCAAGATGTCGAAGTCCGACGGCAATTTCGTCACCATCAACCAGCTGCTGGCCACCGACGACTTTGGCGGCAAGCAGTGGCCGGGCGACGTGCTGCGCCTGGCCATGCTGATGACGCATTATCGCGAACCGATCGATTTTTCGGTGAAGCGGCTGGAGGAAGCCGAACGGCTGATCGCCAAATGGCCGGCGTCGGATGTTTCGGATGCCGCTCCATGCCCGATCGTCATCGACGCGCTGGCTGATGACCTGAACACGGTCGCCGCCGTGCAGCGCCTGCACGCGCTGGCGCAGGAAGCCAATGCGGATGCGACGCTTCTGCCGATGTTTGCGGCCAGTGCTGCCCTTCTCGGTGTGCTCCCGAAAAAGACCGAAGTGGACGAGGCACTGGCCGGTGCCGTCGACGTACTCGTTTCCATGCGGCTGGAAATGCTGAAGGCGAAAAATTTTGCCGAGGCCGACAGGATCCGCGACGAGTTGTCGGCCAAGGGCATCCAGCTGAAGGATGGCAAGGATGCGGCAACCGGCGAGCGGGTGACGACCTGGGAGGTCAAGCGCTAGGATAATTCCGGTGGCGTGTGTCGGCGCCACCGCATGGTGTTCTTCGATGGTTCAGGAGGCTTGAAGAGTGACCAGACAGTTCCAATCCGGCGGCTGCCAATGCGGTGCCGTGCGTTATCGCGCCGAGGGCGAGCTCGGCTTTCCGCATGTCTGCCATTGCCGCATGTGCCAGAAGGCGGCCGGCAGCTATTTTTTGCCGTTCGGCGGTGTGAAATACGAGGATTTCAAGCTCACGCGCGGCGAACCGACATGGTTTCAATCCTCCGACAGCGTACGCCGCGGGTTCTGCGGGCGCTGCGGCACGCCGCTGTTTTACGATGGCGGCAACGATCATATCAGCGTCACGCTCGGTTCGCTGGACGCGCCCGAAAATGTCAGGCCGCAGATGCAGACCAATCTGTCGCGAAAGATGCCGTGGTTCGGCGATCTCGACGGACTTCATCATGACGGCAGTTTCGACATGTCTGCGGACGACAATGCGGCCATCGCCGCCAGCAGCCACCAGCATCCCGACCACGATACCGATGAATGGCCGACGGAGAAGAGGAATTGACCTATCACGTCCATACCGGCGGCTGCCAATGCGGCGCATTGCGCTTCCGTATCGATGGCAAGCCGGACCACACGTCCATCTGTCATTGCCGTATGTGCCAAAAAGCTTTTGGCGCCTATTATGCACCGCTGGTCTCAACCAAGGGTGCTGCATTCAGTTGGACCCGTGGAAACCCGAGGTATTTCCTGTCTTCCAATCATGTGAGGCGCGGTTTCTGTGACAATTGCGGCACCCCGATGACCTATGAGGCGATGGATGGTATCGCGGTTGCGGCCGGCGCTTTCGATGATCCCTCCAGCCTGCCGCCGGTGGTGCAATATGGCACCGAAGGCAAGCTGCCTTTCATCGATCATCTGCATGCCCTGCCCGGCCACCATACGATGGACGATCTGGAAAGCGCGCCGTTTCTGGCCGATCTCGTTTCCAACCAGCATCCCGACCACGATACCGACACCTGGAACCCCAGGCCCGCCACTGGCGGCAACAAGGAGGACGATGCATGAGCGACAGCGCGAAGACAGGTGGTTGCCAGTGCGGCGCCATACGTTTCAGGATCAGGGGCGAACTCGGCCGCGCCTCGATCTGCCATTGCCGCATGTGCCAGAAGGCGTTTGGCGGCTTTTTCGGACCACTGGTGGCAACGCCGGAAAATGGCGTGGAATGGACCCGTGGAGAACCGAAATATTTCCAGTCCTCCGTCAATATCGACCGTGGATTTTGTGAAAACTGCGGCACGCCGCTGACCTATCGCACCCCCTCAAGCCTCGATATCGCCATCGGTGCCTTCGACGAGCGTGACGACCTCATGCCGGTCATTCAGGTCAATCACGCCTTCAGGCTGCCATGGGTGGAAAAGATCTTTGATGCGCCTGTGCACGGCGATGTCGGCTATTACGCCCGGCAGGAGCAGATCATTTCCTTCCAGCATCCTGATCACGACACCGAAAACTGGCCGGAGAGAGGTCTGCACCTGTGACCGAAATTTTGCGCACGTATTATCCCGAGATCGAGCCCTATGAGAGCGGCCATCTCGATGTCGGCGACGGCCATGTGATCTATTGGGAACGTGTCGGCACCAAAGGCGCCAAGCCGGCAGTCTTTCTGCATGGCGGACCGGGCGGCGGTTGCACGCCGGCGCAACGCCGTCTGTTCGATCCGGCACTCTACGACGTTTTGCTGTTCGATCAGCGCGGTTGCGGCCGCTCAACGCCACATGCCGGCCTCGAAGCCAACACGACCTGGCATCTGGTGGCCGATATCGAACGGCTGCGCGCCATGGTGAGTGTGGACAAGTGGCAGGTGTTCGGCGGCTCATGGGGCTCTACGCTGGCGCTCGCTTATGCCGAAACCCATCCCGAGCATGTCAGCGAACTGGTTTTGCGCGGCGTTTACACGCTCACCAAAGCGGAGATGGACTGGTATTACCAGTTCGGCGTCTCGGAAATGTTTCCCGACAAGTGGGAGGATTTTATTGCGCCCATTCCCGAAGCCGAACACCACGAGATGCTCGCGGCCTATCACCGTCGTCTGACCGGCACCGACGCCGCAGAGCAAATCCGTTGCGCAAAGGCATGGAGCGTCTGGGAAGGCTCGACCATCACGCTTTTGCCGGATCCGCAACTGACCTCAAAACATGACGAGGAACACTTCGCGCTGGCTTTCGCTCGCATCGAAACGCATTATTTCATGAACGCCGGCTGGCTGGAAGAAGGTCAGCTCTTGCGCGATGCCACGAAACTCAAGGGAATTCCCGGTGCCATCGTACATGGCCGATACGACATGCCGTGTTCGCTGAAATATGCCTGGCAGCTAGCCAAGATCTGGACGGAGGCGGATTTCCATATTGTCGAGGGTGCCGGGCATGCCGTTTCCGAACCGGGTATTACCGACCAACTGATCCGGGCGACCGATCGGTTTGCGGGGAAAAGTTAACCTGATCGACTGCTTTGCCCTTCTGCCCTATCGGGCGGAGGGGCTTCCAACACAGAATAAATCGGCTCCATGGGAGGAGCATCCATGACCCGCGACCGCATCCACCTTTTCGACACAACGCTTCGCGACGGCCAGCAAACGCCCGGCGTCGATTTTTCTGTCGAGGACAAGATAGCGATTTCGGCCATGCTCGACGAGTTCGGCTTCGATTATGTCGAAGGCGGATATCCGGGCGCCAACCCGACCGATACCGCCTTCTTTTCCGAAAAGCGCACGACCAAGGCAAAATTCGTCGCCTTCGGCATGACCAAGCGAGCCGGCATTTCTTCGTCCAACGATCCGGGGCTTGCGGCACTCCTGCAGGCAAAAAGCGACGCGATCTGTTTCGTCGCCAAGAGTTGGGACTATCATGTAGCGGTCGCGCTCGGTTGCACAAACGAGGAAAACCTCACTTCGATCCGCGACAGCGTCGAAGCCGCCAAGGCAGCGGGCAAGGAGGCACTGGTCGATTGCGAGCACTTTTTCGACGGCTACAAGGCCAATCCGGACTACGCGCTCGCCTGCGCCCGCACCGCTTATGAGGCCGGCGCGCGCTGGGTTGTCCTTTGTGACACCAATGGCGGCACCCAGCCGAACGAGGTGCGTGACATCGTTGCCGCCGTCATCACCTCAGGTATTCCGGGAGTGAATCTCGGCATCCATGCGCATGACGATACCGGACAGGCCGTGGCCAATTCGCTCGCCGCCGTGGAGGCCGGCTGTCGGCAGATACAGGGTACGCTCAACGGCATCGGCGAACGCTGCGGCAATGCCAACCTCATCACCCTCATCGGCACGCTCTGTCTCAAGGAGGCTTATGCCTCCCGTTTCGACACCGCCATAGACCCGGACCGCCTGGCCGGCCTGACCCGTCTGTCACATGCCTTCGACGAACTGCTGAACCGCTCACCCAATCATCAGGCGCCTTATGTCGGGGCCTCCGCCTTCGCCACCAAGGCCGGCATCCATGCCTCGGCACTTTTGAAAGACCCGCGTACCTATGAGCACGTGATACCGGAAAGCGTGGGCAATTTCCGCAAGGTCATGGTCTCGGATCAGGGAGGAAAATCGAATTTCCTCAATGCGCTGAAGCGGCGCGGCATCGAGGTTTCCAAGGATGATCCAAAGCTCGATCACCTGATCTCGATCGTCAAGGAACGCGAGGCTTCGGGTTATGCCTATGAAGGCGCCGATGCCAGTTTCGAACTGCTGGCCCGGCGCACGCTCGGCACCATTCCGGATTTTTTCGCCGTCGATGGTTTTCGCGTGATGGTCGAGCGCCGCTTCGACAGTTTTGGCCGGGTGAAGACGGTTTCGGAAGCGGTCGTGCGCATCGTCATCGACGGAGAAAACCATATGTCGGTGGCCGAAGGCGACGGCCCGGTCAACGCGCTCGACCTCGCGCTGCGCAAGGATTTCGGAAAGTATCAGAACGAGATCGACGACCTCGTTCTTGCCGATTTCAAAGTACGCATCCTGAACGGCGGCACGGAGGCGATCACCCGCGTCCTGATCGAATCCACCGACGGCAGCGGCGTGCGCTGGTGGACAGTGGGCGTCTCGGAAAACATCATTGACGCCTCGTTCCAGGCCCTGATGGATTCGGTGATCTACAAGCTGATGAAAAACCGCGAATTGGCAGGCAGGATCGCGGCGGAATAATAACAAATCGAGAATCCAGAGATGGCTTCTTACTTGCTATTTTATTGTCAAATATGACAACATGAAACTATGAGGGAGATCGCTTGGATCAAGGCCGCATTGAAGGACTTCGGGTCTTTTCCCGAAGCGGTTCAAGATCGTATGAAAGCTGCTCTCGCGATCGCAAGCATGGGCCAGAAGGCAGACTTTGCGAAACCGATGAAAGGTTTGGGCTCCGGCATATTTGAAATTGCCCTGCCTTATCGAACAGATGCGTATCGGGCGATCTATGCGGTGCAACTCGGCGATTCCATCTGGGTCATCCATGCCTTCAGGAAAAAATCAAAGACCGGCATAGCAACGCCTCACCATGAGGTGGAATTGATCAAGGCCCGTCTGAAACGACTAGAGGAGATGTTGCGATGACCGATGACGATTTTGAAATCGTTCGAGGCAGCGGCAATGTTTACGCCGATCTCGGTGACCCGGATGCGGATGCGAAGCTGATGAAAGCTCAACTTGCGGCGGAAATCATCGCCGCGCTAGACCGGCGAAAGCTCACCGTGCGCGAAGGAGAAAAGCTGACCGGCGTCGCGGCTGCCGATCTGTCACGCATTCGCAATGCCGACCTTGGCCGTTTCACCATTGACCGGTTGGTGCGCGTGCTGAATGCGCTCGACCGCCGTGTCACCATCAAAGTCAGCAAAGCTTCTGCATCAAGCCGTACGGCAGTGGCTTGATCATCCCCTCACCGCCCCTTCGCGGCCTTCAGCATGCCGTAGGAATAGACCGCCAGCGCTGACCAGATGAACAGGAACGACACCAGTTTTACCGTGCTCAGCGGCTCCTTGAAGGCGAAGATGGCGATCAAAAAAATCATCGTCGGCGCGATATACTGCATGATGCCTATGGTCGAGAGCCGCAGAAGTTTTGCGCCATTGGCATAGATCATCAGCGGCCCGGCGGTGATCGGGCCGGCCAGCATCAGAATGAACGTGTCATAGCTGGTACCGTTGAAAAGATGGCCCTGCCCCGTCCATTCCAGATAGACGATGTAAGGCAGGAACGGGATGCTGATCAGCAGCACTTCCAGAAAGAAACCCTGATTAGGGCCGATCGGCAGCGTCTTGCGAAAAAGTGCGTAACACCCCCAGGAAAACGCGAGGCCGAGCGAGATCCATGGCAGACCGCCGGAACCGACGGTCAGGATGACGACGCCGATGCCAGCCAGCCCGATGGCCGCAAGCTGTAGCGGGCTCAGCTTTTCACGCAGCACCACGGCCGCCAGAAAGAAGCTGAACAACGGATTGATGAAATAACCGAGCGCACCTTCCAACGCGTGGTTGTTGGCGATCGCCCAGACATAAATGCCCCAGTTCACGGTGATGAAGGCGGCGGTGACGCAAGCCATGCCCAGCATGCTCGGGGTGCGGATCGCCACCTTGAGTTCATCGGTGCGCTTGAGCAGGATCAGCACGGCGCCGGCAACCGGCACAGACCACAACGCGCGATGTGCCAGCACTTCCAGCGGCGGCAGATGCGCCACGGCCTTCAGGTAGAACGGCAGAAACCCCCACATCAGATAGGCCGTGAGCGCGAAGGCAAAACCGCGTGGCGTGTCTTCGTTCTTGACCGGTTGAGAAACGCTCTCGTTCGCCATCAGATGATCCTTCTGCTGAATGAGCGGCTTCTAGTCCTCCAGCAGCCATTGCGCCAATTCATTTGCTTGAAGCTTACATTCAGCAAGGTCATGGATGGCGGCATTCACACCTCATCGAATGACAGTCCCCACTCGTCTTCCCCATACCATTCCTCACCCGCGCGTGGTTGCCGCCAGCGAAAACTGCGCACCCGCGACAGATTGCGTTTCCTGAACGCATCCGTCAGCGCGGCATGACGCCCGTCCGGCACGGAATCCTGCCCTTCTGCCCAGATGAAGGAAACCGGCATCAGAAATCGAGCCCCGAACCCGCGCGCGCGCCGGTCGATCATCAGGAACGCAGCGAAGCGACTGAAAGCCGGCGCACTGCCGGCGTCAGCCACAGGCACACCGAACGGGAAAAGCAACCTGCCACCAATGGCAAGGTTGTCGATCCATGGCGCCGGCGGGTGGTCGAGCGCGAAATTGGCGTAGATGACATCGGCTTCGTCACCGGTCGACACCCATTGCAGGGCATCGGCGTGGATGACGCTGACATTCTGATAATCGGCAAGGGCCTGATGGGCGCGTTCGACAAGCGCCCCGTCATATTCCACGCCGATAACCTGCCCCGACGGACCAACCAGTTCAGCGATGATCGCCGTGTAATAACCGCTGCCAGTGCCCAGATGCACCACCGTTTCGCCGTCGCGAATGCCCAGTTTGTGGAGCGCGCCGGCGTGAAGAGACGGCATGCCGTTGTTGACATGGCGATGCGCGTTCAGGCTGACCAGCATGTCCTGATACAGAACCACAGGATCGCTGGAAGCGAGTTCCTTGTATCGGTTGAAATCACTGAACAGCCACGGCGGCGGACCGACAAAATCCTCTCGCCGTATGGTGGCGAAGGCTTTTTCGAGCCGCGCATCATGGCTGACGCCAGCTTTGGACAGAATCTGGCGAGCATAGATTTGCCGATGAACCCCATCATCATGATTGCTCACGGCACGACACCTTCCACCTGAGATTGTCTCAGATGACGGCAACGGCCGGACAAAATCAAGGCGCGCCCGAAGAAAACCACGAATGGACAATCTTACATCCGGCGAACTGGCAAGGTCATCGGGTGCCGCCATCAGATTTTCAGCCAGACAATGAGGTTACAATCTCAAAGCTTTGAGATCACTTCTTTTTCTCCATCAGACACACCATCTTCCTCGGCTTTTTCGAGAATGGCCGGCACGATCTGATCAACATCCGAAATCACCAGCGGCTGCACCAGATGCGCACGGTGGATAAAACCCTGATCGCGCATATGGCTGACGAGATCGAGCATCGGCTTCCAGAAACCGCCGATATCGGCAAACACCATCGGCTTTTCATGCCGGCCGAGCTGCGCCCAGGTCATGATCTCGACGATCTCCTCCAGCGTGCCGATACCGCCCGGCAGCGTTACGAACGCATCCGAGCGCTCGAACATCTTGTGCTTTCGCTCATGCATGTCCGTGGTGACGATCAGCTCGTCCAGCTGGCCGAGAGAATGGCGCGTTGCCTCCATATCGACAAGAAATTCAGGGATTATCCCCGTGACCTGACCACCGTTCGACAGGACGCCCGAGGCAACCGCTCCCATGATGCCCTTGGTGCCGCCGCCATAAACGAGGCGCAGTCCATGGGCAGCGATGGATTTGCCGAGAGCACGGCCCGCCGCGAGATAGGCAGGGTCACGACCGGGCTGGGAGCCGCAATAAACGCAGATGGATTGGATGGGCACAGTTTTCTCCGTGGCACTCGGGATTTCACGCGTCGCGACGCACAATCGTCAAAAGTGACCGGAAAGAGCTGCAAGAGCAAGGCA
This sequence comes from Endobacterium panacihumi, assembly GCF_050847465.1. Classification (NCBI taxonomy): domain Bacteria; kingdom Pseudomonadati; phylum Pseudomonadota; class Alphaproteobacteria; order Hyphomicrobiales; family Rhizobiaceae; genus Endobacterium; species Endobacterium panacihumi. The sequence goes on along the minus strand of NZ_JBOZRA010000008.1, from coordinate 72,791 downwards.
GAAATCCTTGAAAAGCTTGTGAAGGTTGCATGAAACGGCTATTTCCCTACTGTGCGGCGGGCGTTCCGTCGGGAGAGAACTGATGTTGAAGAATCCTGCCGGCTGGCTGGCCATTGGTGTCCTTGCTGTCGCGACCATCGTGATGGTGTTTTTCGTCATGCCCCGCATTTCCGACGACAAGCAACCGCTTGGCGAGGCGATCAACGAGGCGGGCAAACAGGTGGAGCAAGCTGTTGCCCAAGGCGGCAAGGCCGCTCAGGACCTCGTCGACGACACGAAGCCTCAGCAACAGGCGGCAACCACCCCTTCCGCGACGGCTGCGCCTGCGCAAACGGCTCAGGCCCCGGCTGCCGCGTCCACGGCGCCGGCTTCTGCCGAACAGGCAAGTGCCGGCAATGCGCCGACTTTCGACGTTCTGCGTGTCGAGCCGGATGGCTCCACCGTGATCGCCGGCCGCGCCGAACCGGGCACCAAGCTCGAAGTTGCCGACAAAAAATCCGTGCTGGCCAAGGCCGATGTGGCACAGGGTGGCGAATTTGCCGCCATCCTCGACAATCCGCTGCCGCCGGGCGACCACGAACTGGTGCTCAAGGTGACCGGCAAGGACGGCAAGACCGTCGTTTCCGAAGAAGTGGCAACGATTTCGGTACCCGCCGTCAAGGGCGGCGAGCTGCTCGCCATGGTCACCAAGCCGGGTGAAGCCAGCCGCCTGATCGCCACGCCCGGCGAGCAGAAGCCGGCCAAGACCGAACGGGTTGCGCTGCCCACAGCGACCAAGACGCCTGAAGCCGCCGCCGCGCAGCCATCGTCTCCCGAGGTTGCCGTTGCCGCTCCCAATGCCGCAAGCGCCACCACCAAGGCCGACGCGACCGGCCAGAAGGCCGAAATTCAGGTGACCGCCGTCGAGATCGAAGGCGATCGCCTGTTCGTCGCCGGCATCGCCAAGCCACAAGCCCAATTGCGCGGTTATGCCGATGACACCGTGATCGGCAACGCCACGGCTGCCGCCAACGGTCACTTCGTCATTGAAGGCAAGGTGCCGCTTTCGGTTGGCGATCATCGCATCGCCGTTGACCAGATCGGCCCCGATGGCAAGGCACTGGTTCGCGTCGCCGTACCATTCAACCGACCGGCCGGTGGCCAGGTCGCGGCTGTTGCAAGTCCTTCGGCATCATCGTCGGGCAAGGCACTCGCACCGATCGATGACGGCGCCTTCGACCGCCAGCGCAATCAGGTGGCACGCGCCCACGAGATCCTCACCGGACTTTACGCCAACGGCGCCGTGCCGACGGCCGAACAGCTGGCAGCCGCCCGCTCGGCCACGATGATCGCGCTCAACTCGCTGACGCAGTACCGCCTTCCGGCCGATGCCAGTGCAGAAGCCCGGCGTATTGCCGACATGACGATCGCGCAGGCCACAGCCGCCCTGAAAGCACTTGAAGCCCTGCCGCGCGACGCAACCGATTTCGGCAAGGGTTTTGTGGAGATCAGCACGATTATTGCCAGCGCCGTCGGCCCCGTTGTCGACACGCCGCCGAGCCAGCTGGGCGCCATGCCTGCCGAAGTGGCGGCCACCACACCCACCGGCGATACCCGCACCATCGAGCAGGCGCCGCTGACCAAGAGCGAGAACGCTTCGGTGATCATCCGCCGTGGCGATACGCTGTGGCAGATTTCCCGTCGCGTTTACGGCCAGGGCGTGCGCTACACGACGATCTATCTCGCAAACGAGGACAAGATCACCAACCCTGACCTGATCCAGCCCGGACAGGTGTTCGGCGTGCCCGATGAGGCCCGCCCGGATGCGGAAGAGATGCACCGCAAGCGGATGCAACAGGGAAAATCCTGATCCTTTGATGAATTCGAACATTATCCCCGCCCTTGTGGCGGGGATATTCGTTTGGGGAGCGCCGACGGCGCGCCGGCGCTTTTCCGGGGCAGATCAATGTCAACAAAAGCCGGGTTTCATCAGCCTGTCATTGCATCCGCAAGCCTTCGCGCTTATGTCCGCCGCATAGCGCTCGCGCACCCCTCGCCTCCAGGGATCAGCATTTCATGGCATCGAAGAAAAAGACCGTTTCGGCGGATAGCGGCAATCCGCTCGGCACACTCGTCAACCTGTGGCCCTACATGTGGCCGACGGGGCGTGCAGACCTGAAGGCGCGCGTGCTGTGGGCAACCTTCTATCTGGTGCTGGCAAAAATCATCCTTCTGTCGGTGCCCTATTTCTTCAAATGGGCAACGGATGCGCTGAACGGCAAGCTGGATATGGCCGGCCTTCTGCCCGCATTCCTGCTCGGCGCCGTCATTCTCGTCATCCTCTACAATCTCACCCGCCTCATTCAGGTGGGCCTGAACCAGCTGCGTGATGCGCTGTTTGCCTCCGTCGGCCAGCATGCCGTGCGCCAGCTTGCCTACAAGACATTTGTCCACATGCATCAGCTGTCCTTGCGTTTCCATCTGGAGCGTAAGACCGGCGGGCTGTCGCGCATCATCGAGCGCGGCACCAAGGGCATCGAAACCATCGTGCGGTTCACGATCCTCAACTCGGTGCCGACGCTTCTGGAATTCGTGCTGACGGCGATCATCTTCTGGGCCGCCTATGGTTTCTGGTATGTCCTCGTCACCGCACTGACCGTCTGGGCCTATATCTGGTTCACCATCAAGGCCAGCGACTGGCGCATCGCCATTCGCCGCTCGATGAACGACAGCGATACTGAGGCCAATACCAAGGCGATCGATTCCCTCCTCAACTTCGAGACCGTCAAATATTTCGGCAACGAGAAGATGGAGGCCGAACGTTTCGATGCCTCCATGGCCAAGTACGAAAAATCCGCGACCGAAGTCTGGACCTCGCTCGGCTGGCTCAACTTCGGCCAGGGCCTGATTTTCGGCATCGGCCAGACGGTGATGATGGTGATGTCGGCGCTGGCCGTGCAGCGCGGCGAACAGACGATCGGCGATTTCGTTTTCGTCAACGCGCTGCTGATGCAGCTGTCGATCCCCCTCAATTTCATCGGTTTCGTTTATCGCGAAATCCGTCAGGGCCTGACCGATATCGAACAGATGTTCGATCTTCTCGAAGTCGAAGCGGAAGTCGTGGACCGTCCCGACGCCAAACCACTGGCGACCGGCCCGGGCGCCATCGCCTTCAACAACGTGCATTTCGCCTATGATCCCGAACGGCCAATCCTCAAGGGCGTGTCCTTCGAGGTTCCGGCCGGCAAGACGGTGGCGATCGTCGGGCCATCGGGTGCCGGAAAATCCACGATTTCGCGGCTGCTCTATCGTTTTTATGATGTGCAGCAGGGTTCGGTGACGATCGATGGACAGGATGTGCGCGAGGTGACGCAACAGTCCCTTCGTTCCGTGATCGGCATGGTGCCGCAGGATACGGTGCTGTTTAACGATACGATCGCCTACAACATCCGCTACGGCCGCCCGGCCGCCAGCACCGAGGAGGTCAAGGCCGCCGCCGACATCGCCCAGATCGGCACGTTCATCACCCATCTGCCGGAAGGTTTCGACACCAAGGTCGGTGAACGCGGCCTAAAACTGTCGGGCGGGGAAAAGCAGCGCGTGGCAATCGCCCGCACGGTGCTGAAAGGCCCGCCGATCCTCATTCTCGACGAGGCGACGTCGGCCCTCGACACAACGACCGAACACGAGATCCAGTCGGCGCTCGACGTGGTCTCGAAAAACCGCACGACGCTGGTGATTGCGCACCGGCTATCGACCGTCATCAATGCCGACGAGATCATCGTTTTGCGCGCCGGCGAGATTGCCGAACGCGGCACGCATATGGACCTCATCGAACAGGGCGGCCTTTACGCCTCGATGTGGAACCGCCAGCGCGAGGCCACGCAGGCGGAAGAACATCTGCGGCAGGTGCGCGAGAGCGACGACCTCGGTGTCGTCACCCGCGGCCAGCCGGCCGGCGAATAAGGAGTTTTCGACATGAAACGGAACCGCAAAACCCGCCTGATCGTGCTCGGAGCCGTCGGCATCATTTATGCTCTGGTGCTGATCTTCTGGGGCTCACCGCTTCTGGCGTTTACCACATGGATGGGCTGGGTCGATCCGCAGGCTGCTCGCTGAGGCGACGCACTGTTCACCACCCGGCCACTGTGAATGGGCCAAGCGGCATGCCATCTGTGTCTCAACGTTCATACGATGTGCTGCACGGCCGTGAGTTTGGATTGGGACGATTTTTGATCCCGATCCGCCGTGTTTGCCAACATAAGGCAAAGTCATGAAAAAGATCGGCTTTCTTTCCTTTGGCCACTGGTCGCCCTCGCCGCAGTCCGGCACTCGCTCTGCCGGTGATGCACTTCTGCAATCGATCGACCTTGCGGTCGCGGCCGAAGAACTCGGCGCGGATGGCGCCTATTTCCGCGTTCACCATTTTGCCCGACAGCTCGCAGCCCCCTTTCCGCTTCTCGCTGCCGTCGGCGCGAAAACGAAAAAGATCGAGATCGGCACCGGCGTCATCGACATGCGTTACGAAAACCCGCTCTACATGGCGGAAGACGCAGGCGCTGCCGACCTGATTTCGCAAGGCCGTCTGCAACTCGGCATCAGCCGTGGTTCGCCGGAACAGGTGATCGATGGCTGGCGGTATTTCGGCTATCAGCCGGGCGAAGGTGAGAGCGAGGCCGACATGGCCCGCCGCAACACCGAGATCCTGCTGGAAGTGCTGAAGGGCAACGGTTTCGCCCAACCCAACCCGCGCCCGATGTTTCCGAACCCGCCAGGCATGCTGCGTCTGGAGCCGCATTCCGAAGGATTGCGGGACCGGATCTGGTGGGGCGCCGGCTCGAACGCGACCGCTGAATGGGCAGCCAAACTCGGCATGAACCTGCAGAGTTCGACGCTCAAGGACGACGAAACCGGCGAGGCTTTCCACATCCAGCAGGCCAAGCAGATCCGCGCCTATCGCGAGGCATGGAAGGAAGCCGGCCATACGCGCACGCCGCGCGTCTCTGTCAGCCGCAGCATCTTTGCGCTCGTTGACGATCGCGACCGAGCCTATTTCGGCAATGGGGCCAAGGAAGACGATTCGATCGGCTTCATCGACGAAAAGACCCGCGCCATCTTTGGTCGCTCCTATGCCGGTGAGCCGGACAAGCTGATCGAGGAGTTGAAGAAGGACGAGGCGATTGCCGAGGCCGATACGCTGCTGCTGACCGTGCCGAACCAGCTGGGCGTCGATTACAACGCCCATGTGATCGAGGCGATCCTCAAGCATGTCGCACCCGCCATGGGCTGGCGCTAGGTTTTCTCGATACATGAAAAAGGCCCGGAAGTCGCAATGATTTCCGGGCCTTGTCGTATAACGTTGCGGCGTCGGGTTTAACCCGAAATCATATCGCCGCGCTGCCATTCCTCCTTGCCCCAGTTGCGCAGGCGCATGCGCGGCGCAATCAGCCAGGAAATGAAGGGCGACAACACGAAGCTTAGTACCACGACGGCCGGGATCAGATATTTGGCCTGTTCCGTCAGAGCCGGAACCGTCAGCACGGTGATGGTGCCGATACCGAAAAGAACGGCATTGACCATCATACCGCACATGATCGTCAGCCAGATGTTCGTTTTGGTCATGTCAATTCTCCTTGAGTAAGACTGACCCAATTCCTTCGCCACCGTATAGGTTCCCGCAAAATGCGACGATTGATCGCATTTCTTTCATTCGTTCCCGGCCTAACACGTTTTCACCCTCTATCAACAAGGTGAAGGACAGCATTACGGAACCACATTGCCGCAATGAGGGTTTTTATGTAGTCAGGGTGCGCCGACAACGCAGGAGAACTACGGTTGATCAACCTACTCGACACCATTCGCAACACGCTCGTCCCCATCCACAAGGAGGGATACCTTTTCGTCGCTGCGTTCTTCGTGGTGTCGCTGGTACTGGGCCTGATTGCAGAACCGCTGTTCTGGATCGGTCTTATCCTGACCGCATGGTGCGCCTATTTCTTCCGTGATCCCGAACGCGTCGTGCCGCAGGACGAAGATCTCGTCATCAGCCCGGCAGACGGCCGCATCAGCCATGTCGCCATGGTCGTGCCGCCGGCGGAACTGGATCTCGGCTCGGAGCCGATGCTGCGCATTTCGGTGTTCATGAACGTCTTCGATTGCCACATCAACCGCGCCCCGGTGCGTGGCCGTATTTCCCAGATCGCCTATCGTTCGGGTCAGTTCATCAACGCCGAACTCGACAAGGCCTCGACCGACAACGAGCGCAATGGCCTGGTCATCGAAAGCAAGCACGGCAAGCTTGGCGTCGTGCAGATCGCAGGCCTCGTTGCCCGCCGCATTCTCTGCTTCGTGCAGCCGAACGAGCCTCTGGAAGCCGGTGAGCGTTTCGGCCTGATCCGTTTTGGTTCGCGTCTCGACGTTTATGTGCCGGCCGGCGGTGAAGCCCGTGTCTCGATCGGCCAGCGTGCCATCGGCGGTGAAACGGTTCTGGCCGAATTCGGCTCGGCCAAGGGTCCGGTCGTCAGCCGCCGCAACTGACGCAGACAAAGCCCTGAATAACGGAGCCCCTACGGAGAATGACAATGGAACAACCCGTCGAGCCGCACACCAACGAACAGGAAGACAAGCGCGAGAGCGCATCGACCGTTCGTCAGGACGATAGCGGCCGCGGGCCCCGTCTGCGCGAAATTCCGCTCAGGCTGATGATCCCCAATGTCATTACCGTACTTGCCATCTGCGCCGGTCTGACCGGCATTCGGCTGGCCTTCGAGGGCCGGTTCGAACTGGCCGTGGGCATGGTTCTTCTTGCAGCCTTTCTCGATGGCATCGACGGGCGCATCGCCCGTCTCCTGAAGGCGACGTCGCGATTCGGCGTGCAAATGGACAGTCTTGCCGACATCATCAATTTCGGCGTTGCCCCTGCCCTCGTGCTTTATGCCTATGTGCTCGATGGCGCCCGGTCTCTCGGCTGGATCGCGGCGCTGATCTATGCGATCGCCGCCGGCCTGCGCCTCGCGCGTTTCAACGTGATGGAAGAGCGACAGGTAAAAGCGCCGTGGCAGTCTGAGTTCTTTGTCGGCGTGCCGGCACCGATGGGTGCCATGCTGGTGCTTCTGCCCGTCTATCTCGGCTTTCTGGGTGTGCCTCTGGAGGGTTGGGTAGCTTATGCCGCCAGCGCCTATACGGTCTTGATGGGATATCTTCTCGTCAGCCGCCTGCCGATCTGGTCCGGCAAGTCGGAAACCCGCATCCGCCGAAACCTGATGTTGCCGGTCATTCTTGGCGTCGTCATCTATGTGGCGCTGCTGATGAGCTTTACGTGGGAAGTGCTCTCCGTGACGGTGATCGCTTATCTCTGCATACTGCCGTTCAGCGCCCGCGCCTGGCACCGTCGTTACGGCACGCTCACCATCGAGGATGATCACGCTTCGCCGTGATTTCCTGACATTCATCACAGAGCGACGATTCGCGCTGCACTGCACATCCAGTCTGCGGCAAGATGACACCTGTATGAATATTCCTCCGGATCGCTATGACATTACCGTATTTCCGCCCGGATTTATGGTGAAAGCGGCGATCGATAACAAGATCGCTCCAGAGGAAACAAAAATGAACAACCAGAAGGCTCCGGCCGAAAAGAACCAGAACGACCTGCACGCACCGTTGCGCCCGCTCGGCATCAAGGCCGTGATTGCCGCAACCATGATGCTGAAGCGCAAGCCTGCCAAGAAGTCCTGAGTTCAGACCGGTTTAATCGCCGGCAACAAAGTTAAACAGCAGGCCGATGGCGAGCAACGCCATGATGAGGCCGATCAGCACGTCCAGCACGCGCCAGGCCGATGGCCTGGCAAAGAGCGGCGCCAGAAAACGTGCCCCATATCCCAGCGCGAAAAACCAGGTGAATGACGCGACCACGGCACCGATGCCGTAGGCCAGTCGTGCCGTTCCTTCATGGGCGGCCGACAAACTGCCGAGCAGCACCACCGTATCCAGATAGACATGCGGATTGAGAAAGGTGAAGGCGAGGCAAGCCATGATCGCCGCCTTCAACGGCATGCCCTGCGGCGCGCCCGCAGCCATGGCCGATGGCGCCAGGGCGCGCTTGAACGCCATGAAGGAATAGGTTGCCAGAAACAGAAAACCGCCAATGGTGACAACCGCGATCAGCGTCGGCGATCGCGAGACGAGTGTGCCGAGACCGGCAACACCAGCGGCAATCAGCAATGCGTCCGAGGCAGCACAGATCAGGCAGAGGATAAACACGTGACTGCGGATCAGCCCCTGGCGCAGGATGAAGGCGTTCTGCGCGCCGATCGCAACGATCAGCGAGCCACCGAGCGCAAAGCCGGACACAGCGGCGGGAAGAAGATCCATTGAGGGGAAGTCCAGTCTGACATAAGGCGGGAGAAGGATCAGTACACGAGAATCAGAAAAGAGAAAGCTGGCTATCGTCAGGCTTCGGCTTTGGTTTGATCACCGGCAGCGGCGCCACGTCATCGACCGGCAGCTGAAGCTCCGCTCCCATGTTTGTGACCTTGTTGACACGGTCCGATACCGGGATCGCCTCGAAAAAATCGTCATCCACCGCCGTCATCAGATCCTTGACCTCACGTGGCTCCTGCGTGCGGCAGTCCAGCCAGCGGGTAAAATCCTCTTGGGAAATCACCACCGGCATGCGGTCATGAATGCGTTTCAGCGAAGGGTTGGCGGCAGTCGTGAGAATGGCGGCGGTATCGATCTCCGATCCGTCGGCCGAGGCATAGGTTTCCATTAGCCCGGCAAAGGCGATGAGGCCGCCCTTCTTCGGGCGTATCCAGTAAGGTTGTGACTTTTCTTCACCCGATTTTTCCGGCCGCCGCCATTCGTAAAAACCAGATGCGGGCACGAGGATGCGGCGATGGCGCATGGCAGCGCGAAACGATGCCTTGCCGATCGCCGTTTCTGCGCGGGCGTTGATCATCAGGCTGAGATCCTTCGGATCCTTTGCCCAGCCGGGAATGAAACCCCAGCGGGCGAGAAAAGCCCTGCGGTCCGGCAGATTGCTGCCGGGATCGGGCCGTTCCGCCTGCATGACCACAAGAATGGGTTGCGTCGGCGCAATATTGAAGCGTGGCGGAAAATCCTCCACCAGCGCAACGCTGACGAAATTCAAAACGTCATCGGGTGTTGTCGTCAGGGCGTATCGTCCGCACATGTTTCTGTCTTCGCACCGGTGCGCGCGATGGTCAACGGGAGGCTCAGGCGCTGCGCGGCCCAAAAATGATGACGGCCGAGCCGATCAGGCAAAGCGCCGTGCCGGCCAGATCCCAACGATCCGGCATGCGGCCTTCGACCGCGAGCAGCCACAGGATGGAAGCAAGGATATAGATGCCGCCATAAGCCGCATAGGTGCGCCCCGCCGCTTCGCTTTCCACCAGCGCCAGCAACCATGCGAACAGGACGAGACTAACAACACCCGGCGCCAGCCACCAGAGCGGCTTTTCCAGTCGCAACCAGCCCCAAACGGCGAAACAACCGGCAATCTCGAAAACGGCGGCGAGAACGTAGAGGGTGTAGGTCTTGATCAAAAGCATCACCTTGTCGATTTGTAGCGCATACGCTACAATTTCATATGATCGAAATTCGGGAAACGGCAATCTATGCGAATTGGTTTTCCCGACTTCGTGATGAGCGGGCAAAGGCCCGTATCAATATGCGTATCCGCCGTTTGTCACTTGGCAATGCAGGAGATGTAAAGCCCGTTGGCCGCGGAATCAGCGAGCTGCGGATCGATTACGGTCCCGGCTATCGCATCTATTTCGTTCTAAGGGGACAGGTTCTCGTCATCCTTCTTTGCGGGGGCGATAAATCGACCCAGAAGGTGGATATCGCTGCAGCCAAAAGCCTGGCTGCAACTCTGGAGGAATGAGCATGTCTGTTGACACGAAAAAATGGGATATTGCCGACCATCTCGACAGCGATGATCGGATCGCACTTTATCTGGAAGCGGTTTTCGACGACGGCGACCCCACTCTGATTGCCGCAGCAATCGGCGATGTGGCGCGCGCGCGCGGCATGACACAAGTGGCGAAAGAGACCGGCCTGTCGCGCGAGAATCTTTATCGGGCATTGAGTGAGGGGGGAAATCCGGAATTCGCCACCATTTTGAAAGTCATTCGCGCGATCGGTTATGATCTGACGATCGTCCCACTCGCACCGGCTGCTTGAAATGCATCCCCGCCCCGCATCCTCCGCCATTCTCGAACGTGATGGCCGTTTCCTGCTGATCAGGCGAATCAATCCACCATCCGCCGATCTGTTCGCCTTTCCGGGCGGGCGTGGCGAGCCGGGAGAAACACCGGCCGAAACCGCCGTGCGGGAATTTTTCGAGGAAACCGGCATTTCTGTCCGCGAACCGGAACTCTTTGCGACCTACGATCTGAAGGCCGAATCAGAAACCGGCAATGTGCTCAACCACTTCTTTCTATCCGTCTTTCTGGTTCAGGCCGACGAGGAGATCGAGGCTGTTGCCGCCGATGACGCGGCCGATCCGGGCTGGTACACGGTGGATGAAATCCGTGCGCTGCCGGTGCCGCCAAGCGTGCTTGAATGTGCCGAACGGCTGGCGGCGCGGCCTGCAAAAGGCTAAAAGGCTGGCCAATGATCGCAGCAGATTCGCTTGCGATTTCCTGCACCGGATCATCGATGACGCTTCGCAAACGCCTTGTTACCGCCTGTTTTCTCGCCACCAGCCTACCGCTGGTGAGCACGCCGGCGTTGGCGCAGAAGAAGGCCGCAACGCCACCACCGCCGGCAGCACAGACGACACCTGCAGAGAAACCGGCGCCTTATGACGACCGGCTGGCACGGCTTTCGGAAATTCTCGGATCGGTGCATTACCTGCGCACGCTGTGTGGAGAACGCCAGTCGAACTGGCGCACGTCCATGCAGAAACTGATTGATTCAGAAACGGCAAATGAGCCAAAACGTCGCGAGAAACTGACCGCCGCCTTCAACCGCGGTTACCGTTCGTTTGCATCGGTACACACCAGCTGCACACCGACTGCCCGCTCCGCGGAAGAGGCATACCGTGCCGAAGGTGCAACACTGGCTGCGGAAATCGCCGCCCGCTACGGAAATTAAGTGTTTATTTACCTCTTTCGCTCGCAGGCCGTGTCGTTTTGATAAAAGGCTGGTAATCTTGTTAACGCACCGGTAACAACCTGGTGCCGGAAAGAGGATGATTATGCAGACAGCCCGTAACGACATCGATGAGATGATTGTGCACGAAAAGATGCAGGTGGCGCTCGAGTACCAGAACGAGGCATGGGCCGATGGCCGTGCCGATGGTATCGAACCGGAAATCATCGCTGATGCCGCCATAGCTCTGGCCATGCGCGAAACGATCCGCATGCACGGCGAAGCCGGTGCGGAAGCCATGCTGCAGTCGCTGCGCGAACGCATGCTGGCAGGCGAATTTTCTCCGCAGCGCATCATTCAGTAAGCGCGACCAACAATTATCGTGTAGGATCGGGGCTTTCCAACAGGAACGCCATTATCGCCATGCCCAATAGCCGTTTTTCCCGCACTCTGCTTGCCGCCGCGCTGTTCGGCGCGACCGCGCTGACGCAGGCGCCTGCCGCTTTCGCCCTTTCCGGCGTGACGCAGATTGCGCCTGTCGGACACCAGGGTATTCAGCCGACGGAAACGGCGCCCGACGACCACAAGGGCACGGAAAACCAGCATAGCCAGGCAACCCCACCGGCCACCACCGCGCCGGAAGCGCCGAAGCCGGACGCAGCAGCACCTGCGGCCGAAGAAGAAACTGAACAGGCGATCAAGGCAGAAATCATTCATGATTTCAGCAAGTTGCCGGAACCGGTGCGCAAGCTGCGCGAGGCGATCGTCGAGGCCGCCGCTTCCGGTGATGTCGAGCGCATGCGCCCGATCATGGATCCCGGTGCGCAGAAGACCGACGGTCCCGACCAGAACGAAGATCCGATCGAAACGTTGAAAAGCTTTTCCGGCGATACCGAAGGTCTGGAAATCCTTGCCATCATGCTCGACCTGATGCAGACGGGCGTTGCCCGCATCGAGGCCGGCACGCCGGATGAAGTTTATGTCTGGCCTTATTTCGTCGGCAAGCCGCTCAACGAACTGACGCCACCGGAAAAGGTGGACCTGCTGCGCATCGTCACCGCCGGTGACCTCGCCGCCATGGACGAAGCGGGCGGCTACAATTTCTACCGCATCGGTATTTCGCCCGACGGCAAGTGGAAGTTCATCGTCAGCGGCGACTGAGCAGCGTTCTGTCGAACTTTTCCGGTCAGGTGACCGCTTGCCGCCGAGACGACCAAACCTTAACTCTAGGATAGTCTTCGCTGCGCATTCGTTTGCGCGCGACCATTCCGTTTCCGATTCGTGCGGGTGAAAATCATGCCGTCTGCTTTCCTTTCCGATCGTGCCCTCCTGTCCATTACTGGCAAGGATGCAGAGGATTTCCTCCACAATCTGATCACGACGGATGTTGCCGGCTTGCCGGAAGTCGAGGCACGCCCCGGCGCGCTTTTGACGCCGCAGGGCAAGATCCTGTTCGATTTCGTCATCTGGCGTATCGAGGGTGGCTTCGCCATCGAAATAGACCATGCGCAGCGCGAAGCTTTTGCGCGCCGGCTGACCATGTACAAGCTGCGCGCCATGGTCGACATCGCCATGATCGATACAGTTGGCGTGACGGTTGCATGGGGCGGCGAGACGTTGGAAGGCGGCATCATCGATTCTGCCTTCGCCAAAGCCGGCATTTCCCTCCAGCGAGCGCCCGGCCAACAAACGGATGGCAAACAGGCGGATGGTAACGAGGCTGCTTACCAGGCCTTGCGCATTTCTGCCGGTCTTGCCGTGTCGGGGCGCGATTTTCCGCTGCAGGATGCGTTTCCACATGACGTGCTGCTGGACAAGGACGACGGACTTTCCTTCCGCAAGGGGTGTTATGTCGGTCAGGAAGTGGTGTCGCGCATGCAGCATCGCGGCACGGCCCGCCGTCGCGTGGTGATCGTGTCAGCTGAGCAGGACCTGCCGGCAGCCGGGACGGACATTCTGGCAGGGGCGAAACCGGTCGGCATGCTCGGTTCGACTTCAGGTGGCCAGGGCCTTGCGATCGTTCGGATCGATCGTGTCGGGGATGCGCTGGCGAGCGGCGTCCCTCTGACAGCCGCCGATATTGCGGTGTCTCTGACCCTGCCTGAATGGACCGGTCTGTCGTTCCCGACCGGCGCCGAAGAGGCCGAGACGTGAGCGCAGGAAGCACGACCACCAAGTCGGCGCGCGCATGGCAACGCATGCTGTCCGGACGCCGGCTGGATCTGCTCGATCCCTCGCCGATGGATGTGGAAATATCCGACATCGCCCACGGCCTTGCCCGCGTTGCCCGCTGGAACGGCCAGACACGTGGTGACCACGCCTATTCGGTGGCACAGCATTCGCTGATCGTCGAGCAGGTCTTTTCGCTCGCCCAGCCCGCAGCGGCGCCTCAGGAACAGTTGATGGCATTGCTACACGATGCCCCCGAATATGTGATCGGCGACATGATCTCGCCATTCAAGGCGGTGGTCGGCGGCGGCTACAAGACGGTCGAGGCGCGGCTCGAAGCGGCCATCCATTTGCGTTTCGGACTGCCCGCTCACCCGACACGTGACCTCAAGACGCGAATCAAGCGTGCCGATTCGGTTGCCGCCTTTTTCGAAGCGACGGAACTTGCCGGCTTTTCGCTGCCCGAAGCGCGCAAATTCTTCGGCGTTCCGAGCGACATCACACGCGACATGCTTGCCCTGGAACCGCTTCCGGCCACCGATGCACAGACACGTTTTCAGGCACGTTTTGCCGAACTTGAAGCGTCTCGCGGGACCGGCGCGCGATGACCGCCATCATCGTCTGTCCGCTCACCAAAATCGCCGAGCTGTCGGTGCGCCACAAGGCGCGCGAAATGGTGAGCCTGATTGCCGAAAAGCAGGATTTTCACCGACCCGCCGTGATTGCCGCCGACCGTCACCTGAAACTGGCGATGAATGACATCGCCTTTGCCGGCACTGGTAACCTGATTGCCCCGAACGAGGCGCATGTGGAGCGGCTGATCGCCTTCATGGCCGATTGGAACCGGGAGTTTCCACTGGTCGTGCATTGCTGGATGGGCGTGTCGCGTTCCCCCGCCGCGGCACTGATTGCGGCTCTTGCCATCTCTCCGGAAGAGGACGAATTCGAGCTTGCGACACGGCTGCGAACCGTTGCGCCGCATGCCACGCCGAACACCCGTCTGGTGGAAATCGGCGACCGGCTTCTGAAGCGCGACGGACGGCTTGTCGCAGCCGTCAAGGGCATCGGCCGCGGCGCCGACACGGATGGGACAGTGTCTTTCATGTTGCCGCTCAATCTGCCGGGAACATAGCAGAAACAGAATAAAACCGAGTATTCCTATGGTTTTATGTAGTATTACTAAAAATCGACAGAACGGTTGACGTCTGTCAGTTTTGCTCCAATTAAGCTCCCCAACGCAGTGCTGCGACATGGTCGCGCATTGCCTGTCAGCAATCACAAGGAGCATATCGCCGGTATGGATCAGGCATCGGAATTCGTCGTCGCAACACGGGCGGCACTCGCTCAGTTAAGCGCGCTGGCCGTGCAATATTCCTTCTCCATCGTAGGCGCCATCATTCTGCTTGTCATCGGCTGGCTGGCAGCTGGTCTGCTCAGCCGCTGGGCACGCAATGGCCTGGGCCGCATTCACGGCATCGACGCCACGCTCGCGCAGTTCTTTTCCAATATCATTCGTTACGCCATCCTGGTCATCGTTGTCGTCATGGTGCTCGGCCAGTTCGGCGTACAGACGGCATCGGTCCTCGCTGCTCTCGGCGCGATCGGTCTTGCCGTTGGTCTCGCGCTTCAAGGCACGCTGCAGAACATCGCAGCCGGCATCATGCTTCTGGTCTTGCGGCCCTTCCGTGTGGGGGAGTCGATCGAGACAGGCAGCGTCAGCGGCACCGTTATCGATGTCGGCCTTTTTGCCACCGAACTTCGCACCGCCGAAGGTGTCTATCGCCTGGCGCCGAACTCGACACTGTGGAACGTGCCGATCACCAATTACAGCCGGCTCGATAAACGTCGCAATGACATCAAGATTTCGACCAGCGAACATATCGATATCGCACGTGCCGAAAAGCTGCTTCACGAGCTCGTCACTGCCGACAGCCGTGTGCTGCAATCCCCGGCGCCGACCACGTTCGTGTCCGATTTCAGCGATGGTTCGGCCACCGTGACTGTGCGCTATTGGGCAAAAAGCGGTGAATGGTTCAATGTCGGCCGCGACCTTTCCAAAAAGGTGAAGATGACATTCGACGAGCAGAAAACCATCGATCTTTCTTCTCAGACTGACAAACACGCGCCGGATGGCGAGAGCGGACCTTCGGCGGTCTGACCCGCCGGACAAGCCCTCGGGTGCGTGCAGTCTAGGAAAGAAGCAAAGGGCGGGTTCTACGAGGGAACCCGCCCTTTGCCGTTTTATAGACAGCTTGCAGGCGCATTCCTGCACGGTTGATAATTCGCAATTCCTTCACAATCCGGCATCGCCCGGCTTGCTCATCCCGCAACATATGCGTTTAAAAGGTCGCGGCGCTTGTTTGAGACGAGGCGCGACCCGAATGAACGCATCGAGGTAACCGTATCGTGCTGCCCATGTTTCCTTTCCTGATTTTCGTCCTGATCATTATCGGCCTTGCCCTGCAACGGAACATGGCCAAGCGGGTCGACCGGCTGGAAAAGGAAATCAAGGCGCTGCAGGCACGCATCACCGGCATGACGCCGCCGGCACCCGCGGCCGAGACAGCGCAAATCGCATCGACCGCTGAAACACAGGCACGCATAGACGAACAAGCAACGGCGCCACGCGAAACGCCTGAGACGCCGCCGGTCGTCGCCATGGGCGCCGCGCCGGACGCGCCTGTCGCGCAGGAACCCGTTGCACCAGCACCTGAAACGGCCGATGTACACCCTGTCGGGCCAACAGCGCCCCAGCAGCAAGAGCGCGAAAGTTTCGAAAGCTGGCTTGGCGCCCGCTGGGCCGTCTGGGTTGGTGGTGTGGCGCTCGCCTTCGGCGGCCTCTTCCTCGTCAAATACACAATCGAGGCCGGCCTGCTCGGCCCGGCGGCACGCCTCAGCCTTGCGGCACTGTTCGGTCTCGTGCTCATGGCTGGCGGCGAGTTTATCCGCCGTCGTGCCATGCCCGACCTTTCCGACCGTTTCGGCAATGCGATGATCCCCGGCGCGCTGACGGCTGCCGGTGCGGTGACGCTGATGGGGGCTGTCTGGGCTTCCTACGCCGTTTATGGCTTCATCGGCCCGACGCCCGCCTTCCTGGCCCTGGCACTCGTTTCATTCGCCACGATCGCGCTGTCACTGCTGCATGGTCAGGCGCTGGCAGGCCTTGGCCTGCTCGCCTCACTTGTCACGCCGGCACTCGTCTCCACGGAAAATCCCAGCACCAATGCGCTGTTCGGCTTCCTCGCGCTGGTCTGGCTTGCCGTCAACGCCGCCTCGCGTTTCCGCCAATGGACGGTCGTGCCGACGCTTGCCAATATCGGCCTGGGGCTCTGGTCGGTGGCTTATCTTGCCGGCTCCGCGCGGGATGCCAGCATGATCCAGCCGAGCCTGACATTGCTCGTCATGCTGGCCGGAACCTGCTTCTATTGGCCCGGTCGCTACGCCGGCCTGATCGGCCCGGAAAAAGCCGGCATATCCGTCGTTCTCGGTCGCATGCCCCTGCAGACCACGCTGTCGGTCTCGCTGGTCACGATGTTCTTTGCGCTCGCCATGCTCGGTTCCGAGCCGATGGGCGCATTCGATCTTCTGGCCTGTGCATCGGTGCTTCTCGCAGCACTCGCCGCATTCGGTGCCTTGCGCGCCTATGCCGTCTGGCCCGCCATTCTGGCGGCGGTCGGGGCAGTGCTTGGCATGACCGTCATCGTCGCCAATGCGCTTGATACCGTTGCCACCCTGCTGGACGGCCAGCCAATCACCACGACAACCGCACCAGTGGAACCGCATGTGTGGGTCTATCTGCTGCTCGGCGCGGTCTTCCCGGCTTGCGGCTTTGGTTTCCTTGCCCGTTTCCGCCTGAGCGAGCCTGACTTCTCCAAAATCTGGGCGTTCCTGATGCCGGCTGTACCGGTGACCATTGCCACGATCAGCTTCTTCAATTTCGGCAATCTCACCCGCGACTGGACGCACGGCCTTTACGGCATCGTACTTGGTCTTGCCCTGCTCGCCGGTGCCGACTGGCTGTTCCGCCGCACAGAGAAAACGGAAGAAGGCAGGATCGACTGGCCGGCCAATCTTCTGGTCACCGGTTCATTTGCTGGTTTCACGCTGGCGCTGCACACACTGACAAACGGTATCACCACCACGATTGCGCTGTCTGTCCTCGGCTTCCTTTATGTGCTTGGCATGCGGATCCGCACATGGCCATCTCTACCGTGGATGATGGCGGCCGCCACAATGATCGTTTTTGGCCGTATCGCCTGGGAACCGACCGTGATTGGCGCCAACAGCCTCGGCACCACGCCGTTCTTCAACGCGCTGCTGCCGGGTTACGGCATCCCCACCCTGCTTGCCATCGCTTCCGCATGGATGCTGCGCAACTCGGACGATATCCGCATCCGCAACATCATGCAGGCGCTCGCCTCACTGTCGGCGCTGATCACCATCTCCGTTCTCGTGCGCCACGCCATGAATGGCGGCACGCTGGAAACCACCGTGCCGACGCTTGGCGAACAGTCGATCTATACGCTGATCACCGTCGGATTCTCCGGCATCCTGATGATGCTGGACCTGAAATCGCCAAGCTCGGTCTTCCGCTATGGCTCCATGATCGCGGGCGTGCTTGCCACTGCCAATGTTCTGTCACTGCACCTCATCGGCCTCAATCCCTATATAACAGGCGAAGGCACCGGCCCCTGGCCGTTCTTCAACCTTCTGCTTCTGGGTTACCTGATGCCGGCCCTGGCCTACGCTCTCGTCGCATATCTTGCCCGTGAACGCCGGCCGATGCCTTACGTGCTGATGCTGGCCATCTCCGGCGGTGTGCTCGGTTTTGCCTGGGCCACGCTGTCGGTTCGTCGTTTCTGGCAGGGCGAAAACATCGCCGACTGGAAAGGCTTCATGGCCAGCGAGACCTATACCTATTCGGAGGTCTGGCTGTTGATCGGCATCGTTCTTCTCATTCTCGGTTCGCGTTTCAACCAGCGTTCGCTGCGGCTTGCCTCGGCGGCACTGGTTCTCATTGCGGTGCTGAAAGTGTTCCTGATCGACATGTCGAACCTTGAAGGCATTTTGCGCGCACTCTCCTTCATGGGGCTTGGTGCCGTGCTGATCGGCATCGGGCTTTTCTACCAGCGCATTCTGGTGAAGAAGGACGGCAACAAACGACCCGCCGATTCTGTCGGCGCACCGGAAGGAACCGTTACGTGACCCTCTCTCTGGCGGCTGCCTTTGCGCCGCATGAGGCGCTTGTCGCCCAGCTGATCCCGCATGCGACCGAAGGCGACGATGGTTCGCACGATATCGCCCATATCCTGCGCGTGTTCAAAAACGCCATGCGCATCCAAGCCAAGGAAGGCGGCAATGGCCGCGTTCTGGCCGCAGCCGTGCTGCTGCATGATTGCGTGGCGGTGGAAAAGAACTCGCCACTCAGGGCACAGGCTTCACGGCTTGCGGCGGAAAAGGCGTCAAGAATTCTGGCCGAACTCGGCTGGAGTGGTGATGAGATCGAAGCCGTCGCTCATGCCGTCACCACCCACAGCTTTTCCGCAAATCTCTCTCCGGAGACACTGGAAGCAAAGATCCTGCAGGATGCCGACCGGCTGGACGCGATCGGCATGGTGGGGGCTGCCCGCTGTTTCTATATCGCCGGCCGCATGGCATCCGGGCTTTATGATCCGGTCGATCCGCTGGCGCGCGAGCGCGCGCTCGACGACAAGCTCTATGCAATCGATCATTTCGAGATAAAACTGTTCAAGCTCGCCGATGGTTTTCAGACCGCTGCGGGACGCGAACTGGCAGCAGAACGTCATGAACGGCTGATCAAGATCCGCGACATGTTCATGGATGAAATCGAGGGGTAAGACATGCGTATCACCGAACTCCACCATTACCCCCTGAAAAGCGGCCGGGGCATCGCGCTGACGCAAGCCGAGATCACCGCTACCGGCATTCCCGGCGACCGCGTGATGATGCTGACCGGCCCCGATGGACATTTTTTTACGCAGCGCGAGTTGCAGGCACTGGCACAGGTGAAGGCGGCTCCTGTCGACGCTTCCGGAACGACACGGCTCGCCATGGAAGGCAAGGGCGAGCTCGATATCGTGTTCGACACCACAGATCGCCGCCTTGATGTCGTCGTGTGGAAATCGAATGTTTCGGCGCAACTGGCCGCGGATACCGTCAATGCCACGCTTTCCGAGTGGCTGGAGCGCGACGTACGCCTCGTCTTCTTTGATGATCGCGCCAGCCGCACCGCCACTGCCGAATGGGCAGGCGACAATTCACCCGTCACCTTTGCCGACGGTTACCAGGTTCTCGTCACCACCACCGGGTCGCTTGCCGCCCTCAACGCCAACATGGCGGACAATGGCGAGCAACCGGTCGGCATGGAGCGTTTTCGCCCCAACATCGTCATAGATCATGACGAGCCATGGGCAGAGGACAACTGGGCCGCAATCGAAATCGGCGGCATCCGTTTCGATCTCGTCAAACCCTGCGCCCGCTGCATCATGACCACGCAGGATCAGCAGACCGGTTCGCGCGATGTCCCAAGCCCGATGTCGGCCATGGGCCGCATCCGCATGTCCGGCGACCGCCGTGTGCCCGGCCCGCTGTTCGGCTGGAATGCCGTGCCGCGCAGCACCGGCAAGGTCAACCTCGGCGATACGGTCAAAATCCTCGAGACCCGCGAGGAAGGCTGGGCGATCAAGCGCCGCGCCTGACGCCTGCCCGAAGCGGCAAAACCGCGCAATGTCACAATTTCTGCGCAAAGCCGTACCGTTCTCGGTGCGGCGCCCTTGACCTGTTGCTGCCATTCCTCAAGAACAGCAGCTGCCAGGCGGCTTGATCAACCGGCTGGCGCGGGAGGGACTGATCTTCGCCCTGCCCGCATGCCGGACAAAAAACGTCCCAAGCCAGAGATTTTCGTTTCATGACACCTCGTTCCACCGGCCTGCTTTTCGCCCTTCTGGCGGTCAGCATCTTTGCTGTTCAGGACGGCATTTCGAAACATCTTGGCACGGCCTATCCGCCGATCTTCATCACCATGATCCGCTACTGGGCCTTTGCCGGTTTTGCCCTCTTTCTGGCAAGCCGCGCCACCGGCGGCCTGAAACAGACGACGGTCGCGAACCGCCCTCTCCTGCAGATCACCCGTGGCGTGCTTCTCGTCTCGCAGATCGTCATCTCGGTTTTTGCCTTCTCGCGGGTTGGCCTCGCGCAGAGCCACACGATTTTTGCCGCCGCCCCGCTTGTTGTCGCCTGCCTGTCCGTGCCGATCCTCGGCGAAAAGGTCGGCTGGCGACGCTGGTCGGCCATCGGTGTCGGTTTCATCGGCATTCTTCTCATCATCAATCCGCTGCACGCGAATTTCGATCTGAAGATCGTCGTCCCGATGATCAGCACCACCATGTTCGCACTCTACTCGGTGCTGACGCGGCTTGGCAGCCGGTCGGACACATCCGAGACCGCTTTCTTCTACACCGGTGTTGCCGGTGCCGTGGCGATCACCTTCATCGGCCCGTTCTACTGGACCAACATCACGCTCGGTGACTGGTTCTGGATGATCATCCTCTGCATTACCGGCATGAGCGGCCATTACCTGCTGATCCGCGCCTATTCCATGCTCGACGCAGTGGCTGTGCAGCCGATCTTCTATGTCCAGACGGTGCTCGTGTGCCTGATAGGCGTTTTCATCTTCAATGAAGTCATGACGCTGAACATGATTGCCGGCAGCATGATCGTCATCGGTGCCGGCGGCTTCACGCTCTGGCGCGAAAGCCGGCTCGGCAAGAAGCAGGCCGAAGTCACCCCTCCCGGCACGCCCTAAGCAACGAAGCATTAACCACAAGCAATAATCGAAATTTACATATGGTTACCATGCATTCATCTGCATTAACCATAAGGTTTACTTACGCACTTAAGCGCACGTTAAGGTTAGCGCTCTATAAATCGGATCGTCGGATGCGTTTCTGCCGGTAACCATGTTCGGTCGGCAGATGAACCCGCCGGCGTGATTATCAGTTCCGTGTAGAGCGTAGTATGTACAGTATAATCACCAATTCAGCGGCCATGTCGGCCCTTGGCACCTTGCGTACGATCAGCCAGGATCTGAATCAGACGCAATCCCGTGTCACCACAGGTTACCGCGTCGGCCACGCCTCGGACGATGCCGCCTACTGGTCGATCGCGCGGACGATGAAATCCGACGACAAGGCCTTGTCTGCCGTTCAGGACGCCTTGAACCTTGGCGCCGCGACCATCGACGTTGCCTATACCGGTTTGAGCGCGTCCATCGATGTGGTGGACGAGATCAAGGCCAAGCTCGTCGCCGCCAGCGAGCCGGGTGTCGACAAGGACAAGGTCAACAAGGAGATCACCCAGCTGAAGGATCAGTTGCAGGCGATCGCCAAGTCATCCACCTTCAATGACGTCAACTGGCTGAACATCGGCGACACCACCGATTCCAGCGTGGCAGTGGTGGGTTCGTTCACGCGCGACACCGATCGCATCGTTTCCATGCAGACGATCGATTTCGATATCTATGGCGGCGCCGCTACCGGCAACGTGCTGGGTCTGATCGATGACAGAAGCACCGCCACCGGCGGCGGGGCCGGCATCCTGACCAGCACCTATTATGCGCAGGAAGCTGCCGCCACCAGCAACTGGGTTCTGCATGTCAACGACAGCAACTCAGCCACGGCCGTCGAGATCGAGCTTTCCGACGCAACGACAACGGATGACCTCGACGACATGATCTCCGTCGTCGACAAGATGTTGCTGCAATTGACCAATGCCGGTGCCGATTACGGCGCCCTCAAGATGCGCGTGGACATGCAGACGGAATTCGTCGGTGCTCTTCGTGACTGGACGACCAAGGGCGTCAGCGGGCTGATCGATGCCGATATGGACGAAGAAGCCACACGGTTGAAAGCCTTGCAGGCACGCGAGCAGTTGACGACCCAGGCGCTGTCGATCGCCAACTCAACACCGAGCGCGCTGCTGCAACTCTTCCAGTAAGGTTCCCGCAAAGGACAACGCATCATCAATCACGGTGATGCGTTGCGTCAGCAAAACTTGCTTTTGCAAAATTTCGCGCGGGTTTATGGTCACCTCCTCATCCGGAGGATTTTTCATGGCGCCCGTCGCCCGCCCGCACCTGCCCTATCTCATCATCCTGGCCGGCTCGCTGATTGCCGTGCTGACCTTTGGCCCGCGCTCGGCCATGGGCTTCTTCCAGCTTCCCATGCTGACCGATACCGGCTGGGACCGCACGACCTTCGGCCTTGCCATGGCGCTGCAGAACCTCGCCTGGGGTCTCAGCCAGCCGTTCTTCGGCGCGGCCGCCGATAAATACGGCACCGGCCGCGTGCTGATCCTCTCCGGCCTGCTGTATGCCGCAGGTCTTTTGATGATGTCGCATGCCGCTTCCCCACTCTGGCTGCATGTCGGTGGCGGCGTGCTGGTCGGGCTTGGTGTCGGCGCCGGTTCGTTCGGCACAATCCTGTCCGCCTTTGCCCGCAACGTCACGCCGCAGCAGCGCTCCATGGCCTTCGGCATCGGCACAGCGGCAGGGTCCGCCGGTATGTTCCTGTTTGCGCCACTCAGCCAGGCGCTGATCACCAATTATGGCTGGTCGGACAGTCTCGTCATCATGGCCGCCATGATGCTACTGGTACCGCTGCTCGCCTATCCGCTGCGCGGCAACTCGTCCTCCGGCACCCAGTCACAGACGCAGTTCCAGCAGAGCGCCGGCGAGGCGCTACGCGAAGCCTTTGGCCACAGGAGCTATCTGCTTCTCACCTCCGGCTTTTTCGTCTGCGGTTTTCAGGTGGCCTTCATCACGGCGCATTTTCCGGCCTATCTCGGCGATATCGGCATCGATGCGAGATATGCGGTCATCGCCATGGCGCTGATCGGCTTCTTCAACGTCATCGGCTCGCTCGCCGCCGGCGTCATCGGCCAGCGATATTCGAAGCCGTATTTCCTCGCCTACATCTATATCGGCCGCTCGATTGCCGTGACGGCGTTTCTGCTCCTGCCGCAATCACCGACCTCGGTCATCATCTTCGCGATCGTCATGGGGCTTCTGTGGCTCTCCACCGTGCCGCCGACCAACGGCCTCGTCGCCATCATGTTCGGCACCCGCCATCTCGGCATGCTGGGCGGCATCGTTTTCCTGTCGCACCAGGTCGGCTCGTTCCTCGGCGTGTGGATGGGCGGAGCGCTCTACGACCGCTTTGGCTCCTACGACATCGTCTGGTGGCTGGGCGTGGTGATGGGCCTCGCTGCCGCCGTCGTGCATTGGCCGATCCGCGAAAAGCCGGTGGATCGCCCAAGCGTGGCCGCTCAGCCGGCCTGACGTTCAGCCTCGTCCCGCGCTTTGGCAATTGCCTTCAACGCCGCCTGCACGAAACCGTCGCGGGCGGCGTTTTCCGTTAGCCCTCGCGGCTCATAGACATGGCGGTGCAGGAAGAAGCCGGTCAGGCGAAAAGCATCTGCCATCGTCTCGCGATTGGCGGACTTCTGTACCCCCTGCCCCAGAAAACCCGGCAGCGCCAGCATGCGGTCGGCATAGGGCGCACCGGCGTCGCGAGATACCGCCTTGCCGCTTTTCGGCGACACATAGACCAGTTCGTCACGCCGGCCGGTAGCGGCACATTCTGACAGGTCGAGGCCGTAACCGAGATCGTTCAGCACGGCCAGTTCAAAGCGGACAAAAAGCTCCCCGGCATCGGCCGGGTCGTCCATATGCTCGAGGATAACATCGAGCGCCTCATAGAGATGCGGATGCGGATCGCGTTCCGGCAAGAGACGCAAAAGCGCACCCATGGCCTGAACGCCATAAACGGCAGTGGCCGTTTCCATCAGGCGGGCGGCGCGCAGGCGCACCGGCTCAACCTTGAACTCGCCGAGATGTTCATCCAGCCGCGCCCGCCAGACGACCTCGACGCGATTGCCCGGTTGTAACACCGGCTGCATGGTTCGCGAACGTCCTCCGCGCACCATGCCGAGATGGCGGCCACGGTCGCGCGTCATCACCTCGACGAGCACGCTCGATTCACCGTGCCGCCGCACACCCAGAATGATCGCTTCGCTCTGCCACTGCATGGATTTTTGTAACTTGGTTCCTGATAAGCCGAGTCTATTTTAAGCGATAAGTGCCCCGGAAAGAACTGTTTTCGGCCATCCGGTGTGGCGGTCCTGCCGCACCCCAAAAGTTCTGAGCATCTGACGGAACCAATTGGCCTGCTTGCGTGTTCCAGCGGAAACAGAAATCCCGAATAAAATCTCAAGGGAGATTTCATGAAATACGCTCTCGCCGCCGCCCTCATGCTCGTTCCTTCGGTCACGCTGGTGTCCACACCGGCGGCGGCACAATCGAAGGAACTGGAAAACGCCTGCGTCAACGTCGCCAAGAATTTTCTGATGACGCCGGTTCTGGCCACCGGCACCGTCCAGTCCTTCCCGGAACTCGACCCGCCGGGTGCTCGCCTCACCTATTCGACACGCGACAATCCCAAGCCGAACGATTTCACCAACACGATCGACTGCCAGTTCGACAAGGCGACCGCGCCCTTCGGGCTGACCAAATTCTGCATCTCGACCACGTGTTATTCGGCGGACGAGCAGGACCCGGACAATCGCCGCCGTTATCTGGAAATCAAGGCGTTGATGGACCGGAAGAAATAAATATTGGTGGAGTGGCAGGCCTATATCCTGCGTCATCCCTGTGCTCGTCACAGGGATCCAGTCAGCCCAAGTCCTTGGGCTGAGAAGACTCTTTTGCCGCGCAGACGCGCGTCAGCTGGATTCCTGTGACAAGCACAGGAATGACGTGTATTTGTGATCGGCACCCACCGGCCCGTCGCTTCGGCTCCGGGCGTTCGAAGCTAAAATCGATCCACTGGATCGATTTTCCGGACTTCGTCCGTCGCTTCTCACCCTCTCGGGAATTCCAACCCCATCTCGCGGAACCGTTCCGGGTCATCGCCCCAGTTCTCGCGCACCTTCACGAACAGGAAGAGATGCACCGGCTGTTCGAGGATTTCCGACAGTTCCCGGCGGGAGGCGGTGGAAATCGCCTTGATGGCCTCGCCGTTCTTGCCGAGCGCGATCTTCTTCTGGCTCTCGCGTTCCACATAGATGACCTGTTCGATGCGAACCGAACCGTCCTTCTTTTCTTCCCACTTCTCCGTCTCGACGTGGGAAGCGTAGGGCAGTTCCTGATGCAGGCGCAGGAAGAGCTTTTCGCGGGTGATTTCGGCCGCCAACTGGCGCATCGGCAGGTCGGAAATCTGATCTTCCGGGTAATACCACGGACCTTCCGGCAGCCGCTTGGCGAGGAAATCCATAAGGTCGTCGCAGCCGGAACCGGTCGTTGCCGAGACCATGAAAGTCTGCTCGAAAGCGACGGTTTCGTTGGCCTGTGCCGCGAGCTTCAAAAGATCTTCCGGGCGCACGCGGTCGATCTTGTTCAGCACGAGGATTTTTGGCTGCTGGACATCCTTCAGGCCTTCGAGAATGGCTTCCGCATCACCACGAATGCCGCGCTCGCTATCGACGAGAAGCAGGATCAGGTCGGCATCCTTGGCGCCGCCCCAGGCGGACGTTACCATGGCGCGGTCGAGACGACGACGCGGTTTGAAAATGCCGGGCGTGTCCATGAAGACGATCTGGGCGTTGTCGTGGATGGCGATGCCGCGCACGATGGCGCGCGTCGTCTGCACCTTGTGGCTGACGATCGATACCTTGGCGCCGACAAGACGATTGAGCAGCGTCGACTTGCCGGCATTGGTGGCGCCGATCAGCGCGACAAAGCCGGAATGGGTCGGGCTAGCCTGCACGTCCTCGGAATGCGTTTCGGCTGCCGGCTCATGGCCAGCGGTGTTGTCTTCGTGTTCGGTCATCGGTCCTCAGCCTTCGGCAGGGGTTTTCTGCCAGACGCCTTCGCGTTCGAGCATTTTTGTGGCTGCCACCTGTTCGGCAGCGCGTTTGGAACGGTCTACGCCAGTTTCGGGCGCAACGCCATTCACTTCGACCGTCACGGTGAAGCGCGGGTCATGATCGGGGCCGGAGCGGTCGTCGATCCGGTAGGACGGGGTCAGCGCAAATTTCGCATGCGCCCATTCCTGCAATTCGGTCTTGGCGTCACGGCGTGCGGCATCGGCGCGGGCCGCGCGCTCACCCCAATGACGCTCGATGAATTTACGCGCCGCTTCCAGCCCGCCATCGAGATAAAGGGCGGCGATCAGGCTTTCCACCACATCGGCGCGCACGTTCATCATGCGCTTGCCGGTGAGTTTCTTCACATCGGCGCCGGTGCGCACAAAACGGTGCAGATCAAGCTCGTCGGCCACGGCGGCGCAGCTGTCGGCACTGACCAGCTGGTTCAGTCGCACGGAAAGCTCGCCTTCGGTGGCGGTCTTGAAGGTGCGGAACAGAAGCTCGGCCACACAAAGACCAAGCACGCGATCGCCCAGAAATTCCAGACGCTCGTAATTGGCCGTCTTCGCGCTGCCGGTGCTGGCATGGGTCAGCGCCCTGTCCAGCCACTGTTTTTCGGAAAAGACATGGCCGACGATGCTTTCGAGCTTCGCCTTTTCATCCCCCGAAAGTGTTGCCGGCTTCATCAGTTGACGACCTTGAACAGACGGTCCCAACGCATGTTGGCCGGCCATTTCCAGAATTCGCGGAACGACGTGTCATTGCCGAGAGAGAAGAAGATCACGCTGGCACGGCCGACGAGGTTTTCGGCCGGCACGTAACCGACGTCGAAACGGCTGTCGAGCGAGTTGTCGCGATTGTCGCCCATGAAGAAGTAATGGCCTTCCGGCACCACGAATTCGCGGGTGTTGTCGCCGCGCGAAACGGGTGACTGGTCGAGCGTGTCGAAGGTCACGCCGTTATCGAAGGTTTCGCGGAAGACCGGAACGTCGGAACCCGGATCGAGGCGATAGTCGGAGGTGAACGTACCGTCCTGCGCCTTCGGCACCGGTTGACCGTTGATCTGCAACACGCCGTTCAGCACCTGGACGCGGTCACCCGGCAGGCCGACGAGACGCTTGATGTAGTCGATCTCGGGCTGCTGCGGCAGGCGGAAGACGATGACGTCACCGCGCTTCGGTTCGTTGAACTCGAGAATACGACCGTCGAACAGGTCCGGCGAGAACGGCAGCGAATATTTCGAATAACCGTAGGCGAACTTGTTGACAAAGATATAGTCGCCGACCAGCAGCGTCGGCATCATCGAGCCGGACGGAATGGTAAAAGGCTGGAACAGGACGGTCCGGATGACCATGGCGAGCAACAGGGCCTGAATAATGACCTTGATGTTTTCCCAAAGAGCATTCTGCGGCTTTGCTTCGGCGGTGTTCGACACTGAGGACGTCTTTCTTTTATGGCTTTCCGGCGCGCCCATAAGGCGTAGCCGCTTTCTCTAAACCCTTCGCCAATCGGCGGCAATGGCTCAAATCGGGTTCAATCGGCTGTCGGCAAGGCCTCGATGATCACGAAGGCCTGCGCGTAAGGGTATTCGTCGGTGATGGTGATGTGGATGACGGGCTTGTGACCGGCCGGGACCATGGACGCCAGACGCTCCCCTGCCCCATTGGTGAGCTTCATCGTCGGCTTGCCGCCGGGCATGTTGATCACACCCATATCCCGCCAGAACACGCCATAGGCGATGCCGGTGCCGAGCGCCTTGGAACAGGCCTCCTTGGCGGCAAAACGTTTGGCATAGGAGGCGGCGCGGTTCTTGCGGCCATCGGATTTCGCGCGCTCGACCTCGGTGAACACCCGATGGGTGAAACGCTCGCCGAAACGCTCGATCGATTTTTCCACGCGCCTGATGTCGATGAGGTCGCTGCCCATGCCGATGATCATGCTGCTGGTCTCCTGCTCAAATGCCTGCCCTCAAATTCCGGCTTTGGCCATGGCGTGCAATCGTGCCGCCATGCGCTCGCGCCTGCGGGCGCGAAAGCCTCTCACACCCATATAGGTCGCGACGTAAACGACAACCCCACAGAAAAGTGCGGGCGGAATACAGCCGATCAGCATCGGCTTCAGAACCGGCTGCCAAAGCTCAGAAAAACGAAGGGTGCGAACAAGCTCGGCCAGATCCAGCTGTTTGCCGGCAACCTGCCCTGCGGCACCGCTGGGATGGCCGAGCATGAAATGCCCGATTTCCCAGCTGGCCGACCAGATAAGCGGAAATGTCAGGGGATTGGCGACAAGCGTGCCGAGAGCGGCGGCAACGAGGCTGCCGCGCAGCACATAGGCAAGCGCGATGGCGAGCGGGATGTGGAAGCCGAGAAGCGGGGTCCAGCCGATCATGACGCCGGAGGCGATGCCGGCGGCAACCGCATAGGGCGAGGCGCTGATGCGTGCCGCGCGCAATCCGTAATAACGGAGATTTCTGGTCACTCCCTTGCGGGGCCAGACGGCATTGCGGATCTTTTCAGCCCATCCGGCAGGGCTTCGGCGACGAAACGGCATGACCAGCATCTAGGACGATAGCTGACAAAAGCCAAGAGCGGCGCGGTGACGCGCCGCCACGATCACATCAATCAGAGGCCCTTGCGGAACATGCCGCGGTCAACCTGACGCATGCGGTATTCCAGCTCGATAGCATCGGTGGACTCGTTGAGGTATGCCATTTCACGCTCCTGTACCGACGGGGCGCGAAGGGCGCGGGCAAACTGGCGAAGTGGCTTGAACATCTCTTTAGTTCCTTGGTTTGGATGTCCATTAGATACGGCTTTTCAATCGATTTGACCAACGCTAAGCCGCGGCGTCAGCCATGCGTAAAACGCATAACGACTTAAAGAGACGTTTCAACCTGCGCATGAAATGGGCAAAAACGAGCAGAAGATGCAGGCGGCCGCACCGCCTGCCGAAATCTCAGTCGTAAATGCGCCTTACGCTCGACACAACATCAAGATCCTTCACCTGCGTCAGCAGCTGGTTGAGCTGACGCACGTCCCAGACCTCGACCTCCATCTCGATCTCGGAGAAATCGGCGGCGCGGCTGCTGCCCATTTTCAGAGTGCGGATGTTGATATCGAGATTGGCCACCGCCTGCGCGACAGTTGCGAGCGTGCCCGGCTCGTTGATCGTGTTGAAGAACACACGGGCAAGGAAACGCGACTTGTTGGCCTCGTCGATATCCCAGCGCACATCGATCCAGCTTTCCGGGTGATCGTCGAACCGCTGCAATGCAGAGGCCTGGATCGGGTAGATGGTGATCCCCTTACCCTTTTCCATGATGCCAACGATGCGGTCACCCGGAACCGCACCAGCGGGCGCGAACTGCACCGGTAGATTGCCCGACAGGCCGCGGATCGGCAGAGGCTCCGGCCCGGTTCCGTCCTGCACGCTTGCGGCTGCCGCCTGTTCGGCGGTGCGCGGCGCATTGGGCAGCTTGAACATCATGCCCTGCGCGCTCTGCATGTTGAACCAGCCCTGATCGGCGGACGGTTTTACCGTCGTCCGCTCGTCCTTGTAATCCGGGAAAACCGCCTTCAGCACGTCGAGCGAGGAAAGCTCACCGCGGCCAACCGAGGCGACCGCATCCTCGACATCCTTGTGGCCGAGACGGAACAAAGCGGGCTTCAGCGCATCCTTGGAGAAGGTTTTTCCAGCGCGTTCAAACGTGCGCTCTAGGATGCGGTGGCCGAGACCGGAATATTGCTTGCGGATAGCCATGCGGGTGGCGCGGCGGATGGCGGCACGCGCCTTGCCGGTGACCACGATCTCTTCCCAGGCGGCCGGCGGCACCTGCACACCGGAACGGATCACCTCGACTTCATCCCCGTTCGACAGACGGGTAACGAGCGGCATGATGCGACCGTTGATCTTGGCGCCGACCGTGGTGTCGCCGATATCGGTATGCACCGCATAGGCAAAGTCGATCGGGGTGGCGCCGCGCGGCAGCGCGATCAGCTTACCTTTTGGCGTGAAGCAGAACACCTGATCCTGAAACAGTTCGAGCTTGGTGTGCTCGAGAAATTCTTCCGGATTGTCGCCTTCCGCCAGTTGCTCGATGGTGCGGCGGAGCCAGGAATAGGCGTTGCTTTCCTTGGACAGAAGCTCGCCTTCGCTGCTGACGCCATCCTTGTAGAGCGCATGCGCGGCAATACCGAATTCAGCGATCTCATGCATGCGGCGCGTGCGGATCTGCAGCTCGATACGCTGGCGCGACGGACCGACGATAGTGGTGTGCAGCGAGCGGTAATCGTTCTGCTTCGGCGTCGAGATATAATCCTTGAAGCGGCCGGGCACGACACGCCAGCGCGTATGGACGATGCCGAGCGCGCGATAACAATCCGGCAATTCGGACACGAACACGCGAAAACCGTAGACATCCGAAAGCTGCTCGAAGGACAGCGACTTGGACTGCATCTTGCGGAAGACGGAATAAGGCTTCTTCTGCCGGCCCTTGACCGTAGCATCTGTCAGACCTTGCGCGACCAGAAGCTCGCGCAGCTCGTCCTCGATCTTGGTCACAAGACCTTCGTTGCGTGACGACAGTTCGGCCAGCCGCTTGGTGACCGTTTCATACGCTTCCGGATTGATATGCCGGAAGGACAGATCCTCCAGCTCCTCACGCATGTCCTGCATGCCCATGCGACCGGCGAGCGGCGCATAGATATCCATCGTCTCTTCGGAAATGCGGGCACGCTTGTCGGCCGCCATATGGTCGAGCGTGCGCATGTTGTGCAGGCGGTCGGCGAGCTTCACCAGCAGAACACGCACGTCGTCGGAAATGGCCAGCAGCAGCTTGCGCAGGTTTTCGGCCTGCTTGGCCTTTTTGGTGACGAGGTCGAGCCGCTTGAGCTTGGTCAGGCCCTCGACCAGACGCCCGATATCCTCGCCGAACAGTTCATCGATCTCGGCGCGGGTGGCCGTCGTGTCCTCGATCGTGTCGTGCAAAAGTGCGACCGCGATGGTCGACTCGTCGAGATGCATGTCGGTGAGGATGGCGGCAACTTCGAGCGGATGCGAGATATAGGGATCGCCGCTGGCGCGCTTCTGCAGGCCATGCTTCTGCATGGCATAAACATAAGCCTTGTTGAGAAGAGCTTCGTTCGCATCGGGCTTGTATCGCTGGACCCGCTCAACGAGCTCGTATTGCCGCATCATCCTGAAACTGGCCCTCGATATGCCCCATTAACAACGGGAGGGGGAAACGAAAAATGGCGCGCCGATCGGGTGACCGGCGCAGCCATCAAAGAGAAGATATTCAGATTGGGGCAAGACAATGAACAGTCTTTGTCCCTGATCCGATCAATCTTAGTAATCGTCGCTCTTTTCCGGCGGCACGAGGCCTTCGATACCGGCCAGCAGTTCTTCTTCCGACATCTGGTCGAAGTTGACGGCTTCCGGAGCGTCTTCTTCCTCGATGCCATCGGCAGCAGCATTGGCCGAGATGAGGCTCGACGGATCGGGCTCCGGCTCGTCCACTTCCACATGCTTCTGCAGCGAGTGGATCAGGTCTTCCTTGAGGTCGTCCGGCGACAGCGTTTCGTCGGCGATTTCGCGCAGCGCCACGACCGGGTTCTTGTCGTTGTCGCGATCGATGGTGATCGAGGCGCCCTGCGAGATCTGGCGAGCGCGGTGGCTGGCGAGCAGGACGAGCTCGAAGCGGTTGTCAACTTTGTCGATGCAATCTTCTACGGTGACGCGGGCCATTGCCTGTCCTTCTTGATTGGTCTTTCAGGGATTGACACGCCCGATACAGGCATTGCCGGCAAAATTCAAGTTTTTGTTGACAGCGACCATACGCCAGGCCGCCACAACTCACGACAATTATCTTAAGACCATAAAAGGTGCTTGGATTCCGCGATCCGCTATCATAAATGACTTTTATATCAAAATAACGTAATGTAACGGTTATTCTTGGCGCTCCAGCTACAAATTGCGTAGCCCGGCTGTTTGGTTGGCACGCCTGCGTATTTTTAAGGGAGTGGAGGATTAATGTTCGACCCTAGGGAGAAGATTGCGCTTTTTATCGATGGCGCAAATCTTTACGCAGCTTCCAAAAGCCTCGGTTTCGATATTGACTATCGCAAGCTGCTGAAGGCTTTTCAGAAGCGCGGCTATCTCCTGCGCGCCTATTATTACACAGCTCTGATAGAAGATCAGGAATACTCGTCCATCCGCCCGTTGATCGATTGGCTCGACTACAACGGCTACAAGGTCATCACCAAACCGGCCAAGGAATTCACGGATTCCATGGGCCGCCGCAAGGTGAAGGGCAATATGGACATAGAGCTGGCAATCGACGCCATGGAGCAATCGGAGACTGCTGACCATCTGGTCATCTTTTCCGGTGACGGTGATTTCACGACGCTGGTGGAAGCCCTTCAGCGCAAGGGCCGCAAGGTGTCCGTCGTTTCGACGATGGCAACCCAGCCGCCGATGATCGCCGACGACCTGCGCCGCCAGGCCGACCACTTCATCGACCTCTCGTCGCTGAAGGCCGAAATCGGACGCGACCCGTCCGAGCGGCCGCCGCGCCCGGTCGAACCGGTGGAGAGCGCCGAACTCTAAAAATAAAGGCCGCGTTCTGTGCAGACGCGGCCTTTCTCATTTCCTTGCGGCAAGAACGCAATCACCCCGTCTTCAGCAACCGCGATTTCTGGCGGTTCCAGTCGCGTTCCTTCTCGGTCTCGCGCTTGTCGTGCAGCTTCTTGCCCTTGGCGAGCGCCAGTTCCAGCTTGGCCCGGCCCTTCTCGTTGAAATAGATTTTCAGGGGCACCAGCGTCATGCCGTCGCGGTTGATGCCGGAGCGCAGGCGGCTGATCTCGCGCTTGGACAGAAGCAATTTTCTGCGGCGGCGGGGCTCGTGGTTAAAACGGTTGGCCTGCAGATATTCCGGCAGGTGGCTGTTGATCAGCCAGATCTCGTCACCCTCGTCCGATGCGTAGGATTCGGCGATATTGGCCTTGCCTTCGCGCAGCGATTTCACCTCGGTGCCGGTCAGCACCAGGCCCGCTTCATAAGTATCGACGATCTCGTAGTTGAACCGCGCCTTGCGGTTTTCGGCCACGATCTTGTTGACTGTGCGCTGGCTGCCTCTGGGTGCCATGGGGATTCTTCCGTGTCGCCTTTTTTGAAATAAGTGTCCCCGGCCTCGGGCGCGGACCGGGGTTCTGTCAGTCATATCTAGTGTCTGGCATCTTAAAAGTGAAGCGCTGCCGGGGTGGAAGCGCCAGACGCTCAGTTCAACAGGCCGGCATGTCGCAACGCCGCATCGATCGCTGCTTCCGTTGCCGGCTCCAGCGTCGACATCAAAGGCGAGCGCACGGTGCGGTTCATGCCGCGCGTCTTATGCAGACCATATTTGGCGCCGCACAGGCCCGGCTCCATGAAGATTGCCTTGTGCAGCGGCATCAGGCGATCCTGGTAATCCAGCGCCGTCTTGTAATCACCGGCGGCCAGCGCCGCCTGGAATTCGGCGCACAGGCGTGGCGCGACGTTTGCCGTCACCGAAATGCAGCCGACACCGCCATGGGCGTTGAAACCGAGTGCGGTCGCATCCTCGCCCGACAACTGGATGAAATCCTTGCCGCAGGCGATGCGCTGTTCCGAGACGCGCTCGATCTTGCCGGTCGCATCCTTGACGCCGACGATGTTCTTGTGCGCCTTGGCGAGCGCGCCCATCGTTTCCGGGCTCATGTCGATGACCGAGCGCGGCGGAATGTTGTAGATGATGATCGGCAGCTTGGTCGCTTCGGCAATCGCCGAAAAATGCGCGAACAGGCCCTTCTGGGTGGGCTTGTTGTAATAGGGCGTGACAACGAGCACCGCATCCGCACCGGCCTTTTCGGCATGGACGGCAAGCTCGATTGCTTCACGCGTATTGTTGGAACCGGCACCGGCGATGACGGGCGCGCGCTTTGCGGCGATTTCGATACAGAGTTCGACCACACGGCGATGTTCGGCATGCGACAATGTCGGCGATTCGCCGGTGGTGCCGACCGGTACGAGACCCGAACTTCCTTCTGTCAGCTGCCACTCCACATGAGCCGCAAAGGCCTGCTCATCGACCGCGCCCTCCGTCGTAAACGGGGTAACAAGAGCGGGCATCGATCCCTTGAACATGCAAAAACTCTCCTCAGCGGCTCCGAATCTCTGGCGATCCATGCTTCAGCCGCAATCCATTCCTATAGGTCTGACCCTATTCGGCGGGCACCATAGATCGCTGTCGATCCGCCGACAAGCGCAGCCATGACGCTTTCGTGACGCAACCACGCGGTAAAAGAGCGTATTTGCTGAAATGCGGTAAGGTTTCGTTAATCGGCGTGGCCGCTAATCGATGGTATATGGTCACATTCGACAGCATGTGGCTTTGAGAGGGAATGAGGATTTGCCGAGACCATGGACGGGGCGTCCATAAAGGGTTCAGGCGAAGAATGTCGTGGACGGTGAATGAGAAAGAATGTTCTGATCCTCGCAGGCCTTGGCCTCGGATTGACCGCAGGCCTTTTCGACCTGCGCATGAGCATGGCCGCGCCCCTGCCGGAAGGCCCGGTGCCGCTGCCCTTCGTCAAACCGAATGCACCCTTGTCGAGAGCGCCTGCACCAGAGCCCATGACGGCGCCCGACATTACCGGTTCGATCCCCTCACCTTCGCTGCCGCAGCGCGGGGGGCGCCTCGGCGTCGTCAGCCAGTTGAAGACAGGCCTCGACGCGCTCACGGCCCGTGATGCCGGCACGGCCATCGCCACGCGCAACGCCCTTCCTGCCGGCTCGCTCGACCGCCAGATTCTCACATGGGCGATCGCCACCTCGGGCCAGAACGGCGTGCCCTCGCACGAGATCGCGAGCGCCCAGCGCGAACTGCGCGGCTGGCCGGGCCTGACCCGTCTGCGCGCCAATTCCGAGCGCGCGCTTTATCGCGAAAACCCGGCCCCCGCCGCGGTGCTGGCCGCCTTCGGCAACAGTGCTGCCGAAACGCCGGAAGGAACGATGATCCTTGCCCGTGCCCTGGTGGCCTCCGGTGACAAAGGGCGCGCCGCCACGGTGCTGCGCGCGACCTGGATCGGTGACGCGCTGGACAAGGCCACAGAGGACAAGATCCTCAAGGAATTTTCCGGCCTGCTGACCACGGCGGACCACAAGGCCCGCATGGATTACCTGATGTATCGCAACCGCGCCGATCAGGCGCAGCGATTCGGTGATCTCGGTCGCGCGCAATCGCTTTACAAGGCCTGGGCAGCCGTCGCCGGCAAAGCGAAAAATGCCGACCAGCTTCTGCAGGCCGCTGCTGCCAACTGGAGCAAGGATCCGGCCTACCTGTTCGCGACGATCGAGAACCTGCGCCATCAGGACCGTTACCGCGAGGCAGCCGCGCTGCTGGACAAGGCGCCGCGCGAGGCAACCCGGCTCGTCAATGGCGGAGAATGGTGGAATGAGCGCCGCATCATTGCCCGCGGCCTGGCCGATCAGGGCGATTACGCCGAAGCCTACCGCGTTGCCGCACGCCACACGGCAACGGCTGCGACGGACATCGTCGATGCGGAATTCCACGCCGGCTGGTATGCGCTGCGCGCCTTGAAAAACCCCACGGTGGCGGAAAAACATTTTCGCGCCATCCTGAATGCCTCGACGCGACCGCTTTCGGCCTCGCGCGCACTTTATTGGCTTGGCCGGTCCGCAGAAGCCGGCGGCCCCGGCAAGTCGGCCGATTTCTATCGGCAGGCGGCGCAATATTCCGGCACGTTTTATGGCCAGCTGGCGGCCTCGAAACTCGGCACCAAGGTGCTGAATGTCTCCTACCCGTCACCGAGTGACACCGACCGCCGCAATTTCGAGAACCGCGAAGTGGTGCGGGCCATCGACCGGCTGGATGCCGCCGGCCACGACAGCCGCGCAAATGCGCTGTACCGCGCACTCGCCGATGAGATCACCAGCCCGGGCGAACTCGCCATCCTCACCGCACGCGCCGAAAAGAACGGCGACCATGCGCTGTCATTGCAGATCGGCAAATCCGCTTTTGCCCGCGGCATAGAGGTGGCAGCGCTCGCCTACCCGACCGGCGTCATCCCCTCTTCCGCCAACATTGCCGGCTCCGGCAAGGCGCTGGCCTATGCCATTGCGCGCCAGGAAAGCGCCTTTAATCCATCCGCCATTTCGCCGGCAGATGCACGCGGCCTGCTGCAGATCCTGCCCGGCACCGCCAAGGGCGTCGCCGGCCGTCATGGTATCACTTACACGGCCGCGAAACTGACGACCGATGCCGGTTACAACGCCACGCTCGGCGCGCATTACCTCGGCGAACAGATCGACAGTTTTGGCGGCTCCTACATCCTCACTTTCATCGCCTACAATGCCGGCCCGCGCCGCGTGCCGGACTGGATCGCCCGTTACGGTGATCCGCGCGGCAAATCTCTGGATGAGGTGATCGACTGGATCGAGCGTATCCCCTTCCCCGAAACCCGCAATTACGTGCAGCGGGTGATGGAGAATTATCAGGTCTACAAGACCCGGCTCGGCCAGACGGCGGATATCGAGGATGATTTGAGGTTTGGACGGCGGTAAGTGCCGGTCAAGCACCTGCGATCAGCATGCGACACCCTTAAATTATCGAGGCGGGTTCGCTCGGCATAACCTTCAGGCAGCTGGAATAGGCGCTGCAGCGATTCGACCGTACAGCCGTCGGTGTTTTGTGCAGACCATCTTCGCCTTGTCGGCATGTTCAAGCACCCGCGATATGGCGATGCCCTTTTCACTCCTGTGTACAGGACTCAGGCACCCCATAACGCCGAGACATGTACCGATACAAAAAAGCCCGCGGAGATGATCCACGGGCTGATTTTTGTTTTGGTCGTCAGGCTTAGAACGAGCGCTGCAGACGCAGGAAGCCGTCCCAACGATCGCCGTCGCCGATACCGTTCAGATCGTAGTCTGCACTGGTGTAGTTGACGGTTGCCTTGGCCTTCAGGTTGGTGGTGATTTCGTAATCGGCCGTTACACCAACACGCCATGCGTCACCACCAGCATAGTCGCTGGAGCTGTAAACCGGCACGATGTTAGACCAGTACTGTGCACCCGGAGCGATCGAGAACTTGTCCGTAACCTTGATCGCATATTCGGCACCGATGCTCCATTCGGCGAAGTCCCAGTAACGCGACGGGCCGAAAGAGTAGACGCCGAAGACGCCGAGGGTACCGGGGCCGATTTCAGCAGCGAGCGTGGACGCGATAACGCCGTCATCGAAATCGAAGTCGTAGGCACCGAACAGATCGATGGCAACGCCACCGAACTTGCCGGCGATCATAGCGTTGACGCCGATTTCGTCACGGCCGCGATCGGAAACGAGATCACCGGTGACCGGGTCGAACACGAGAACGTTATCCTTCCAGCCGTCCTGCGAGTCGAAGAAGTCAGCCTGGATATAGGCCTGGAAAGCGCCGCCGTCGAAGGTGTAGCGGATGGAGTTGTTCAGCGTGTCACCGCCGATGTAACCGAATGCGCTGCCCAGCGGACCACCGTCGGAAAGAACGGTTTCGCCCGGAAGGCCGTTATCGAAGTAGTTGTAGAAGTAACCGACCTGCAGGCCGCCAAGCTGGATGATGGCTTCATCCACGAAAAAATCCTGGCTGCCGCCGTTGGTGTCTGCTTCGAGGCTGATGGACGAACCGAGCGTGCCGAGTTCCGTATCGGACTTGGCAGCGATGGTCAGGTAACCGCGGGTATTGGTGCGGTAGCCGCCTTCCTGAGCGACACCACCGGCCGGGCCGTCAAAATCGAAATCGCTACGGCCATCGACCTGAACGCGAACATAACCACCGATCTTGAGGCAGGTTTCAGTGCCCGGGATGTAGAAGTAGCCGGTGCCGAACGCGTCGCAGACGCGTACGTATTCCATGGGTTCCGGTTCGGCAGCGACGATAGCGTCGGCCGCCTGGGCGCCGGATACGGCTGCGAGCGCAGCAGCGGAGCCGAGAAGAAGGCTTTTGATGTTCATTGGTCATTCCCCGATTGGCGATTCATTCTTACGGAGCCAACGTACATGTGCATAATTTGCTTTCAAGCAAATCAATCGACCAAGGATACTCTCGCCATATAGTTGCGCGTGTTGCGTCACTTTTATGTCACAACTTATTGCGGTGCACACAGACCATCCACAGCCTGGCGAGTCTTTCATCTTCGATCGAATCGACACCAAAGCCGACGACAATTCAAAACAGAAAAGCCCGGCCAGAGGCCGGGCTTCCCGATCAAACCTGAAAGGTCAGATTAGAACGAACGCTGCAGACGGAAGAAGCCGTCCCAACGGTCAGCAGAGTCTACGCCGTTGTCAACGTCGGTGTAGTTGACAGTTGCCTTGGCAGTCAGGCCCTGGGTGATCTTGTAGTCAGCCGTTACGCCAACGCGCCATGCATCACCACCAACGTAGTCGCCGGTAACGTAGTTACGGGTAACGTTATCCCAGTACTGAGCGCCCGGGGTGATCGAGAACTTGTCGGTAACAGCGATAGCGTATTCTGCACCGATGCTCCACTCGGAGAAGTCCCAGTAAGCGGACGGGCCGGTCGAGTATACGCCGAAGACGCCGAGCTTGCCCGGGCCGATTTCAGCCGACAGGGTCGAAGCGATAACGCCGTCTTCCCAATCGAAGTCGTAGGCGCCGAACAGGTCAACCGATACGCCGCCGAACTTGCCAGCGATCATAGCGTTAACGCCGAGTTCGTCACGGTTGTCAGCGCGGAAACCAACAGTACCAGGAACGCCGACGTCGTCGGTCTTCCAGCCAGCTTCCGAGTTGAAAGCGTCAGCCTGGATGTAGGCCTGGAAAGCGCCGCCATCGAAGGTGTAACGGATGGAGTTGTTCAGCGTGTCGCCAGCGATGTAGCCGGAACCGAACGGACCGCCGTCCGAAAGAACGGTTTCGCCCGGAAGGCCGTTATCGAAGTAGTTGTAGAACTGACCAACGCGAAGACCACCGATTTCGAGGTAGGTTTCTTCGAGGTAGAAGTCCGAGTCGCTGTTGGTGTTGGCGCGCAGCGTGATCTTCGAAGCGAGCGTGCCGAGTTCGGTGTCCGACTTGGCGTCAAACTGGAGCTGGGCGCGGGTGTTGGTGCGGTAACCGCCCTGCTGACCGGTCAGGTCGAAGTCCGAACGACCGTCAACCTGAACGCGGACGTAACCACCGATCTTGAGGCAGGTTTCGGTGCCCGGGATGTAGAAGTAGCCGGTGCCGAAAGCGTCGCAGACGCGAACGTATTCCATGGGCTCAGGTTCAGCAGCAACGATAGCGTCGGCAGCCTGTGCGCCAGATACAGCAGCGAGAGCTGCTGCGGAGCCGAGAAGAAGGCTCTTGATGTTCATGTTTGACCTCCAGTCAAAGTTACATAAGGGTCTGGGTTCTTATAGCTGAAGGACAGCATTCCCTGCCCCATCCCCGTCGGTATTCGAAAACGTGCGATCCACCGCCGCGCTTCCGAGAGTGAAAATACAAGACCGCGCCCCGCACGCAATCTTGAAACGGGAGAATTGCGCTTCATCACCCCTGCTTACGATTACGCTGTTGCGGAAAGGACACAAAACGGCTGTTGAGGATCGTTCAATTTTTACAAATCCTTAACAATTGCCTTGAGGAGCAGCCACTTAGCCGCCGAAAGACCGGCTCTGCCCCTGTGGAGAAGCCGGAGAATCGCCCGCAGGCGCGCCTGCGCCGCACGATTCTTGCTGCGTGGCACACCGTATATATTGAGGGGTTATGAAGATTGCCCGGCGCGGCGAACGATCGCGCGGGCGTCGACAAAGCCTGCCGGCCAACACTGGCAAACATACAGTCAAAACGGCGATGTCAGGAAAACTTGTTTGATGGCGGAGAGGATGGGATTCGAACCCACGATACCCTCTCGGGTATACTCCCTTAGCAGGGGAGCGCCTTCGACCACTCGGCCACCTCTCCGGTGCCGTGGTGATTATGCGGGAAGAATCGCGATTGCAAGGTCTTTTCGCAGCCGCGGCGACATTTCCTTATAATAGGGGCGTTTTTCCACGCCCCTATTGGGCCTCAGCCGAGCAGAAGCTTCAGGTCAGCGGCCGAATCGGCCAGCACGTCGCGGTCAGGTTCGCGGCCCTGATCAAGCAACCGCTTGCCGGTGGCATAAGCCTTGGCGTCATTGATGGCATCCACCGCCACAAAACGGCCCTCACGAAAATACCAGACGGAAACGCTGCCCGGCCGCACGCCTTCACGGACCACCGTCTCGTCGAAACCGAGATTGAAGCCGGCGATCTGCAGTTTCACATCATACTGATCCGACCAGAACCAC
The DNA here is from genome assembly GCF_050847465.1 of Endobacterium panacihumi. NCBI lineage: Bacteria > Pseudomonadati > Pseudomonadota > Alphaproteobacteria > Hyphomicrobiales > Rhizobiaceae > Endobacterium > Endobacterium panacihumi. Next base: position 32,235 of record NZ_JBOZRA010000008.1, on the reverse strand, counting down.
GGTTTTGCGTCATAGGCGATGTCTTCACCTGTCATCACCAAAGCCGCGGCCTCCGCCTGATCGATGGCGTTCTGTACCGATTCTAACCGCACGCGTTCGCCACGCCAGGGCAGGCTGGTGCAGTCACCGACCGCGTAGATGGCGGAATCGGAGGTGCGGGCGAATTCATCGACGATGATTCCATTGCCGACATCGAGCCCGCAATCGCTCGCCAGCTGATCATTGGCGGAAACGCCGATACCGACGATGACTGCGTCTACATCGATGACAGTGCCATCGGAGAGCTCGGCTGCCGCCACGCGCCCCTCCTTGCCGATCAGTCGCTTCAGGCCGGTGTTTTCCAGAATGGTAACGCCATGCTCTTTATGGATGTCGCGCATGATGGCGGCCGTCTCGGCGGAGGCCACCCGCTTGAGGATCCGGTCAGCCATTTCGATCAGCGTCACTTCGAGGCCGAATTTCTTCGCGACCGCCGCCGCTTCCAGCCCGATATAACCGCCGCCGATCACCAGCAGGCGGCGACCTTCCTTCATCTCCTTTTCCAGAAGATCGGCGTCGCGCTTGGCGCGCATCACATAAACGCCATCGAGATCGCCGCCGATTTCTGCCGGCAGAGTGCGCGGTGTCGCGCCGGTCGCCAGCACCAGCGCTTCATAAGAAACGGTCGAACCGTCCTGCAGCTTCACTTCCTTCGTCTCGCGGTCGATCTCTTCCACGAAGGCGGACAGGCGCAAATCGATTTCGTTCTCGGCAAACCATTCCGGCACGCGCAGAAGCAAGCGGTCGAATTCCATCTCGCCGGCAAGATACTTTTTCGAAAGCGGCGGCCGCTGGTAGGGCGCAACATCCTCGGCACCGAGCATGGTGATCGGCCGCTCATCCTTCAGTGCCCTCAGCTTGGCGGCAAGCGCCAGTCCAGCCTGCCCTGCCCCGACGATTACCAGCCTGCCTGCAGTCACGTCATGCCCTCTTTATAATAGGTGCCCGCCGATACGGGCGCGAGACAGGGGTAAAGCCGCACTGTCGAGCCGTCAACAGAAGAGCACAGCCGTCAGCGTTCCGGCCCGGTCGCGTGCATCTGAACGGGAATTCGCGTCACTCATTCAAATTTTACCGATGCGTTTCAATATGCATCAGCGGAAACACCGTAGACTGACTGCATTAAAAGGACCCAGGGAGGGTCTGATGCCGACGATTGCGCCCGATATGACCAATATTCCGCGTGACAAGATTTACGAGCAGTTCGATATCGACCGGCCCGGCAAGATCATTTTCGTAGAGCGGCACCTTTCGACCAAACAGAACCTGCGCTGCCTGATCAGGAAAATATCGATCTATGGCGCCGAGCTGGAAGTCAGCCCCTATCTGCAGGTGCCCAGTCACTTCTTTCTGGAAATCCTCGGCATCCGCGATGAAATCGGCTGCACGCTGATCCGCCGCGAGGAGGAAAAACTGACGATTGGCTTCAACATGTTGATCGATCCCGAATTTCTCCACCATGTCATCCGTCTAGGCTTTGACGCCGACCACTGGTGATTCTCCTCACCGCACCTGCCCGCTCGACGGGTGAATGCGCTTGCGCATAAACGAATTGGACCTATTGTGTGCCGGTTTTTGCCCAACCGGAATGCGCATATGTCTGATCACTCGTCCTTTTCCCGTTTTACGCCGCTTGTCCAAAGCCTGCCTGCCACCGTTCCCTTCGTCGGGCCGGAAGCGATCGAGCGCAATCGCGGACTGATGGTGAAGGCAAGGATCGGCGCCAACGAAAACGGTTTTGGCCCCTCGCCCGCCGTCATTGCGGCGATTGCGGAAGCGGCGACCGATACCTGGAAATACAATGACCCGGAAAACTTCGAGCTGAAGGCTGCGCTGGCGGCGCATCTCGGCATCCAGCCGGAAAACATTGCCATCGGCGAAGGCATCGACGACCTGCTTGGCCTGATCGTGCGCATGGTGATCGAACCCGGCTTTCCGGTCGTCACATCTTTTGGTGCCTACCCCACCTTCAATTTCCATGTCGCCGGTTTTGGCGGACGGTTGGTGACGACACCTTATGTCGACGACCGCGAGGACCTGAACGGTCTTCTGGATCTCGTGCGCCGCGAAAACGCACCGCTGGTCTATTTCGCCAATCCGGACAATCCGATGGGCAGCTGGCACAAGGCGGACGATATCGTCGCCTTTGCAAAGGCCCTGCCGGAAACCTGCCTGATGATTCTGGACGAGGCCTATTGCGAAACCGGCCCGGCTGATGCCACGCCCGCCATGGCCGCCCTGATCGACATGCCCAACATTCTTCGCACCCGCACCTTCTCTAAGGCCTACGGTCTCGCCGGCGCGCGTATCGGTTACGCCATATCGACGCCCGGCACCGCAAACGCCTTCGACAAGATCCGCAACCATTTTGGCATGGCACGCATCAGTACGGCGGCGGCCCTGGCGGCCTTGAAGGATCAGACCTATCTGACCAAGGTGATTGGCGATATTTCCGCCTCGCGCGACCGCATCGCAAAAATCGCCCGCGACAATGGTTTGTTGCCGCTTGCGTCGGCCACCAATTTCGTCGCTGTCGATTGCGGTCGGGACGGTGTTTACGCCCGCGCCATCGTCGATGGGCTGATGGAACACGGCGTGTTCATCCGGATGCCGGGTGTCGCACCGCTCAACCGCTGCATCCGCATCAGCGCCGGCACGGAAAAGGACATGGCGTTGCTGGAGGAAGCTTTGCCGCAGGTCTTGAAAACGCTGGCCTGATTCCAAAACAGAAAGACCGTGCCGGCCTTGTTCCTGCCGGTCACGGTCCTCAATGATTGACGTCAATCCGGCTCTTGGGTGGCCGCTTCGTGACGTCGACTTTTGTTATTCTGCGTCGTTGAGAGCGAAATGCCGTGGCCTGCGGCGTCCTTGTGCGTCCGTCGTGGCGCGCAAGGACGCCGCAGCATTTTGGGTCAGGCAAATCGTATCGCTCGAAAACCGGTCATGGTTTTCGGCTTACCGCACCGACACATGCATCAATGCATGGTCATCCAGTCGCGGGCAGCGCGCAGGGCAAGAGCGATTTCGGTCTTGCTCATCTGGTGCGAGAGATCGGCGCGCAATTCGGCCGCGCGATCAGAGCCCTTTATGGCGGCGATGTTCAGCCACTTGTGGGCGGAAACGAGATCCACCGGGCAACCACGACCGGTCGCATACATCAAGCCCATGTCGCAAAAGGTTTCAGCGCGGTCGGCTCCGCCCATCTGGGCGGCGCCGGCCAGTTCGGTTTCGTGCATTTCAAAACGTGCCATCTGACTTAATCCCTGTTCAAGTCGTTGTCGTTGCAGTCCCTGTTTTCATCTGCCCTCATGGGGCCCCGACGATCACCGTTCGAGCGGCTTTTCGATCTCTCGGGCGGCAGGTTTTCCCTGCTCGTTTGATGACCCCAATATGCCCCACGGATTTCAAAATTCGCCTAAAATGCATGATTAATTCGATGCAAACAAAGTCCAAACGCTTGGTAAACTTGGTTTTTTGTTAAACATCGCATTCCCTGCCAGACAGGCGATCTGCATAAAAATTTACGGAAATTTCACGCGGCAAAATTGACTCTTCGTTCACCAAGGATTCCGTTGCGAAAGCGGGCTCATGTGGAAAGGTGCCGAAATCAGCGGCGTTCCCAAGGTCATTTCAACTCCGAAAACCCGTCGATCCTCGCAGTTTACCTTTACGTGCGCGTAAGCTAAATTGACTTGGCTTGCGGTTCATCAATCGCCGGCAGGGAGGAACATGCCGCTTGCTGCTTTGGCGCGGGCGGCCTTGAGGAGGAGATTTCAATGAAACGTTTCGTGGTTTTCGCCGGGCTGATGCTCGGCGCATCCGGCGCAATGGCTGCCGAACCGATCGAAGGCAACTGGAAGACGGCCAGCGGCGAGACCGCACAGATCGCCAAATGCGGCGGCGCCTTCTGCGTGACACTCAAGACCGGCAAACATGCCGGCAAGCAGATCGGCAAGATGGACGGCAAGGGCGACGCCTATAGTGGCGAGATTACCGATCCTGCCAATGACAAGACCTATAGCGGCTCCGGCGCCGTCACCGGCAATTCGCTGAAAATGAAGGGCTGCGTGATGAAGATTCTCTGCAAGACGCAGACCTGGACACGTATCTGATCGCTTGCGCCAAGGCGGGCGCTGTGGAGGCGGTGCCCGTCTGTTAATCCTTCTGAATGCCGGATGAACCCCTGTCTCAGAGACCATTCAGCCTGATGGCGACACTATGGCCCCAATCCGTCAAACAAGGGGTGACAAGATGACCATCATCGCAAGACGCATGACGATCCTGGCTCTGGTCATGACCGTATTCGCCCTGTCGTTTTCAGCTCTGGTCGCGCATCACGGCAAGGGGTCATTGTCCCGCCTCAACGCGCAAACCCTCTGCACGCAGCAATATGGCTGCACGGTCTCGCTGTAATCGGATCAGCCGACATAAACGATGTGACCACCGTCATCGGCATGATCGACGGCGATCACGCTCTCAATGTTGATGTCGCGGTTGTTCAACGCGGCGACGAGATCGGCATCGCCAATAATCGTCTTCTGCGCCTTCGCAATGTCCTCCGGTGTCTGATCCGGAAAACGCGGCAGTTGCGGATCGGCGTTCGACGACAGTGCCACATGCACGACTGTCACGCCGTCGCCGCCGGATGCTGACCCCAGCGGCGTGATTGCTTCGGCGCTGGATGGCGCTCTGGGCGCGAGTGCTGCCATGGATACCGAGGATACGAATTTCATGGATCTGTTCCTTCCCGATTGAACGGATGATTGCCGCAAACCTTTGCAGATCGAACGAAGGAAGATGCATGCTGTTCCACGCGTTTAAGCGTGTTTTCGTTTACTGACGCAGACTTGATGTTCCATCACGCAGGCGTCAGGTCCCCCGGCGTATCCGGCTGGCTGTCACAAACCATCGATGAGGTGTCTTCCGCTTGTGACGCTGAGCGTATTATAGTGCTGCATGAACAAACGGATAAAGACGCTTCCCCCCATGACCTGCATCTCCCCCGCTGCCGCAGAACGGCAGGTTTTCGATGATGCCGAACAGGCCGTCGATGCCCTCATCGCCCTTTACGAACGCAACACCGCCTTCCTGATCGACGCCTTTCAGGCGCTGGCCAAGGGCGCACCGGTGGAGGGCCGTTACCGCGCCTTCTATCCGCAGGTCAGCATCGAAACGACCAGTTTCGGCCATATCGATTCGCGCCTCTCCTATGGCCACGTCTCGGCGCCGGGCATCTACACGACCACGGTCACGCGTCCAAAACTGTTCCGGCGTTATCTGGTCGAGCAGCTCGAACTGTTGATGCGCAATCACCATGTGCCGGTCATCGTGTCTGAATCGACGACGCCGATCCCGCTGCATTTCGCCTTCGGCGAAGGCGCGCATGTGGAAGCCTCCGGCTCGAGTTCGCTCGCCGACTACCCGCTGCGCGACTTGTTTGACACGCCGGACCTCAACAATACCGACGACCTGATCGCCAATGGTGAATACGAAGCGCTGCCAGGCGAACCGGCGCCGCTTGCGCCCTTCACGGCACAGCGCATCGATTATTCGCTCGCCCGTCTTGCCCATTACACGGCAACCGGAGCCGACCATTTCCAGAACTTTGTGCTGTTCACCAACTACCAGTTCTATATCGACGAGTTCACCAATTGGGCGCGCCAGCTGATGGCTGACGGCGGCGAAGGCTACACGGCCTTTGTCGAGCCGGGCAATATCGTCACGCCGGCCGGCGCGGCGTCCGCGCCTGAAGCCGTCGGCCGCCTGCCGCAGATGCCGGCCTATCACCTCAAGAAGGACGACCATTGCGGCATCACGCTGGTCAACATCGGCGTCGGCCCCTCCAACGCCAAGACGATCACCGACCATATCGCCGTGCTGCGTCCGCATGCCTGGCTGATGGTCGGCCACTGCGCCGGCCTGCGCAACAGCCAGCGTCTGGGCGATTACGTGCTCGCACATGCCTACATGCGCGAGGACCACGTCCTCGACGACGACCTGCCGGTCTGGGTGCCGATCCCGGCGCTGGCCGAAGTGCAGCAGGCGCTGGAAGATGCGGTTGAAGAGATCACCGGCTTTGAAGGTTTTGAACTTAAGCGGATCATGCGCACCGGCACGGTCGCCACGATCGACAACCGCAACTGGGAACTGCGCGACATGGCTGGCCCGGTCAAACGCCTGAGCCAGGCCCGCGCCATCGCGCTCGATATGGAATCCGCGACCATCGCCGCCAACGGTTTCCGTTTCCGTGTGCCCTATGGCACCCTGCTTTGCGTGTCCGACAAGCCGCTGCATGGCGAATTGAAACTGCCGGGCATGGCAACGGCCTTCTACAAGACGCAGGTCAGCCAGCACCTGAAGATCGGCATCCGCGCCGTACAGAAACTGGCGGAAATGCCGACGGAAACGCTGCATTCGCGCAAGCTGAGAAGCTTTTACGAGACGGCATTCCAGTGACATTGTAGCGATTGCGGCGTATCATCTGGGCTCGTGGAGGTTCCAGATGACCCGATCCGTAAATCTTGACGATGACTTGGTGAGAAATGCCGAGGACATCACCGGCCTTTCAGACACCGCAGCCGTGGAAGAAGCGCTGCGCATTCTGGTCAAGAACCATGAACGCATGCAGGCATTTGAAGAAATGCGCGGCATGGGCTGGCATGGCCGGCATCACAACAGCCCGACATTCGAAACATTGGCAGAAGAATTCAGGGCGCTGACGGCCGGACGCAACCACACCCCTTCCGAAGTTCTGATGCGAGAGGGACGCGATGAGCGATGACGCCATTCGTCGTGGACGCCAGCGTCGCCATCAAATGGGTCGTTGAAGAGGCGGGCACGGACAAGGCCTTGGCCCTTCGCCAGAACACTCGGCTCATGGCACCGGAATTGATGCTTGCGGAATGTGCCAATATTTTATGGAAGAAGGTCCGTCGCGCCGAACTCACCGCCAGCGAAGGCCGGTTTGCGGCCATGCTCATCGAAAGCACTGGCATGGAGTTCGTGGAAATGAGGTCTCTGGTCGTTGAAGCAGCGGAGCTTGCTTTCTCGCTGGATCACCCAGCCTATGACTGCATGTATCTTGCTCTGGCCCGTCAGGACAAATGCCAGTTGATCACCGCCGACGATCGTCTGGTTCGCAAGCTTCGGCAAAATGCCGACGTCGACCTCCGTAACATCGCGGTTCTCCTTGAAGAGTGGACAACCCCACCCCCATTAGAACATCCTTGAAAACCACGGCCCGCGCCACATCTCCTCCTGACGATGAGCGTGTTGTTCGACGAAGCCGTCTGCCGCAATTGTGGTGAGGCGCTGGCCAGCAAATTTTGCCAGTCCTGCGGGCAGAAGAAGGCGGAGCGATTCGGTGCCGGCCACCTGCGCGACGAGGCTTGGGAAAAGATCCGCTGGTTCGAGACGGACATGCTCAAAGCCGCCTTCAACGTGGCGCTGAGGCCCGGTCGGGTGGCGCGCGAATATGTCGAAGGCAAGCGCAAGAGCCACGTCAACCCTTTGAAACTGCTGCTCGCCGCCATCGTCATCCTGCTCGTGGTGATCGCCCAGACCGGTTATCTCACCTCCAGCAACCAGACGCTCACCAAGGCGATCACACTCGTCCAGTCCTATTCGAAATGGTCGTTTTCGCTCGGCATACTGGCCGTGCTGATCGCGTCCAATATCGTCTTCTTCCGGCGTGGCGGCTTCAATGTCGTCGAGCACCTCGTGCTCGCCACCTATACCCATTTCGTCATCATCACCGCCAATATCATCAACCTGTCGCCGCTTCTGGTCTTCGGCGCCACGCCGGAACGGGTTGCCGCCCACCGCATTTACAGCGGGTATTATATGGACTGGATCGAGGGCGGCATCGTGTTTCTCGCCTTCGGCCAGTTCTTCGCCGTCGACTGGCGTCGGCGATGGTGGTGGCCGGCGATCGGCGCGATCGTCTTCCATCTGGTGAAGGAAGGGCTGCTTTATCTGTATGCCCGCGCCGTCATCCGCATCGTCATTGCCCAGCTGACGTGATGCGGGAAGGCGGAATTGTCTTTGGGAAGGGAGGTCTCATGAGAACCGCATTTTTGACTGTCGCCGTCACGGCCCTGTTACCCGCCTCACAGGCTTTGGCAGAAGCAAGGACCGGCTCATCGTTCTTCACCGGCCGGGATGCTGAAATCTGCGATCCGATCTTTTCCAAACTGCAGGACAGTGAACGGCGCCAGACACTGATGGCGCAGGCGACCCCGCCCCAGCAGCCGCAAAACGCGCCCACCGAGAAAGCCAGTGATATCGACGAGGACGAACTGGCCACGCAGTTGAAGGACATGCTGCAGGCCTGCTCCTATGACGGCAAGGCCTTGGCTGTGGATGCAAAATCGCTGTCCGTCCCTCCCGGAACCGATGGCGCGCAAGCCGTCAACAGGGTGATGCGCTATACCGGCCTGCCCCAGAACTTTCGCATCATGGAAGCCGACGTGCCGAATGCTGCCGCCATCATCGTGCTTGGGCCGGACGGCATTCCGCAGCGGGTGATCGCCTATAACAGGACATTCATGCAGCAGGTCGCCAAAGCGACAGACAACAATGATTGGTCGTCGCTGTCGATCATGGCGCATGAGATCGGCCATCATCTGTCCGGCCACACGCTGGTGCCGGGCGGCAGCCAGCCGCCGATTGAACTGGAGGCCGACAAGTTTTCCGGTTACGTGCTCTACAAGATGGGCGCAAAACTCGATGACGCCCAGAAGGCCATCGCCACGCTGATCCCGGAGGCCGCGAGCGCCACCCATCCGGGCCGGACGATGCGACTTTCCGCCATCAAGTCCGGCTGGCTGGAATCCTGCGGGCAGCAGCAGGACGGTTGCGGCGAAACCACGGTCGCAGCCGTTCAGCCCTCCCCGCCCGCAGCGGACGAAACGCAGGCCGAACAGCAGAAGACCGCGCGTACAGCGCAACAGGCTCCGCCGGCCGCAGCCCCCATAGCCCCCGCTGCTCCCGCAGACCAGCAGGTCGCCGTCAACGGCGTGCCGCGCGCGCCGATGCCCAAAATTCCGGGCGCGGCGGAAATCGTCATGCCATCGATCGGCAAGGATGGCGGCAGCAACCGCCCGGCATTAGTCGCCGCCGCCCTCGACCGCATTCCCCAACTCGATCAGGCGACAACACCCTCGAAATTCGACAGATTCGTCTATGACGCCGTCGGCGTGTTCGACACCGAAACCAAGGAAAAGCTGTCAACGCTGGCCTATCAATATGCCGCCGCCACCGATGTCGAGATCGTCACCATCGTGACCAACGACCTGCAGGGCCGCAGCGCCGATCAATATGCGCTGGACGTGATGCGGCAGATGCGGGTCGGCAAGATGGACGTCGGCAATGGCGCCGTGCTCGTGGTCGCACCGGATGCCAAAGAGAGCGGCGTTGCGCTTGGGCCGGGACTGCTTGTGCAATACGACACGGTCGAGCCGCTGCGCAGTTACCTGAAAAGTTTTCTCACTCTCAACGATACGCCGCGCAAATCACTGACATCGGGCCGGCTGATCGCCGATGCCAGCTACCGCGTGATGCGCGATACTCAGGCGCTGGAATGGCAGGTCCGGTTCAACAGCCTGCAACAGATGCTTTCGACCGCCGAAAACGCCCGCGAAGAGCTGAAGCGGACCAACACGCCCTACAATCCGAACACCGACCCGACATGGCGCAAGCTTCTGCGCATCGATGCCACCGTCGTTTCGACGAAGCCCGACATGGCCGACCCGGCGCTCGATATCAACGAGCCGAAAACCCGGCATGTCGGCCCGGCTTTGCATGTCCGCACCGCAGACGGTCAGGATGCCGTTCTTTACGTGAACCAGACCGTGCCAACGCTGATGCCGGTGGCGTTAGAGGATGGCAAACGTTATGCCTTCATCGCCCGCGACAGTTTTCTCGCTGCTGACGCCCCGCAATTCGACCTGATCAGTTACGATCGGCTGGATTAGCTTTTGGCGCACGGGCAAACAGCAGCGACAGTGCCGTACCGACCAGCGAGGAGATCACCACCAGAAGGTGGGCATTCACCGCCGCCTGCCCCAACACCTCCAGCGCAGACGTTTTGGTCGATGCTCCGAAAGCGATGGCGCCGGCGGTGATGCCGGCCGGATAGGTGCCGACACCGGCCGGCGCATGCACCGGCAGGACGGAGGACAGCTCGCCACCCAATCCGCCCCCGAAGGCAGCGCCGAGATCGAGATCGCAAAGCAAAACGAGAACCCAGGCGAGAACCGCGATCTTGACGAACCAGTTGACCAGCGTCGCCCCCCAGGCGCGGGCAAAGGCAGCCTTGTCGGCTGGCAGCCCAGCCGCCGCCTCTTCCACCAATCGTTCCAGCCTGGCGCCCTTGCCACTCGCCGGCAATATCCTTTTCGCCATGTCGACAGCCCGACCGCTCTGCGCAAAGGCGATGGCCGGCAGAACCAGAAAGCCCAGCCACAGCAGCCAGATCCAGCCGCCATAGCCCTCGCCGCGCAGATCGATCACCTTGCCGAAAGCAGCAGCCGCCAGCAGTGCATGCAGATCGAACAGCCGCATCACCAGCAGTGCCGAAGTGGAACGGGCCAGCGGCACATCGAATTCGCGCCGCATCAGCAGCGGAAAGCTCGCCTCGCCGGTGCGCAGCGGCATCATGATGTTGAGCAGATTATGCACCTGCACCAGCCGCAGCAGCACGCCGAAACGCCCCTTGGTCTCGGCCGGAAAATAATCGTAGATCCGCCAGGTGCGCAGCACGTAGGTCATCAGCAGCAGTGCGATGGCAATAACGGCCGCCCCCCAGCCGGCCTGCTGCCAGCGCTCGACGATCACCGCCCAGCCCCAAAACCATTCGATGAAACCCGCATAGGCGATGACGATCACCACCGTACCAAGCCACATGGCGTTGCGGATTATCCACGGGCCTTGGCTGGCAACCGGATCGTTCTTCATATAGAGGATGCCTCATCTTTCGGCTATTACGACGTCTTTTGCACGCCTGCCCGAAGGCCGAGCTTTAGGAGAAAGACATCGTGGCGACAACAGTAGAATCGATCCAGAGCCGGTTGACCTCGGTTGAACCGATCGAACTGTCGCTGGTGGTACCGATCTTCAATGAAGAGGAAAGCGTCGGTCCGCTGATTGCCCGCGTGCGAGAGGCGATGGTGCACTATCCGGCGACATGGGAACTCATCCTCGTCGATGACGGCTCCACGGATGCGACGCTTGCGAACGCGCGACTCTCCGTCGGCGAACCCGGCCTCGACCTGAAGATCGTCGCCCTGCAGCGCAATTTCGGCCAGACCGCCGCCATGCAGGCCGGCATCCATCAGGCCGAGGGCCGGCTGATCGCCACGCTCGACGGCGACCTGCAGAACGACCCGAAAGACATTCCGCAGATGGTGGCGGAACTGGAGCGTCGCGAACTCGACCTGCTGGTCGGCTGGCGCAAGAACCGCCAGGATGGCCTCGTTCTTCGCAAGATCCCGTCATGGATCGCCAACCGGCTGATCGGCCGCATCACCGGTGTGCGCCTGCACGACTACGGCTGTTCGTTGAAAATCTATCGGGGCTCGATCATCAAGCAGGTCCAGCTGATGGGCGAAATGCACCGCTTCATTCCGGCCTGGGTCGCCGGCGTGGTGCCCAGCTCGCGAATCGGCGAAATGCCGGTCACGCATCACGCGCGCGAACACGGCGCTTCGAAATACGGAATTTCGCGCACTTTCCGGGTCATCCTCGACCTGCTGTCAGTGATGTTCTTCATGCGCTTCAAGGCGCGGCCGGGGCACTTTTTCGGTTCGCTCGGGCTTGGACTCGGCGCAATCTCCGCACTCATCCTCGTCTATCTCGGCTTCGACAAGTTCATCCTCGGAAACGATATCGGCACGCGCCCGCTGTTTCTCATCGGCGTCATGCTGTTCCTGTCATCCGTGCAGATGATCACCACCGGCATCCTCGCCGAGATGATGGCGCGCGTTTATTATCGCGACGACAGCACGCTCAGCTATATCGTCAGGGAAGTTTATGGCAGCGACCAGCGCAACGCATAAAACCGCGTCCTTCCTCGAAAGACCACAGACCATCCTGTGGCTGATCCTCTGTTATTTCGCGCTCTGCGTGATCCTGCGCCTCATGCGCTCGGATGCCCTGCAGCCGGATGAAGCCGAACAGATCTTTCAGTCGCAATATCTGCTGATGGGATATGGCCGCCAGCCGCCTTTCTACAACTGGATTCAGATCGGCGTTTTTGAACTTCTCGGCCCGTCCATTCTCGGCCTGTCGCTGCTTAAAAACCTGCTGCTCGCCCTCACTTGCATCATTTTCGGCCTTGCCGCCCGCGTGGTGGTGAAGGATCGCGACATGGCAACGGTTGCCATGCTCGGCGTCCTCACCATGCCCGCGATCATCGTGATGGTGCAGCGTGACCTGACCCATGCCGTCGCGCTTTTCTGCTTCGTCGCACTGTTCCTGCTGACCTTTTTCCGCACGCTGACGCGGCCGAGCCTGTTTGCCTATCTGGCGACCGGCGTGGTCGTTGGCCTCGGTATCATCACCAAATACAATTTCGTCATTTTGCCGGCGGCCGCCGTCATCGCGGCGCTGGCCGATCCGGACCTGCGCAAACGCGTGCTCGACTGGCGTCTCGTTCCGGCTTTGGCGCTTGCCGGACTGATCTGTCTTCCGCACATGATCTGGGTACTCCACAATTTCGAAACGGCCACATCCGGCACGATCGCCGCCATGCGTGAAGACGGCAACGGCAATGCCCTGTTCGACCGCGTCGAGGGCCTGCTGTCGATCATCACTTCTGCGCTGCAGGGCACGGTGCCGACGCTGATCTTTTTCGCCATCGCCTTTCCAGGCCAGATCAGCCGCGCATGGCAGGCGGAAAACCGCTGGACCCGGCTGAGCGGCATCACCCTTCTGGTGTGTCTCGCCATCGTTGCGGTCATCGCGCTCGGCTTCGGCGCCAGCAGCATCCGCCAGAAATGGCTTGCCCCGTTCCTGATACTGTTCCCGCTTTATCTCTGTCTGAAACTCGATGCTGCCGGCATCAAGGCACAATCAGGTCTTAAGCGTCTGACGATCGCGGTACTGAGCGTCGCCGTGCTGTTCATTCTCTACCTGTTCGGCGCCAATGCGCTCGGACCACGCTTTGGCAAGCAAGGCAAGGAGACTGTGCCCTATTACGCCTTTGTCGAGCGCATCATGGCGGAAAACGGCAGCGATGCCCCGACAGCGATCTTCACCGAAAATACGGCTCTCGGCGGCGCCGCCCGTATCCTCGCACCACAGGCGCTGCTGCGCGTCACCGAGGACGAACCGTTCAGGAAAAATGCGCCCGTCCCGGCAGCGGGCAGCACATTGGTGATCTGGACAGAACAAGATCCCGATGCGGCCGCATACTCGCCACCCTTGAGCGTGCTGGACATGCTTCACGAAAGCGGCATGCGCACGGACGGCGCAGCCCCGAAGACGATTTCCGTGCCCTACCAGTTTTCCGGCGGCGCACAGACCATGAATTTCGGCTATATGTGGCTGCCGGCGCGGCCATGAGACCGGACCAGACGGGGATGCATCGATATCGGATAATCGGTGCGATACCGATGCTCTGCCGCCCTCGCCGCCCTCACACCATCCGTGCTTCGCGCAGATGGTCGAGGCCACCGCGCAGCTTTCCGATCATCTCGTCCACTTCGGCATGGCTGATGACCAGCGGTGGCGAGGCCAGCATGCGGTCGGATGTGGCGCGCATCACAAGCCCGTTTTCGAGGCAATGGTTTCGCACCAGAACACCGGCATCATCCGGCTTGGCGTAACGGGCACGAACGGTCTTGTCGGGCGAAAGCTGCAGCCCGCCCATCAGGCCCACCACCTGCGCCTCGCCCACCACCTCGTGATCCTCGAGACTTTTCCAGGCCTTTGCGAAATACGGGCCGATATCGTCGCGCACCCTGTCGACCAAACCCTCGTTTTCGAGAATGGCAAGATTGGCGAGCGCGGCAGACGCCGCCACCGGATGGCCGGAATAGGTGTAACCGTGATGGATTTCCTCCTGCGCCAGAACATCGGCCACACGGTCGCTGATCAGCACGCCGCCAATCGGCAGATAACCGGATGACAGCCCCTTGGCGATCGGCGCCATGTCCGGCTCCACGCCAAAATACTGGTGCCCGAACCATTCTCCCAGTCGCCCGAAACCGCAGATCACCTCGTCGACGATCAGCAAAATGTTGCGCGCCTTGCAGATGCGGGCGATTTCCGGCCAGTAGGTGGAAGGCGGCACGATGACGCCGCCGGCGCCCTGCACCGGCTCGGCGACGAAGGCCGCCACCTTGTCCTCGCCAAGCTCGTCGATCTTGGCCTCCAGCTCACGCGCCATCTTCAGCCCGAACGCGTCCGGGGAAAGATCACCGCCCTCGGCAAACCAGTAGGGCTGACCGATATGGTGGATGCCCTCGATTGGCAGGTTGCCCTGTTCGTGCATCAGCTTCATGCCGCCGAGCGAGGCACCGGCGACGGTCGAGCCGTGATAACCGTTGCGGCGCGCAATCACCTGCGTCTTTTCGGTTTTGCCCTGCGCCTTCCAATAAACGCGCGCCAACCGGAACCATGTATCGGTCGCCTCGGAGCCGGAATTGGTGAAGAACACCCGATTGATCTTTTCGCCCGCATGTTCGGTCACCTTCTGGGCGAGCAGCGTCGCCGGTTCGGTCGTGGTGCCGAAAAACGTGTTGTAATAGGGCAGTTCCTGCATCTGCCGGGAAACAGCCTCGGTGATTTCGGTACGGCCATACCCGACATTGACGCACCACAGGCCCGCAAACGCATCGAGATATTTTTTGCCCGCCCCGTCAAAAATGTAGACGCCTTCACCGCGCGCGATCAGTCTTGCGCCCTTTTCGTTCAGCTCCGTCATCCTGTTGAACGGATGCATGTGATGGGCGGCGTCGATGGCGGCGAGATTGGACAGTTTGGCGGTCACGGCGGGCTCCGGCTTCTGATTGTGCGCAAGAGTCTTAATTGCTACCAACGGGTCTTCGCAACAGTTGACTGACGGCTTTCGCATGGCTTCCGACACCCAAAATTCCCGCATCGAGATTCTCATCGTCGGCATGAACGGCGATCTGCGCGGAAAACGCATTCCAAGTGATGCAGCCGAAAAAGTCTGGGCAGGCGCCATCCGGTTGCCGACCTCGACGCAATCGCTGGACATCTGGGGCGACGACAATGACGACATCACGCAGCTGTCGCTGGCGCTGGGCGATCCAGACGGCACCTGCATTCCCGATCAACGCAGCCATGTCGCCATGCCATGGGCGCCGGAAGGATCGAGCCAGGTGCTCGCGACCATGCACGAACTTTCGGGCGAGCCGAGTTTCATGGACCCCCGCGCCATCCTTGCCTCGGTCGTTGCCAAATACGAAGCGCGTGGCCTGAAACCGGTCGTTGCCACCGAGCTGGAATTTTACATCGTCGAGGACAATTGGCGCGAGACCGGCAGACCGCAGCCACCAAAGAGCCTGCAATATCGCGATGAGCCGAACGGCTACCAGTTGTACGATATGCGTGCCACCGACGCGCTCGACGATTACCTGCAAACCGTGCGTTCGTGGCTCGACGCCATGAACCTGCCGGGTGATGCGACGACCGCCGAATTTGGCCCCGGCCAGTTCGAGATCAACCTGAAACATCGCGCCGATGCGCTGGCTGCCGCCGATGACTGCCTCTACCTGAAGCGCGTGGCCGAACAGGCCGCGAATAGGCACGGCCTGAAATCGACCTGCATGGCAAAACCGTACAGCGACCACGCCGGTTCCGGCCTGCACGTGCATGCCAGCATTTTGGACGCGCATGGCCAAAACATTCTGGATGCCAAGGGCGGCGACCCGACATTGCTGAAATCCATCACCGCCGGCATGCTTTCCACGATGCGTGATGCCCAGCTGATCTTTGCGCCCTTTGCCAATTCATACCGCCGTTTTCAGCCCGGTTCGTTCGCGCCGGTCGATATCGATTGGGGCATAGGCCATCGCGGCACGGCGATCCGCCTGCCCGAAACCGACGGACCGGGTGCGCGCATCGAACATCGCGTCGCCGGTGCCGATGCCAATCCGTATCTTCTTCTCGCAGCCATTCTGGGCGGCATGCTGCTGGGCCTCGACAACACGCTCGATCCCGGCCTGATGACCGAACCGGGCAAGAATGTGCCGCCGGGCACGAAAAAACTGACCCATGATTTTCTCACGGCCGTCGAGGATTTTTCTGCCTCGCCGTTCATCCGCGATGTGTTTGGGGAGCGGTATCAAAAACTTTACGGCGATACCAAGCGCAAGGAGGCGATCGCCTATCTCCGCACCGTCAGCGATTTCGATTACCGGACATATCTGCCGCGGATTTGAGAATTTTAGACATACGCATGAATGTATTGATGAAACGCATGGCCATCGCCGCCGTGATCATGGTGGTAGCCGTGATCGCGGCCGCGACAGTCATCAGCGTCGACGGACTGAACGACCGCACCGAACCCGCCGATGTCGCGATCGTGCTCGGCTCCAAGGTCATGCCCGACGGCACGCCCTCTCCCCGCCTCAAAGCCCGGCTTGATCGCAGCATCGAACTTTACCGGCATAAACACGTGGTCTTCGTGCTGGTCAGCGGCGGCACCGGCAAGGAAGGGTTTAGCGAAGGCCTTGTGATGCGCGATTACGCGGTGGCTCAAGGTGTGCCGCAGGATCGCGTCATCATGGACGAGTTCGGCAATACCACGCGCGCCACGGCGGAAAACGCCGCCCGGATGATGCAGGCGCGCGGCCTGACATCAGCCATCGCTGTCTCGCAATATTTTCACATCACCCGCACACGCATGGCTCTGAGCGATGCCGGCATAAGACCGACAGGATCGGCGCATGCACGGATTTACGAACTGCGCGACCTTTATTCGATCGCCCGCGAAATTCCTGGCATCATTACATATTGGCTAGGCAGTCGTTAGAACCCGTTCACGTCGGATTTACGCGATTTCGCATGTTGCTGAACACGGAGAAAATGAAATCCCCGCGTCGTCTGTCGGTTGAGGCGGAGACCAAAGTCATCGGGCAAATCTGCACAATTTGACCCTTGAGGTTCTTTAATTGCGGCAGGCCGTAAAAGGCGTTCTTTTTGTCCGAATAATCGATGAACCAGCGGCCGCCTAGGTGTTTGCGGAAAACCTCACCGACATATCTCGACATTCCATCGATCATTTTGGCTTCACCGGATTGCTTGATTGTTTCGACGTCGGGATAGATTTCCAAAACAAAGCTCTCGAGTATCTTGAGAGACTCGTCCGAAAAATCCAGCCGGGATGCCAGTTCCGCGGGAATCGAGCGCCGAAAATTCTCGATCGCATCATCCATATCCATCAGCCAGAATTCGAACTGATCTTGTTCTTCCGTCATCAGCAATGTCCACTCGGCCCGATTAACTTACAGGTCGGAAGGGTGGGGCTTCATCGCACCCAAGCGATCGCCACTCACGCCATCTCAGGCAAAAAACCCGTATCCACCCAATGCCGTTTCGGGTTTTTCGGGTCGATGCGCACGTTGATCTGTTTCTGGGTGACGTACTCCGTCGGGTCGAACCAGACATTATCGCTGGCGAAGACATGCACCTTGCGGGTTGCCGGGTCCTGCCACTGGCACATGATGCGCCAGGGATGGCTGCCATTGATTTCGACCGAGCCGTTGCGCTCGACGCCCTTGAAATCCGCCAGGATCAGCTGGCCGGTCATCTGCAGATTGCGTTTGCGGCGGCTCGACAACAGACCGTAAGCGATGATCCCGCCGCCGATCAGGAAGAAGACCGAACCGAGGCCGCCGGCAATCACGGCGCCGCCCCAGAGGCTGAAAAAGCCTTCGATCCGGGCCTCTTCCGGCCTGTCGGCCGGGTAAAGAACCTGCACGGTATCACCGCGCGAATAAGCCGGCGGGTTGCTGCTCCAGCCCGTGACAAAGGTCCGCTCCACCCCATCGGCGGCCGTAAAGCGTACGACCGGTTTGTAGGTCGTGGAATCGGAAGAGCGCGACCGCTCCAGATCGATCACCACACCCTCACCACGCGCCGCCGACGACACGAAACTGCTGGTCGTCAGATAGAACCAGAGTGCGGTGACAAGCGCGACGGCGCCAACCACCGTGAAACTGATCTTGATGAATTTCAAAACGAATCCTGGCGACATGGATGAGCATCTTTCAAAACAGGCAATTCACACAGCAATCCCGGCCGGCATTGCAGCCAGACCAGGTTATCGACAGCCGAAATGCGGAAAAAGCTCCCCGGCCGCCACCGACATAGCGCGGTGGGCAACAGGTTCAATTATCAGGGTATTCTTACCCGGACGCCGAAGCGTCCTGCCCTATTTCAACCCGAACAACAGCGCCGAGACGATCTGCCCATGCGCCCGCGTGTGGCATGCATCCGTCCGTGCCTCGCGCACCGCCAGCCGTTCGGCCGTTTCCGCAGGCGTTTCCAGAAGCTCGGCCAGCATGCGCTTGGCGCGCAGCTTTTCGGCGGATGCCATCGTGTCGATGGCGATCGCTCCGTCACCGAGATCGGTCTGCAGAACAAATTCCTGCGGCGGAAAATCCTCGCGGCATTCGGTGATAAAATCGATCAGCGCGATATGCGCCGCCTGGCCTTTCGGCATGCGCGGATTACGGCGTTTGAGATCGCGGATTTTAGAATCCAGGCGACGACAATAATCCGGGCGCGATGCAAAAACCGCGGCAATGCCCGCCTTGGCCTCCTCGCAACTGGCCGCAAAATCGGCAAGCTCGAAGACGAAATCGGGCTCGGCTGCCACCGCACCCGTCGAAAACATCGGATTATACGCGATACCCATAAATCTGGCCCGTTACATTCGGACAGGAAAAAGAGGCGCTCATGCCCCCTGCCTGATAAAAAGCCCCGAAGGGATATCCGAACGCTAGGCCTGTCGGCTTAAAGCGATCTTAAAGCCGACAACTATTTTTCATCTGGCGACAGGCGGCAGGGTGATCACGCCACCTGCGGCGCCACCAGAACCTTCAGTTCACCGGCATGGATTTTCAGATGCACGTCGCGCGGCATCGGCAGAAGTTCGCCATCGATCACACAGCGCACGTCATGCCGGCTTTTGGGAAAATGCAGTTCGATCGAGGTCGCGGTCATCGCCGTCACGGCCGGGTTTTCCTTCAGGCGTCCGCGCAAGATGTCGAGCAACAGTTTCATCGCGGTCGGCGGCGTCAGTGGTTCGGCAATGTAGAAGCCAAGCTTCCCGCCGGTCAGGTCGTCGGCATACATCAGCGCATCGCGGCCGAATTCATTGTTGGAGACGGAAATGGCGGAGACCTTGTGTCTCCCCTCGTCATCGCCGGTGCGGAACTCCACCTCGAAGACGGGCGGGTTAAAAACGACACCCAGGGCAGCCCGGGTGCTTGCCCTTATCTTGCCGAGCCGCGAGGCGAAATTCATGCTGTCGCGATAGCGCACCATGCGGGAATGCATGCCGGCGGAAAACTGGTGGACGAACGTATGCTCGTTGGCGCTGGCGATGTCGATATCGAGCACCTCGCCATTTGCCAGCACGTCGAGAACCTGAAAAATGTCGAGCGGCAGCTTCAGCGAACGGGCAAACAGGTTCATCGTACCGGCAGGCACCACACCGAGCACCAATCCATGACGCCAGGCAATCGCGGCGGCTGCGGAAATCGTGCCGTCGCCGCCACCGGCGATCAGCCCTTCGACGCCGTGTTCATCGGCCGCCTTCTCCATCGCCTCCACCACCTGCTTGCCGGCCACGACACGGCAATCGATCTGATGACCGGCATCGCGAAAAATCTTTTCCGCACGCTCGGCATAGGCCACCATGTCGGTGGTGCGAAATGTGCCGCCATCGCGGTTGAAGATTGCTACGAGATTCATCGGTCTCTTTCAGGTGGCTGGCGGAACTTTTCACCGGTGGCGGGCCGCCGCATCAACGCGGAAACAGGAAATTGGTTGCAAGGCATGCACTTAGCAAGATCCATACTGACAATTCGCTGACTTGCAAAAGCGCCACACTTTTGCGTGATCGCAAAAACTCGATTCGTTCTGCACTACCGCGACGCGAAATCCTATGTTAGCTTTGCGTCAAGATCATTTATTGATCTACACCTCCAGCGCGGGCAGGCCTCACGGCTTCGCCCGTTCTTTTTGCGCTTCGCAACCATCAAAATTATGACCGATATTTCCATGCATAAAACCGCATCTGTTCGCGGCGAGGCTTTGGCCTTGTCTCCGCTTGCCATCATTCTCATCGAAATTGCCCTTGCCGTGGGAGGGTTCGGCATCGGTACCGGTGAGTTTGTCATCATGGGTCTGCTGCCCGACGTGGCGGAAACCTACGGCGTCAGCATTCCGATGTCCGGCCATGTCATCAGCGCCTATGCGCTCGGCGTCGTCGTCGGCGCACCTATTATCGCCGTGCTCGCGGCGAAGATGACACGGCGTGTCTTGCTTCTGTCGTTGATGAGCGTTTTTGCCATCGGCAACATTTTGAGCGCCATGGCACCGGATTTCTATACATTTACTGTCCTGCGTTTCATCACCGGCCTGCCGCATGGCGCCTATTTCGGCGTGGCCGCACTGGTGGCCGCCTCCATGGTACCGCCGAACAAACGCGCGCGTGCCGTCGGCCGCGTCATGCTGGGCCTCACCATCGCGACGCTGGTCGGCACACCGATCGCCAACCTGCTTGGCCAGTGGCTGAACTGGCGCGCCGCCTTTTATCTGGTCGGCGGCATCGGCGCCTTGACCGTTGCGCTCCTCTGGTATTTCCAGCCACGCGATCAGGTGGCGGAAGGCGCCAGCATCAAGCGCGAACTTTCGGCCTTTGCCCGTGGCCAAGTATGGCTGACGCTCGGCATCGCCGCCGTCGGCTTCGGAGGCATGTTTTCGGTGTTCAGCTACATTGCCCACACGACCACGCAAACCGCCGGCATGCCGGTCGCCATGGTCTCGGTCGTGCTCGCTCTGTTCGGCATCGGCATGAATGTCGGCAATATCGTCGGCTCGCGGCTGGCGGATGTCTCGCTCACCGGCACGATCGGCGGCACGATGATTTTCAACGTCGTCGTCATGACGGTGTTCGGGTTCGCCGCGCAATATCCGGCCGTGCTGTGCCTCTGCGTTTTCCTGATCGGCTGCGGTTTTGCCGCAGGCCCTGCCCTGCAGACACGGCTGATGGATGTCGCCGCCGATGCGCAGACGCTGGCTGCCGCCTCCAACCACTCCGCCTTCAACATCGCCAACGCGCTCGGCGCATGGCTCGGTGGTCTGGTGATCGCCATGGGCTGGGGTTTTGCCGCCACCGGTTATGTCGGTGCTTTCCTGTCGGTCTGCGGTTTTCTGGTTTTCCTCGCCTCCATGGCGCTGGAAAAGAAAACGGCAGCTACAGCCTGAGATGAAAAGCCGCGTCCGGCGGAACCGATAGGTCTGCCGGATGCCTTGCTTGCCTGCCACCCACGCGCCATCTTCTCTGCAAACAGATCGTGGAGAAACATATGCGCGCCGTCGGCTTCAACCAGAATCAGCCCATCACATCGGACACCGCCCTTCTCGACATCGACCTGCCGATGCCGGAAGCCACAGGTCGCGACCTGCTGGTCGAGATCAGGGCGATTTCCGTCAATCCGGTCGACACCAAGACGCGCAAGAATGCCGTGGTCGAGCCCGGCCAGTACAAGGTTCTGGGTTATGATGCAGCCGGTGTGGTGAAGGCGGTCGGTCCGGGGGTCAAACTGTTCCAGCCCGGCGACGAGGTCTATTATGCCGGTGCGATCAACCGGCAGGGCACCAATGCCGAATATCATCTGGTCGATGAACGCATCGTCGGCGCAAAGCCGAAAACGCTGAGTTTCGAGGAAGCCGCCGCTCTGCCGCTGACGGCCATCACCGCCTACGAGGCGCTGTTCCACCGCATGAAGGTGCAGGACAAGGTGGCCGGCGCCTGGAATGCCGTGCTTCTGACCGGCGGCGCCGGTGGGGTCGGCTCGATCGCCATCCAGCTTCTGCGCGAACTGTCGGATGTCACCGTCATCGCCACCGCCTCACGGCCGGAAACGCAGGCCTGGGTGCGCGAGCTCGGTGCGCATCACGTCATCGACCATTCGAAACCGCTCGCCCCCCAGATTGCCGAAATGGCGATCGGCCAGCCGGGTTTCGTGTTTTCGATCACCCAGACAGACAAACATCTGCCCGACATTCTGGAGCTGATCGCCCCGCAGGGCCATGTCACGCTGATCGACGATTCCGCCGAGGTGATCGACCTGCGCCCGTTCAAGCGCAAATGCCTGTCGGTGCATTGGGAAATGATGTTCGCCCGCCCGGTTTTCCAGACCGCCGACATGATCGAACAGCACAAGCTGCTCACCCAGGTTTCCGAACTGGTGGATGCCGGAAAAATCCGCACGACGCTGTCGGATGTGCTCGGGCCGATCAATGCGACGAACCTGAAAAAGGCGCACGCGCTGATCGAAAGCGGTGGCACGCGCGGGAAACTGGTTTTGTCGGGCTTCTGACCGAAGCACGCGATATAGGTGCATCGTTCAAAATTGCACTTTATCAGAATGCGCGCAAAAGGTAATATTCCCCGTCACTGTCTGAGGGGGAATATCATGGCAACGACACAAACCAACAATTTCGGCAATCCGATCGATGCGCTGACCGGCGCGACGTGGTTCGGTTATCTGGCACGCACGCTGCTCACCTTTGCCTTCTGGGGCAGCGGGCTTGCCAAGCTGATCGATTTTCCCGCCGGCGTGGCGGAGATGGCGCATTTCGGGCTGGAACCGGCAGTCGCCTTCAACATCGCCACCATCATCGTCCAGCTCGGCGGCTCTGCTCTGGTCATCCTCAACCGCTGGACATGGCTGGGTGCCGGCGCGCTCGGCGTGTTCACGGCACTGACCATCCCGCTCGTCCACCATTTCTGGACGATGCAGGAGCCGATGCGCACCATCGAATTCCATTTCGTGGCAGAGCACATCACCGTCATCGGCGGGTTGATGGTGGTCGCCTGGAAATCGCGCTGACGCAAAAAAAGCCCGCCGGATGACCGGCGGGCTCTTGGGAAAATCAGATCGGGGAAAATCAGGCCACGGCCTGAATGACGACGACGCGCGCGCCGGTCTGGACGCGGTTGTAGAGGTCGATGACGTCGTGGTTCATCATGCGGATACAGCCGCTCGACATGGCATGGCCGATCGACGACGGCTGGTTGGTGCCGTGGATGCGGAAATGTGTGTCGTTGCCGCCGCGGTAGAGATAGATGGCGCGCGCACCGAGCGGGTTGTTGGGGCCACCCGGCATGCCGCCGGCGAGCTTGCGATAACGCTCCTCGCGGCGCTGCATGTTGGCGGTCGGCGTCCAGGACGGCCATTCGGCCTTGCGGCCCACATAGGCGCTGCCGGCCAAAGCCAGACCGGCTTTGCCGACACCCACGCCGTAGCGCATGGCGCGACCACCACCGAGAATGAAATAGGCGCGGCGGGCCGGCGTATCGACAACGATCGTGCCGGGCGCATAGGTCGTTGCATAGGCGACTTCCTGACGGCGCAGATCCGGATCGATCTTGTCAATCGGCACCTGCTTCATCGGGAACTGCTCGTTGGGCAGCGCGGCATAGTTGGTCTGGTGATTGACTGTCGTGGCACTGCATCCGGCGAGGAACAACGGCAGGCCGAACATCAGGCCGCGGCGGGAAATCGACATGAATTGTGTCCTTGGTGAGTCGAGAAGATGGCCAAGGATTAGGAATTCATGGTTAATGAACCGATAAGGAAAACTACCCTGTCAGTGGTTTGTTAAGGTGTGGGGCGAACAAAAGCCTGTTGGGCGCTGCAGCGGTTCGAAAGGCTCATTGAAACGCTTGAAGGGCAGCTTCTCGATCTCGACAGGGAAAGCCGGACCGTCTTTCAGCTTCTCCAGGCAGGCGACGCGATCGGCACGGACATCGGGGTAGATATGCAGCAACCAGTCGTGGATGGCGGCAATCTCCTCCTCCGGACGCTCGCCGCGATCCCAGCGACGGCAGGCGAGAGCAAACAACATGTCCACCTCGTTGGCGAAATAACCCAGCGCATTGCGGCGTTGCTTGCGCTTTTTGGCCATCACGGCAAAGCCCTCCTCATCGAGACGGGCCGCCAGCGACGGTTTGCTGTAAAAGTCGACAAATTTTCTGGTGCTTGCCCAATGGCCCATGATCGTATCTAGCCGCTCGGCCAACAGCTTGGCCGGCTGCCCGAGACCCCAGTTCCAGCCGAGGCCGGTAAAGCCGTCATCGGCCTTCAGCTTGGCCGGCGGGATAAATGTGCCAAGGCTTTCACGGAAATGCATGGTGCGGTCGTCGGCGGCAAAGCTGCGGCCCTGCCAGCGCTGGATCATGCCTGAACGCACACCGATGCGCGGATAGAGGATCCGCGCCACCTCGTGATGTTCCATCAGCAGATAAAAACGCAGGCCGTCGGGATCGGCGGGCGGATCGCCGATTTCGAAGATGAAGATTTCGTCGCCCCAATGGCTCTGCTGGCCGAGATAGCGGAAATCGCCTCTCGCCGAGACCATTTCGGGAATCTGCGCCAGAACGGCGGCGCGCTTTTTTGCCTTCTCGTGCTCCTTCTCGAAGCCCGTGACAATCGCCTCGACACTGGCCTTGTGATCCAGCAGAAAACGCAGAATGCTGCGCCGATCGCCGACTTTCGGATCGACCTTGTTGTAGCTGCGGTTCATCTCGCTCCATCGCGGCAGCTCGATATATCCATCCCAGAAACCGGACGCCCTCTGACGGATGGCCGCCTCACGAATGGCGATCGCTTCCGGCGTCTGCCGGAATGCGATAAAACTTCGCGGCACCATGCCTTCGTCCAATTCCAGTTCGCGAAGGGTGCGCACCAGCACGGCCAGCCAGTGGTGCACCATCTGCCGGTTCCCGGCCGCGTCGGCCAATCCCATAATCGCTGCAACGATGACGAGGAGCGGGCGTCCGGTTTCATTGCCCTCCCCCCGATAATCGATTGTCGCCAGTTCGGCTTCGACCCTGCCCAGCGTATCGGACGTATCGAACATCGCCTGGAACGCGAACAGATCGGCAATCAATGCGCGCTTGTCCCCGTCCGGCATAGGCCCCTGCAGAACCAGTCTGACACTTTCCTCGACGAGATCCTCGATACGATGGTCGGACATGCGTGGCCTTTCTGATCGTCGGGTTGGTGCGGACAGCCCTCAGGCTTCGGCCGGTTCGCGGTTCCGGGCAAATAGGGGGAAGGTCTTGGCGAGGCCCAAAATGGTCAGCGTGATCGCGAGGATGCCCGTTCCGCCGACGGACATGAAACCCCAGTTCCAGGCCATGAGCTCCGGCAGGGTCAACACTGCGATCTGCACCAGCGCGATGGCGATGCCGATCAATGCGACGGGGGCATCAGGGCGGATCACGCTTCTGTTGTGTCGGATATAGGCGCAGACCAGGAACGGGATGAAGAGCGCCGACAGGACTATTTGAATTGCGTTAGAGTAACCAAGGTTCAACTCGGCGATGAAGATCCAGAGACCGGTCAACTCCCAGCCGATCGGGTCGCTCAGCGCGGGCAAAATGTTGAACATGGCAAACACAAGCACACTTTTCGCCAACGGCGCCAGCAGCGTCGCCAGAAACACGGGCCAAATCAGAATTTCGAGCGGCACGCCAATAGAGGCATTCCTGGTTTCAACGCTCGGGATGCAGGCGGACCGCCAGAGCGCCGCGATGACGATCACAGCAACAATAAAAACCACATGGGCTCCGCAAAAGATCAGCCAGTGGTTCGCAGCCGCCGCTCCCGTCCGGAACAAATCAAACTGCCAGCCGATCTGCTCCGGAATGCCTGCAAGCAGCGGCACCGACCACAACAGCCAGAACGCATTGCGAAACCCGGGCATACGGATCTGGAAACACAGGATCACCGTCAGCGCCATCATGCCGACAAAGGTGATTGTCGTCAGCCACAGGAAACGGTCGCCATCAGCCGCAACCAGACGCCCGTTCCTCAAGCCATCGGCGATATTCTGGGCATCCAGAACGGTCATGACGATGGCGATCAGCCCGACCGCAATCGTCTCCACTGCTCCGACCGGCTGTCCCGGCCGCGGCCTCCCCGTCACCAGACGAAAGATCTCGACCAGCACCAGAGCCGTGAGCAGCGGCATCACCCAGATTGCGAAAATCGAAAAACGTCCCATACCGCCGCTGGTTGTCTGATCGGCGACAGCCGCCATATCGAGACCCGGCAACGGAATATTCGAGGCAAGGGTCAGCACCAATCCCACAAGGGCCGCCGTTATCACCCGCCATCTGTCCATTTCGCATCCTTCATCGACAAGACCGTCCCGTCCGTCGGACTTATCTCTGCCGGCATCCGCCAAATTCAATGAAGGGAAAAATACCGACAACCTCAGCCGCGATAGACGAATTCGGTCTCGTCGCTTGCGGCATCCCGTCCGGCCTGCTCCGCCAGTGCCGCATGATGCGGCGAGAACACGCAGACCGGATCGGTCGCGGCCGCATCACCTGCCAGCGCCATCGCCTGACAGCGACAGCCGCCATGGTCGATATGTTTGCGCGCACAGCTGCGGCAGGGTTCCTGCATCCAGTCATCGCCGCGATAGGCGTTGAAGGCCGAACTGTCGTACCAGATCTGCGACAGCGACGCGTCGCGCACCGTCTGGAATTTTAGCGAAGGAATGCTTTCCGCCGCATGGCAAGGCAAAACCCGGCCGGAGGGCGTCACGTTGAGGCCACTCGAACCCCACCCGCCCATGCAGGCCTTCGGATAACGCGCATGGTGGTCGGCGGCGACATAATCGATGACGAGCACGCCTTCCAGCCGTTTGCGCGCCTCCTCCACCAGCGCCGTTGTCCGCTCCACCTGCTCGCGGGTCGGCATCAGCGCCGCGCGGTTTTTCTCCGCCCAGCCATGAAACTGCACGGTCGCCACCTCGATGCGGCGCGCGCCGAGCTGGACCGCCAGATCGAGCATGTCGCCGATCTCATCCATGTTCTGCTTATGGCAGACGGCGTTGACGGTGAGCGGAATGCCGGTGGCCGCCACCCAGCCCGCCACCGCCATCTTGCGGGCATAACCGCCGCGATAATTGCCGACACGATCGGCCATGACCTCGGTCGAGCCCTGGATCGACAATTGTACATGATCGAGCCCGGCTTCGGCCAGTTCGTTCATGCGCTTTTCGGTGAGCCCGATGCCCGATGTAATGAGATTGGTGTAAAGCCCGAGGTCTGCCGCAGCCTTCGTCAGTTCGGTGAGGTCGCGCCGCGCCGCCGGTTCGCCGCCGGAAAGATGCAGGTGCAGAATACCGAGTTCGGCCGCCTGCCGGAACGTCTCGATCCATTCCTGCGTCGACAGTTCGTCTGCGCCCTTCGTCAGTTCCAGCGGGTTGGAACAGTAAGGACAACCGAGTGGACAGCGATGCGTCAGCTCCGCCAGCATGGCGATGGGCGGCGATGGGCGCACGCGCGTCTCCGGTGCTTTCACAGCTATGTTCATCGCGAAATCTCCAGCATGCGGCGATTGGAGAACTCGCGGATGAAGGCGATCATATCGACCAGAATCTCGTCCTTCGGCGCGCCAAAAAGGTCGGAAAACTCGGCGGCGATGATGTCGAGCGTCTTGACGCCATCCAGTGCCTTGACGATGGCGACGGCAATCTCGTCCAGCGCCAGCGCCCGTTCAGGTGCGAGCAACACGGTCTGGCCCCGCACCGGATCTTCACGCAGTTTGACGCCACGGGCGAGTTTTGCGATCGTGCCGCCGTCGATGACGATCGCGTTTGCCGAACCCGGCTCATCCGCCCCGTTGGCATTCCGGCCAGAATCGATTGCGCTGTCTTCGCTCATTCGCCTGCCCTCAATCTTTGCGGTTCGGCATCGAGATCGCCGGTCACGCCCTCGCGTCCGTTCCAGCCGCCGGGCGGAAGCAGTGCCGGGCTGACATAGGCGTGTGAAAGCGCATCCAGCTGCGACCACAGGACATCGGTCTTGAAGGTCAGCGCCGCCGCCGCCGCATCCTGCTTTTCCAGCGTGTCGGCATGGTCGAGCACATATTTCAGCCCGAACTCGACATCTTTTGGCGCTTCGTTGAGACGCTGGCGGAAATAGGCCAGCGCCCGGTCATCGGCAAAGGTGTAATGTTCCAGAAGCCCGGCAATGCGGTTGGCATGAATGGCCGGTGCGAACAGTTCGGTCAGCGACGAGGCCACCGCATCCAGCATCGGCATGTCCCGTACGAAACGCACATAGGCATCGACAGCAAAGCGCGTGCCCGCCAGCACGCCACGCGTGGAAGCGACATAATCGGGATCGAGGCCGACGGCCTCGGCAAGCTTCAGCCAGCGGCGAATGCCACCACCGTCGTCCACACCGCCATCGTGATCCTCGATACGGCTGCGCCAGGCGCGGCGCAGGTCCGGGCTTTCGCAGCGCGACATGAAGGCGGCATCCTTCAATGGGATGCGGCTCTGGTAATAATAGCGGTTGATCACCCAGGCGCGCACCTGAACCATGCTCGCACCGCCGCCATGCAGCAGGTGATGGAACGGGTGCTTGTCATGGTAACGGGCCTCGCCGATGGCGCGCAGGCGGGCCTCGAAACTGGTTCTATCGGCGGCGTTCTGCAAGGCTGATCTCCATCTCGTCATGGCCCACTTCAAAGCCTTTCGCTTCCAGTGCGGCCCGTTCCGGTCCGGCGCGCCAGATCGGATTGGTGTTGTTGATATGCACAAAAACTCGTCGCCGGATCGACAGCGCCGACAACGCCTCCAGGCTGCCGCCCTCGCCGCTGATCGGCACATGACCCATGCGCCGGCCGGTCTTGATGCCGACGCCCAGCCGGATCATCTCGTCGTCATGCCAGACCGTGCCGTCGAACAGCAGCAGGTCGGCGCCGTCGATGCGTTGAGCCAGCGCCGCCGTCACGTCCCCGCAACCGGGAATGTAATAGGCGCGCAACGCGCCGACGCGAAATTCCACGCCGATTGTCTGCTCGCCTTCGGTGCCCAGTTGCGGCTCGCCCTTTTCCAGATAGAGCGGCACTTTTCCGGGCACGGCGAACAATCTGGTTTCCAACTGCGGCAACGGGAAAAACGGCGCATCGAGCGCGATCTTCCGCTGGGTTACGCAGGCCGGATCGAGCACGTTGAAAATCGGGTTGTCCGACAGCGTCTGCAACAGCGCCGAGGTGGCGTAGAGCGAAAATTCCTGCTTTTCCCGCAATGTCAGCAGGCCGGCAACGTGATCGATATCACCATTGGTCGGCAGCACGGCGGCGATCGGACTGCCGCGCAGACCGGCCGGCCAAAGCGCCGGGTTCCGCTCCAGTTGCGCGCGGATATCCGGCGAAGCGTTCAGAACCAGCCAGGACTGGCCATCGACGCTGACGGCAAGCGACGACTGTGTCTGCGGTGTCAGTTTGCCCTGACGTGCCGCCGCGCAGTTGGGACACCCACAGTTCCACTGCGGCAACCCTCCTCCCGCGGCAGCACCGAGAACGAGGAATCGCAGAGATGCCTTTTCCCCGCTCAAACCTGCGTCCTGCAATTAGAACAGGACCGGTTCTTCGCCATCCGGCTGCGCATAGCGGTTGATTTCCATGCCGCAGGTGACTTCCTTAAATTTAGGAGCATGCCACTTCATGATGTCTACCTCTTCTGATGATCCGAAAGGGCAACGCCATCGGACGGTTTTTGATACACCTGAGTGTTGCCGGTGTTGGAAACAACGCTCGAAAACGCCGCTTCCGGAACGCTGATTTCGTCGTGCAGTATCATCGATAGTTAAGGCTGGAAGTTTGAAAATGAAGCGCGCGGGTGATGAAATTAAAGTGAAGCTTCTCCGCTTCACCGGCCGGAACGGCAGGGCAACAACCCAGGGACGCAGCCCAAGACGCTGCGGGACGGGATGTTAACAGGGACCAAAGACATCCTCCCAGTGTCTCCGTCCGTTCAACACGCGACGACCACAGATTGCACCCGAACACAGCAAGAGTAAAGACGTCTCCCACTCACATTCGCAAGGGTGGCACGGACATGCCTGCGCCACGGACCGCGGCGATTACCGATGCCCGTGGCGCGAGAACTGTGTGCCGTTTCAGTCGCGAAAATCTGTCGAAACGGAAACCTTCCGCCACGCAGCCAGAATGGCGGCATCGGAGACATGCTTTTCCTCGATCGCCCGCACCGTATCGCTGCCAAGCGGCAGGCGCACCGGCGGGTTTTGCGCATCGGCGAAGTCGATCAGCACGTCGGCAAGCTTTTGCGGGTCACCCGGCTGGTTATGGCTGACCTTGGCCGCCAGCCGGCGCATGGCACCTGCGGTCTCGTCGTAATCGGCAATGATGCCGTCGCTGACCGAAAGCGATGCCGCATCGAGGAAATCGGTGCGGAAATAACCGGGCTCGACAGCGGTGACATGGATGCCGAGCGGCGCGAGTTCGGCGCTCAGCGATTCCGTCAGGCCTTCGACGGCGAATTTTGCCGAGGAATAGACACCGAAACCGGGACCGGCGCGATACCCACCGATCGAGGACAGGTTGAGGATGCGGCCCGAGCGCTGGCGACGCATGTAAGGCAGCACGGCGCGGGTGACGGAGAGAAGGCCAAACACGTTGGTGCGGTAGATCGCCTCCACTTCCGATGCCGTGGCTTCCTCGACAGCGCCAAGAAGTCCGAAACCGGCATTGTTGAGAAGCACGTCGATGCGACCAAAACGTTCGACCGCTACCTTGGCGGCGGTGATCGCCTGCGCCTCGTCGGTGACATCCAGCGCCACCGCCAGCAGGTTGGCATGATCGCCGAAACGGTCGATAACCGTTTGCGGATTGCGGGCCGTTGCGACGACATTGTCGCCCTTGGCAAG
Source organism: Endobacterium panacihumi (assembly GCF_050847465.1). NCBI lineage: Bacteria > Pseudomonadati > Pseudomonadota > Alphaproteobacteria > Hyphomicrobiales > Rhizobiaceae > Endobacterium > Endobacterium panacihumi. The sequence goes on along the minus strand of NZ_JBOZRA010000008.1, from coordinate 1,229 downwards.
AGCCCGTTCGGTGATGAGAGCGCCAAAGCCGCGCGAGGCGCCGGTGATGAACCAGGTTTTCATGACGATGTCCCTTTCGAAGGATGGTTGTTGCGTTTGCAGGGACAGAATTAGGCCTTTTCTATTAGGGCGATTAGCGGCATAGTTTTCGTGATAATCATGAACTTGGCTCAGCAATGCGCGCAACCGATCTTTCCGAACTGGCGGCCTTCGAAGCCGTTGCCCGTCACCGCAGCTTTCGCAAGGCAAGCGAGGAGCGCGGAGTAACCGCCTCGGCCATCAGCCATGCGGTCAGCAATCTGGAGGCGCGGGTTGGTATCCGGCTTCTCAACCGCACCACCCGCAGCGTCTCGCTCACCGATGCCGGCGCCATGCTGCTTGCCCAGCTTTCGCCGGCCTTCGGCGAAATCGGCTCCGCGCTCGATGCGCTGAACCAGTATCGCGACACGCCGTTCGGCAAGGTGCGCATCAACGCCCCCAGTTCCATCGCGCCCTTCGTGCTCGGGCCGGTCATGGCAAGGCTGATTCGCGAAAACCCCAACCTGCAGCTGGAAATCGTCGCCACCGACCGGCTGGAGGATATCGTCGAGGGCGGTTTTGATGCCGGCATCCGGCTGGGGGAAAGCCTGCGCGACGGCATGACAGCGGTCAGGATCAATCCGCGCCTGCGTTTTGCGGTGGTCGGTTCGCCGGACTATTTCGAAAGGCACTCACTGCCGCAAACGCCCTCAGGCTTGAAGGACCATATCTGCATCCGCAATGTCTATCCGAGCGGCACGCCTTATGCGTGGTCGTTCGGCCGCGATACGGAAACCGTCGATTTCGAGCCAACCGGGCCGCTAACCCTGCATGACCATGAGCTGATGATCGAGGCCGCTTTGGCCGGTATCGCGCTCGCCTATGTCTGGGAAAACCGCGCCGAACCATTTTTGCGTGATGGCAGACTGGTTCGCTGCCTTGAACCATGGTGTCCGCCGGAAGACTGGCTCTATCTCTATTATCCGACCCGCAAATACATGTCGGCGGGCTTACGCGCCGTGATCGACGCCATGCGCGTGTGATGAAGAAGGCGGCCCGGATGCCGGACCGCCTCACCCGCATTACATGTTCTGATACACCGGGCCTTCCGCACCCTGCGGCGGCACCCAGTTGATGTTCTGGTTGGGGTCCTTGATGTCGCAGGTCTTGCAATGAACACAGTTCTGCGCGTTGATGACGTAGACCGGGCT
>NZ_JBOZRA010000007.1:0-276608 GCF_050847465.1 Endobacterium panacihumi | reverse complement strand
CCGACAGGTCCGGGTTGATCTGCTTCAGACGGATCGCAGCCGAAAGGCCGGCAGGACCGGCGCCGACGATCACAACGTCGAATTCCATCATCTCCCGTTCGGGAAGCTCTGTCGCTTCGGTCATGTCGCTCAGAGTGCCTTTTCCAGCTGCGGCAGGATTTCGAACAGATCGCCGACGAGGCCGTAATCGGCGACCTGGAAGATCGGCGCTTCCTCGTCCTTGTTGATGGCGACGATGACCTTTGAATCCTTCATGCCGGCGAGATGCTGGATGGCGCCGGAAATACCGACCGCGATGTAAAGCTGCGGTGCGACCACCTTGCCGGTCTGGCCGACCTGCCAGTCGTTGGGGGCATAACCGGCGTCGACGGCAGCGCGGGACGCACCGACGGCAGCACCCAGCTTGTCGGCCACCGGCAGGATGACTTCCTGGAATTTTTCCGAGGAACCAAGCGCGCGACCACCGGAAATGATCACCTTGGCCGAGGTCAGTTCCGGGCGTTCCGATTCCGCCAGTGCGTCGGAGACGAAGGTCGACAGACCGGCATTGCCGGCGGAAGCCGCATTTTCGACCGAGGCCGAACCGCCTTCAGCCGTTGCCGCGAAGGACGCGGTGCGCACGGTGATGACCTTTTTGGCATCGCCCGACTGAACCGTCTGGATGGCGTTGCCGGCATAGATCGGACGCTTGAACGTATCGGCCGAGACGACCTCGACGATTTCCGAGATCTGCATGACATCGAGCAGGGCTGCCACGCGCGGCAGGACGTTCTTTACCGAAACCGAAGCCGGTCCGAGGATGACGTCATAGGCAGGGGCCAGCGAGACGATCAGGTCGGCCAGCGGCTCGGCGAGATTGTTGGCATATTCGGCGCCGTCAGCCAGCAGAACCTTTGCGACGCCCGAAAGCTTTGCAGCCGCATCGGCGGCAGCCTTGGCGCCGGAACCGGCGACCAGCACATGCACATCGCCGCCGATCTGGCTGGCCGCGGTCAGTGCCTTGGCGGTCTGGTCGTTGAGGCTGGCATTGTCGTGTTCGGCGAGAAGAAGCATGGTCATGATATACTCCTGTCCTACCGTTAGATCACGCCGGCGGTCTTGAGGCTGGAGACCAGCTCCTCAACCGACTTGACCTTGATGCCGGCCTTGCGGCCGCCCGGCTCTTTCGTCTTCAAGACCATGAGGCGTGGTGCGATGTCGACACCGAAATCGGCCGGCGTTTTCTTGTCGAGCGGCTTCTTCTTCGCCTTCATGATATTCGGCAGCGACGCGTAACGCGGTTCGTTGAGGCGCAGGTCGGAGGTGACGATGGCCGGCAGCTTGACGTCGAGCGTCTGCGAGCCGCCATCGACTTCGCGGGTCACGGTCGCCTTGTCGGCGGAAAGCTCGATTTTGGAGGCAAACGTCGCCTGACCCCAGTTGAGGAGGGCTGCCAGCATCTGGCCGGTCTGGTTCGAATCGTCGTCGATCGCCTGCTTGCCGACGATAACGAGACCCGGGTTCTCAGCCTCGACCACGCCCTTCAGCAGCTTTGCGACGGCGAGCGGCTCGACGGCTTCGTCGGTCTCGATCAGGATGCCGCGATCGGCGCCCATGGCGAGCGCGGTGCGGATGGTTTCTTCCGCCTTGGCCGGGCCGATCGAAACGATGACGATCTCCTCTGCCTTGCCGGCTTCCTTCAGACGCAGCGCCTCCTCGACGGAGATTTCGTCGAACGGGTTCATCGACATCTTCACGTTGGTCAGTTCGACACCCGTATTGTCCGGTTTCACCCGAATTTTTACGTTGTAATCGACCACACGTTTTACCGGCACAAGGATCTTCATCGGGATATTCCTGGAAAAGGAGGATGGCTGCCACTAGGCAGCCATCGATTATCAGGCATTGGCGAACAGGTCGTCGCCGAGAATTCTCTTCAGAGAGCCGATCGCCGAGGCCGGTGTGTAGGAGCCGGTCACGCCGCCCAGAGACTGGGAGCTGATCGAGATTTCCCAGTCCAGGCCCTTGCCCGACACCTTGATATGATGGCGCATGGCCTTGGTATTCGGATCGGCGATGACGATACTGCGGGTGCGGTCGAAACCGATGCCCGCGAACGCGACGGCGGCATGGACATTGACGTTGCGCGGGAAACGCATGCAGGCCTCGCGGGTGGAACCCTCGAACAGGGTTCCGGAAGCATCGGCCGCCTGACCGAGGCTGGTACCGCTTTTGGTGGTGGTGATGATAACCTGCTCGATCTGATCGCGACCGTCACGCAGACCGTCCAGTCCCAGAACGGCGCCGTGCGGCACGAACAGCCGATGTCCACTTTGTTTGGCCACCGCCTGCATGACCTCTTCCACCGCGCTGTCTGCCAGCGCCGAGCAACTGAAGCCGCAGAGGTCGGAATGGGCAAGGATGTCTGGACCGAGCGTGCTCAAAAGCGCAGGCGTCGCGGCTTCGAGAACGAGATCAGCCTTCGCTTCCAGCGCTTTTGCCGGATCATCGATCAGCACTGCGGCGAGATTGGCGTTCTGCGCATATTTCGCTTTGTCGGAGACGAGGACATAGGCAACGTCCACGCCATCAAGACTGCTGACATGGTCGAACAGGCTCTTGCCGATCACGCCCGCGCCGATAATTCCGATAGACCTGTATTTCATCATTCCACCTGCACTTGTTCGATGTTCGGGCTGCCCTGTTTTCCGGAACCGGGCATGCCTTGACGGTTCGACCCTAACCTCCCGGCAACAGCAACTCAACGTCATCAGGCGTTCGGGCGCCAAGCAGCGCCAGCGTCGTGTCCATTTCGGTTCGGAGCACCGAGAACATGGCGCTGGCTCCCGCCTCTCCGCCGCAGGCAAGCCCCCACAACGGCAGGCGACCGAGCATGACCGATCTCGCGCCGAGCGACAGATATTTGAGGATGTCGCTGCCGCGCCGTACGCCACTATCCGCCATCACCTGGAGATGATTACCGACGGCATCGGCGATGGCGGGTAGAACCCTTACCGTCGCCGGGGCGCTGTCGATATTGCGTCCGCCATGCGAAGAGACGACGATTCCGTCCACGCCGATTTCCCGGCATTTGCGCGCATCTTCGACCGAGAAAATGCCCTTGACGACGAGCCGACCTTTCCACCATTGCCGCAAGTCGCGTAAGTCGTCCCAATTGAGACGGCTTTCGAGCTTGACGGCATCGGCCACGGACGGCCGGGTTATCGCGGAGCGAAACTCCTGCGGATAATGGCCATAGACGGGCATGCCTGTCGTCATCACGTAACGCAGCAAAACCCCGAACAGCCAGCGCGGATGAAGCAACACGTCAGCCGTCGCCTGCGGCGTGATCTTCATCGGGATCGAAAAGCCGTTGCGCATGTTGTATTCGCGGTTGGGCACGACAGGCGTGTCCACCGTCAGCACCAGCGTGGTTACGCCCGCGGCCGCCACCCGTTCCAGCAAGCGCCGGGTCAGGTTTCGATCCTTCCATACATAAAGCTGGAACCAGAGCATAGCCTCCGGTGCGCCGGCCCGGATGTCCTCGATCGTCGTGATCGACTGGGTGGAAATGCAGACGGGAATACCGGCTGCGGTTGCCGCCCGCGCCATCTTGACCTCGCCATTGTGGGAGACGAGGCCCGCAAGCGCCGTCGGCGCAACGATGACCGGCATCTGCGCAGACTGGCCGAGCACCGTGGTGGAAAGATCCCGTTCGGCGTGTCCGGTCAGCATGCGCGGCATGAAATTTACATCATCGAGGCTGCGGCGGAGATCCGACAAGGCCAGTTCGTCTTCCGCTCCGCGATCGATATATTCAAACAGGGAGCGGGGGAGACGGCGTCGTGCCACCTCCCTGAAATTGGCTGAATTCAGCAACCTCTTCATTTCATTCCGCTCTTTCGTGCTTATTTGCGGTAGTTGAAGGCCACGAATTCCGGCGTGAACTTGCCGCTCTCGACGTCTTCCTGCAACATGTCCTGACCGCGCTCCTGCGGTTTTCCGTAGCCGCCCGCACCGGGTGTTTCGATCACCGCCGCCATAGCCGGTGTCAGACGGATCCGGTTGGCCTTGGAAGGCAGGCTTTCTTCTCCGCCTTCGCCATCCAGCTTCAGAAAACGCCCCGGCAGACCGGCCGTGCCGCCGAAAATGCCCCAGGGCCGATTGCGGAAACGCTCACCCACACCGTTGAATTCGCAGTCATGATCGACTGGACGAATGGTGCGACGGATGCCGAGGCCACCGCGGAACCGGCCGGCGCCGCCCGAATCCTCTACCAGCGCATATTCCTCGACACGCAGCGGATATTCTATTTCGATCGCCTCGACCGGCAGGTTGGAGGTGTTGGTGATGTTGACCTGAACGCCGTCCTTGCCATCCTTGGTCGCCCGTGCGCCCATGCCGCCGCCCAGCGTTTCCAGATAGATGTACTGTTTGCCGCTGCGCGGATCGATGCCGGCGAACACGGCGCTGGTATTGGCGCCGTTGGCAGCCCCGATCGCCTGATCGGGCAATGCCTGCGCCAATGCGCCGATGACGATATCGACGACGCGCTGGCAGGTGTTGGCGCGCAACGCCACCGAGGCCGGCGCGACGCAGTTCATGAATGAGCCGAGCGGCGCGCGGATCTCGATCGCGTCGAAAATGCCGTGATTGTTGGGGACTTCCGGATCGAGAAGCGCCTTCAGCGAAAAGCAGACGGCCGATTGGGTGGCATTGAACGTCAGGTTGAAATTGCCGGGAACCTGATTGTCCGTACCCTCGAAATCGAAGAGGATTTTTTCACCCGACTTGGTGATGACCAGATTGATCCTGATGTCTTCCGTACCGGCGCCATCGTCGTCCATCACGTCGGAAAACGCATAGGTGCCATCCGGCAGCTTGGCGATGGCGGCACGCATGCGCAGATTGGTGCGGCGGATGATGTCGTCGAACACCGCTTCCATGTAAGAAGCGCCGTGGCGACCGATGAACTCCTGCAGGCGGCGTTCGCCGAGGCGAGCAGCGGCGATCTGCGCGTTGAGATCGCCCTTGCGCTCCTCCGGAAGACGCATGTTGAGAAGCAGGATGCGCATCATGTCATCCTGCAGCACGCCCTTGCTGAAAAGACGCACGATCGGAATGCGCAGGCCTTCCTTGTAGATTTCGTCGAGGCCGCCCGACATCGACCCGACCGCCGCGCCGCCGACATCGGCGTGATGAACGATGTTGGCGACGAAGCCGACAAGACGACCATCGCCGAACACCGGCATGGCGAGATTGATATCCGGCAGGTGCGTACCACCGGCGACATGCGGATCATTGCCGATGAAGACGTCACCGGGCGCAATCGTGTCGCCATACTGGTCGAGGATATGCGTCATCAGACCGGCCATCGAAGCCAGATGGATCGGCAGCGCGTGTTCCGCCTGAACCACCAGCCGGCCTTGCGCGTCGGCAATGGCGGTGGAATGGTCGTGGCGTTCCTTGATATTGGTCGAAAACGCGCTGCGCATGATCGTCAGAAAACATTCGTCGGTGATCGACTTCAGGCCATTCCAGCTGATTTCGAGCGCGATGGGGTCAAGGCCGATTTTATTGAGCATCGTCGATCTCCAGAATGAGGCTGAGCGCCGGGTCAACCGTCAGCGTTGCCCATGGCGGCACAACGGTTGTCGTGTCGAATTGCGTGATGATGGCCGGGCCCTGCAGGCGCACGCCGGCTTCCAGCGTGCTGCGCGGATAGATCGGCGTCGAGACCGGCGCGTGTTCGTCGAACCACACGTCATGATGTTCCGAGGCCTTGGCGGGGCCGACCGGTTTTTCGGAAACCGGGGTGATCTGGCTGAGGCGGGCAACCGCCTTCATGCGGACGTTCATGATCTCGATCGGCGCTTCCCTATCGACATGGCCGTAGCTGCGCTGATGCGCCTCGAAGAATGCCTCCTTGAGCGCCTCGACATCCGGCAGGCGCGGCTCGTCGCCGGCCTGGCCAAGCGTGACTGGTAGCTCGTAATTCTGTCCGACATACCGCATGTCGAGCGTCAGGAGACGATAGGCCCCCTCGGCACCGTCGGCCTCAAGCGCAATCCAAGCCTTCGCCTGTTCATCGAGCTGCTGCACGGCCGTTTCGATCGGCGCCAGCGAACCATCGAGCGGCGTGCGGCAGGTGAAGACGAAATTTTCCTGAAGATCCGCTTCGATCAGGCCTTCGGCGCACAGGATGCCAGGTGCGGCCGGCACGACGATGCGTTGGATGCCGAGCGACTTTGCCACATCGGCGGCGTGGAGACCGCCGGCTCCACCGAACGGCATCAAAGCGAAGTCTCGCGGATCATGCCCCTTCTGGGTGGAGACGGCGCGGATCGCCCGCGTCATGTTGGAGGAGACGATGCCGCAGATGCCGAGTGCGGCCTTGACGACCGGAATGCCTAGCGGCTCCGCGATCGACCTGACCGCCTCGACCGCCTTGTCGCGATCGATCATCAGGCCGCCGCCAGCCAGCGATGCCGGCAAGCGTCCGAGCACGACATTGGCGTCGGACACCGTCGGCCTGGTGCCTCCCTTGCAATAGCAGGCAGGCCCTGGCACCGCGCCGGCGCTTTCCGGGCCGACCTTCATCAGCCCATCCGGGCCGATATGGGCAATGGAGCCGCCGCCTGCGCCGACCGTATGGATATCCACCATGGGCAAGCGGATGCGGAAGCCGGCAATATCGCGCACATGGGCGATCTCGGTTTCGCCGTCACGGATCAGGCAGACATCGGTGCTGGTGCCGCCGATATCGAGCGTGATGATATCGCCGATCAATGACTTTCCACCGGCTGCCGCAGCGCCGACAGCACCCGCCGCCGGGCCCGAAAGGGCGGTGCGCACCGGAAATTCCAGCGCCTTGTCGACAGACATGAGGCCGCCACTCGACTGGAAGATGCCGAATTTGGCATTCGGCGCGACCTCGCTGATCGCCCCCTTCAGGCGCTCCATGTAGCGGCCGACTTCCGGCTGCAGGAAAGCGTTGATCAGGGTCGTCGAGAAACGTTCGAACTCGCGGAATTCCGGCTGAACCTCGCTCGATATCGAGACATAGACATCCGGCAGGGCCGCGCGAATGGCGGCAGCAATGCGCTGCTCGTGAATCGGATTGAGGAAGGAGAACAGCAGGCAGACGGCGATGCTTTCCACTTGCGGTGCCGCCTTCAGCTCCGCGATCAGCTTTTCGATTTCGGCATCCGTCAGTTCGACGACGATTTCGCCGCGTGAACCGATGCGTTCGGTCACTTCCAGGCGGTTGACGCGCGAGACCAGCGGTGCCGGCGCATCCTCCTGAAGATCGTAGATCAGTGGACGAACCTGCCGGCCGATTTCGACCAGATCACGAAAACCCTTGGTGGTGATCAGCCGGATGGCGGCGCCACGGCGCTGCAGAAGCGCGTTGGTGGCAACGGTCGTGCCATGCGCGAAACGAACGATATCCTCACCCGGAATACCCGTTTTGTGCTGGAGTTCTTTCAAGCCTTCGAGAATGGCCCGCGAAGGATCATCCGGCGTGGAAGGGCGCTTGTGAATATGCGCTGCACCGGTGCGAAGATCCCGTGCAGAAAAATCCGTGAACGTCCCACCGACGTCCACACCGACAATCCAGTCAGCCATGCTGTTTTCTCGCTTCCGATTTTGAATGCCCATCAGGGCTATCGAATTTCAGTATCCATATTGAATACTGAAATGCAAACAAAAGAAGAGGGGTTTTCGAATTTTATGTGACAATCCATTTGCGGACTGTCCGTCCCCTCTTCCGCCTTCAGTGTGTGGTCGCGGCAGCGCCCGTCAGCCCTGCTAGAAACCGCTGGCAACGCTCCGTTTCCGGCTCGAACAGAACCTTGCTTGACGCCCCCTGCTCGACGATCTGACCGCCCTCCATGAAGATCGTCCGGTCCGATGCGTGGCGGGCGAAATCCATTTCATGGGTAGCGATCAGCATCGTCATGCCGGAATCCCTCACCTCACGAATGACGTTCAGAACCTCCTGCACCGTTTCCGGGTCGAGCGCGGAGGTCGGCTCGTCGAAAAGCATGATCTTCGGCTGCATGGCGAGCGCCCGTGCGATGGCGACACGCTGCTGTTGTCCGCCCGAAAGCTGCCGTGGAAAATTGCCTGCCTTGTCGGCGAGACCAACGCGGGCAAGCAGTTCCATCCCGAGTTTCCGGGCCTTGCCAGCATCCTGCCCGCGGACCAGCCGGGGGCCGGACGTGACGTTGTCGAGCGCCGTCATGTGCGGAAAGAGGTTGAAGCTCTGGAAGACCATGCCGATCTCTTCCCGCTGCCGGGCCAGAACCTTTTCGCTGAGTTTTTTGCGGCCGGATGATGTTGTGGTCGCCCCGATTTCCTCGTCGCCGACCGTGATCGTGCCGGAAGAAATGGTCTCCAGCGTATTGATGCAGCGCAGAAGCGTGCTTTTTCCGGATCCGCTAGGTCCGATCAGAGCGATTGCCTGACCCTTTTCAACGGAGACGGAAACACCCTTGAGGGCGACATAGTGACCATAGGTCTTCACCACATCACGAAGCTGCAGAAACGAACCGGTATTGCTTGTTGCCATCGCCATGATCACACCGCCACCGTCTTGAGGTTTTCCGTCTTCTGGGTGCCGGTATCTGCGAACCAGCGGGAATTGCGTTTTTCAAAGGCGTTCTGGAGCAGCGTCCAGATCGCGGTCGCGCCGAGGTAATAGAGTGTTGCGACGGACAGGGCCTCGAGCACGCGGAAATTCGCCTGCGTGAGATTGTCCGTCGCACGGAACAGCTCGGTCATCGAAATCACCGAAACGAGCGAGGTGTTTTTCAACTGTCGCACGAATTCGTTGCCGAGCGGCGGCACGGCGATGCGCAACGCCTGCGGAAAAACGATATGGCGCATGATGGTGAGCGGCCGCATGCCGATGGCCCGCGATGCCTCCCATTGTGCCGTCGGCACGGCAGACAGGGAGGAGCGAACGATTTCCGCCACATAAGGGCTTTCCGACAACATCAGGCCGATGATCGCGGCCTCCACGACGGACAACCGGATGCCCATTTGCGGCAGGGCGCTATACAGGAACACCAGTTGCACCAGAAGCGGCGTCGCCCGGAAGAAGGCGACATACCCCTGGTAGAAGCCACGCGTGACAAAGCTGTCGATCCGGCCGATCAGGGCAACGACCGTTCCCAGCACGATGGCCAGGAACAGCGTCAGCAATGTCAGCCAGATCGTTGTCCACAATCCCGCCAGGATGGTCGGATGAACCAGATTATGGAAAAATACGGACCAGTCCCAGACGTTCATGGTCTCTCTCCTTATGCTGCCAGCGGAAGAGACTTGATGCCGGAAGCTTCCAGCACGGTCTTCAGGCGTTCGCGAAGCTCTGGCGACGACGGCGCCATCGGTTCGCGCGGATTGCCGAGCGGCAGGCCGCGGATGTCCGAGCCGGCCTTGGCAAGCGGGACGTAACCGTTGAGCAGCATGAAGTTGAGGACCGGCCACAGGCGGTCCCAGACCTTCAGAGCCGCATTCCAGTCCTTGTCGACGGAAATGCGGTCATACAGTTCGACACACAGTTCCGGGATGAAGGTCGACGCGCCGATGATCGAACCCGGAGCGCCATGGGCGAGTACGGCCAGCAGGGCCGGATCGCAGCCGGCCAGAACAGTCGGCGCCTCAGGATTGGAGAGCATGCGCATGGTGCGGGTAAAGTTCTGCGGGCTGTCCTTGATGTGCGACACGAGACCATCACGCTTCAGGGTCACCATCTGGTCTTCGCTGATATCGAGACGCGTGTTCGCAGGGCTGTCGTAATAGATGATCGGGCCGCCGGAGATCTTAACGATCTTGTCGAGGAAGCGCTGAACATCAGCAAACTTCAGGGTTTCGAAGTACGGGGTCAGGACAAGCATCTGATCGACGCCGACATTGCGGGCATGCTGGGCAAGATCCAGAGCATCGCGAACATTGTTGGAGCCGACATGGGCAACGACATCCATCCCGTCGCCGGCAGCCTCGACCGCGATTTCGTAAAGACGCTTGCGTTCGGTAACGGAAAGCGCCGGATGCTCACCGGTCGAGCCACTGGCCACAACGGCATGAATGCCGGCGTCGCGCTGCGAACGGACCAGACGGGCATAGGCCGCCTCGTCGATGGACGCGCCGTCCTTGGTGAATGGTGTGAGAATTGCGCTGATAATACCCTTGAGGTCGCTTTTCATGCCTCTTCCTCTCTTGCTGGAAACAAATGGGCCGACGACCAGCCGCCGTCGGCCAGATGGACTGGTCAGGACTATTTGAGAGCGGCGCTCTCGATGCCCCATTGCTTCAGGACTGCGTCGTAGGATCCATCCGCCTTCATGGCGGTCAGGGCATCGGCGACAAGCTTGGCCAAGGCCTGATTGCCGGTCTGGAAACCGATGCCGAGCTTGGTGGGGCTGATGCCCGTCGCCACCTTCTTCAGGCTGTCGTTCTTGGTCATGTAGTAGGAAACGAGCGAGTCCGTTGCGATGAAGCCTTCGACGCTGTCGTTTTCGAGCGCGCGAATGGCGACTGGCTGCGTGTCGAATGCCTGGATGGTCACGGCCGGCTTGCCGGCAGCCTCGCATTTGCCGCTGGCTTCCTGCAGAACCTTCAGCGACCCCGATCCCTGCAGCACGCTGACCGAATGGCCGCAAAGGCCGTCGAGACCTTCGATCTGGGCTGTCTTCTTGGTGACGACGGTCTGGCTTGCCTGGATATAGGGTACCATCGCGATCGCCTGCTCACGCTCCGGCGTGATGTACATGGCGGCGCAGACCATGTCGAAACGGTCGGCCTGCAATGCGGGGATGAGCCCCTTGAAATCGAGACTAATGAATTCGGCGGTCGAACCCAGCTTTTGGGCGATAGCGCCGCAGAGCGCCACATCGACGCCAGTCGGCTTTTGGTTTTCGTCGAAAAAGCCCCAGGGCATCTGGGTCAGCGACGTGCCTATTCTGAGATCTTTCGGCGCTTCCTGTGCGTAAGCCGCTCCCGACACGGAAACGCTCAGGAACAGGGATACGTTGATGGCATTGACGACTTTCATGGCATTCCCCTTTTTAATTTCCGCATCCAGAACGGATACTTGGAAAAATTCTAATCGGCTGCCTGCGGTCTTTCTGTGCGAATTCCTCTCTGTGCCTGTTGGTAAAAGACGGATTCGGCTGAATGCGGTCAGCCGTGCCCTGCTCCGCCTGAAGCAGGCGAAGGTGTGAAACGTCAGGTCTGTGATCGATCAGATGGTCACGGCGGCATGAACCGCCCGGCACATCCGGCGCCTGTTTCGAGACAGGCCGTTCGTCAATCCGGCAGTATTCTGCCTGGATTCATGATGTTGCGGGGGTCGAAAAGGGCCTTCACCCCCTTCATCATTCCCAGCTCGATGTCGGATTTATACGTCTTCATCTCGCCCACATGCAGGGCACCGATGCCGTGTTCGGCGCTGAACGTGCCGTTCATGTCCGCCGCGATGTCATAGACTGCCTTGTAGACGTCCTTGCGCATCTGCGGCTGGTCGGGAATGGCATTCCAGCGGGACTTTTCGAAAATCACGTTGTAGTGGAGATTGCCGTCGCCGACATGGCCGACAATGGCGATTTCCGCCTGCGGAAAGGCTTCATCGACCTTCGCCTTCGCGATCTGGATGAACCGCGGAATATCGCCGATCGGCACGGCGATATCATGCGACATGCCCATGCCGTATTTCTTGTGGGATTCCGTGACGGAATGCCGGAGCTTCCAGATGGCCGCCCGCTGCGCTTCGTTGGCGGAGATCAGCACGTCGGTGATCTGTCCACTTTCCATCGCGTCGCCGAGAACCTCCTGCAGACGGTCGGCGATATCGCCCTGCCCGTCAGAAACGAGATCGACCAGCAGGAACCAGCCGACATTCTGGTCATAGGGAATGTTCAGGTCCGGCATCATCGTTTTGACGATGCGCACCTCGCTGCCGGAAATCAGCTCCATGGCGATGATCGAGGTGTCGAAAGCGCGCCGCAGCGGCTCCGTGAAGGCCGTCAGATGGGCAATATCCTCGAACGAGATCAAAGCCGATGTCAGGTGCCCGAGGCTCGGAAAGATCTTCAGCGCCACCTTGGTGATAATGCCGAGAGACCCTTCCGCGCCCACGAAAAGATGTTTCAGGTCATAACCGGTATTGTTCTTGCGAAGCGTGCGCATGCCGTCCCAGATCCGACCATCGGGCAGCACGACCTCCATGCCGAGAACCAGATCGCGGGTATTGCCGTAACGCAGAACACTCGTGCCGCCGGCATTGGTGGACACGTTGCCACCGATCTGGCAGCTGCCTTCCGCACCGAGGCTGAGCGGGAAAAACTTGTCGACCTTGGCGGCCGCCTCCTGAATGTCGGCGAGAATGCAGCCGGCCTCGGCGGTAATCGAGGCATCAAGCGGATCGATCGACAGGATGCGGTTCATGCGCGACAGTGACAGGACGATGGAGCGGCCGGAACCATCCGGCACGGCGCCAAGGCAGGTGCTGGTATTGCCGCCCTGCGGAAAGACCGCGATCTTGTGTTCAAAGCAGATCGACAGGATTTCCGACACTTCCTGCGTGCTGCCGGGCAAAGCGACGCACAGGGTCTTGCCACGCGCACGTCCCCAGAAATCCTCGAGGAAACCTTCGGCATCGGCACCGGTCCTGACGTTTTTCGCCCCGATCCGCGCCTCGATTTCGGCAATGATCTGCTTGTCGATATCCATGTTTCACTTCCAGTCGGCAAATTTGCCGTGCACGCATATGGTCGAATAATTCCAGGCTGAGCGAGGTGGCAACGGTTGATCGCCACCTCACCCGATCAGATGGAGGCTTCGAGCGCCTGCATCTCCGGCAGCATCTTGACGAGCTGGGCCTCGGTCTCGGCACTCGCGCTCAAAAGTGGCAGGATCGCTTCACCGCAAGGCTTGCCAAGAATGCGCAGGGCAGCCTTGAGCGGGATCGGATTGTGCTCGCAGAACAGCAGTTTCAGGAACGGCCTGATCTTCGCATGCAAGGCGAGCGCCTCGGCTGTCCTGTTGGCCTGTCCGAGTTCGGTGATCCTGTTCCAGACCTTGGGGATGATGCAGGACGATGCGAACAGACCGCCCTTGGCGCCGGCCGCCAGATGCAGCGGATAGACGTCCTCGTCGCCGGACAGGATGGAAATCTTGTCACCAGCGGCCTCGAGTACCCGCATCTGCAAGCCGGCATCGGCGTTACACGCCTTCATCGCCACGATACGGGTCGTTTCACCCAGCGCCTGAACCGTTTCGGCCGTCAGCGAAACGCCGGTGCGGTATGGGAATTCGTAGAGTACGAGATCGGTATCGAGCGTGTCGGAAATCGCCTTGAAATAGTCGATGATCCCCTGCTGCGTCGGACGCACATAAAAGGGCGTGGTCACGAGAAGACCGTCGGCCCCGGCATCGAGGATGCGTTTACCGCTATCGAAAACTTCTCCGAGGCCGGGAGCGATCAGGCCGGCGATCGTCGGAATGGCACCATCGACGGCTTCCACGGTTGCGCGAACCATGTCGACCTTCTGCTGTTCGCTCAGCGAGATATATTCACCCGTTCCGCCGATCGGCGCGAGGCCGGTCGCGCCATTGGCAACAAGGTAACGCGCCAGTTCCTTCACCGAAGCGACGTCGACGTTGCCGTCCTTGGTGGGGGTCGGCGTCGCTGTGACGATGCCGGAAAGATTGCGGATATCCATATTAAGTCTCCAAAAGTCCGGCTCTCATGCAAGGAGCCCTATGCGTAGCGGCTCTGCGCCGTGGTCCCGATCAGGCTTCGTCCTGCAGAACGACGATATCCTCGGCATCCCAGCGCAGTTCGATGGCATCCCCCACCTTGTAGCGGCTCTGCAGCGGCAGCGAGGTGAGCTTCAATTTCATCAGCGTGCCGTCCGCCAGTTCGACGGCAAGCGAGGTCATGCTGCCGATGAAGGAAACATTGGCGACGCGGCCCGAAGCAGACTGGGTGTTTGCCGATGCCGGCACCTCGCCGGCGATCACGGCCTTGACGCGTTCAGGGCGCAGCATGACCTGACAGGTTTGTCCGGCGGCAAGCTTGGCATTTGCCGGAAGCGCGAGCGCATGACCACTGGCAAGTTTCAGGAGCCCATCGGCCTCCACCTTGCCCGAAAACAGGTTGGATTCGCCGATGAACTGCGCCGCGAACGTGTTGACCGGGCGAAAATACAGATCATCCGGCGTGCCGAGCTGCACGACGCCGCCATTGTTCATCAGGCAGATGCGATCGGACATGTTGAGCGCTTCCTCCTGATCATGCGTCACGTAGATGAAGGTGGTGCCGATCTCGCGATGCAGCGTCTTGATCTCGTCCTGCATCTGCTCGCGCAGGTTCTTGTCGAGCGCGCCGAGCGGCTCGTCCATCATGATGATCGACGGCGAATAGACGATACAGCGGGCGATACCGACGCGCTGCTGCTGGCCGCCGGACAGTTGTTTCGGCTTGCGATGTTCGAAACCGGCAAGACCGACGCGTTTCAGGGCATCCGTGACCTTGTCCTTGATGTCAGCCTTGGAAACACCACGCACCTTGAGGGGATAGGCGACGTTTTCAAACGCCGTCATATGCGGCATCAGGGCGTAGTTCTGGAACACCATGCCGATACCGCGTTTGCGCGGCGGTGCATTGGTAATATCCGCGCCATTGAGCAGGATCTTGCCGGAGCTTGCGGCAAAAGCGCCGGAAATCAGGTTCAGAAGCGTGCTCTTGCCGGAGCCGGAGGGACCAAGCAGGGTCAGAAACTCGCCCTTGCGCACGTTCAGGTCCGTGGGACGAAGCGCGAGGAACGTTCCGAATTCCTTCGATACCCCCTGCAGTTCAATCATGTTCGGTTCGGTAGTAGTCATAAAATCTTCCTTGGCGCATGGAGGAGCAAAGGCTCCGGCGCGGATCTGTTGTGCAAGGCGATCAGTCACCTCAGGCCGGAACGTCGGCCTTTTTCTGAAGCATGACGTTGACCAGGCAGACGACAAGCGAGATCGCCGTGAGAATGGTCGAGACGGCGGCAATCACCGGCGAGATTTCCCACTGGATCGCGCTGAACATCTTGACCGACAGCGTCGTGGTGCTGGGACCGGCGAGGAACCAGGAGATCACGACCTCGTCGAAGGAGATGAGGAAGGCGAAGAGCGCCCCTGCCCCGATCGACGGATAAAGCTGCGGCAGGACAACCGTCATCATCATCCGGAAACGTCCCGCTCCCATCAGCATCGCACCGAATTCGAGGTTCGGATCGAGTTTCTGGATGCCGGCGCTGATGATCACCAGCGCATAGGGCAGAACGAACATCGTATGGGCGACGACCAGTCCGGTCGTGGTGCCGGTAAGCCTCAGATAGGAGAAGTAGAGATAAACGCCGAGCGCGAAAACCACCGAGGGAATGACCAGCGGGCTCATGATCAGGCCCATCAGGAGCTTCTTGCCGATGAAACTGAAGCGCACGATGGCATAGGCGGCCGGCACCGCAATGACCGTCGAGATGACGGTTGTCATCAAAGCGACCCGCAGGCTGAGGAACAACGGCTGCATCCAGGCATCGCTCGAGAAGAAGATGCGATAGAGATCGAGCGAATATTGCCGTGGCGGGAAGCTGAGTTCGTATTGCGAGCCGAACGACACGGGAATGACGATGACGCTGGGCGCAAGCAGGAAGATATAGACACAGATGGCGAGAACCGTGCCGATCCAGCGATAGGCGACCTTTCGGACATCCTTGATGTGAGCGGTCATCAGCGTGCTCCCTGCTGTTTGCCGCGCATCAGCATTGCCGGCACCGCGAATATGGCCACGAGAGCGAACAGGATGACACCCACCGCAGACGCGACATTCCAGTCGAGAACCTCGCGTGTGTAGAAGTCGACCAGATTGGCCAGCATGATGTCCTGCTTGCCGCCCATAAGGGCCGGAACGATGAAGAAGCCGAGCGACATGACGGCGGCGCTGAGCGCACCGGCGAGCACGCCTGGCACACTGAGCGGCAACGTCACCGTCAGAAAGATACGGGCCGGCTTGGCACCCATGATCTCCGCGGCACGGTAGAGCGCGGGATCGATCGCCAGCAGGCTGGCGAGAACCGGGAAGACCACGAGCGGTGTCAGATAATTGGTCATGCCGACCATGACGCCCACGCGATTGAAGATCAGCGGCAGAACGATTTCCGCGCCCATAGCCCAGGACAGGAAGCTGTTGACGATACCTTCGCGGCCCAGAATGATCGTGAAAGCATAGCTTTTCACGAGAATGCTGGTCCAGAACGGCAGGAGCACGAGAACCATCAGCGCGGCACGCCGCCGCGCCGACTGTCGGGCTAAGTGAAGGGCCACGACATAACCGAGAATGACACTGAGGAGGCTGGCCAGGAGCGAAACCTCCAACGTCGTCCTCATCGCGCGCAGGAACAGGTTGCTTTCAAGAATGCTGGTGAAAGCTTCTGTGGACGTGCCACCGGCCGTGCTATTGTAAAAAATGAAGATGACGGGGACCAGTGCCACCAGCAGCGAAAGGATCGCGGCTGGGGCAATGAACGGTCCGGCACCCTTGGATGCGATAACGGTCACTGAAATGTCCTCTAGGCTTAAACCAGCGATTTGAAATCGGGACTGGGATTAACCGAGCAGCCATTCCTTGAAGCGGCGTTCCGTTGCCTCGAGCTTCGTCGACCACCATTCGTCATTGATATAGGCATTGTTGGTGGCATCGAGTTTTGGCAGCCATTCCAGCGATTCCGGCTTGAGCAGCGAATAGGCCTTGCGGCTAATCGGCGCGCCGCCCTTCGCCTCCATGCAGGATGCCTGATATTCCGGCTTCATCGCGAAGGAGAGGAACTTGAAGGCATTTTCCTTGTTCGGCGCGCCTTTCAGGACGGCGAGATATTCCACACCGTTGAGGTTCTGATCGAACGAGAAACCAAGCTTGACGCCCTGATCTCGGTTGCTGGCCTGAATACGGTTGGCATAGGTGAAGCTGAAATCCGCTTCCTTTGTCTGCAGCAGCGTGACGGTCTGCGGTGTGGCCTCGACCCATTTGGCGACATGCGGCTTGATCTTTTCCAGCACCTTGAAGGCGCGATCGATATCGAGCGGGTAAAGCTCTGCCGGAGCGACGCCATCACCGAGGAGCGCAATTTCCAGCGTCTCCATCGCGCGGGTTCTGAGTGTGCGGCGACCGGGGAATGCCTCGGCGTTGAAATAGTCGGCGAAGGTCTTGGGACGTTTGCCTTCCGGGAAACGCTCGGGATCGAACGCGACGCCACCGGCAAAGGTAAAGAAGGGAACAAGGAATTCCTTGGACTTGAGCGTCAGGTCTTCTTCATCGAACAGACCGGATGGGAGCTTTTCCCAATAGCCGTTGGCGGCACCGCTGGCCCCCATCGAACCGGGTGCATCGAAGACATCCCACTGCACATTGCCGGTCATGACCTGCGCCTTGACCTTGGCCATGTCGGGCGTATCGAGAACGGTGACGTTGATGCCGGTCTCTTTCATGAACGGTTTGACGAGACCGTCCTCCATGCCCTGGCGGTAGTTTCCACCCCAGGTGACAAGAACAAGTTCCTTCGTCGCCGCATAACTGGTGCTGACGTAAGGTGCGGCTAACACACCAGCCGTTGCAAGGCCGGCCTTGGCAAGAAAATTACGACGATTGATCATGGGCAGATTCATGCGACGACGAGTCATTGTGTTCCCCTTATTCTCTATCGTTGGATGTATTCGCTGCTTGTAGCGTGTGTATTCACATGCATGCGCTGGCGCGCCTTGAACCCTTTCATAAAGGAATGACGCCTTGTCGAGGCGCGCACCATTGCGTGCACGGCGCCGCGTCTGCCGCGCCGTCTCGAAACTTCATCGCCGGCTTTATTCGATGGCCGGAGTTCTTTTTGAATGTACGCCGCGTCTCCCAGTGACGCGGCGGTGCTTCTCTTTGCTATCGGCGGGAGATACTCTTCCTCGGCCGTCTTTCAGAATACCTTACGTATACTGAAACGCCTGTCAATGGGCTTCTTTAAGCATTTTCTTTAGTCGATCTATGACCCCGCATAGAGACACAAAGCATGAACCCCGACAGAAAAAATCGACATTCGTCAATGATTACCACCACATAATGCAAAAATTCGAATTTGCTGCCATAGTCATTCGTTGACATTGTTTTCTGAAATTTCGCCACATGCCTCCACAAATGCGCGGATGGCGGCAATCCTCGGACCTGAATTTGCCCAGAGCACACCCATGTTGCGAAGATCCCCATCCGCAATCCGGTGCTTCTGAAGTTGCAGTCCCTCCGGCCAGGGTGGCGCCCAATCGGGCACGAGGGCAACCCCAAGTCCGCGGTCGACCAGCGCTGCGATGGCATCGAGCGCATCCAGTTCCGCCCATTCCCGCACCGTGATGGAATGGCGCCGTAGATAACGATCGACGATCTGTCCGCCCCATTGATTGCGGTCATACCGAATGAACGGCTGCGAGGTCAGCGCCTCATGAGGATCTCCGATCGGCAGGCACTTGGGCGCCAGCAGCAAAAGAGGCTCCCGGCGAATAGTCGCCCAGCCGAATGCCTTGGGGATCGGAAAATGCGGTTCGATGATCAGGGCCGCATCGAGTTCGCCCGACAGGACTGCGTGATAGAGATTGACCGAAGAGCCCGGCTGCAGAAAATAGTCGATCTGCCGGAACCGTTCGCTGAGGCTTGCGGTGATATGCGGAATAAGCCCGGTCATCGCCGTCGCAGTCGCCCCCAACCGAAGCTGGCCGCTCGGCAGGTCTCCGGCGGCAATCGCCTGCAGATCTCTTGCACCGCGCACCAGCGCCGGCCCATGGCGCTGCACGGCAAGGCCCGCGGCCGTCGGCCGGACCGTGCGCCCCACCCGCGAGACCAGTTCCTGCCCAAGCTCCGCCTCCAGCGCTCTGATGCGCTGCGCGACCGCAGCCGACGTCATGTTAAGACGCCGTGCAGCCTCGGCAACGGATCCGCATTCAGCGACGATGAGGAAGCTTTCCAGGAATTTTGTGTCCATAAGATAGTTTTTCTATCTTTTGAAGAAACTGGCAAGCATATTTTATTGCTTTAAAACCCGGTTACCGTAGCCTTCAGTTTTGCGGCCGAGTGCCGATGATAGGAGTTTCAATGACTATTCAAGCCAAATTCGAGCGCATGGGCACCGATGCCGCGCCGGGTCAGGAAGTGCGCCAGCAGACTGGTGATATCGAGGCCCTGCTGCGCGGCGAAAAGATCGCCGGACGCCAGGTCGATTTTTCCCATGGCGACGTGGATGCCTTCACCCCGACACCGGGTTCCTTCGAGGTGTTTTCCGCCGGTGTCGAAGCGGGCGGCAAGCAGGCCTATACGGAGTACCGCGGCGACATCTCCATTCGTGAACAGCTCGCACCCGCGATCGCCGGCTTTACCGGCGCGCCGGTCGATGCCGCCGACGGCATGATCCTCACTCCCGGCACACAGGGCGCCCTGTTCCTCGCCGTCGCCTCCACCGTCGCGCATGGCGACAAGGTTGCTGTCGTGCAGCCGGATTATTTTGCCAACCGCAAGCTGGTGGAATTCTGCGAAGGGCAGATGATGCCCATCCAGATGGATTACCTGAATGTCGAAGGCCGCGCCGGCATTGATCTCGGCCAGCTGGAAGACGCGTTCAAATCGGGCGCCAAGGTTTTCTTGTTCTCCAATCCGAACAATCCGGCGGGCGTGGTTTATTCCCGCGAGGAGATCAAATCGATCGCGGCGCTGGCGGGCCGTTATGGCGCAACCGTCATCGTCGACCAGCTCTATTCCCGCCTGCTCTATTCCGGCGTCGATTACGCGCACCTGCGGGCGGAAGCCATCGATGCCGAAAACGTCATCACCATCATGGGTCCTTCCAAGACCGAGTCGCTGAGCGGCTACCGCCTCGGCGTCGCCTTCGGCTCGAAGGCCATCATCACGCGCATGGAAAAGCTGCAGGCGATCGTTTCCCTGCGCGCCGGTGGCTATAGTCAAGCCGTGTTCCGCACGTGGTTCAATGAGCCGGAGGGCTGGATGGCGCAGCGCGTTCGTGAGCATGAGGCGATCCGCGACGACCTGCTCAAGGCTTTCCGCGCCAGCGAAGGTTTTAAGGTACGCACCACGGAAGCTGGAAGCTACATCTTCCCGCAATTGCCGAAGCTCGCCGTCAACGGCCGGGATTTCGTGCGTATTCTGCGTCTGCAGGCGAGTGTCATCGCGACGCCGGGCACAGAGTTCAGCCCCTTCAGCGACAGCAGCGTTCGCTTGAACTTCTCGCAGGATCATGCCGCCGCAGTGGCCGCAGCAGAGCGTCTCGTCGCTCTCGTTGACCGATATCGCGCATGACACCGGACAAGGCCCGAAATGGCCTGCCGATCCCGCAGGGGCTTTATGTCCCTGCGGTTCGCCGCGGAGACATGATCTTTACGGCCGGAATGACACCCCGTGATCAAGGTGTTCTTCAGTTTACCGGCATCATTACCGCCTCTGCCGATCCGGCGCAGCATGCCGAGGCCGTCATTCTGTCCTGCGGCAACGCGCTGGCAGCGGCCGAAGCTCAGTTGCACCCCGGCGAAAAGATCTCCGCCATCCTCAGCCTCACGGTTTTTATCGCGGCCGAGCCGGGTTTTACCGCACATTCGAAGCTGGCGGACTACGCCTCGCAATTCCTGAAAGACTGTCTCGGCGACGCTGCCATCGGCACCCGCGCCGCCATCGGCGTCGCGACGCTGCCCGGCAATGCGCCGGTGGAAATCCAGCTGATCGCTGCGGTTTAAATACCAACAAAAAAGCCCTGCCAGCCGTCTCGATCGAGACGATTGGCAGGGCTTTTTGCCGTTCACACCATTATCAGCCCATGCGCTCCGAGGCGAAGGAGCCGGGCGAAGCCGGGAATACGATCGTACGATTGCCGTTAAGGAAAACGCGACGATGGATATGGGCATGGATCGCACGCGCCAGAACCTGGCTTTCCACATCTCGCCCAAGCGAAACATAATCGTCAGGGCTCTGCGCATGGGTGACACGGATCGTGTCCTGCTCGATGATCGGGCCTTCGTCGAGGTCGGCCGTGACATAATGCGAGGTCGCGCCGATCAGCTTCACGCCGCGCTCATAGGCCTGCTTGTAGGGGTTCGCTCCCTTGAAGCTCGGCAGGAATGAGTGATGAATGTTGATGATGCGACCCGACATCCTGCGGCACATCTCATCCGACAGGACCTGCATGTAACGGGCAAGCACGACCAGATCGGCATCCGTCTCGTCGATGATCGCCATCTGACGGGCTTCGGCCTCCGCCTTGTTGGCCTTCGTCACCTTGATATAGTGGAAGGGAATGTCGTGGTTCACGACGACCTTCTGATAATCCATATGATTGGAGATGACGGCGACGATGTCGATCGGCAAGGCGCCGATGCGCCAGCGATAAAGCAGATCGTTGAGGCAATGGCCGAAACGGGAGACCATGATGACGACCTTCATCTTCTCGGTCTCGTCATGGAAGGCATAGGTCATGCCAAAAGCCTTGGCCCGTTCCGCAAAATTTTCCCGCAGCGAAGCAAGGTCGGCACCGGTTTCGGAGCGAAAGCTGATGCGCATGAAGAACCTGCCGGTTTCGCTGTCGTCGAACTGCGAACTGTCGGTGATGTTGCAGCCGCTTTCGGCAAGATAGGTGGTGATTGCCGCAACGATGCCCCGCGTCGAGGGGCAGGTTACGGTCAGGAAAAACTGTGTCATCGGAACTCCTGGAGGATGGTCGGGCGCCGGCGGAACCGGGCTGCTCGCTGTCTTTGGATCTGGCTGTCAGGCCCAAGGGTTCGGGAAGGCCGCGCGCACGGCAGCAGGCCGTCAGCGTATTGGCCAGAAGGCAGGCAATGGTCATCGGCCCGACACCGCCGGGCACCGGAGTGATGGCGGAGGCCACTTCCGCCGCGCTTTCAAAATGCACGTCACCGACAAGTTTCTTTTTGCCGTCCCGCTCCACGCGGTTGATACCGACATCGATGACCGTCGCGCCGGGCTTGATCCATGCGCCGGTGACGATCTCCGGCCGGCCCACGGCGGCAATGACGATATCGGCCGAACGCACGATGGCTTCGAGATCGCGGCTGCGGCTATGAGCAATCGTCACGGTGCAATTGTCGCGCAGAAGAAGCTGCGCCATCGGCTTGCCGACGATATTGGAGCGGCCAATCACGACGGCGTTGAGGCCATCAAGTTTGCCATGATGATGCCGAAGCAGCATGAGGCAGCCGAGTGGCGTGCAGGGCACCATTGCCTTCTGTCCGGTTCCCAGCAGGCCGACATTCACAACATGAAAGCCGTCGACATCCTTTGCGGGGTCGATGGCGTTGAGGATCTTGTCGCTGTCGATATGCGCGGGCAATGGAAGCTGGACGAGAATTCCGTGCACTGCCGCATCGGCATTCAGCGAGCTGATCAGGTCCAGCAGTTCCGCCTCGGATGCCGTCGCCGCCAGCTTGTGCTCGAAACTGGCCATGCCGCATTCACGCGTCTGCTTGCCCTTGTTGCGCACATAGACTTCGGATGCCGGATCTTCACCGACCAGAACCACGGCGAGGCCGGGTGTGATACCGTAATCGGACTGCAGCCTTTCAACCTGTGCGGCAACATCGCGTCGCACCGTCTCGGCAAAGGCCTTTCCATCGATTCTTACCGCAACCATTTGTTTTCATTCCTTCATCGGAGCGCAGGACACCGCGCCCGGGTCTACCGACCCGGGTTGATGGTGACCCGCCATGACATGTGGAACCGAAAGCGGCCGTCAGGCGGCCGTGCGCAGCGCCGAAACCCGGAAGCCGGCATCAAGCTCCCGAGCCGTCTCCTCAAGCACGTCCAGCGCAAACTTGGCCGAAGCGATATCGAGGAAAATGTCGTAGGAGACCGCGCCAAAACGATCCAGACGGGCGATCACGACATCCAGATGAAGCGCACGCGTCTGCGCGACGTCGTTGACGGCGAGATTTTTCGGTCCGAGATCCGCCATGGAGGTGCGGCGCATCAAGGTCGGAGCCTCAGGGCCGGACACCACGAACCATGCCCAGCCCTCGTCGCGATAGGCATCGAAACCTTTGGCCGGACCCGGATCGTCGTGCCACGCCTGCCGCAAGTCGCGCAGCCTCTGTCCGCCATCGCCCAACGGAGCAGTCAGCAGAACTTCCTGCTGGCCGAGACGCAGCACCGTCGTGCCGCAGGACGAAAGCTCGGCCGTGTTGACCGCAGCCGGGACGGCAAGCCCCTGCGCCGCGACCCAATCGATCGTTCCGGGACCGCGCAAGCCAAAACGTTCGCCCGGCGTGCATTCCAGAACCATGTTTTCGGCTGCGCCGGGAAGGTTGCCCCGCAGAGCCAGCCGATGCCCCAGAAGATCGCTGCGCAGCGACAGCTCGGCAGTGTTGGTGTGTCCGCTGATGGTCATGTCACATCTCCTGCCGCTTGCTTTCCGGATCGTAGAACGGAACCTTCACTGCCCTGGCCTGAATATCCTTGCCACCGAAGCTTTTGATATTGATGGTCGAGCCCGGCGCGGTGTCACGCGGATCGACATAGGCGAGGCCCACCCATTTTCCGAGCGTCGGCGAATAGCAGGCCGAGGTGATGAAACCGGCAGGCCGGCCGTCACGGAAGACGAGATTGGATTCGCCGAGATGCTTGCCATCCTCGCCGGTGATTTCGAAACCGCAAAGCTTGCGCTTGGTTTCCAGCTTCGCGCGCGCCTCGACCCCGGTCTTGCCGACATAACGGGCCTTGGTCTTGGAAATCGCCCATTCCATCGACAGTTCTTCCGGCGTCGAAAGCGCGTCGGTATCCTGACCGATGATGATGTGACCCTTTTCCAGACGCAGGATACGCGAGGCTTCGAGACCATAGGGACGCAGTCCGTGCGGCGCGCCAACCTCCAGAAGTTTCCGCCATAGAGCAGCACCGTAGGACTGCGGCACATGCAGTTCGTAGCTGAGTTCGCCGGTGAAGCCGATACGCATGATGCGCACCGGGCAGCCGCCGATCGTGCCGACACGACCGTTCAGATAAGGGAAACCTTCCGGCGAAAGATCGATATCGCCATCCAGAGCCTCCAGAACGTGGCGCGCGGCAGGACCGGTGACGTTGATCGCCGCAAAAGCCGCGGTGATGTTCTGGATATCGACCTGCATGCCCCATTTGGCGTTCAGGAATATCATTTCACTGAACACACGCGCAACTGCACCGGTGGTGGCTGTCACGTAGAATTCGCTTTCAGAGATGCGGAAGGCGACACCGTCGTCGATGACCGAGCCCATGTCGTTCAGCATCAGGCAATACCGCACGCGGCCGACAGGCTGCTTGGCATGCGCCATCGTGTAGATGCGATCGAGGAAGGCCGCGGCATCCGGACCACGAATAGCGAGCTTGCCGAGCGTCGAGACATCCAGCATGCCGACCTTGTTGCGAACCAGTGCAACTTCGTCAGTGATCGCCTTGGCGACATCACCCTTGCCGGCATAATGGAATGGACGCCACCATGCCCCAACCGGCGTCATTTTCGCACCTGCGGCCACATGTTCATCATGCATGGCCGTGTGCCGGTAAAGCACATGATTGGGACCTGCGAGCAGGCCGAGCTTTTCGGGGCCGAAGGGCGGACGCGAGGTGGTGATGCCGACCTGCGCGACGCTGCGGGCTGTCGAGCCGGCGACGATACGAGCCGTTGCCAGCGCCGAATGCCGCCCCTGCGACGGGCCCATGCCGACCGTCGAATAGCGCTTAACCAGTTCGAGCTCGCTATAACCGTCAGCAACCGCGTTCTTAATGTCCTTGACCTGAAGGTCTTCATCGAAGTCGATGAAATCCCGGCCTTTCGGATGCGCGGACAGATCCTGCGCATAGTTCATGTCGGCGGCTTCTGCATCGGCGACGGCATCGGGAATGATCACGTCATGACCGAGCGCTCTCGCCGCCGTCGCACCGGCAATTTCGCCGCTACGCAGGACAGCGTTCAGCGAGAACACACCGGCGACGGAACCCGCCAGATGGAAATCCTCGCGCAGATTGCTGAGGGTGAACTGGCGGCTCGCATCGTCGTAACCGAGTTTTGCACCGGCATTGAGGGGCAACTGATAACCCGGCGTATATCCCGTCGCCATCACCATGTGATCGCAATCGATCGTCTTTTCGCCATGCTGCGGCGTGCTATAGGTGACGGCGCGAATGCGGCGATTGCCGCTCGTACCGAGAGCCGTCAGAACGGTCGCACTGCGGATAACCGAGACACCCTTTTGCGTGAGCAATTGAACGAGGTCCTCGCAGGCTGCACCGCCGGTCGGCGTCAGCACGGCTGCAACCTTGACGCCGGCCTCGACCAGATCGAGTGCGGTCAGGAAACCGTCGCGATTGCCGGCGAACACCACGGCCTGTTTGCCCGGACGCACGCCGTAATGGCGCAGAAGGCGCTGCGATGCCGATGACAACATGATGCCCGGCAGATCGTTGTTGCGGAACACAAGCGGCTGCTCGTGCGAACCGGATGCCACGACGACCTGCTTGGCGCGGACGCGGTAAAGCCGGTTTTCCTGCAGGACAGGAATGAAATTGTCGGCAAACCAGCCATTGCAGGTGGCACCGGCCATGATCTGGATATTCGCCAGACCGGCCGCCTTTCTGCGAAGCGACTGGAGAGCGGTTTCGGCTTCGCTCGTCTCGACGTCGAAGCGGGCATAGGTGAGTGCCCCGCCCGTCTCCGGATTGAGGTCGACGACCAGCACGCCGGCACCGGCTTCTGCAGCCTTGATGGCAGCCGACAGGCCAGCAGGCCCCGCACCGACCACCAGCACGTCGACATGCAGGTTCTCGCGGATGTAATGGCCGTGCTCGGCCTTGATATCGACCTTGCCGAGGCCCGCAGACTTGCGGATGATCGGCTCCCAGAATTTCAGCCAGCTGTTCTGGCCGGGGCCGAAAAACGTGCGGTAATAAAAGCCGACCGGCATGAAGCGGCCGAACTTGTCGAGGATGGCGTTACGGTCTTTTTCGGCCGTGCCGCTGACATTCTGCGCCGTCACGGCAAGGTTGTCGGAGATCGCCCGCAGATCAGCGCGCACATTCGGTTCGTCCGGCAACTGAACCAGCGTGTTGGCATCCTGACCGGCCATGGTGAGCACACCACGCGGGCGGTGATACTTGAACGAACGCGAGAGGATCCAGCGGTCGGCGCCCGCCATGGCGGATGCAATGCTGTCGCCGGAATATCCCTCGACGGTGCGGCCATCGAAACTGAAACTGATCTTGCGGGTGCGATCGATGCGCGAACCCCAGGGAGATGGAAGCCGTTCGGTCATGTCAGGCAGGCTTTCGATTGGGAAGATAGGTGGCGATGATCTGGTCGGTCACCGTGTGGCGTTCTGCGATCAGGATCGTGTTGGACGGCGTGTGTCGCCACCATTCCTTGAGAACACCGAGCGGATTTTCCGTATAGAAAAGCGACTCGATCAGCTGATCGGGATTATCGGCATCGGCGGCGCGAACAGGCCCCAGATACTGAAATTCGGTGATGTTGCGA
This sequence comes from Endobacterium panacihumi, assembly GCF_050847465.1. Lineage (NCBI taxonomy): Bacteria > Pseudomonadati > Pseudomonadota > Alphaproteobacteria > Hyphomicrobiales > Rhizobiaceae > Endobacterium > Endobacterium panacihumi. The sequence continues at coordinate 250,038 of NZ_JBOZRA010000007.1, read as the reverse complement.
GGCCCGTTCACCGGGCAGGTCAGGATTTTCATGAGGGCCTCGTCAATGGCTGGCGGCTGTCGCGCCCATTTCGTTGAGAAGGGCAAAATTGTCGAAACGGCGCATGTCGAAAGGCTTCAGGATATCCGGCACCCGACCGGTGGCGATGGTTTCCGCCATCCGCTTGCCGGCCACCGGTGTCGCCTTGAAGCCCCAGGTTCCCCAGCCACAATCGAGCCAGTAATTGGCGAGCGGCGACGCACCCATGATCGGGCTGTAATCCGGCGTCATGTCGGTAATGCCTGCCCACTGGCGCAGGAGCTTGACCTTGTGCAGGAATGGGAAGAGATGCAGCGCGCCTTCGGCCAGGTGCTCCTTTTGATCAAGCGTCGAGCGGGTCGAGGCCAGCTGATACGGATCCGAACCACCACCGATGACGATTTCGCCACGCGAGGACTGGACAAGATAGGTATGCAGGTTGGCGGAAGAGACCAGCGTGTTGAGGAAAGGCTTCAGCGGCTGTGTGACCATCGCCTGCAGCGGGAAACACCGGATCGGCAGCTTGATGCCGGCCATTTCGGCGACCTGGCCATTGAGACCACCGACCGCCTGCAGAACCTGACCGGCGGCAATCGTGCCCCGATTGGTCTTGATTTCGGTGACGCGATCTCCGGTCTTTCCAAAACCCAGAACTTCCGTGCGCTGGTGGATTTCGACACCACGCGCCGCCGCATGCTTGGCATAACCCCAGGCGACCGCATCGTGACGGGCCGTCGCGCCATCGGCATGCCAGAGACCGCCGAGAATTTCGTGCTGGCCGCCGATATCGAGATTGAGATCGGGGCACAGGTCGCGCACCGTCTGGACGTCCACGACCTCGATCTTGGTGCCCATGTATTTGCCCATCTCGGCTCGAAGATGGAAGCTGCGCAGCGTCGCCTCGGAATGGGCAAGCGTCAGCTGACCGCGCTGCGAGAACATGATGTTGAAGCCGAGATCCTGCGACATGGTCTCGTAAAGCTCGACACCTTCCTTATAGAAGGCAACCGATTCCGGCGTCATGTAGTTGGAGCGGATGGTGGTCGTGTTGCGGGCGGTGTTACCGCCGGCCAGATACCCTTTTTCCAGCACCGCGACATTGGTGATGCCGTGAACGTTGGAAAGATAATAGGCGGCCGCAAGACCATGTCCACCGCCGCCAATGATGACCACATCATAGGCTCGCTTCAGGTCCGGTGTCTTCGGGATGTCGCCGTACGGAACGTGCCGGGAGCGGAGACCATATTTCAACAGGGAGAAGGGCATTGTTTTCCTGCGCCTTGATGTGGCTTTGATGGCTCCCAGAATGCCCTCTGGCCAAACAGAAACAAGAAATCGTTCTTTACCCAGTGACCCCGTTTTTGTAATGCATGGAAAATTCAAACGGTATCAGCCATGCGCAATCTTCCCCATCTCGACTACCTGCAGGCCTTCGAGGCCGCCGCACGACATCTGAGCTTCACACGCGCGGCTGAAGAGCTGAATTGCACGCAGGCGGCCATCAGCCAGCGGGTTCGTGCACTAGAGCGCTTTTTTGCGCGCCCGCTTTTTCATCGACGCAGCAACGGGCTTGAACTGACCGAAGTGGGCGCGGCCTATCTGCCGGGCGTTGCCGAAGCACTGGACCGGGCAGAAATGGCGACGCAGGGTCTTCTCGGCGCACATATGCACACCAGCATAACCGTCTCGGCACCGCTGAGTTTCGTCGCCTTGTGGCTGGCGCGCAATCTGCATGGCTTTGCCGCCGCCAACCCGCAGCTGGAAGTGCGCCTGAACAGCACGATCTGGACGGATCCCAATGTCGAACTGGCGGATCTGAGCATATTGGCGCTGAGCGTCGCCAATCCGCCGCCCGGCTCCGTTCGCCTGGGAAGCGAGAGGCTCATGCTCCTTTGCGATCCGCAGACAGCGCAACGGGCCGCCAAAAAACCGACGGCGGAGTGGGTTAATGCCGCACGCCTCATTCACGTGCAGGGGCGCATGCAATTGCTGGATCTGTGGGTGCAGAAGGAAAAGCTGGCGCTTTCGCCGCAACAGGCGCCGATCAAGGTCGACAATGCGGCGACGGCGCTGGAAATCTGCGCCAGTGGCGGCGGCATTACGGCCGCAATGTCGTCCTATACCAGCGCCTATCTGGCATCCGGCCGGCTGGCCGCGCCTTTCGGCGCCGGCGACATCCTGCCGGTCGCGCTGCATGTGGTTCCCAACCAGCAGCGGCGCCTTACGCGAGCCACATCGACATTCATAGAATGGCTGTCAGGGCAGGTTCCATTCGCTGGTGAGATCTAGATCGTCACCGAGCACCGGCGAACCGGCGAAAAGGATGCGCTTGATACGCTGTTTCGTCAGATTGTGGTGGAGAGTGGCGTATTCATCGGCCTTGTCGGCATCGCGCGCGACGATGGCATCAAAGATCAGATCGTGCTGGCGCACCGTTTCATCCAGATGCGTACGGATATCGTTTTCGTCATCCGTGGTATTGCCGGCAAAACAGGCCCGTGCAATGCGGATCGAGCCGATCAGCGTCTGTTCGTAGAAGGCTGCGAAATGCCGGTTGTCGGCAGCATTGGCGATCGCCATGTGAAAGGCGAAATTGGTTTCGGAGCGGCCGACCCCCTCACCCGCAGCGACTTCCCGCTTGAAGAGGCTCATCTGGTCCGAGATCTTTTTGAGATCCTGGTCGGTGCGGTTCTGTGCGGCCAGACGATGGATGACCCTGCTTGCCACGAGAAGGGCATCGTAAAGTTTAGGCAGATCATTGAAATCGAGCGGTGCAACCTTGGCGGAGCGCCCTTCGCGAACGACCAGTCCATCGGCGATCAACTGGATGATTGCTTCGCGGACCGGCGTACGAGATACCGAAAGAGATTCGGCCAGTGCCGCTTCATCAAGACTGCGGCCGGGACGCAATTCTAGCCGCAATATGGCCTCTCGCAATTCCTTTGCTACTTTCCAAGCATCTCTTTCGCTCATATTCCCGCTTTCAATTAAACTGACAAAGCAATGCCTTATCGCAAAAGTGGTAGTACAAAGAATTTTACAAGGCAAGCAACCGGCCGAGTGGCGCATTACCCGGCCGCAGCGCTGCGATATCTCGTCCGGACAGGTTAGCGGATCAGCACCCCGGAGGCCATGAAGCCGCCGTCAATATTGAGGATGTGCCCGTTGATATAGGCAGCTTCCGGCGTCGCGAGGAACTGGATGGCGGCGGCGACTTCCTCCGGTTTGGCGTAACGCTTGGCCGGAATTTGTGCATCCCAGATGGCACGGTCCTTGGGGCCATGCACCTGCAGGATCATCGGCGTATCGACCGGCGTCGGCGCCACGGCGTTGGCGGTCACACCCTTGTCGCCAAGCTCGGCAGCCAGCAGGCGTGTCAGCATGTCCACCGCGCCCTTGCTGCAGGAATAGGCCCCGCGCCCCGTATTGGCGATCTGGCCGTTGACCGAACTAACCGTGATGATGCGCCCGACGCCTTTCGCCACCATCTGCCGCCCGGCAAACTGGCAGCAATTGAACGTGCCGGTGAGGTTGACCGACAGGATGCGCTCCCAATCCTGCGGGTCGAAATCGAGGATCAGTCCGGTCTTGACGATTGCGGCGCTGGTGACCAGTACATCCGTGCCGCCGAGTGCCGCAATGTCGTTGAACGCCGCCTCGACGGCATCACGGTCAGCGACGTCGACCGCGACGCTGCTGACATCACCGGCTTCGGACAGGCGTGTCATGGCCTTGTCCAGAACATCCAGCGAGCGATCCATGATGATCACCTTTGCCCCGGAGCGCGCGAAGGCATAGGCTGTCGATTCACCGATGCCGCCGGCGCCGCCGGTTACCACCACTATCTTGCCGCTGAAGTCATACATGCGATCATATCCCGATATCGTGAGCCTCATCCGTATACAAATTGGATACCGATCCGTTGTCAAGTATCGCTTTGCAGAGTATTGCTCGCGCTCGCACAGCCCAATGACCGGAATTCAGCGATGAGCACACAGGTCTATCACCACAGCGCGCTGTTTTCGGAACAGGGTATCCGCAGGATCGGCGTCATCCTGGTCGATGGTTATGCGCTTATATCGCTGGCTGCGACGGTCGAACCGCTGCGCGCGGCCAACATCCTGTCGAAGACCAGGCTTTATGATTTTACCTTCATCAGCGCCGAAGGCGATCGGGCGCAATCCTCAATCGGCATCACATTCGATACCATCGAGATGCGAAGCGCGCCTGTCGATTTCGATCTTGTCTTCCTCGTGGCGGGCGGAAACCCCATCCTCTACGAAAATGTGGAACTGGGGCGTTACCTGAAACGACTGACGCGGCAGAACGTGCCGCTGGGCGGCATTTCGGGCGCACCTGCCATCCTTGCACGCTACGGGTTGATGCGGCATCGCCGGTTCACCATCCATTGGGAACATTTTGATTCGCTCAAGGAGATGTCTCAGGACTTCAACCTGGAAAAATCACTCTACGTGATCGACCGCGATCGATACACATCTGCTGGCGGCACCGGCACGCTCGATTTGCTGATCAACATCATCTCGAAAAACCATGGCCGCGTCTTGGCCCAGCAGGTCAGCGACTGGTTCATGCATACCGAAACGCGGCTTTCCGAAGCGCCGCAAAAGGCCGGCCTCGAGCAGAAATACAACATTCATCACCCGGCGGCGCTGGCAGCCGTCGAACTCATGCACAACAACCTGGCGGACCGGCTGACGCTTGAGGAGATCGCCGGTCGGGCGCATATCAGCGCCCGACAGCTGAACCGGGTTTTCGTGGAAACGCTCGACATGAGCGTGATGGAGTTCTACCGCCATATCAGCCTCGACCGCGCAGCCCAGTTGCTGCGGCAGACGGTCTTGCCGATTTCCGAAGTGGCGCTGGCAACGGGTTTTTCCAATGCCAGCCATTTCACCAAGATCTTTCAGGCCCGTTTCGCGACGACACCGAAAGCCATGCGTGTCGCCGCCAGAGCCGTTGCCTTCGACAAGGAACGCCCTTGAGGCGGTTCATTGCGCGAAGGCAACAACGTCAGAGAACCTGACTGAGAAACGCTTTGGTGCGCGGGTCCTTGGGATTGCTGAAAATCTCGCTCGGATGCCCTTCCTCGACGATAAGGCCACGGTCGGTGAAATAGACCTTGTCGGCCACCTCCTTTGCAAATCCCATCTCATGCGTGACGAGAATGCAGGTCATGCCGTCCGCCGCCAGTTCCTTGATCGTGACCAGAACCTCCTTGACCGTTTCGGGATCAAGCGCGGCCGTCACTTCGTCGAACAGCATGATATCCGGGCGCATGGCAAGCGAACGGGCAATGGCGACGCGCTGCTGCTGGCCACCTGAAAGCTCGCCGGGATAGCTGTTTTCCTTGCCTTCCAGACGCACCTTCTTCAGGAGCGCACGGGCGCGAGCTTCGACGTCCGCACGCGGCTCCTTCAACACTTTCAACGGCGCCATCATGATATTCTGCAGCGCCGTCTTGTGCGGGAAGAGATTGTATTGCTGGAAAACCATGCCGACCTTGCGGCGCAAAAGCCGCTTGTCAAGCTTTGGATCATGTACCTCCTGCCCCTCGACGGTGATCGAGCCTTGCTGGATATCGTTGAGACCGTTGATGCAGCGGATCAGCGTCGATTTTCCGGAACCGGAAGGGCCGATGATGCACACCACCTCGCCCTTCATGATGTCCATGCTGATGCCTTTCAGCACGTCGAAATCACCATAGGATTTCATCACGTTTTTCATCGCCACGATGGGCAGACTGGGAGACCACATATCTTTACCTAGAGCTTGACGGCGAACTTGCGCTCAAGGCGCACCGTGAGTTTTGCAATCGGGTAGCAGTAGAGGAAGAACAGGACGAGGATGAAACCGTAGAACGGCATCAGCAGTTCCGGCTTGTTACCTTCCGCCTCCATCGCCTGGCGGGTGAGCGTCACCATCTCTTCCGTGCCGAGGATCGAGCACAGCGGCGTCGCCATCGTCAGGATCGCATACCAGTTCATCCATGGCGGGATCATCCGCTTGATGCATTGGGGAATGATGATCTGCCAGAGCGTCTGCATGCGGCTGAAGCTCAGGCTTTCGGCGGCTTCCCATTGGGCAGATGGCACCGATTGTATCGCGCCGCGCACGATGATGGCGATGTTTGCGGCAACCGGAAGCGAAAGGCCGATGACCGCCTTGATCCAGCCGGGCAACGGCACCCGCGTTCCCAAAATGGTAAACTCGAACGGAAACGCCAGAAGTACCACGAAGAGCAGCACGAGCCAGGGGGCGTTACGGAAGAACGCCGTTCCGGTATTGCCGAGAAAACGCAGCGGAAACCATTTCGAGATCAGCGTCAGGCCGAGCAGCACGCCGAGACCGGTACCGAGCGCCATCGAGAGAACCGAGATCACGACATTGAAGAGAAAGCCGTGCATAAGCAGAAACGGCGCCCATTTGTAGAGAACTGCGACAGCGCTCTCGGTGGTGACCGTTCCCTGCGCAAACGCATGCAGCGGCCAGACCAGCAGAAGCGGCATGACCTGCCACCAACGAAGTTTTGCGAGCCATGTCGTGAGCGACAGGCTATCCATCTGCGGGGCGGGACGAAGCGGCAACAGGACCGCCATATCGCTACGACGGGGATGTGCCCCCTGCCCGCGCTTGTCGATATCAGACGCCATAACCGGGCACCCTCATTCTGCGTTCCATGAACCTGAGACCGAGCGACAACAGCCCGACAAGCCCGACATAGACCACCAGCAACATGAGCATGGTCGGGTTCTGTGCAGCCGGGTGGTCGTTCCACAGGGAGGCGGACTGATAAAGCAATTCAGGCACCGCGATCGCAAAGGCCTGCGATGTCGTCTTGACCAGATTGATCAGGTTGCTGCTGAGCGCCGGCAGGCAGACCCTGAGCGCCAGCGGGAACTGTATTTCCGAAAAAATCAGCCAACGGCTCATGCCGAGCGCATCTGCCGCCTCGATCGTCGAATTCGGAACCGCCTCGAGGCCGGAGCGAAAGATCTCGACGTTGAAGGCCGCGCCGAAAAGCGACAGCGCGATGGCTGCCCAGCCGACATTCGAGATGAGCGGAACTTGCGTCCAGCCATCAGGGCTGTAGCTCGGGGTAAACTGTCCCAAGGCGAAATAGAAGAACAGCAATTGAACGAGCGGCGGCGTGTTGCGGAAGATCTGCAGGTAACCGCTGACGAACAGCCGTGCGACCCTGTATCGGGAGGTCTGCAGCATGGACCCCGCGAAGCCGATGACAAGCGAGGCGATGACACAAATGACGCTGAGCTGGATGGTCACCCACAGACCGGAAAGAATCCGGTCTGCGGCGCTGCCATCGTACAACCAAATGAAGTCCCAGCGCGGTGATCTCTGCGCAAGATCACGAAAATAGTCTGACAGGACGTTCATCCGACGCCCTTACTTGACCGGATCAGCCAACTTGTCATGCATGGCTTGCAGATAGCCAGTCGACTTGATTTCCCACTTCTTCTCAAGCTCCAGCAGCTTGCCGCTGCGGTGCCAGTTGTATTCCATGCCCGAAATCATCGCGCCGAAGGCGCAGGCTTCTTCGGACTTTGCAACAGCGAGGCCCCAGGGCGCCTGATCTTCCGATTGCAGCGGCATTTCGAATTCTCCCCAGGAACCCGAAGCGAGGTCGGATGCAATGGAGGCGTCATCGAAGAGGAAAGCCACGCATTTGCGATCACGGAGCGCCTGCTTTGCTTCGGCGGCATTGGTGAAGGCCGAAATCTTGGCGCCATATTTATCGGAGACGGACTGGTTGTAGAACGCGCCCTGAATGCCGCAAACCGGCTTGCCGTTCAGGTCCTTCCAGTCCTTGAATGCAAGCGCCTTGGGGGAAAGGATGTTGGTGCCGGACGCGTAATAATTCGGCCCAGGAATGCCGACGATGTTGCGGCGTTCCTTGGTATCCGTCATCGTGGCGATCATCAGGTCCGTCTGTCCCTGTTCCACGAACTGCATGCGGTTGGATGCGACCACCGGCACGAGCCGCAGCTTCACGCCCATTGTTGCGGCAACTTCCTTCGCGAGGTCGATTTCCAGCCCGACGATCTCGCCATTCGGATCACGGAAGCCAAAGGGCTTATAATCGGCCTTCACGCCGACCGCGATCTCACCGCGCTCCGTAATGCGCTTGAGAGTGGCATTGGTGCACTCGGCGGCGTTCACGGACGTCGTGGCCGTCAACAGTCCCATCGTCAGAGCAAGCAGTCTTTTCATGTCCGTTCCCTTTTGTTTAGCTGATGTTGAATTTGACAAAAGGCACGATTAAATCTTGTCTTATTTGGACGTATTTTGATCTATTCCGGTCATGCGCGTAACAGTGCGATGACGGTGTTCAAACCGATGTATGTCTGCCTTCACTTACGCATCAGACGTCACCTTGAAATGAAAACTACTGATACCCGGTCCTTTTTCCGGAAAGCAAGGCAGCGATATCAGTCCTGCGGTTCCGTGCTGCCTGCCGCCTTGGCGAGGATCGAAACGATGTCGCTCTCGTTCAGCAATCCCTGCTCGGCCGCCACCTCCACGAATGACCGGCCCTGCGCCAGGGATGTGCGCACGATGTTTGACACCGCCGCGTAGCCGAGACTGGGCACGAGTGCCGTCGCAAGGGCACTCGAAGTCATCAGGTGATCGAGTGAGGTGGCCTCGTTGGCGACAAGACCGTTGATGCAGCGCCCGGCGAACATATCCGCCGACCGTGCGAGAAGCGTGATGCTGTCCAGCAGCCTGTCGCAGACCAGAAGTTCGTAGTGGTTGATTTCCAGCAGACCTTGCTGGCATGCCATTGCGATCGCGGCATCATTGCCAGTTATGGCGAAAGCAACCTGGCAGACCGCCATGGGAATAACCGGATTGACCTTGCCGGGCATGATCGACGATCCCTGCTGCACGGCCGGCAGCGTTATCTCCTGAAGCCCGCCAGCTGGCCCGGAGGAAAGGATGATGAGGTCGTTGGCGATTTTCCATGACGAGTTCGCGGTATTGCGCAGTTCGGCCGACAGACGTGCGCAAGTGTCCATGTTCTGCATGCCGTCGAAAGGATTGGCGATCGATGTGAACGCCTCGCCGGTCAGTGCGCCAATGTGCCGAACGACCGCGTCACGATAACCGGGCAATGATCCGAACCCGGTGCCGATGGCGGTGCCGCCGATTGGCAGATGCAGAAACTGCTGCCTGAGAATGGCCAGTTGCTCTTTGTGCCGCCGCGTGACCGCAGCATATCCGCCAAAAGCCTGCCCCAGGGTCATCGGCTGTGCATCCTGCAGGCATGTCCGCCCGAGACGCAGCAGGGCCGCGTATTCCCGCTCCTTTGCCGAGAAAGTGTCGGCAAGCTCGCCAAGACCGGCATCGGCATCGGCCAGCGCCCGATATATCGCCAGCTTCATGGCAGTCGGAATGACATCGTTGGTGGACTGCCCGAGATTGACGTGATCATTGGGATGAACAAACGCATAGTCCCCCAGCGCCTCACCCCGTTTCGAGGCGACGATGTTGGCGATGACCTCGTTGACGTTCATGTTGGTCGATGTGCCGCCCGAGCCTTCCAAGGCGTCGACAACGAAATGCGTGTCATGCAGCCCTTCTCCGAGGTCACGGCATGCCGCAACAATTGCATCCGCCCTGTCCACCGAGAGGGCACCAAGCTCCAGATTGGCCTGTGCGGCGGCCTGTTTGACGACCGCCAAGGCCCAGACAAAATGCGGGATGGACGCGATCGTGCGGCCTGAAAGCGGAAAATTCTGCGCCGCGCGCAGTGTGTTCACTCCATAGAGTGCGTCCGATGGAAGCTCCCCGCGCCCCAATCCGTCCGTTTCTACACGAATGCCTGCCATGCGTTTGTCTCTTTCCATCTCTTCATCGTGCCCGGCCGGCTTCTATCATGCTTTTGGATCAGGTCGCTCTGGCACCGTACCAAATTAAAGACTATTGGTTTTATCATTAGAAACCCTAATGCTGCCGACATATCGAGATCAACGCGAGACCGCACATGAAATCGGCGAGCGACATATCCCTGAACATCAGCCTCTGGGATTTGCACGTATTTTCAACGTTTGCGGAAACCCGCAATCTGACCACCTGCTCACGGCAATTGGGCGTTACCCAATCCGCCGTTTCGCAATCGATTGGACGGCTTGAGCGTCTGTTCGGCGTAACGCTGACGGATCGCTCTCATCGTCCACTCCTCATCACCCGGGCAGGTGACATCCTCAAGGCAAGAAGCAGTAGCGTGTTGGGAGAGGCGCGGCGGGCACTCCATGATGTCCGCGCGGTGCAGACGGAGGGGCTTCCCATGCTCCGGCTCGGCATGATCGATACCTTCGCCACCACGGCCGGGCCGGATGTGATGAAATCGCTGAGCCGTCGTGTCGAAAACCTGCAAATGTGGTCCGGTATCACCCCTATGCTTTCGGCCGAACTGCTGAACCGCACCGTCGACGTCATCGTTTCCAATGATCCGATGGCCGCAAATTCGGAACTCGAGCGCGTTTGCCTGTTGCAAGAGCCATTGGTTGCGGTGGTGCCGAATTCCGAAATGGATCGTTGCACGACGATGACATTGGCCGAAATCTGTTCGGCCCTGCCACTCGTTCGCTTCAGCGCCAGATCCAATCTCGGCCAGACCGTTGAATATTTCCTGAGCCAGCGTCGACTTGCTCCGGCACGAACCATGGAATTCGATGCAAGCGAAGCGGTGTTGCGCATGGTGTCCAACGGCCTCGGCTGGGCGATCGCAACGCCCATGTGCCTCCTGCACGCGCATTCATCGTCAATGGATCTGGCCGCACTGCCGCTTCCGCCTCCGGTCAGCAACCGACGAATCTATCTCGTCTATCGGCGCAACGAACTCAACTCGATTATGCCGGATGTCATCGATGTCTTTCGCAACGCCATCGAGACCACCATCATTCCGCGCGCTGCAGAGGTGACACCATGGGTGGACCTGACCAAGGGCCTGTCGTGCAATCATTCCACCGCACGGTAGTGCAAGCGACCTTCGTTTCGCTATCTGCAAAGGACGACTTGAGGCGTTACCAATGCATGGTGCCACAGCTCCACGCAGGCAACGCCAGATGCATTCACAGTACCTGCGGTATGGAGAATCAATTTACTGCGTTTTTGCGAGAACGCAGACTTGAAGGCGTATGACCGAACTCTCGCTTGAATGCCCGCGCGAAATGCGCGGCATCGCGATACCCGACATCAAGTGCAATTTCGATCAGCGGTGCCGCCGATTGCGATACCAACAGTTTGGCGCGCTCCATGCGAATGCGGCCGAATGCCCTTGCGGGAGACGTGCCAACCGTCTTTTGAAACAGTCTTTCAAGCTGCCGCTGGGATAAGCGGACACCACTGCTCAGATCCGCGATATCCCGATCCCCATCGATATGCTGTTCCATCCGGTTCATCACCGCCCGGATACGGTCATCCTCAAATCTTTCCATCAAGGCTCTCCTCGGCTGGATATCCGCCGGTGAGCGAGCCTTGACGATTTGTAGAACCTCGAGCGCCTTTCTTTCCGCATGCAAACTGATATGCCGACGCACCAAAGCCGCCGCGATGTCCGCCGAACTGCTGCCTCCCGCGCATGATCCGCGGCGACGATCGAGGTTGAAGATACGATCCGACCGCACTTGAAGATCGGGAAAACGCTCTTGGAACGCCCGCGCATGCAGCCAGCTGACGCAGGTTACATGTCCCTTCATCAAGCCGGCTTCGGCCAGAATAAACGTGCCGGTGCAAAGCCCGATCAGTGGAATCTTCTGCTCCGCAGCACGCTTGAGGCATTTTACGGTCTCGAAGTCGGTGGACTCTTTCACCGACAACGACGATGTAATCTAAGCGGCTGGGATCGACGAAATCCGATGTCGGGGCAACCTGAATGCCGCAACTTGAGGTGATCATGTGGCGTGTGCTGCCCAGCACCGGCCAGTCGGCATGCACCCGGCTAGAACGATCATCTTCGTCACTGGCAAGGCGCAGGGTATCGGCGAACATGGCAAAGGCAGACAAGGTGAAAGACCGCGCCAGAACCAAGCCAACCTTGAGGCGCTTCGCCGGCGCCGAAGCGGATTGCCAGTTTTTTTGATCCGGACGCACTGGTTCTCTCCCCTTTGCCGTGGCGACAATGCGCAGTTTACTTGATCTGAAAGCCGTGGGCGAGAGGATCACGGTCATCGACAAAAATCGTGTTGTGTCCGATAACCCGCGCCCATCCGCCTATGCTCGGCAAAATGCCGTTAAATGTCCCAACCATCACGTCGGCTTCGACGCGCCCCTCGAACACCGTGCCGATCAGGCTCTGGTTGCGAAATGTCTGGCCGGCTTTCAAGCGCCCTTTTCCGTGAAGCTGCGCCATACGCGCCGAGGTTCCGGTGCCGCCGGGCGATCGATCGATCGCCTTGTCGCCATAGAACACCGCACCGCGCCCGTCGCTGCACTCATTCGCGACCACGTCGCACCAGATGGCATGATGGACACCCCTGATACGAGGATTTTCCGGGTGGACGGGATCGCAGATGCCTGCAAGTGCATCCCGAAGGTTACGGCTGCACTCGACAATCTGCGAAGCGCTCATGCCGTCAAGACCACGCCAGTTCTGCTGCGGCTCGATGACGGCGTAAAAATTGCCGCCATAGGCGATATCGACGCTGAGGCGTCCCATGCCCGGCACATCGACCTCGACATCGGCTTCGTGCAGATAACTTGCAACATTGTGCAGGCGGACGGATTTGACGTGGCCATCCGCGATCTCATATGTCACGTCGACACGCCCGGCCGGCGTTTCGATAGCCACGCGTCCCGGTTGGCGCGGTGTTACCAATCCTTCTTCAATGGCAGCGGTCACCGTACCGATCGTCCCTGCCCCGCACATCGGCAGACAGCCGCTGACCTCGATGAACAAGACCGCGAAATCGCAATCCTCTCGATAGGCGGGATAGATGATCGAGCCGGACATGATGTCGTGTCCGCGCGGCTCGAACATCAGTGCCTTGCGGATCCAGTCATGCTCGCGCACGAAGATGTCCCGGCGCTCGGCCATCGGCAAATGCGGCAGCAAGGGGCCGCCGCCGGCAACCAGTCGCACCGGATTGCCGCAGGCGTGGCTGTCGATGCAGAAGAAGCTGTGTCTCATAGTCTTTTCCGTCCTATCGTGCTTGAGGCACGGGGCTGCGGTCCAAGAGACCACGCGACAAACGGTCGAACAGGATTGCGACCGCGACGATGGCAAGGCCGGCTCTGAGGCCCAACCCCATTTCCATGCGCGTCAGGCCGCGTGTGACCTCCGCCCCCAGACCGCCGGCTCCTACCAGCCCCGCAAGAACGACCATGGCAAGCGACAGAAGGATGCACTGGTTAAGGCCGACCAACAGCGTGCGGGTGGCAAGCGGCAATTCGATCTTGAACAGGATGGCACGCGGATGCGCACCGATGGCGCTGCCAAGTTCCCGGAATTCATGGCGGATCTGATTGAACGCAAGCGTTGTCAAACGCAGCATCGGCGGGATGCCGTACACGATCGTGGCGATGATCGCCGGCACCCGGCCGAGGCTGAAGATCATCACCGCCGGAATGAGATAGACCCAGGGCGGCACCGTCTGCATGATGTCGAGCACCGGGCGCACAAAGGTTTCGAGCATCTTGTGGCGCGAACAGAGGACACCAAGCGGAAAGGCGATGGCGACCGATATCAGCACTGCAACGGCGACCAGTGCAATCGTCTGCATGGATGCGGTCCAAAACCCGACGATGAGGCAGAAACCGAGGCAGCAGACGGATAGAACAGCTGCCCGCCAACCGATGGCGAAGAAGGACAGTAGCGCCACCACACCGATCACCACGAAAGGCGGCGCAAACAACAGCCCGGCCTCGATAGCGCCGAGAACGGCTTCGATGATGACACTGATCGCAGCAAACAGGGGATGCAGATTGGCATTCAGCCAATCCACCGCTGGCGCCAGAAATGCACCGGGCGAAATCTGGAGGTTCGAACCGTTCATGCCTGCCTCCCCTTGCGCAACCGGACGGCACTCTGGGTAATTCGGTCGAGCACCATGGTCAGCACAACGATGGCGATAGCCGCGTTGATCGAGGTGGCGATATCCAGCGTGCGGATCGCGCCATAGATCGTTTCGCCAAGTCCACCGGAACCGACGATGCCGGCGATGACAACCATGCCGAAAGCCATCATCAGGCTCTGGTTGATGCCTGTCATGATGCTGGGAAGTGCGAACGGCAGACGGATCTTGAAGAACATCTGCCTTGCCGTCATGCCGCTCGCCTGTCCGAGTTCGAGAAACTCATTGGGCGTCATGCGAATTCCGAGCGATGTCAGGCGGATGACCGGTGGCATGGCAACGATGACAGTGGCGACGAGCGCGGTTGCCGGCCCGTAACCGAGCAAGGCAATGGCCGGCAGAAGGTAGATATAGGGAGGAAGGGTCTGGATAAGATCGAGGCCCGGCTCCATGAAACGGTCGAGACCGGTGAAAAAACCGGCGGCAATGCCGACTGGAATACCGATAAGGAGCGCGAAGGTGGTCGCAGTCAGGACGAGAGCGAGCGTGCTCATCGTTTCGGACCACAGCCCCATGGAGAAACACAGCGCCAGCGCCAGACCGCCGATGATTGCGAACCAGACGCCGACCAGGCGCCAGCCAATCAGCATCACGACAACCACGATTGCATAGAATGGTGGCAGTTGGAGAAGCCCGAGAATGGCGTCATAAAGCCCTTCGAGCATCCAGCGCAGATATTCGAACAGGAACTCTCCGTTCTCGCTCACCCATTCGAGTGCGGTATCCGTCCATTCGTCAAAGACATCGGTAAAGGCGGACATGTCCATCAGACATCCCCTCCCTTACACATGCTTGAGGTCATTCGGGTTTCCACCCTTGACCCCCAGAAGCAGGCTTCGCGCAGTGACCACGCCCAGAACACGCTCATTATCGGCAACCGCCAGCGCATCCTGTTCGGATTGCATCATCAACGTGATCAGTTCATCGATATCGGCTCCGGGCAAGGTGCGTTTCAATGCGCCGACATCGCTGCCGGGTCTGGTCTTTTCGTAATCTGCAAGCTTCACCATCACCGAATGGGCCTTGATCAGGTGCAGTCTGGAAATGCCGGCGACGAATTCCGCGACATAATCGTCGGCCGGATCAAGGATGATCTCTTCCGCCGTTCCTGTCTGGATGATCGCGCCATCCTTCATGATGGCGATACGGTCGCCGATGCGGATGGCCTCATCGAGATCATGCGTGATGAAAACGGCGGACTTTCCAAGCGATTTGGTGAGTTCGCGGAACTCATCCTGCAACTGGCGGCGGATCAGGGGATCGAGCGCGCTGAACGGCTCGTCCATCAGAATGATTTCGGGATCGGAAGCGAGCGCCCGCGCTAGACCGACGCGCTGCTGCATGCCGCCGGACAGTTCGCGCGGGTAACGGTTCAGCCAGTCGCCGAGTCCCACCTTTTCCAGCGCTTCCGTGGCGATGCGATTGCGTTCGGTCTTGGCGACGCCCTGAACTTCGAGGCCGAAGGCGGCATTTTCGAGAACGGTCCTGTGAGGCAGGAGAGCGACATTCTGAAACACCATGCCGATGTTTTTCGCCCGCATCTCCCTCAATTCGGCCGGTGACAGCGCTGCGATATCGCGTCCTTTGACGAAGACGTTGCCGGCACTCGGTGCAATCAGCTTGTTGAGCAGCCGGATGAGTGTCGATTTCCCGCTGCCGGAAAGGCCCATTATACAGAAAATCTCGCCGCGCCGCACCTTCAGGCTCGCGTCGCTGACACCCAGCACGCAACTGTAATCGCGCAGCACATCCTTCTTGCCGAGACCACGCTCGGTAATCGCCTTCATCGCGGCTTCGGACTTGTCGCCAAAAACCTTGAAAAGCGACTGGCAATCGATCAGGACCTCATCGGCACCGATATTTGCAACACTCATAACGGACCCCTCGAGCCAATCGGTTGGCTTCTTTCTTCGTGTCGGGAGCGGCCGCCCGGCAAAGGGCGGCCGCCGGTCGCATCAATCCTTCTTGATATTTTCCCAGCGCTTGATGAGATCGGCATGTGCGCCAACCCAATCGGCGACAGCCTGATCCATGGTCTTGCCGTCCTTCACCGCGCCGTTGATAGCGGTGATGTCGGCGATCGGAACGTAGACGCTGGCCATGACTTCACGGGCATGCGGATTTTCCGCGGAAAAGCCTTTCTGGCCAATCCAGTAATAGCCCTGCGGCGGCGGGAAGACGCCCTTGGAGTCCTTGAGGTACTTGACCTCGTATTTCTGGACCATCCAGGACGGCTCCCAGATCGTTACGGCAATCCATTCCTGACGATCATAAGCCGACTTCAGTGCAGCTGTCATCGCCGCCGTGCTGCCTTCAACGAGCTGCAGCTTGATGCCGTAATCCTTGACGGCGTTCGAAGCATCACGCATCAGGCCGGAGCCCGGCTCGATACCGATGATCTTGCCGGAAAACTTGTCGCTGTTTTCGTTGAGCTGCTCGAGCGTATCGATCGGCACGTATTTCGGAACGGCGATGCCCTGATAGAGGCCGTGTGAGACCGGGGAAATCTTTTCCAGACGGTTCTTGTTCTTGTTCCAGTAGTCGTGCGCCACATAGTCGGTCTGCGACGCAAGGACCTGAATGTCGCCCTTGGCGAGGGCTGCGTAGGCAATGCCCCATTCGGAGAATTCGGTGACCTTTACGGTGTAGCCGGCGTCTTCAAGCACCTTCTTGGTGATGCCGGTGATCGGCGTCAGATCCTCCCAGGACAGGGTGCCCATGCTGATGGTTTTTTCTTCCGCGCGAGCCGGAAGCATGCTCATGCCGATCATGGCAGCGGCGCAGAGCGCCTTCCACATACCCTTCATTTCCGTCACTCCTAGTTTTGGTTCCCATTTTCATTTTTATGCCATTCCCGATGAAGCGCTCTCGCGCTTCACATTACGTGGCCGGATCAACCCTCTCGGCCTGCACGCAATTCCTGAAAACGGATGACCGAGTTGACGCCCAGCCATGCAAACGGCTGTGGCGGCAGCCTGCTCGGCTCCGGCTGGTTTCTGTATTGATCCAGTTCCGCACTTTTGCTCCCGGTCGCGAGATCGGCGGCCATCATCCCTGCGAGCGTGCTCTTGACCGTACCCAGCCCGTTTTCGCAGCAGGCGGAATAAAGACCTTCCTCGATCTCGCCGAAGGCCGGCACATGGTTTTTGCTGAGGCAAAGCGCACCCGCCCAGCTGTAATCCATCGGTAACCTTGCCATGTCCGGAAACCGCGCATCGAAGGATTTGCGCTGTTCGGCGGCAATACCGGCGACACGCTGTTCGGAAACTTTCAATGACGGATCATAGGTAAAGCGGGTTCGGATAACGATACGCGATCGCCCCTCCGAAGTGATCTTGCGCACCGTTGCGCCCATCGGATCGGCCGGCAGCAGGGCCCAGCGATCCGCGCCGCTGACGCCGTGACCGAACTCGTCTTGCGAAAACGCCGCGGTCATCGACGCATAGGTGAAGATGTGCAGCAGGCGCCCGGCAAAATGACCAAAGCTCTCGATATGGCCGTTGACCCCGAGAATGACTTTTGGCGCGGTAACGGAACCTCGGCTGGATTTTGCAACCCATTCTCGTCCTGCCCTGGACAGCTCCAGCACCGGCGATTGTTCGTGGACGGACACTTTCGGCTGGAGTCCCGCTGCCAATGTGCGGATATAACGTGCCGGCTGGATCATCACCGCGCCCGGTGTGTGCAAACCGCCGCGATAATAATGCGACCCCGTCATGTCCCGCATCTGCCCGGCATCGAGCATGGTGTGGGCCTCGCCGATCCGCGTAAGAGACCGGGCGTATTTGCCGTTCAGTTCCATGCCGCGCGCCGAGGCCGCCGCATTGACCTTGCCCGACGGATCAAAGACATCACGCGACATGCCGAATTCCGTGGCAATGTCCTTGGCAAAATTGATTGCCAGCCGGTTCTGGCGGATCTCGGCCGCCGTCATCGTCTCGTCCGCGACCGAATATTCGCCCGAGGACAGATTGTGCGGCACATCGATCATGAAGCCGGAATTGCGACCGGCCGGCCCCTTGGCGACTTCGCCTGCCTCAAGGATGACAATCCGGTCATCCGGCCGCAGCGTTAAAAGACGCCGCGCCGCCGACAGGCCGGCGAAACCTGCGCCGATGATCAGCCAGTCGGCGGCGATGTCACCTTCGAGCGGCGTGAGAGCGAAACTTCGCTCTCCAATTGCCTCCCAACCGGATGTCCCGGTATCACTGGGAAGCCGGTTGATCAGGTGGCGTGTCATCTGATGGTCTCGTCGACAGAGCGATCGGAAATGTCGATCCAGACGGTTTTCAGTTCGCAATAGTTGTCGTGAGCGAAGATCGACTTGTCGCGCCCGCCGAAACCGGATTCCTTGTAGCCGCCGAACGGGGTCGTGGCATCACCTTCGCCAAAGCAGTTGACGGTCACGGTACCGGCACGGATGTCACGCGACAGTTTTATGGCGTTGCGCAGGTTGCCCGTATAGACCGATGCCGCCAGTCCATAATTCGTGTCGTTTGCAAGAGATACGGCTTCCGCCAGCGTCTCGAACGTGGTCACCGACAGGATCGGTCCAAAAATCTCATCGCGAAACAGCTTGCTGGAGGATGGCACGCCGTCCACCACCGTCGGTTCGATGAAGATGCCGTCGCGGCTTGCGCCGCCATGGGCAATGGTCAGCTTTCCCTTCTTCGCTTCATCGAGAAATGCGTTGACCTTGGAGAAATGCGTCTTGCTGACAAGCGCGCCGATGCGGTTGTCCGGATCGAGCGGATCACCGGTACGCCATTCGCGCATATAGGCGCCTATGCGCTCCAGCAATTCGTCCTTGATGCCGGACTGGACGATCAGCCTGGATGTAGCCGAGCAGTTTTCGCCCATGTTCCAGAAGGCGCCGTTGACCACCTGTTCGGCGACGAGATCGAGATCTTCCGCATCGGCGAGCACGACTGCCGGGTTCTTGCCGCCGCATTCGAGCACGACACGTTTCAGATTTGAATCGGCGGCATAACGCAGGAAACGGCGACCGGTCGGAGTGGAGCCGGTGAAGGCCACCATGTCAACATCCATATGGGTGCCGATCGGTTCGCCAACTTCTTTGCCACCTCCGGTGACGACGTTGAAGACGCCGGCCGGAATGCCCGCTTCATGGGCGAGTTCCGCCACCCGCAGCGTGGTCAGCGTGGTTTCCTCGGCCGGTTTGACGATGACCGAGCAGCCGGCAGCGAGCGCCGGGCCGATCTTCCAGGCGAGCATCAGCAGCGGAAAGTTCCAGGGCAGAACGCAGCCGACAACACCGACAGGTTCACGGATGATCATGGAAAGCGTATTGGCGCCGACCGGGGCCGTATTGTCGTAAAGCTTGTCGATCAGTTCGGCATGCCAGCGGATGGTATGAATGGTATCCGGGATATCGACAGTCTGGCATTCGCGGATCGGCTTGCCGCTGTCGAGGCTTTCCATCACCGCCAGTTCATGACGGTTTTCCTCAATCAGCCTGGCAAATTTCAAGAGAACTGCCTTGCGCTCGCCGGGAGAGCGCAGCCGCCAACGGCCATTGTCGAATGCGGCACGGGCCTTGCCGACGGCATAATCGACATCCGAGGTATCGCAGGCCGCGATGTCGGCAAGCAGGTCGCCGGTTGCCGGATTGGTCGACGCAAACGTCTTGCCAGAAGCGGCAGGCCGGAATGCACCATCAATGAAAGCGTTGGCCGGAAACTGGAGAGAAGCGGCAATCGCCTTGTATTCGGCGGCGGTCAATGGATCATGCATGATTGGCTCCCGAGGTGATCTGGGCAACGGTGCGCTTCAGAGCGGTAAAGACGGTTTCGAGACCGCGTTTCTCTTCAGAATTCAGCGGTCGCAGCGGCGCGCGGACGGCACCCGCCTTCAGGCCGATGAGTTCACAGCCATGCTTGATGGACTGGACGAACTTGCCGCATTCGAGGAAATCCATCAGCGGCAGCATGGCCGTCATGATGGCGCGACCCTTGTCGAAATTTTTCTCGATGACGCAGGCCTCGTAGAGCGCGACATGTTCGCGCGGCAGGAAATTCGAACCGGCACAGACCCAGCTGCGTGCGCCCCAGGCGAAAAACTCCAGCGCCTGATCATCCCAGCCACAGGACAGCGCGATATGCGGAAATTTTCGAGCGAGCAGATGCAGGTTGCCCATGTCGCCGGAGCTTTCCTTGATCGCGACGACGTTCTTCGATCGGCCGACGCGGGAAAAATACTCCTCGCCCATCACCACGCCCATGCGGGCCGGATAGTTGTAGAGCATGATCGGCAGATTGGCGGCGCGATCGATCGTCAGTGCATGAACAGCGTTTTCACGTTCCGTCGGCAGTGCGTAAGGTGGGCTGGAGACGAGAATGGCGTCCGCGCCTATTTCCTTGGCGGCTTTGGCGTATTCGACGGAATCTTCGGTCCGCGTGGCGCCGGTACCGACAATGAGCGGCAAGCGCGCTCCAATGACATCCTTGGCATAGGATGCCAGATCGAAACGTTCCTGCGCCGTCTGGGCATAATATTCGCCGGTCGATCCGCCGATGATGATGCCGTGCACACGCGCCTCGACCAGAGATTCGAGCACATCGGCAAAGGCTGCCCGGTCGATCCCGCCATTTTGGTCCAGCGGCGTGATCGCCGGCGTATAGATACCCTCGAACTTCACGATGACTTCTCCAGTGATTGCGTGACGGGCGCACCGATCTGCGCGTCGGACTTCATGCCGTGTGGCGCGATGAACATTTCCATGTTTTCGCGCGAGAGTTCCCAGTGCTCGAACACCAGATCGACCACGGCATCCTCATTGTGGGCGGACAAGGCATCGATGAAGGCATCATGGTGATCGACGGCCAGATGCAGGCGCCGCTTCATGTCGTCGCTGCGCGGGCGAAAGAACGTATGGCCGATACGCGCGTGATCGATCAGCAGGCGGCTGAGGCTCGGCTGGAGATAGACGTTGGCCGACATTTCGCCGAAGATTTCGTGGAACCGATTGTTCTCGAGCACCATCGCGAAAGCGTCCATCTCGTGACTGGCCTTGCGAAAGCGTTCCTGCGTATCCTTCAGATCCGCAAGCTGATGCGGTTTGAAATTCTGCACCGCCAAACGTCCGATCGCCGAATAAACCATGGGCGCAACGAGGAAGAAATTCCTCAGCGTGGAATGGTTCATCGGCACTACGCGAGCACCTCTGTTCTCGCGAATGTCGATGTAACCTTCGCCTGCAAGCCGGCGAAAGATCTCGCGGACAGGTGTTCGCGACAGACCATAGCGCTCGCTCAGACTGGCCTCATCCAGATCTTCATCCGGATTGAGCTCCATCGTCAGGATGGCGCGCTTCAGCTCTTCGTAGAGGCTGCTCTTCCCGTTCTTCATCAATGTTCCCCGTGCTCGTGCACTGCAGCCTTGTGGCCTTCTTGTAGGCAAGACTGATGGAGAAAATGACGGTCGTCAAGGGAATTGTATTTTCTGCGTATACAATATTGAACGGCCGTGACGTATTGTTTCGGACAACTGATCAAATCGGCTTTGGAGCCCTACCGAAAAACGGTTTAGTGCTGTGACGTGCTCCCTGTGAATTAGGCCATTTGGAACTGGAATTTTCCACTTATGATCCCGCTGGGCAGAAGAGGAGAATTCGATGAAGGCCTCGAAGTTTTCAGAAGCGCAGATAGCGTTTGTGTTGAAGCAGGCAGAGGATGGGACGCCGATCGGCGAGGTTTGCCGCAAGGCCGGGATTTCCGATGCGACCTTCTACAACTGGCGCAAAAAATACGCGGGGCTGATGCCTTCGGAGATGAAGCGGTTGCGGCAGCTCGAAGACGAGAACGCCAAGCTGAAGCGGATCGTGGCTGACCTGTCTTTGGACAAGGCCATGCTGCAGGATGTGCTGTCAAAAAAGCTTTGAGGCCTGTTCGAAAGCGCAAGCTTGTCGACACGATCAAGGTTGATTGGAAGGTCTCGATCCGGCGTGCCTGTTCGGTTTTGAAGATCGACCGGTCGCTTTATGTCTACGAGGCCAGGCGCGGCGAGCAGGCCGAACTGAAGCTGAAGATCAAGGACATCTGCCAGACACGTGTGCGCTACGGTTACCGTCGCGTCCATGTCCTGCTCAAGCGCGACGGATGGCCCGTCAATCCAAAGCGAATCTATCGCCTTTACAAAGAGATGGACTTGCAGCTCCGCAACAAGGTTCCCAAGCGCCGCGTGAAGGCGAAGCTGCGGGCCGACCGCACGGAGCCGACGCATTCGAACCATGTCTGGGCCATGGATTTCGTTCATGACCAACTGGCCACCGGCCGCAAGATCAGGGTTCTGACGGTCGTCGATACCTTCTCGCGCTTCTCGCCGACGGTCGATGCACGCTTCAATTACAAGGGCGAGGATGTGGTTCAGACGCTCGAGCGGGTGTGCCGCCAGGTCGGGTATCCTGCATCGATCCGTGTCGATAATGGCAGTGAATTCATTTCGCGAGACCTCGACCTGTGGGCTTACCACAAGGGCGTCGTGCTCGACTTCTCCCGCCCGGGCAAGCCGACCCACAACAGCTACATTGAAAGCTTCAACGGCAAGTTCCGCGCCGAGTGCCTGAACGCCCACTGGTTCATGAGCCTTGACGACGCGCGGGCAAAGATGGAGGATTGGCGTAGAGACTATAACGAGTTCCGGCCACACAGCGCGATCGGCAACAAGGTGCCGATTTCGCTCATGAACGGCTCATCGGCATCCCCGCCGACCTGAGCTTCAACCCCGGAAAATTCCAGCTCCCGCTGGCCCAAATTCGGGGAGCACGTCACAGGGGCAATGTGTCCAAACACACGATCGATCCGCAATGGGTCAGGAACAATCGACATACTGCCGATATGGCCTTAAACGAGGTAAATCGAGGATTTTCAACTCAACGGGAATGCGGGGGAGCTATTTTACACGTCAAAGCCTTCAAGCGCATTTATCATCCTATAGAACGCACAATCGTCTCTTCGCCGTAACCTTGAACATCAACGAGCTGGAATTCCAGGGTCTGCGCAACAATTGCAAAATGCTCTAGCGCGCGTATGCGCTTGAGATGTTCAAGTCTTCTAGTTCCACCTAGGGCTAAAGCAGGTACGAACCCGAAGCATTCCCCGATCTGAAGCGCTCCCAGTTTCTTGGCTGCGCGTAAAAACAGTGGCTTACCGTCTTCGTCGGAAAGATCGAGCGCTTCGTCGGAGAGGCTGAAGGGGACGTAAATCTGGTTGGAGATGTTCGCGCCCGCCTTTATCTTGCCAAGCGCACCGCGGCTCGTCACATGCCCGGTGATCAGATCCACAACAACCAGTGCCAGTTCATTCGACCAGCAATAAAGCATGCCAAACGACGTATAGGCAAAAGCATGGCAATCGTTATGGCTGAACTGGGAATCACCCTTGAATATAAGTGCTAGTATTCCTCTGAACTCCAGAGGATCGCAGAGTTGCAAACGACCTGCCTTCAGAGTGCAAAGCCCGACTTGATCGTAGAGGCTCGCCAGATCAGCGGGGACCATCGAGCGGATTTTTTCAAGTCTTTCATCATCGAGGCGGGTGGACGCCACGATTTTTCCATCTACCAATTCTGCGAATGTTGCCGAGAGCATCAGCATTTCCTCAATGTAACTTTCATCTTCTCTTTGCCCATTCCGGCCGCATTCATTTCTGCCGCATAGTCCTCCAGAGACTGCGATCTGCGGCCTCTCCATTGCGCGCCCAATGACGAGTTTACGGAACGGTCTCCCATGCCGGATATGTCGCTGGCATCACCGCCGGCAATGATATCAAGCCGGTGCGTTGCAGCCAATTTTGAAAGCTCGTCCTCGATCTGCTGTTTTGCAGCATCACCGACGATGCCGTCATCAGCGAGTTCGGCCAACCTGTTGTTTTCGTAATTGGTGCGTGCGCGACCTTGAGCGGGCAAATCACGCAATGGGCTTGTTCCACCAGCATCGCGAATGGCTTTTCGGCGTGCAAGCATCAAGTCCGCATCCATGTCGTTAATGGCGGCTTGCTGCTCTTTCAACTGCTTGTCAAATTCGTCATCCGAAAGATGGCTGGGTTTATTGAAGCATTCGACATCTTTCGTCGGTACCACGCGCGTGCTTCGGACACCATCGTCGCCTTCATTCTGATCGCCGTGATTATCACGGCGGTCGTTGTTGTTGTCGTGATGGTCCCCATGACCGTCGAGACGGCGGCCTGCCTGCCCGATATCACCTAACCCATCGGCGGCTTTGCCGACCATCTTGGCCTTACGGAGGGGATTGACCACGGAAAGGACCGTCGCGGCAAGATGGCCGCCGGCCTGTGACACGCCGCCTTCGTCGTAAGCGCCGGTGAGACCATCCCAGGCGCCGGTTATCCCGTCAGCCCCCCAGTCCCAAACATCCTTGGCGGCTCCGCCCGGATCGTTCCAGACATCCTCCGCCGTATTCTTGATTCCTGTCCCGACATCCGTGCCCCATTGTCTTGCTTCGTCCCAGGAGGGGATCGCATCGACACCAGACTGAATGTCCTCTCCGATCAGCGACGGATCGCCGAAATAATCACCGACGCGGCTGATGCCGTCACCGATCATCTGCGCTTCGCCGGAATTGTTGTAGAAGCCGTCCCAGCCTTTCTGGGCTTCATTCCGGTCATCTTCATCCGTGGCATCCGGCGCGGCATGAGTCTCCACCGAATTCACATGCACATATTCGCCGGGGCAATTACCATTGTTCAGCGTACACCGATCGGCATGGCGCTGAACCGGAATGCCATTCACGCGCACGATGGGCGATGAGGTAACTGGTTCGACGATGTCACCGACTGTGCCGGAACAAACACCCTTACCTATGCCTGGCTCATCACCATGGGTGATGGTGAAAACCGATTGGGCGTGTTTGACGAGGTCTCCGTTCGAAGAGACATTCGAGGAATAGTTCCGGTCGTCGCATCCCCGTCCGTGGACCATGTAGGGAATGGGTTTATCCGGTGTTTTGCAGACATCCGGGGAAAGACAAACGGCTTTGGCCTGTGCCGTATCAGGGATGAATTCCGGAGGCGGCGTGCTGGCGGTCGTCGGCCGCTGCAGCGATTGCTTTTCCTCTTCAGGAAGAGACAATTTCGAGCGGAGTTCCGGATCATGAAATTCGACGACGCTGTCGTAAACCGCCGGATCCTTGAACTGATAGAAATAGTCACCGGCCATGTTCCACATGACAGGCTGGTCTGACACCAAGCCGTTACGGGCGATCGCGCCTGTCGCCGCCGCCTCGGCGCTGACATTGCGCACATGGTTGCCGACGATCTCGATTTCCAGCGGTTCGCTCATGCCGTTGCCTCTTGCACCGGATAAAGCTCAAGGCGTGGCAATCCCTGGCGTTTCGGCCATGGAAACGCCGTGCGCCAGGTGAGGAACACCCGGCCGACGCCGGGACGCATGTCAAAATGCACGCCATCGAGAACCATCGGCCCCCGCCGGGGACCATTACCCTGATCTATGGTCACGCCAAGGGTCAGATTAGGCAGCCTCCCCTCCAGTCGGGGAATCCCAGGCAGCAGATTTTCAAGAGCGAAACTCTCATCACCCTTCAGCCACGGATCGCTGATCAGATCCGGATGAGCACACTGCCAGAAGCGAAAATCAAAATCGCCGGGAAGGAGCGGATGTCGCTCGTCTATCCATTGGTCGTCATAGGTGCCGGCGTGTTGTGCTCGAGCCTGCCACCATGGAGAGACAGGACCGAATCCCTCGGGAACATGATGTTCGGGCTTGCTTTTATAGGAAACGAATTGGTCGGTTTCGGCCTCGATCCGTGGTGCCGGCCAGGTCGGCCTTTGCTCGAAGCTTTCGTCGTCCGGAAATCTCATGCCAAGAGGGTTGGCGCCATTGGGATCACTGGCGTCCCCAATGGCGTAACTCCAGTCGAGCGGAACATAGGAGACAGGATCCGCCTCGCTCAGTTCCCAGCCTTCAAGCGCATTTTCCGCACTGCGATCGATCAGGCCCTTCCATGTTTTGCGCGTCTTTGCATGCCATTCACGAGGCCCGTAAACACGCAATTGCTTCGAAAGTTTTCCGACCGTCAGCCGGCAGGTCCAGGATTTGAGCTCTTCGCCTGTCGGCGTATGCGCCGCGCCTAGAAAGGTGACATCCGTACCGGGCTTGAACGGCACAAGATCGGTCTGTGCAGTCTGCACGCTGCCATGCGGGTCACCGTCATAAGTGTCCGACAAAACGAGAGGGTGCTGAGTGTCGGCAATCACCAGCGGGCCATTACGGGCCAATTTGAAAGTTCCGCGCGCGGATACAACACCCAGAAGGTCGCCAGTCCGATTGTACTGGCGAAACGCAATGGCGGGAAACGTCGTGCGATTATCGACTGACACGGGCGCTCACGGATTTTTCAATGAAAAGACAATTTTACCGAGGCATTCCTCTCCATCGAGAGAGAAACCAAAGCTTAACAATGCCGAGGCCGTTTCTTGTTGATAGGATTGCAGAGGGTCAGGGTTTTCGGGTGCCGGCGGTGCTGTAATCTGCATTTCGGGATAGGCGGCAAGAAGTTCGTTTCTTCCGACGCAGCCGTCATTTGCCAAGCGCATGATTAGGTGCGCGCCAGCCACCGCGCCCGCACCTTCTCGCGGCTCACGATAGGACAACTCAGTAATCTTAAGTCCTCCGACCTCTTTATTTTCGGTCTTCCAGAAAGAGAAGATTGAAGTTCCTTCGTCCTCCTCGAGAACGAGGCCGAGAGTTTTTTCTAATGCGCCTTTGGTGCGCACATTTTCTCTGTTCAGATTGCCAACGAGATCTTGAATGGCTGATAGTGTCGGAGCGGCCAAGCTCATTGCAATTCCTCCTGCTGTAAACAGTGTAAAATAGAGAAAGGGTATAAATCTATTCCCAGCCTTTCTTGCCGGTGTATCGGTCATAACTAGCTCCGTACTTGTCGCTATATAGCTGACCCGTAGCAGATCCTCTCGCATTGGGGCCTATATCACGGCCGATCATCAAGTGCCCCATGCTATCAGGAAATGTGCCTTTTTGTACGTTATCGTAAACGCGGTTGTAGTGATCTCCGTTGATGTAATCCCTCGTGAATCCAATATCCGAGCCACCATTTCCGATAATTTCGCGTTGAACTTTTATTTCATTAAATACAGCTGCACCTTCATCAGACAATCCGGCATCAATGTAATTATGTCGTGACGAATAGTCGGGAACGTAGTTATACTTCGCGTGACCGACCTCATGCGCCAGCGACCGGACCACTGCTTCTGGGTTGTTATATGTGTCCGCATCTATGGTGATCAATTTGTCTTCTCTCACAACATACGTGCCTTTCCCCGGTATCCCTTTTCGAACCTTCCAACCTTTTGCTGCAAGTTCCTCAAGATCCTTTTTGAGGGTCGGTGATTGGTCGATCAGTTTCTGTACGTCCTCATCGAGTGTATGTGTCATCGCAGTTTTTTTGTTTTCCTCGGCTGCTTCTGCTACCGGTGGCGCCTGTCCACCCGGCTTATTGAGATCGACAACAGAGCCATTCAACTGCGCCGGGCCAGACGCAGTGAAGTTGAAATTGCTTCCAAGAATGATGACGGTGCCATCCTTGCGCATGATGAACTTCGAAGCGCCGCATTCGATGACAAATTCCTCGCCAACGGTTAGCTTCTTGAATTTACCGATATTCTCCATCGCGGTCTGACCGACATTGGTCACCTTGGACACGCCAATCTGCTCGACGCGCGCAATGCCGATCGTGTCGGATTTGAATGAGCCAACAATGGTGTTCATGATGCCCGGCAGAGGGAACAGGTCAGATGCCGCATCACCAACCCCGCTGCCGGAGCCGGCCAGTGCAGTACCGGCATCTCCTCGCGGACTGGCACCGGCAACTACACCCTGACGACTTCCCAGACCACCTGCACTCAGAAAACCAAGAGCAGAAGAAGCCAGAGTGCCAGCAAACGCGGCAACACCAGGGCCGCTAGCGCCGGCGATCTGTGCAGCCTGTCCCAGAAGTCCTGACGTCTGGCCTGCCATGCTCTGCACCGCCCCCATCAGCGCCATGGCCATCGGCCCGGTGCCGCCGACAACGGTGTTCATCGAGCCACCGACTTCTTGCTTCTGGTTACCGCCGACCTCGACCGTGCGGTTGGCGCCGATCGCCGACACTTCGTGGCGATCAATGCGTTTGGTGCGGTCGTTCAGAACCCGCGTCGTCTGATCCTTCTGGGCATGGAAGAACATGTTCTCCTTGCCCGCCTCGTCTTCAAACGACATTTCGTTGAAGCCCTGGCCCTTATGGGAATTCGATCGCATGACCATGCGGGTCTTGTTGGCCGGCAGATCATAGGGCACGGAATTGGTCGGGTTATTGACCGCGCCGATGACGACGGGTCGATCAGGATCACCGTCGATGAACGATACCATCACCTCCATGCCGATGCGCGGAATGACCTGCGCGCCCCAGGTGCCACCACCCCAGCTTTGCGCCACACGCACCCAACAGGTATCCGATCCGTCCTTTTTCGCCTTGCGGTCCCAAGGAAACCAGACCTTGATGCGGCCATACTGATCGGGATGGATCTCTTCACCTTCCGGTCCGGCCACAATCGCCACCTGCGTACCCTCTATGCGAGGGCGTTTGGTTTCCCGGTGCGGCGTCATCGGCACACGGGAGGGGACGGCTTCGAACTCGTTGCGGTATTCCGGCTCGTTGCTGTTGGTCTCGTAAGAGCGATCGACGACTGTCTGAACGGACTTGATGACGACATGTTCGTCGTAGGCATGGTCCGGATGCGCGACTTCGTAGGGCGTGAAGCGGCGACCGGTCTCGATGATGCGGCTCGTCGAAGCACCATAAACCCGGTCGTGATCCGCCTCAGACGCCTGCGACCGCAATTTCTGCGCACGTTCGGCCTCAGCCACCGACGAGATACGCGCCGGGTATTCGTAAAGCTCGCGCTTCGTGGCATCCGGCATCTGCACCAGCGATGGCGTCATCGTGCCCGGCACCATGCGCGGTGTCTCGAAATTCCAGTCGGCGCCGGCGCGCTGGCCTGGCACGTAAGAAAACTGTCGTGCCCATTCGTTAATGTGGTTGCGGTCGGACGAGCCCTGCGCCAGACGCACCCTGCCCTCGCCTTGTGCAGACGGCGATGGTCCAAGCCACCCGTTGGCGGTATCGGCGACATGAAGCTTGTGCTTGCCATCCTCATGGCTGAACCAGTAGAATAGACCGTCTTCCTCGAAACGCCTTGATAAATAAGCGAAATCCGTCTCGTTCCATTGAACGGAGTAATGCTGCTTGGGTGGCGATGTAATCACACCCGATGTATCTGGTGCCGGGATGCCATGTTCGGAAAACAGGATTTCGGCGATCTCCACCGCCGTCTTGTCCATCCAGATGCGGCAATCGGAGCGACGGGTGAGCAGCCACATCTGTGGGCGCAGTACCATCGCATAGGAGCGCAGGCCACGGGTAATTGGCGGGCCTTCGTTGAGCTGGGTGACGAGACCGTTGAACGGACGACGGACAGCAGAACCTTCTTCGCCATCGCCCTGCTGCACTTCGACGGAAACATTGAGGAGCCGGCCAATCAACTCTTCCGGTTTGATCTGCGCTTTCTTGGTGCGGGCCACGAGGCGGATTTCGAACAGCGAGGAAATGCCTTCTTCGATCGTCACGCGCTCGGGCAAAAGCTGGTCTTCACCAAGCGGGGAGTTGATTTTCAGGATACGGCTCGCCTGGATGAAATCGGCGGCTGAAGATGCATTGTCCATAAGTGGCTCCGGCAATCTGAAAACCAAGAAAAGCACCACGGGAACCAGAAAGCGGAAACCGGTGATGCCAAAAAATGCACGTCTTAATCGCGGCGAAAATTAGAGCCGCGACCCGTCAGGTCAACCCTGAATGGGCAAGGTTTCGAAGATAGGGGGAATTTACGGGGCCTTGCAGTTGCAAAAGCGGCTGGAGAAAGCGGCATTGTCTGTTGCAATAATCGGCGAGACCGGCATCTTTGGTGCCGCGCTTCGATCGATCCGGTTTCGACTTGGGGTGCGGCATGAGGCAAGGCAGACAGGCGGGGAACAGTTGGCCAGGAAGAAAGACGACAGGCAAACGATCGCGCCACCCGCAGATGATGCCGAAACCTATGCCCTCACCCGCGAGGTGTCAATCGGCTCGGAATGTTGATCCCTTATCGGCGTCCAATATCCCCCCCTGTAAGCGATCAGCGCTTGGCCTGCCCGGCGCTGGCCGGGATTGCAGAGGGTAGGCCAAGTGCGGGTGATGGGCATCTTCGGCTTTAGCTTTGAGAACGGTTCTTGAAGCGCCAGGACTCGTTTCCGGTTTCCACGATCTCGCCGTGATGGGTCAGGCGATCGAGAAGAGCCGTCGTCATCTTTGCATCACCAAACACGGACGGCCATTCGCCGAAGGCAAGGTTCGTCGTGACGATGACCGAGGCGCGTGAGGTAATCGGCCATCCGACCTTGCTTGCCGTTGCGCGTTTCCGTTTCCAGGTGATTGACCAGATCGACGACATTGAAGAAGCGCCCACGCGTCCCCTTACGGATAAGCGCACGGGCAATTGCAATGGCCAGATGGCTCTTGCCCGTTCCCGTGCCGCCGACAAGGACGACGTTGCGCTGGTCGGCAACGAAGGTGCCGGTGGCCAGCTCATGCACCAGGGATTCATTGACAGGCGTGTCGGCGAAGTCGAAGTCGTCGATGTCTTTTGCCAACGGCAATTTGGCGATGCTGAGCTGGTAACGGATTGAGCGTGCCTGCTTCTCGGCGATCTCCGACTGCAGGAGGTCGCCGACAATGTGCGGCGGCTCGTGCTGCCGTTTGATTCCGCTTCCCATGGCTTCGTCGTAGGCGCTGCGCATTCCGTAGAGATTCAGCGTGCTCATCAGTTCGAGAACTTGTGTGCGTTCCATCAACTTACTCTCCTAAGCCTGTCGTAACGGGCGCAGTCGGCGACCGGCTCATGGGCAAGCCGAAGCGCATCCGGGATTTGCACGGTTGCAGCGGGAGCCGGGTCGGCGATCATCCGAGGATAGCGGCTGTGAACACGATGGGAGATCGTACCGCATTCGGGACACCTGCAACCTAGGGACCAACCGTATGCGGCGGTGACGATCGCGTCGGGTGTGTGGTGCACTGACTTCATGGTCAGCTCAGCAGGGATCGGATCGGAAAGCCGAAACTGGGCTCGCATAGCCCTGGTTCTCCGTGCAAAACCAGGCCAGTGGAATCTAAAACATCATCAAGATTGAGTCAGACCCAAAATTCCGAGCCGATTGGCAGTCCAGCCCGAAGGGTTCACTCCATAACCGGCTCAGTTCCACATGGAAACCAACAGGTAATAACTGCGAATTGGTTACAGGAGCGGGTGCACCTGAAAATGACGCTAATTGAAATTGCCCATCGAAAGTCCCAGTAAAACTTTCCGCTGCTCTTTCAAGTTATTTTTCCACAGCCGCTCATTTTTCCAGAACGACCTTGCGCACGCAACTGCGAAGCCAACGGTTTGCCGGATCATTTTCGTATCTCGGATGCCAAGCCATGGATATAACGATGGGATCGGTCTGCAAGGGCACATCGATATCCGAAAGATTTTGCCTGAGTGCCTTTGATAATCTCGCCGGCACCGTGGCTATGCAATCCGAAAATGCCACGACCGAAAGTGCATCGGACATGCTTGGAACCGCGAGAGACGTCATTCTCGAATGTCCAACAGATGCGAGGACATCATCGAGCGGTCCGTTAAACCGGCCACGCCTAGAAACCGAGACAAACGGGTAGGAAACAAGACTTTCAAGCTTAACGGTTTGTCCCAGTAAAGGATGTTCTCGCCGTACCACAGCAATGAAATGGTCGTGAAACAGAGTTTGCAGCCGAACTTCAGGCCCGAGTTCTCCCATTACACCGATATCGAGATCGATCGTGCCATCTCTGACCGATTGCACGTCCTCGTTTCCTTGCGGAATAAAACGTAGACGCGCATTAGGCACCTGGATAGCCATTGTTGCGGCGATGGCGGCACCGAAACTGGCAACAAAGCCGTCACCACTTCTGACCGTAAAAGTCTTGTCCAAGGCTGCAAGATCAACATCCCTGTCTCCACGCACCAATGCTTCAGCCTCGATGATCAGCTGGCGAAGACGATCGCGAAGGGCTTCGGCACGCGGAGTGGGGACCAGTCCCCGCCCGGCTCTCACCAATACCGGATCACGCAGCAGATGCCGTATTCGGGAAAGCTGTCTGCTCATCGCAGGCGGGCTCAGGTTCATGCGTTTTGCGGCGCCAGCGACACTGCCTTCAGATAACAATGCGTCCAATGCCAGCAGCAGATTTAAGTCGAGCATAATACCTCCAGCCGAACCGAAACCATCATCACGCAACATGCATGTGGCGCAATATATAAATATATTAATTGCATTATACGCACTCCTCACCCAGTGATAATAAAAACTCAAGTGCAAACTCCTTAGAAGGAAGACACACGATGAGTTCTCTAACACATGACAATTTCCACGATCGCCCCGTACGGCCTGGCCGCCGACTGTTGCCTGTCGAGGTCCGGGATGTCGTTCAACTCAGCCCCAATATGAAAAGAATTACCGTAGGCAGTTCGAGCCTGAGCGAGTTCGCTGCGGTTCGGCCAGCCCAATGGGTAAAGGTTTTCGTGCCGTCGGAGGCTGAGGAACGGCCGAACGGTCGGGCGTACACGATCAGAAACTTCTACGAACGCGACTCCGAAATGGATCTGGATTTTGTCCTGCACGATCATGGGCCGTGTTCGATCTGGGCCCGGCAAGCCAAGGTTGGTGACATCATCCAGATAGCCGGACCTCGGACCGGCTTTCGCCTTGATCCATCCATCCGCCGCCTTTTTATCGGGGGCGACGAAACAGCATTGCCTGCCATCGGCGCCATTATCGAAACGATGACCAGCGACATTTCCGTCACGGCATTCATCGAAGTCGCGGACATTGCGGACCGACAGCAATTCGTCACAACTGCAAACGTGTCTGTTGCAT
Source organism: Endobacterium panacihumi (assembly GCF_050847465.1). Taxonomy (NCBI): domain Bacteria; kingdom Pseudomonadati; phylum Pseudomonadota; class Alphaproteobacteria; order Hyphomicrobiales; family Rhizobiaceae; genus Endobacterium; species Endobacterium panacihumi. The sequence continues at coordinate 216,868 of NZ_JBOZRA010000007.1, read as the reverse complement.
GGTTCGCAAGAGCCGGAGCATCGGCAGGCGGTCACGATGCCCTGCAATCAGCGATGATGTCGGTAAACATTACCGATGATGCGAGCGCCGTTTGGTTCGCGGCAGAAGCGACAGTCGTAAGAGAGGTGAGGCGTCACTTCCAGGCACTCGGATTAGACCACCGCCGCCTCACAACCTCAGGATACTGGAAGAAAGGCGAAACAGCCTTTCGCGATGCAGAAGGCGATCAATAGTCACGAGCTTGACTTTCAGTCGGTGACACGCGGGAACCTCTTGCCCGACCGGCTGATCCTTGGCGGTGTCGTCGGAATGGGATCCCTCATCCTTGTCCCTGCTCGTTTTCATTTCGGCAAGCGCATTTCCAGACGCAAGTCACCTCTGTCTCTGCCCGCCCCCTCAGTTTTGAAAGAAACGCAATGAATGGAACTTCGTCATCGGCTGTGGCTGTGCCAGCTCGCCTGCCCGTCCCGACACCATTCACGCCGCGTCTTGCCGCAGGCTTAAGCGGCGTGCTCCTGGCCGTTCTCGTCGCCAGCTTCAACGAACGCGTGACGGATCTTAATTTGTCCGATCTTTGCGGCGCGCTGGGGATCGGTTCCGACGAGGGGACCTGGGTTACCACATGGTACGCGGCATTCTCTGTTTCCGCCATGGCCTTCGCGCCATGGTTTTCCGGAACATTCTCGATAAGGCGTTTTGCATCAATCATGGCTATCGCCTTAGCAGTGCTCGCCCTCCTGTCACCATTCATGCCTGACCTGGAAAGTTTCATTATTCTACGGGCGTTTCAGGGACTGGCTGGCGGCGCATTACCACCGACACTGATGACGGTGGCACTGCGCTTTCTACCTGCAAAATTCAAGATCTACGGCCTTGGCGCTTACGCGCTGACAGCCACTTTCGGGCCGAATATAGCGTTACCGCTTGCAGCTCTCTGTTTCGATCATTTCGGTTGGCGCGGTGTCTTGTGGCAACCCATTCCACTGTCGCTCATCAGCGCCGCTCTCATCTGGTGGGGCATTCCTCAGGACCCTTTGAGACTTGAGCGGTTTCGGCAATTCGACTGGTTGGGAATACTTTTGGGTTTTCCCGCGATTGGTATGCTTGTCGTCCTTTTGATGCAGGGGGATCGCTTGGATTGGCTCAACTCTGACCTGATTTGCCATTTGCTCGTCGGCAGTCTTTTGCTCTTTGGTCTGTTCGTGTTGAACGAGTGGCATCACCCCTCCCCGTTTTTCCGCATCCAACTGCTCAAATCTCGCGAACTCTCATTCGGCCTTGTTGCACTTACTTGCGTGCTGACGCTTGCTGTCGCCAATCTTGAGCTTCCGGCGACTTATCTTGCGGAAATTCAAGACTACCGAACCACGCAACTTGCGCCAATCGGTCTATATCTTGCGCTTCCACAACTTTTGACCTTGCCGCTCGTCGCAGCGATCTGCAACACGAGGAGGGTCGACAGTCGATGGGTGCTTTGCGCCGGCATTGCGCTCACAGCTGGGTCCTTCTGGGGCATCAGCCTGATCACGTCAGAATGGATTCGGGAAAACTTCTACCTGTTGCAGGCGCTTCAGGTGCTTGCTCAGCCGATGATCGTCATTCCGGTTCTCGTAACCGCCACCATGTCACTAGCGCCAGCCGATGGGCCTTTCGTGTCCGGTATGTTCAACGTGACGAAGGGGCTTTCCAGTGCCATCGCCACCGGATTTGTCGGCACCGTGGAGGCCTGGCGCGAGCACACACATTCAAATCAGATTGTCGATCGTTACGGTAGCATCCGCTCAACAGTCTCCGGTTTCGATACGCGCGTCGGCGACCTATTGAAACTCTCCGGCACGATCAAAGAGCAGGCAATCGTGCTTACAATTGCCGATGTCAGCTTGATGATGGTTGGCGTTGCCGGCCTGCTTTTCATCCTCACCATTCTTCTTCCTGCACGGGTCTATCCGCCGTCACCACCCCAGGCCGTGGCGACCCGCTGACATTTGGAGTTTCACTATGACACCACACGCAAAGCTGTTTACCGCCGCCGCCAGTATCGGCTGCGCTTTAATCGCCTTCAGTGCTGATCGCGCATTGACGGCCGCCTCAGAAATCCAGTCTACCGATAATGCTTATGTGATGGCGGACTACACCACCGTAGCGCCGAACATCTCTGGATTGATCGACAAAGTTTTTGTGACAGACCACCAAACTGTGCGGGCGGGCCAGGAGGTCGCTCACATCGACGACCGCGAATACCGTGCAGCCGTCACGCTGGCAAATGCCAATTTCACTGCGGCGCAAGCGGCAGTCCAGAATGCAGATTCAGAACTCAGGCGACATGCGACAGTCATCGCACAGGCTGAAGCAACTGTGCGAGTTGACGAGGCGGCGCTGGCGTTTGCCGAGAACAATGCCAAGCGCTACCACACATTATTCAACGGCGGCGGCACAGCACTCGAAAAGCAACAGGGAGCGGCCTCTGCACTGCAGCAGGCCAGCGCCACCAAAGCCCGAGACGAAGCGGCTCTCGCTTCCGCGCGTGCGCAAGTGGATACCCTCAAGGCCCAACGCGATCAGGCTATCGCCAACGCTACCGCCGCTCAATCCGATCTGGAGAAAGCACTTCTAAGCCTTTCCCATACGCATATCGTCTCCTCGATAGACGGCACAGTTGGGCAACTGAGTGCCAGGGTCGGTAATTATGTCAGTCCCGGCCCCCCCCTACTCGCCGTCGTACCGCTCCAGTCAGCCTATGTGATCGCAAATTTCCGCGAAACACAGTTGGCCGGGTTCGGTTTGGGACAGCCGGTCGCCGTTGCTGTCGATAGCTTTCCGGAAGGCGAACTTAAGGGCGTAATCGATAGTATTTCACCTGCAAGTGGCGCAACCTTTTCAGCAATCCAACCCGATAATGCGACAGGCAATTTCACAAAAGTTGTTCAAAGGATCGCCATCAAGATACGCTTGATAAAAGGGCAGCCACTTCTTTCCCATCTCCGGGTCGGCATGTCGGTCACAGCCTCGGTTGATACAACAAGAAGGGAGTGAAACGCAGGTCACTCGTGAGCGCCTTCTTTACGAGGCTAGTCGCACCAACCGCCGCGGAAGCAGAGTATCCAAATCCAAATTGCCCGCATGGGCTCAGCTAACTCCAGTCTTCTCTATCCGCCAGGCAACCAGCTCTGCGGCGGCGTCCACTCGGATTTCGATATCCGTCCACGAAACCGGTTTTCCCATCATCGCGGAATTGACCGCGTCAGTGACAATCATGTCGTGAAAGAACACGGCGAGTGATCTGGCTTTTTCCGTCTCACCAAGGAATAGCGCTATGAACGCCTGACTTTTGCGCGGCCCCGCCTGATACCATTTGGCCATGAGCTCCGGAAACTGCTTTGATGTGGCCAAAACCATACGCTGGAACGCAACGTGCCGCGGTTGCAAAAGCTGCCGCAACAGAGTTCGACCAAGGATCCCCAACCCGATCTTGCGTTCTACGTTTCCCAGCTCGAGTTGCGACAGAGGTGAAAGAAACTCCGAGCAGAGTTGCTCAACGACCTCCGCCAGCAAGCCATCCTTTCCGCCGAACTGGCGGTAGACATTCGTCTTGGATCCACCGGCAGAAAGGATGATTTCATCAATCGTGACCTCGGCGTAACCTTTCTCCAAAAAGAGTTCGGCGGCCGCATCAATGAGTGTGTGGTGGCGGGCCTGCCCCCGTGAGGTGACCCGACTGCGTTCATTCATAGTGTCTTTTTTGCCCTTCTCTGTTTCTCGGATGGTGCGTGATGGTGTGCAATGTGGAAAGCCTTACGATCAACGTGCTGACCATACAACAACGAACCTATAACGACTGCGACACCAAAAGCCTGCATGGGCGCAGGCACGATCCCCGCGATCACGGCATCGAGAATGAAAGCCGTAATCGGCGTCAACAAAAGCATCGGCGCAACCATTGCTGGCCCTCCGCCTTGAATGGCGGTGAACCAGAGATAGAACGGCAAAGCAGTCACGATAAGTGCGATGACCGTCAATCCCAGAACATTGTTCTGAGACAGGCCGGAAGGGACATCGCCGAGCAAAAAGGCAATGATCGACAATTCGATGCCGGCAATCAGCATTTGCCATGCCGTGAGGCTTACGATGGAGGATGGCCGCCCCCATTTGTGAAGGAGTGTTCCTCCAAGAGCGACGGAAAGTGCCGCGCCGAAGGCCGCCAGCACACCAATCATATCAAGCCCCGCACCGCCTTTAAGAACAACCATCGAGACGCCCACCGCACCAGCCGCGACTGCGAGCAGCTTTCCCGAAGAAGGTGTCACACCCAGCAGCGGGCGGGCCAATAGTACCATAAATAGTGGCCCCAGTGCCTGGAATGTGGCCGCCATGCCTCCTGGCAACCGCACCGCGGCAACAAATAAAAGGCCAAAAAACAGGCCGTTATTCAATGTTCCGAGCACAACCATCCTGCCCCACCACGCTCGCGGTGGAAGATCGCGTGCCATTAAAAGCAGCGGGAGACTACCTCCGATCGCTCTGATCGACGCGTTGAACATTGGGTTGGGCGGCAGCATGGATGTTGTCAGGATGTAGGTAAATCCCCACAGGATCGCAGCTATAGCGGCGGCCGTTTTTGGCGAAAGCGACATGGCATTCTCTTATATCGTTGCGGAAAGGAACTGACGTTATCGTATTGATACGATCTAGTATCATTTTTGATTTCCCGCAAGAGTGGTGGAGGATTGTTCGTTGCCCGCTTATGAAAGGACGCTACGACAATGCATGCGGGCTCCGAGGACTTTGGAGCATGCAATGCGATGATAACGCGTCTTGGATCAGGCGAAACAATCGGGTTTTGCCCAGTCGAACGGGATTGATCCGTCTTGGCAACGAATCCGGCTATATAGAGAGGCTGGCTTTGCGGAGCAGCGACAAAGTATAAGCTAGGCGCTTGCGCTCAAGCATATCGGGCAAGCTCGGATGAGCTGAAAGCACAGCGCGCCCGCCCCGGAGATGAATGCCGAATAACGACGACGCACGACTTGTCATCGAAAGGGATTTGGCCTTTATCGCGGGAGGTTCTGACCGAAGCCAGTAAACCGCGGAGAGTGCACAACTGTCCTTTATGGGCCAGACCACCCTCGCCTTCACTTCAATAACTTCGGTCTTGCCGACAAGTGTATTCATTCTACTACTGAAACGAACACATCGCTCTTTCGTCGCTAGTTACATCATGCACGATGCGCTGAACACGCGCAGCGATCGGTGAGCTTGTTCCTTCATAGAAAATTTTTGTTGCTCGCCGCCCACACGATGGGGCTTTACTTCGTCGGAGTGCTCGAGTGAACTCAAATCAAGGTCGAAAGATGGGCAAGGGGATCTGACGCAGTCCGCTCCGTTGTGGCACGCAATAAATTCTTCGCGGGCCTCCGCAAAGGCCGCATTCGCAAGAAGCCTAAACATTGGCAGGTCCTCCAGAGGCCGGGTTGACCAAAAATGAATGTGGCGAACGTCACGGGCCAACAGGTCGAAAGTCGCCCGGTATTAAGATCGGCCCACCATGTATGCCGTCAAGGGACTTCAGTATCCAGGAACCATTTAGTGGTATTTCTGTCATTGCGCAGACCTCCGCATGTATCGTTTGGACGCGATAAATCGCCACCGCATCGATCGCGATCGGCGACTTGATGCGGTGTGAAACATCTTTGCATGTTGAATAGCCGTCGGCAGACGGCGGCCCCATCAGGCGATTATGGCCGTCACCCGGATTTCGATCCGCATTTCCGGCAGCCCCAATGCTTCGACGCCCACCTGCGTCCAGATCGGAGGATTGTTGGGCATTAGATCTCTGAAAAAGCGGGTGATTGTTGCATTGACTGGCTGGGTGATGCCGCCGACGTGGTAAGAGTTAACATGTATGACATGCTCCCAGCCAGCACCAGCAGCCTTTAGGGTTCGCTCTAGATTAAAAAACGCCTTGGCAATCTCATCCTCGATGGCTTCGGGGATGTCGAAACTGTCATTCCAGCCACCTTGGCCAGAAGTCTCAATCCGGTTGCCAATCTTGACGGCCTGCGAGTAATGCAGGCTGTCACGCATATGAGAGCCGTAGCCGGGCGTAACGAAAAATTGCGGCTTTTCCATTTTCATTCCCTTCACTTCTATCTCGATGAGATGGCAGCGCGCGACAGAGCGGACGATTTGCCGAGGGGTGGACAGTCGAATCACCCGCCCTGTCGCAAACACAGCTTATTGACATTCGTATCTTGAACGCGTTTATTAAACGCGTTCATTTAACAAGGGTTATCATGTTATGCCGCGTCCCGCAATGACTTCGGCCGATCTGGCGAACGCGCAGGCAAACATTCTCCACGCAACCGCGATGCTGGCGGCAGAAGTCGGCATCACAGGGATCTCGATGCGGGTCCTTGCTCAGCGGCTTGGCTTGAGTCCAGGAGCGCTTTATCGATACTTCCCGAGCAAACAGGATCTTCTGATTGCATTTTGGAGGGATGCGCTGGATCTACTCAATGATCGGTTCGCCGAGATTGATCGCATACAAGCCGATCATCTGACAGCGCTCAAATCTATGCTGAGAGCTTACGGTACTTTTGGCCTGGAAGATCCTGCGAGGTTCCGGCTCCTGTTTCTTGAGACACCTAGCGAGGTCGAACCGGGAAAACTATCGGAAGCTACCACACTTGCATCTTACAACATTGTTGTATCGCGCATGATGCAGGCGCGGGATGCTGGCTTGGTGGTATGTATCGATCCGAGCCATCTCGCACACATTGTCTGGGCCGGCGTTCATGGCGCAGTCACTCTGACCATCACGATTGACGACATAGATTTCGGCTCGCGGGAGAAATTTATCTCACGGATGATTGAGACGCTCATTCGCGGCATTACTGCTTAGGAGATAGGCCGATGGCAATCATTGCCGTTTCACTTGCGGTCATCACTCTCGCAGGCTGATCGCAAGAACAGCGGGCAGAAAAACCGCCGCGAACCGTACGAACGGCGATCGCACGGTATTACCCCGTCTGCCAATGCAAAAAGGCGTTGTGAATAGCCCCGAGAGACACCGTCGGGCCTGGCCTTCTGCTGCTTCTCGAGTTCGACGGGCGACAGCATTCCGTTTCTGACGTGCTTGCGCTTCGGGTTTTAGAATATCTCGATGTAGTCGAACACATCCTGGCGAGCTTAATCGCGTGAACGGTAAACTCTGCGACGTATCCGTTCTCACTTCAGGAGATTGAATAAGCTCTCGGCCACCGCATTGTCATGGCAGTTGCCGCGTCGGCTCATCGAATGAACCAGATTGAGGTGCCTGAGCAACGAGGCCCAGTCCATGCTGGTGAACTGCGAGCCCTGGTCCGAGGGGGGCAGTACCTTTCCCTTCGCCTCCACACCGCCATGAGCAGAGCCTGCAATACGACGCCCGTGGTCTGTCGGCTCTGCATCGCCCAGCCGATGACCCGGCGAGAATAGAGGTCGATGACGACCGCAAGGTAAGCGAAGCCCTCACAGGTTTGGATGTAGGTGATGTCCGTGACCCAGGCCTTGTCCGGAGCCGCTACGTCAAATTGTCGGTCGAGTGTGTTGTCCATAGCGATGGCAGGCCTGCCGCCGTAGATGCCGGGACGGCGTTTGTAGCCGATCTGCGCCTTGATCCTGGCGAGACGCGTCAGACGCGCAACCCGGTTCGGGCAGCACATCTCGCCCCAATACCCATGATGCATCGTATCAGCGATCTAGCGAGAAGAGCGAGCTCAGCGGTCATGCTGTGATGGCCGACAGGCACAATCGTCATGGAGATCAATAGCCCAGGCATGTGGTCGGAACACAGTTATGCGACGGTTGAAGCCAGCCGAACGTCGGCACTGCGAGTGAGTCAGCAAAACTCTGCGCTGTTCAAACAACGACGAACTGAACGATAGAAACCCGACCATGCAGCCGGGCTTCCAATATCAAAAGGTCTGGGTAGGTTTAGAAAGACCGCTGAAGGCGGAAGAAGCCATCCCAGTGGTCACCATCACCAACGCCGAGCATGTCGATATCGACATCGGTGTAGTTGACGGTTGCCTTCACCGCCAGATTTTCGGTGACTTCGTAGTCGGCGGTAACACCGACACGCCATGCGGTACCGCCTTCGTAATCGCCGTCAACGGGGAGGATCTTGTCCCAGTACTGTGCGCCCGGTGCGATGGTGAACTTGTCCGTTACCTTGATGGCATATTCGGCACCAATGCTCCATTCGGAGAAGTCCCAATAACGGGAAGGACCAAACGAATAAACACCAAAGACACCCAGTGACCCAGGGCCGATTTCGGCAGTCAGCGTCGAGGCAAGCACGCCGTCTTCGTTATCGAATTCGTAAGCGCCGAACAGATCGATTGCGACGCCTCCGAACTTGCCGGCGATCAGGCCGTTGATACCGACCTCATCAGCGGTATCTTCGATGTCGTCGTCGTATTTCCAGCCCGCTTCCGAGTTAAAAGCATCGCCCTGAATATAGGCCTGGAACGTGCCGTTATCGAACGTGTACCGTACCGAATTGTTGAGGGTGTCGCCAGCCATGTAACCATCCGTACCCAGTCCAAGACCGTCACGCACACCTCCGATACCGCCAAAACCTGCGATCGGCCCGCCATCTGCCAGAACAGTTTCGCCGGGCACGCCAATATCGAAATAGTTATAGAACTGACCGATTCGGAAACCACCGAGCTCGATGTAGGTGTCTTCCAAATAAAAGTCCGAATTGCCGTTACTGTTGTTGTTCGCGCGCAGGGTGATCTTGGAAGCGAGCGTGCCGAACTCCGTATCGGACTTTGCATCAATGACGAGCTGACCACGTGTTTTGGTCATATAGCCGCCATCCTGAACTTTACCTAGGCCGTCGATATCAGCATCGCTACGGCCATCGATCTGGATGCGAACATAGCCGCCAATCTTCAGGCAGGTTTCGGTGCCGGGAATGTAGAAATAACCAGTGCCGAAGGCATCGCAGACGCGAACATATTCCATCGGCTCCGGCTCGGCAGCAATGATGGCATCGGCCGCCTGGGCTGCGGATACTGTTGCAAGGGCCGCGGCGGAGCCAAGAAGCAGGCTCTTCATTTTCATTGAAATCTCCATTTAAGACAATATGCATCAGCCGGGTGATCCGGAATTCATGCAGTGATCAGGACGCCGAATGGGGCGGTTCGGCGGCTCTGAGATTAGGCGAGCATAGATCCGCCGATACAGCGGTGAGAGCCGAGGGTGGGCGTGCAATCGCGCCGGCGGGGATGCGGGTGTGGCACAAAAACTGCGGTTTATATCGGCCTGTATTCCTGCGTAATCTTCAGGTGTCAGCCGACGTTAGTCCGCGACAATATTGCGACAATTCTGCTGGCGGCTTCGAGTCGGTGCCGAGATTGTTTTCACGTTCCACCACAGGGAAAAAAGCACGACCGGCCGTCGCGACGTTGTCGCGCAACGCGGCCCGCGGGGATTGCTGCAGCAAAAGCCAGGAATTTTAGTCGGGCTGAACGGTCGCTTGTCGGTAAGGCAGCCGCATTATGACGCGCGCTCCGCGGATCTCGGGGTCGAGAAACTGAATCACGCCGCCATGAGCTTCCATAACCTTTTTCGCAAGAGCCAAACCAAGACCGCTGCCGCTTACCGCGCCCACGCGCGATTGCTCCAGGCGTACAAAGGGTTCGAATACACGTTGCCTGTCCGAAAAGGGAATGCCCGGCCCGTCATCCTCGACGACGATCTCGACATCATGTCCGCGGACCGAAAGGAAAAGACGTGCGCAATTGCCGTAACGCACCGCGTTTTCAATAACGTTGCGGATGGCCCTTCGCAGCGACGCTTGCCGCCCATACATCCTGACCCTATCCGCTTTCAGGAGAAGAACATCGACACCCGTCTCCCGAAATTCATCAGCCAGATCTTGCAGCATGGCGTCGAGCGGAAACTCTGCGGGCACTTCAGTCGCATCGCCGCCTTTCGACAGAGCGAGAGCCGCGGCAACCAGGCTTTGTATCTCATCGAGACAGACTGTCAGCCGCTCCTTCGTTTCGTCATCGTCCAGGAGTTCTATTCGAAGGCGCATTGCCGTAATCGGCGATCCGAGATCGTGGCCGATAACAGCCAGTATATGCGCCCTCTCCGACAACAGCCGTGTCAACCGTTCCGCCATTGCGTTAAAAGCCAGTGTCAGATTGGCAAGCTCGGGTCGGCCCTCCAGCGGAACCTGTATCAGTTCGTTGTCCCGTCCAAGCTTTTCTGCTGCCGCAGTCAGACGAAGCAAGCGCCTGGCAAATCCCGTCGTCAGCAACAGCACGCCCGTCACAACGATAAGAGACGTGGCAAGCATGGAGGTGGCCAGACGCGCCCAGGGCTTGCGAATCTGCAAGATGTCGCGCGCCGTGAGCCATTCTCCGCTTTTAAGACGTATCGATGCCGCAACGAGGTAAAGATCATCACCGAAGAGCGAACCACCGCTCAAGAGGGGCTTTCCCGGTTGTTTTTCCGCCACGACCCGAAGATCTTTTGCGGGATCGAGTTGCAGCTGGCCAGTGACGTGTTCACTCAAATCGGTGGAGTGGCCGTCGGGCGGTTTAACACCGGGCGTGCCACCGCTCGTCAGGTTAAAATTGGTCGATGACAGCGAGCGAATAATCGACTGTCTGACGGATGGTGCGCTGGCTTCGGCCAACACACCCGCCTGCACCAGACGGTCGGCAACATCCTTCGCCTTAAACCGGATGAGACGCGTATCTTCGGTCTTGGTATGGAATGATACGCCCAGAAACTGAGCGACATAGAGAAAGCCCAGCAGAAAAAGAATGAGCTGGTCCCGGGCCTTGTAACCAAGTCCGATCTTCACGGTCTCATTCCTTGGCCACATCCGCCGCGAAACAATAACCGCCGCCTCTGACGGTAATGATGATTTCCGGTCTGGCAGCGCCGGGTTCGATCTTGCGGCGAAGCCGGCTGACCTGGTTGTCGATAGCGCGGTCGAAAGGGCCTGCATCTCGCCCGCTGGTCAGCTCCAGCAGACGATCTCTCGACAGCACGATCCTCGGTCTTTCCAGAAAGGCGACAAGCAGCCGAAAGTCCGCCGATGTCAAAACCGTGTCGGACCCATTGCTGTCGACAAGACTGCGCCGGTCGACATTGAGCGTCCAATTGACGAAGCGAAAAAGCTTTCCGCCGGTCGGCCCGGTAGAGGTCGCATCGGCCGTTTCCACACGACGCAGAATCGCTTTGATTCTGGCTACGACTTCCCGAGGATTGAAGGGCTTGACGATGTAATCGTCCGCGCCGAGTTCCAGACCGACGATACGGTCGGTTTCCTCGCCGAGAGAGCTGACCATCAGGATGGGTATCTTCTTCACGGCCCGCAAGCGATGACAGATGGCCAGGCCATCTTCGCCGGGCATCATGACATCGAGGATCACGAGATCGAAATCTCGTTCCGACATCGCCCGGTCCATCTCCTTGCCGCCACCGACGGCGGTCGCGCGCATACCGACTTTTTCAAGATAACGTCGAAGGGCATCGCGGATCTCCGGATGATCATCGACTATGAGAATGCTGTAGGAAACCGACATTCTGTCGGCTTATGCCATCCTGCGTTGCAACGCACGAGAAAAATTGTATCCGAATGTCGCAGGCCGCGATTACTGTGACCAACCGATACAAAAAAACATTCTCCGAAGATAAAATGGCGACAAACCACCGGTACTCAAACGCCATCGATCGAAGACATTTTCTTCAAGCGAATTCGTCCGCGGACGGAGAAACTCGAGAGAAATGCGATGTCGAACGATATGAATTGCCGTGAGCTCTGAACAGAGATCCACCTCTTGAGCGAGCGGCGATGGAAGCGCGGCTGGAGCAATGGTTCCCCGATCATTTGACCTCCAGTCAACAGTCTCCAGCTGCGCAACTCTTATGCCTGTATCTGCCACTGCGGCGAGCCGGACCGCGTAACGATCGATTCTGTTTTTCCAAGGCAACTGAATGCCACCACACCACATCTCATAGCTCGCACAGGTGCGTGTTTCAGCCGGCAACACGACACCCATTTTCCTGCGAGCTGCCATTTTACGGGGCTAATCCCAAAGAAAATGTTCTGTTGTGAAAGAAGAGAACGCCGTGTTTTCGGCGTTCGTGCTCTATATCGAAATAGGTGATAGAATTGACCTCCGTTGATGGAATAAAATTGCTCCGTCTCAAGCAAGGCAGCAGGTATGTCATAGCCGTGCAGAGAGCCGATCTCACGATCGATTCCGTTCCGTACTGGAATGAAATCCATGCATTTGACGCATTACAAATACCAGCTCAAACGAGGCGCGATATTCAGACAGAAGTTTTTAGCCCGTTATCGAGAAAACCGTCTTCGCAAGCATCAGTCCTTTTCGTTCGTAAAACGAGAGAGGGCCGTATTTTGGGAATGGTGTCTTGGGGGGCGGATGGCATCCGTTCGATTATCAGCACCGTCGAGCTGAAGTGTAACTTAGACGATTCAATATCGTGATTTTCAGTTGAACTTCTTCAATGATGCAATCTGCACACGCATAATCTCGGTTGGCGGGCCGTTTCGAAAACGTGCAATGCAACGACCGTCAACGCATTCAATGCGACGCTGTTTTCGGTGCAGGGGCGCGATAATGCCCCTGCCTGTTGATTGCCACTGAGAACTGACTCTGCGTTTCCACCGAGAATTTCAACCCGGTAGTAATCTGTGAATGTCTACGCCGAAGAATGCTGTTTCAACTGAGCGCCTCATCACTCCGGGTGGTTCCAAACCTGTGGCGATATTGGCCCGGAGGAAGGCTCGTAAGCCGCTGGAACACTCGACGGAACGCGGTCACGTCGGAATACCCGACACTCCAGGCGATCTGCTCGACAGATTGATTTGTGGTTTCCAGGCCATCACGCGCTTTCATGATCCTGGCCTGTTGGAGATATTCTGTGGGACGTAGCCCGGTGGCTTTGGCGAAGCGCCGCAAAAATGTGCGTTCCGTTAGTCCGGCATGCGCAGCAAGTTCCGGCACCTCGTGCGCGCCGGAAACATTTGCATGAATGTGATGCTGGACGGTCAGAACTGCGGCGTCGCCGTGATCGAATTTGGGAATGAAGCTGCGATACGGATTCTGATAGCGCCGAGGCGGGTCGATCAACAGGAAGCGAGCAGTTGCAAGCATGACGCCAAGCCCCATCAATCTCTCTACCAGGGTCAGCCCCAGGTCCGACCAAGCCAGTATGCCGCCGGCGGTCATGACATCGCCGTCGTCGATCAACAACTTTTCTGCAGCAAGTTCGATCTTGGGATAGCGCGCCGCCAGCTCGTCACTGAAAGCCCAATGCGTCGTCACCTTTCGTCCGTCGATTAGGCCGGTCTCGGCTAAAACAAAGGCTCCGGCGCAGACGGAGCAAACCGTCGCCCCCGCCCCATGCTGCTCCACCATCCAGGCCGCCGCAGCCGGCATCGGCTTCATGTCTGAAGGCATGATGATGCTTGGCGGTGCGATGACATGCCCAAGACGATGCGGTCGTCCGGGATGGCTGTCCCATACACAGACGATATCGTTATCGGTGGCCTGCCAGTGAGAAACTCGGATCGCTCGCAAGACCTTGGATTGCTGCGGTATCCATTGGCTGGCGATACGGAATAGGTCCGTCAGCCCGTAGACGGCCGATAATTGGCAATCCGGATAGATGAGGAGCCCGATTTCAGACACGAGGTCAACGTCACGATCCATTTTGTCACTTTCAGCATGCTTAAAGTCATTTCAGACACGCCAATGACATGCCGGAACTCACTACATCTGTCCACATCGAAGCCAACACAAGGCGATTTGCCCTCAGAAAGGAACGATAATGACTACGTCTAAAGAGGGCTCCGGCCCTTGGACTACACGACGCAGAGTACTGATCGGCGGAGGGGCTGCCATCTCACTGGCAGGAATGCAAATGCCGGCAATCGCGAAAGATTCCATTTCCTCGACAACACAAGGAGTAACGCAAATGACTACGAGCACTGTAACCACCAAGGACGGCGTCGAAATCTTCTACAAGGACTGGGGTCCGAAGGACGCGCAGCCGATCGTTTTCCATCATGGCTGGCCGCTGTCATCGGATGACTGGGATGCGCAGATGTTGTTTTTCCTCTCCAAGGGTTATCGCGTCGTTGCCCATGACCGTCGTGGGCATGGTCGCTCGGCGCAGGTGGCCGAAGGTCATGACATGGACCATTATGCTGCCGATGCCTTCGCAGTCGCCGAGCATCTTGACCTGAAGAATGCCGTCCATATCGGTCACTCCACAGGTGGTGGTGAAGTCGCCCGTTATGTTGCCAAGCATGGCCAGCCTTCTGGCCGCGTCGCCAAGGCCGTCCTCGTCTCTGCGGTTCCGCCGCTGATGCTGAAGACCGAAACCAATCCTGAAGGCCTGCCGATGGCAGTCTTTGACGGCTTCCGCTCGGCACTCGCGGCCAATCGCGCCCAGTTCTTCCGTGATGTGCCGGCCGGTCCGTTCTACGGCTTCAACCGTGACGGCGCCAAGGTGCAGGAAGGCGTGATCCAGAATTGGTGGCGTCAAGGCATGATGGGCGGCGCAAAGGCCCATTATGACGGCATCAAGGCGTTTTCCGAAACCGACCAGACCGAAGACCTCAAGGCGATCACCGTGCCGACGCTGGTGCTTCACGGGGAAGACGACCAGATCGTTCCGATCGCAGATTCGGCACTGAAGTCTGCCAAGCTTCTGAAGAACGCCACGCTAAAGACCTATCCCGGCTTCTCGCATGGCATGCTCACGGTCAATGCCGATGTGCTGAACGCCGATATTCTGGCATTTGTCCGAAGCTGAAGTTCAGAATCGGACGACCGTCGCAACGAACTGCGACGGTCGTCTAAGATCGAGGTCTCAATGAAGATCGAACCTTTGGCCCAGTTATTATGAACCGAAAAGCAGGGGATCGCTATCCTTTCGGCGCTGCGGGCTGCCGGTATCGGGCAGACGCGTCAGGCATCAACCCTGCGCGAACGTCTCGAACCACTTCGGGAGGTCGCGCAGGCTGGAACGTGGTCACCTCGCCCGGCGCCTTTACCGGCGCGAATTTCCCCCGCGGCGATCACCTTCCCTTTGCCGAACGTTATGAGCGCGCATGCGAGCTCATCGAAGCGGCGTGAACCATCTGGCAAGGTGGCGACTTCGCGGTGAACTCAGAACATTTCGGCATCGCGGGCCGCCCCGATCTGCCGTCCTCCCCGCAAGGCGGGCCGGTGATCGCGTAGGTGGCGTTTCCGACACCGGGCGCAATCTGGCGGCAAGCCATGCCGATCTCATCTATTCCCGCCATGGCTCGCCGGCAGGAGGGCAGACCTTCTACCGCGACGTGAAGAACAGATTGACCCGGCATGGACACGGCGAGAACGACCTGAAGATCCTGCCGGGCGCTGCCTTTGCGCTGGGCGACAGCCAGGCGGATGCGGAGGAAAAACTGAGAGCCATTCGCCTGCAACAGGTGAGCCCGAAGAACGCCACCGTGCTTCTGGAACAGGTCTGGAACCGCGATCTTTCTGCTTATGATCCCAAACGCCCGTTGCCGGATGTCGATCCCGAGTTTCTTCGCCTGCTCTGGCCCAAGGCCGCGCAAACCGCATTGATGACCGGCTGGAGACAGCCCGCAAATGGCCTGAAATCGCCGAACGCGAAAAACTCAGCATTCGCCAACTGGTGATCAAGGTCACGGCACGTCAGCGCACGCCGGAAACGGTAGCGCGCGAGATCAACCGCTATGTTCAGGAAAACGCTGCCGACGGTTTCGTTTTCGCTCCCCACCTGCAGGAATGGGGCGTCTACCGCAAGGACTGCGCCCACGGCACGCTGAGCGGCAATCTTGGGCTGCGGAGCGCGGCCTGACACGGATATGGAGGGCAGCTCATCTGCCTGTCCTCCAAGCGGACAAATGACATCTCCGGGCCCGGGCGCAGCGCAAACAATCTCCAAACATCGCAAAATCGCAACGATTTTTTCTGTCCCGCGAAAAAAGCTACTGATTTACTAGAATACATACCAACGCAAGAGCGCGCTTTTCACGCAGCTCGAAAGGATACGGAGATCCTGTATGAAAACTGCCCATATTGCGGGTTTTGCCGCGGCACTATTGTCCCTTTCGGTCACGACATTGGCCGCCGACGCGGCGACCGTTCGCTGGACCCGCGCGTCCGATGCATTGACGCTCGACCCGCACGCGCAAAACGACGGCGTGACCCACGCGATCCTCAACCACATTTATGAAAGCCTCGTCTGGCGCGATGCAAAGGGTAGCCTGATCCCGCGTATCGCGACCGAATGGAAGGTGAAAGACGGCGATCCGTCGACCTGGCTGTTCACCCTGCGTAAGGGCGTGAAATTCCATGACGGTGCAGACCTGACCGCCGAAGACGTCGTTTTTTCCCTCAACCGGGCCCGCTCTGAAAAATCGAACCTTCGGCAGCTTCACGCCGATGTGGTCGACGTCACGGCGGTCGATGACCTGACGGTCGCGGTCAAGCTTCGCGCCCCGAACCTTATCTACCCGAACAACCTGACGGGCACCTATATCCTCGACAAGGGCTGGGCCGAAAAGAACAATGTCGTGGACGTGCAGGATTATGCGGCTGGCAAGGACAATCACGCCGTTCGCAACACCAATGGCAGCGGCCCTTATGTTCTCAAGTCCCGTGAAGTCGGGGTGCGCACGGTGCTCGACGCATTCGACAAGCATTGGGAAAATCACAAGCCGGACGTCACGCAGATCGTTTACACCCCGATCGCCGATTCCGCCACGCGGGTTGCGGCACTTCTATCCGGCGAGGTTGATTTCGTACAGGACGTGCCGGTTCAGGATATCGAACGGTTGAAGAAAACCGCCGGGATCAAGATCATCAGCGGCCCGGAAAACCGCTCGATCTTCCTCGGCTACAGGCAGGACGAAGCACCGCTCACCTCCTCAAACATCAAGGACAAGAACCCGCTGCACGACGTGCGGGTACGGCAGGCCTTCGATCTCGCGATCGATCGCGACGCGCTGAACAAGGTCGTGCTGCGCGGAAACTCCATTCCGACAGGCATCATCGTACCGCCCTTCGTGCATGGCTGGTCAGAAGAACTCAACGCCTACAACAAGGCGGATGTCACCAAGGCCAAGGCGCTACTGGCCGAGGCAGGTTATCCCGAAGGGTTCACAATCACGCTCGACACGCCCAACAACCGCTATGTCAATGACGAGGCGATTTCGCAGGCCGTCGTCGGTTTTCTCGGACGCATCGGCGTGAAAGTCACGCTCGCCTCGCGCCCGTTCGCCCAGCATTCCCCGCTGCTGACCGAGCGCAAGACCGACTTCTTCCTCTACGGCTGGGGCGTGCCGACATTCGACAGCGCCTATAATTTCAACGACTTGGTTCACACGCGGGAAGGCCGCTACGGCGCCTATAATCCGACCTATTATTCGAACGCCGAGGTCGATGCGAAGATCGAGTCGCTCGGAGCAGAGACGGACGTTGCAAAGCGCGACGCCACCATTGCCGCACTGTGGAAACAGGTGAAGGCCGAGGCCATCTACCTGCCGCTTCACAACCAGATCACCACCTGGGCCGTGCGAGACAATATCGACCTCGAAGTGCCGCCGGATGCATCCCCGAAACTCGGTCGCGTGACGATAAGCGAATAAAAACAGGACAAGGCGGGATCGGGACAGGATGGCGACATCCTGTCCCGTCCGGATGATCGCATGACAGGTTTCATTCTCAGACGCATATTCCAATCGATACTGGTGATGCTGGCGGTGGCGCTCATCGCCTTCATCGTCATCCGCTTTGTCGGCGATCCGCTGGAATCGCTGGCGAGCCAGGAAACCAGGCTGGAAGACCGCGAAGTGATGATGCAGCGGCTTGGGCTGGACCGGCCGGTGGCCGTCCAGTTTGCCTCCTTCGTCCAGCGTGGCCTGAGCGGCGATTTCGGCATTTCCTACAAGCAGCAGGAACCCGTAACGCGCATGATCGCCGAACGCCTGCCGGCAACCCTGGAACTGGCATTCGCCTCCGCGACGCTGGCGCTGGTGCTGGGCGGCGTGCTGGGCATCCACTGCGCGCTGAAGCCCGAAAGCCCGCTCACCCATTTCATCATGACCGCTTCGCTGGTGGGCGTGTCGCTCCCCACCTTCCTGATCGGCATCGGCCTCATCTATGTCTTTTCCGTCGAACTTGGCTGGCTGCCATCCTTCGGCAGGGGAGAGACGGTGAAGATCGGCTGGTGGACGACCGGGCTGCTCACCCTGTCCGGCTGGCGCTCCATCATCCTGCCGGCCATCACCCTGTCGCTTTTCCAGACGACGCTGCTGATGCGGCTGATCCGTGCCGAAATGCTGGAAGTGCTGAGGCAGGATTACATCCGGTTTGCCCGTGCCCGCGGCCTGCCACAACGCAGCATCCATTTCGGCCATGCACTGAAAAACACGCTCGTTCCGGTCATCACCGTTGCCGGTCTGCAGCTCGGCTCGGTCATCGCCTTCGCCGTGGTCACGGAAACCGTGTTCCAGTGGCCAGGCGTCGGCTCGCTGTTCATCAATTCCGTGCAGTCGGTGGACGTGCCCGTCATGGCGGCCTATCTCGTCTTCATCGCGCTGCTCTTCGTTTTCATCAATCTCATCGTTGATATTCTTTATTACGCCGTGGATCCGCGCCTGCGTGTCGGCCATAACGGCGGGGAAACATGACATGGCCATCGATACGGAACTCCCCGTCTCTCCCTCGCCAGCCCCGTCGGCACACAAATCATCCGTTCGAAAACGGCCAAAACTGGGGATCGTCACCTGGCTCGCCCTCTCGCTCGCTCTCGGCCTGATGCTGGCGGCTGTCCTTGCGCCGTTGATCGCGCCCCATGACCCGTTCGACCCGGCAACACTCGATCTTCTCGACGGCATGACGCCGCCGCTGGAGCCGAGCGCCTTTACCGGAAACACCTTCGTTTTCGGCACAGACAACCAGGGCCGCGACGTGTTCTCCTCCATCCTCTATGGTAGCCGCGTCTCGCTCACCGTTGCCTTCGCCGCCACCTTCCTGTCGCTGGCGATCGGTGTGACTGCGGGCCTGGTCAGCGGTTATGCCGGCGGTGTGACGGACGCGATCATCATGCGCGTCGCTGATGCGCAGCTCACCTTTCCCACCATTTTGATCGCGCTCCTGGTCTTCGGCATCGCGCAAGGTCTGGTGCCGGCAGCGCAGCAGGAAAGTGCGGCGGTGTGGATCCTTATCTTCGCCATCGGCTTTTCCAACTGGCCCCAGTTTGCCCGCACGGTGCGCGGTGCGACGCTGGTCGAAAAGCGCAGGGATTATGTCGCGGCTGCCCGGTTGATCGGCGTCTCGCCGGCCCGCATCCTCGTTACCCATATTCTTCCAAACCTTGCAGGCCCCGTTCTCGTCATCGCGACCATCGGACTTGCGCTGGCCGTGATCGAGGAAGCTACCCTCTCTTATCTCGGTGTCGGCGTGCCACCCACACGGCCCTCGCTCGGAACGCTGATCCGCATCGGCCAACAATTCCTGTTTTCCGGTGAATGGTGGATCCTCGGTTTCCCGGCCGCAACGCTCGTCCTGCTCGCGTTGTCGGTGAACCTGCTCGGCGACCGCCTGCGCGATGCGCTCAACCCTCGCCTCCGGGACGGCCGCCGATGACGAAACCTGACCATCCTCCCGTCCTCTCCATCCGAAACCTGACGGTGGAATTCCCGACCGGTGACGGCACATTCACAGCCGTCGACGACATCTCGCTCGACATTGCGCGCGGCGAAGTCCTCGGTGTGATCGGCGAATCCGGTGCCGGGAAGTCGATGACCGGCGCGGCCGTGACCGGCCTGATCGATCGTCCCGGCCGGATCGCATCCGGCGAGATCTTTCTGAGCGGAAAACGCATCGACGGCCTTTCCGAGCCTGCATTGCGCACGATACGCGGCCGGCGCATCGGCACGGTTTTCCAGGACCCGCTGGTCAGCCTCAACCCGCTTTATACGGTCGGCCGCCAGCTCATTGAAACCATTCGCCGCCACCTGCCGCTCGATGCGAAGGCCGCCCGCCGCCGCGCGATAGACCTGTTGCGCGAGGTCGGCATAACCGAAGCGGAGCGGCGGGTGGATGCCTATCCGCACCAGTTTTCCGGTGGAATGCGCCAGCGCGTCGTGATCGCTCTTGCCATTGCCGCCGACCCGGAACTGCTGATCGCAGACGAGCCGACCTCCGCGCTCGACGTCTCGGTTCAGGCGCAGATCGTGGCCCTTCTCAAGTCGCTCTGCGAAAAGCGCGGGCTTGCCGTGCTGCTGATCACCCATGACATGGGTGTGGTTGCCGAAATCGCCGACCGCATCGTGGTCATGAACCAAGGCCGCATCGTCGAAACGGGCCCTGTCGCGCAGGTCGTGTGCCACCCACGGGAGGATTACACCCGCACCCTCATCGCCGCCATTCCTTCGATCCACAGCAAGAGCACACGACCGCCGCGACCGCAGGCCGGCGAACTGGTGCGTATCGAAAACATCCGCCGGGATTTTGCACTGCCGGGCGGTTTTTCCTGGCCGTTGCTGAGACGCCTTTCGCCAATCCGCAGCATCACGGCGGTCAACGATGTGAGCTTCTCGGTCGGCGAAGGCCAGACATTTGCTCTCGTAGGGGAATCCGGATCGGGGAAATCGACGCTTGCGCGCATCGTCGTGGGCCTGCTGCGCGCCCAATCCGGAAAGGTAGCCGTTGCAGGCAAGGCGGTGTGGGCCGGCGATGGACCGGCGCGCAATGGCGCCGTGCAGATGATCTTTCAGGATCCCTATGCCAGCCTCAATCCGCGCTGGCAGGTCGGCGACATCATCGCCGAACCGATACGCCGGCTCGGCTTGGTGCGCAGCAGCGCCGAGATCGACCGTCAGGTCAGCGAATTGCTGGAACGCGTGCGGCTCGATCCGGGCGCGCGCCATCGTTATCCGCACGAATTTTCCGGCGGCCAGCGGCAGAGGATCGCCATTGCACGGGCGCTGTCCAGCCGTCCGCGTTTCATCGTCTGCGACGAGCCGACCTCCGCTCTCGACGTTTCGGTTCAAGCGCAGGTGCTTGACCTGATGGCGAGCCTGCAGGCGGAGTTCGACCTCACCTACCTACTGATCAGCCACAACCTTGCCGTGGTCCGCCGGATGGCGGACCGGGTCGGCGTGCTGAAGGGAGGCGTGCTTGTCGAGGAAGGCCCGGTCGAGCAGGTGTTCGAGCGGCCCGAGCATGCCTATACGAAAATGCTCCTTGCCGCCGCGCCGGATATTAGCGAGATTTTTCGGCACAGAGAGGCGGGCCAGCGTTGCGTTTTGACGACTATCGGGGGCGAGGAAACGCTCCCGTTAGAGGCTGGATGACGGGTGTAAGTCCGCCGCAAACTGCTTGCTAACGAGTATTGGAACTTCAAGATTTGGAGCCATCACAGAAAATGACGCGACGGGTGAAATATGCATACGATTGACCTCACCCACTTTGAAGCCTCTGTGTTGACGAACTCCGCGATTCACGCTGTCTGGGACGGCTGGGAGCGGCTCGATCTACCCGACTGTTGGCTGGTTGCCGGCTGTCTCGCGCAAACGGTATGGAATGCGCGTTTTGGGTTCAATGCGGAATATGGAGTATCGGATATCGATCTGGTCTACTTCGACCCGAATGATCTGAGCCAGCAAAGCGAGGAAGAGCAGGCGAAGCGTATTCGAGGTTTGTTTCCGAATCTTCCGACCTGGATTGATGTGAAAAATGAAGCGCGCGTCCACCTCTGGTACGAAGCCAAATTCGGCTATTCGATAGCTCCCTATCGCTCTGCAATGGATGCCATCGACACTTTTCCAACGACCGCAACGGCAATCGGCATGCGCCCTGCGGGACGTGAGGCAGAGATATGCGCGCCATTCGGCCTTGACGATCTTCTCGCTGGTATTGTTCGAGCAAACAAGAAGCAAATCACGCGTGAGATCTATGGGGCAAAATCCTCGAAATGGCTTGCGCGCTGGCCTGACCTAGCGGTCATTTCATGGGATCAATCGTGAAACCCGCCGCTCAGCTCTTTGGAAGCCCGGGCGGATTGGTACGCGATTCCGGCAGCGCCTCTTCCTGAAGCTGCCAGCGTTCGAGGATCTTTTTATAGGCGCCGGACTTGATGAGATTGTTGGTCGCAAGCGTCAGCGCGTCTGCAAGACCCGATCCCTTGCGGGTGGTGATCGCTACGTCCGACCGCTCCGGCCAACCGGCGGAGAGTGTGCCCACGCGTTTTATGTTCTTGTCGCGGGCAGCGATATAAACGAGTTGCGCATGCGGCTGGACGATGACATCGACGCGACCCGACTGGAGCGCGATGACCCGCGCCGCGTCATCGTCGTGATATTGCAGCTCGATAGGCTTCAGGCCGGCGGCAACGTTTTCATCGCTCCATTTGAGCAGGATGCGTTCCTGATCGGTGCTGGCGCCAACCGTGATGCGCAGCCCCGCCGCATCCTTCGGTTCGCGGATATTCTTGATCTTGCTATCGGCCTTGACGAAGAAACCGTGCAGGCCCTGCCGATAGGTGGAAAAGTCGAATTTTTCCTTGCGCAGTTCGGTAACGCCGACATTGGAGATCACCGCGTCGTATTTGCCCGAGACCAGCCCGAGCGGCCAGTCGGCCCAGGCGACCGGCACCAGTTCGAGTTCAAGGCCGATACTGTCGGCAATCGCCAGCGCGTAATCGGGATCGGCACCGACGACCGTTTTCGCATCGGTGGCATAGGTGGCGAGCGGCGGCCCGCCGGTGGAAACCGCGACGGTGAATTTGCCGGGGCTGGTGAACTTGAAATCCTTCGGCAGTGCCGCAATTGCCTCTGCATCCTTCTCCACTCGCACGCGGCCGGGCTGTTCAGGGGAAAGATCGAATATGTCGCCCGCAGCCAGTGCCTGTTGGTAGGCCGGAGGCAGCGCAAAAAGCGGCAGGCTGAGCAGGCCGACGCTGATCACGCGACCGAGTTTTTCGATAATGTTCATGGCTTTGGTACTCATAGCGTTCGTCCGGTTGACGGGAAGGGAGGCGCGGACGGGAGGATTGCCCGCGCCCCCGGCTGCTGCGTCCCCCGACACATCAGCAACCTTGAGATCAAAGTTGCGGGATCAGCTCTTGGGCAGACCCTGCGGGTTGGTTCGCGATTGCTTGATCGCCTCCGCAGACAGGTTCCACCGTGACAGTGCCTTGCCGTAATTGCCGTTCTCGATCTGGGCGTTCAGCGCTGTGGTGATCGCTTCCGCAAGCCCGGCCCCCTTCCTGGTGGCCACGGCGATTTCCGCCGTTTCCGGCCAGCCGCCCGAGAAGGTGCCGACCTGCCTCGTCTTCTGTTCCTGGGCAGCCTTGAATGCCGAAGTGGCGTTCGGGCCGAGATAGGCATCGGCGCGACCGGACTGCAGCGCCACGTCGAGCACGGCCTCATCGTCGTAATACTGCACTTCGCTCGGAGCGAGACCCTTGGCCTTGTTGGCCTCGATCCAGCGCAGCAGGATCTGTTCCTGGTTGGTGCCGGAAGAGACGATCACTTTCAGGCCGGCGACGTCTTCCGGCTTGGAAATGCTCTGAACCTTGCTGTTGAGCGGCACGTAAAAACCGATCAGATCGGTGCGGTAGGTCGAGAAATCGAATTTCTGCTTGCGCTCCTCGGTAACGGTGATGTTGTGGATCGCCGCATCGAAACGACCCGAGGTGACGCCGAGCGGCCAGTCGGCCCAGGCGATCGGTACCAGTTCCAGCTCCAGCCCAAGACTGTCGGCGACCAGTTGCGCGATATCCGGTTCGCTGCCGACCGGCGTCTTGTTGTCATCCGCATAAACCGCGAACGGCAGGCGGCCGGGGATGGAGGCGACTGTCAGTTTCCCGGGCGTCACGAATTTGAAATCGGCGGGGACCAGCTTGGCTGCGGCCTCGACCTTTTCGACGCGGACGCGGTCTTTCTGTTCCGGCGAGAGATCGGGCGTCTGCGCCAGCGCAATCGAGGCCAGCGCCGCCGAAAGCGATAGGAGGCCGCCGGCGGCAATGCTGAGAAGTCGTGTTCTGTAAGACATTCTGAGTGTTTCCTATTGTTGTGATTAAAGGACTTTGGCGAGGAATTCGGCCGTACGTGGATGGTCCGGCTGACCAAAAACCTTGTCCGGCGTGCCGGTTTCAAGGATACGGCCCCGTTCCATGAAGACGACCTGATCGGAGACTTCACGGGCAAAGCCGATTTCGTGGGTGACGATGACGAGCGTGGCGCCGGATCGGGCAAGCTCCTTGATGACGTCGAGCACTTCGCCCACCAGTTCCGGATCGAGCGCCGAGGTCGGTTCATCGAAGAGCAGCACCTTCGGCTTCAGCGCCAGCGCGCGGGCGATGGCAACACGCTGCTGCTGGCCGCCGGAAAGCTGGCGCGGATAGGCATCGGCCTTTTCGGCAAGACCGACGCGGGAAAGAAGGTCGAGCGCCTCGACCCGCGCCTGTTCGCGCGGCAGACCACGCACGGAAACCGGCGCCTCGGCGATGTTTTCCAGCGCTGTCAGATGCGGGAAGAGGTTGAAGTTCTGGAACACCATGCCGACTTCGACGCGGCGCTTGAGGATGTCCCTTTCCTTCAGTTCGTAGAGGGTTTCGCCGTCCTGGCGATAGCCGATCAACTCGCCGTCGATGGCGATGAAACCGTTATCGACGCGCTCCAGATGGTTGATCGAGCGCAACAGCGTCGATTTGCCGGAGCCGGATTGGCCGAGAATGGTCGTGACGCTGCCGACCGGAATGCGCAGCGATACGTCGTCCAGCACTTTAAGCGGCCCATAACTTTTCGAAACGCCGTGAATGGTCACTTCGCCGCCGCGCGCATGAAGCGGCTTTGGGGTGGCGGGCCTGGCCTCCGCGCGGACCACGGGCTCATCGCTGACAACGGCGGGCGCACGCGCCGGTGCAAGACGGCGATAGAGGCCGGAGAAGATCGAAGGCGGCGGGTTGCGCAGCGCACCGCGCGAATAATGCCGCTCGATATGATGCTGGATGATCGACAGAACCGTGAGGATGACCAGATACCAGACGGTCGCCACCATCAGGAGTGGAATGACTTCCAGATTGCGGCGGTAGATGATCTGGATCGTATAGAACAGTTCCGGCAGGGCCAGAATGTAGACCTGCGACGTACCCTTGGCGAGGCCGATGATATCGTTGAAGGCGGTCGGCAGGATGGAGCGCATGGCCTGCGGCAGGATGATGCGCGATGCCTGCCGGCTGCGAGGCAGGCCAAGCGCGGACGCCGCCTCCAGCTGGCCCTGATCGACAGAGAGAATGCCGCCCCGGATGATTTCCGAAGCAAAAGCCGCCTGATTGAGGGTGAGGCCGAGCACGGCGGCGGCAAAGGGCGTGATCAGCTGTGTTGTATTCCAGCTGATGAAGTTTAGGCCGGTATAGGGCACACCGATGGTGATGGTTTCGTAGAGATATCCGAGATTGTTGAGGATCAGCAGAAGCACGATCAGCGGGATCGAACGAAAGATCCAGATATAGGTCCAAGACACGGCAACGAGCAGCGGTGAGCCCGATACGCGCGCCAAGGCCAGACCGGTGCCCAGAATGAACCCGAACAGCGCGCCAAGCGCCGTGAGAAGAACCGTGCGGGCAAGACCGACCAGAACCGGCTCGGCAAAGAACCACTCGGCGAACACATCCCAGCCCCAGCGTGGATTGCCGAGAACCGAATGCAGCGTGGCGGCGATGACCAGAAGCGCAAAAACGGTGCCGATCGTGCGGGCCGGATAACGGGCGGGCACGACGCGATAATGCGAATAATCGCCGCGTTTGACCGCCGCCTTGCGGTTTTCATCCACCGGGATGTCATTGAAATCCGTCGTGATCGTCATTGTGGGTTTCCTCAGAGGCCGTGCAGGGCGGATACCCGGCCGGTCGGCGCGGCGGCAAAATTGCCGGCGGTCAGATGTTTTTCAAAGGGAAGCTGGCGAACGGTCTCGGGATCGGCTGTGGTATCGTAAAGCGGCGTGTAGCCATTGGTGAGATAGAGGCCGACCGCTTCCGGCTGGCGAAAACCGGTGGTGAGGTAGATGCGGGCATAACCCTGCCGCAGCGCCTGCTCTTCCAGTTCCACCAGGACACGTTTCGCCAGCCCCTGGCGGCGAAAACCGGAATGGGTCCAGACGCGCTTGACCTCCGTCGTGCCCTCATCCTGGTGGCGCATGAAGGCGCCGCCGGCGATCGCCTGACCATCGCGCAGCAGCAGCACAAAATTGCCGTACGGCGGCGCAAAAACCTCCGGTCCGTAACGGTTCATCTCCTTGGTCGCGCCTTCGGCATGGAAGAACGTGCCGTAACGGCTGTCATATTCGAAGGTCAGCTCCTCGATCAGCGGCCGCGCCAGCGGATCGATCGGTGTCGTGTAATAAAAGCGATCACTCACAGGTCGCACTCCCATGTTTCGAGCGATGGTTTCGGGCACTCACGCCAGAAAGGTTTCGGCAAGCCGGGCCCAATAGCGGGCGGCAGGCACGATGAGATCGTCGTTGAAATCGTAGAGCGGGCTGTGCAGCGGTGCGCTGTTGCCATTGCCGACAAAGAGGTAGGAACCGGGCCGCTCCTGCAGCATGTAGGCAAAGTCTTCGCTTGCCGTACGCGGCCGGAAATCGACAGCCACCTGCTCTGCCGGAAATGCGTCCTCGGCGACGCGGCGGGCAAACCGGGTTTCCTCGACATGATTGATGACCGGCGGAAAACCGCGGCGGTATTTGACATCCGCCTCCGCTCCGAAACTTTGCGCCTGGGCACGGGCAAGCGCCGGCACCCGCTCCTCTAGACGGTCCCGCACCGTCGGCGAATAGGCGCGCGCCGTCAGTTTCAGTTCGACGCTGTCGGGAATGACATTGGAGGCCGAACCGCCATGGATCGATCCCACCGTCAGCACCGCCATTTCCAGCGGATCGACATTGCGGGCGACAATGCTCTGCAAGGCGGTGATGAAGGAGGCCGAGGCGAGAACCGGATCCACCGTTTCATGCGGCGAAGCGCCGTGGCCGCCCTTGCCGATGATGCGGATCAGCGCCTGGTCGACCGACGCCATCGCCGGCCCCTCGACAAATCCGAATTGCCCCGCCGCCACGCCTGGCCAGTTATGCAAGCCGAAGACAGCATCGACCGGAAACCGCTCGAACAGCCGGTCCTCGATCATCTTTTTCGCGCCGGCCCCCACTTCTTCGGCTGGCTGAAAGATCAGAGTCAGCGTTCCGGAAAAACGACCGTGTTCGGCAAGATAACGCGCGGCACCCAGCAGGATGGTCGTATGGCCGTCGTGTCCGCAGGCATGCATGACGCGCGGATTGTGACTGGCATAGGGAAGATCCGTCGCCTCCTCGATCGGCAGCGCGTCGATATCGGCACGGATTCCGAGCCGCTTGTCGCCATTGCCTCGCCGTAGCGCCGCGACGACGCCGTAGCCGCCCACGCCCTCCGTCACCTCGTAACCGTAGGAGAGCAGATATTTGGCGATGACCTTGGCGGTGCGTCCCTCGTGAAAGGAGAGTTCCGGGTATTGGTGTAGATCACGCCGGATCGCCACCAGCTCATCGGAGAAGGCAAGGATCGACCGTTCGGCGTCGTCGCGATGACGCGCGCCGTCAATATGGATATTCATGGTTTTCGCTTTCCGAAGGTTGATGCCGGCGGCTTGTCGCCGGCTGGTTCACCTTTTCAGAGTTTTATGCGCGGGCTTTTTCGACCTCTCCGCCGGCGCTCGCATAGACGCTCTGGCGGTATGGAAGGCCGAGGTTTTCACGTAGCGTGCTGCCCTTCAAATGCGGGTCGAAATAACCACGCTCCTCCAGGATCGGCAGGACGAAACGGGCAAAATCGTCGAGTCCCTCGGCAATTACCGGGAAGCCGAGGATGAAGCCGTCGGCCGCGCCGTTTTCGAACCACTCGATGAGTTTTGACGCGACGTGCTCCGGAGTGCCGACAAAACCTTCACGCGGCGTTGCTGCTCCGAGCGCTGCTTCCCGCAGGCTCTGCCCCTGCTCCTTCGCCACGCGCTTGATGCGATCCGTGGTGGAGCGAAAGCTGTTTTTGCCGATATCGCCGAGTTCCGGGAACGGCGCATCGAGATCGTAGACGCTGAAATCGTGATGATCGAAAAAACGGCCGAGATAGGCGAGCGCCTCATCGATCGAGATCAGGTTGCGGATTGTCTGATATTTTTCTTCAGCCTCGGCCTGCGTGCGGCCGACGATCGGCCCGATGCCGGGGAAAATTTTGACGTCGTCGACAGATCGCCCCTGCGCTACCGCCGACTGTTTGACGCGGCGGGAGAAGGTCTGGTTCTCTTCCACCGAAACGCCGTTGGTGAAAACCGCATCGGCGTGTTTGCCGGCAAGCCCGATACCGGCATCCGAGGAACCCGCCTGGAAGATCACCGGCTGGCCCTGAGGCGAGCGCTGGATGTTCAGCGGACCTTCCACCTGGAAAAACCGGCCCTTGTGGCCAAGCGTGTGCAGC
Organism: Endobacterium panacihumi; assembly: GCF_050847465.1. Taxonomy (NCBI): domain Bacteria; kingdom Pseudomonadati; phylum Pseudomonadota; class Alphaproteobacteria; order Hyphomicrobiales; family Rhizobiaceae; genus Endobacterium; species Endobacterium panacihumi. The sequence goes on along the minus strand of NZ_JBOZRA010000007.1, from coordinate 188,299 downwards.
TTTTCCCGGTCGACGAATTTTCCGCTCTCACGATCGCGGGTAAATGCATCATCATCCCAGCTGTCCCACAGGCCTCTGACGACTTCGAGATATTCGTCGGCGATCTCGTAACGCAACGCATGTTCCGGGTGGTTGCGGCTGTAGTTTTTCGCAGTCCCTTCCAACGGCGTCGTTACCGCATTCCAGCCGCCGCGCCCGCCGCTGATGAGGTCCAGCGAGGCGAACTGCCGCGCGATTGTGAAAGGGTCGCTATAAGACGTGGAGACCGTACCGGCGAGGCCGATTTTGCTCGTGACCGTCGCCAGCGCCGACAGGATGGTCAACGGTTCGAAACGGTTGAGGAAATGCGGGATCGACTTTTCGTTGATGTAGAGACCGTCAGCGACGAAGGCGAAAGCAATGCCCGCCGCTTCCGCCTTGAGAGCGGTCGTCTTGAAGAAGTCGAGATTGACGCTGGCATCGACTGGGCTCTTAGGGTGACGCCACGCATTCATGTGGCCGCCGGCGCCCTGCAACATGATGCCGAAATTGATTTTTCTGGTCATCTTATATCTCCCTTGAGAAATCAGGCTGCTGCCGAAAGTGGGTTGCGAGCCAGAAGCTCAATGGAGGCCAGACGCCGATCGATTCCGGCGGCGGGCGGCTCAAGGATGAATTCCTCGACGCCGTAGAGCGATGCCAGACGAGCCAGCTCCGCATGGATGGTGTCCGCCGTGCCATGCAGCACACTCGGTTTGCGCTCCTCGATACGATAATCCTTGGCGCCTGCCTGCCTGGCAAACTCCTCCGCCTGATCGCGGCGACCAAGGCTGACCGACTGACCGTTGTCGAGAAATACCTTGAAGATCTTCAGTTCCGAGACGAGCGCCTGTGCATCCGCCGCGTTTTCAGATGCATAGGCCGCGAGCGCCAAAATCGGCGCGCGTCCACCGCTCTCCCGGCGATAGGTTTCAAGGCTGAGGCGCAGGTTCTCCGGATCACCATTGAGGTGCCCGGCAAACACGAAATCCCATCCCTGCGCCGCCGCCAGTCTCGCGCTGTCCGGGCTTGCCCCTAGCAGGAACCGTTCCGCGGCCACCAGCGGCTGCGGCCCTGAAAAGGCACGCCCCGTGGATCGCCGTGAATTCACGGCGTGCGCAAGGAAGGCCTGCAACTCGGCAAGCTGCTGTTCGAAATCCGGTTTTTCCAAGCGATAGGCCTGCAGGGCAGCTGTCGATTGTGGCAGCCCGCCAGGCGCCTTGCCGACACCAAGATCCACCCTGCCCGGCGCCAGCGACGCAAGCAGATTGAACACCTCGGCCACCTTGTAGGGGCTGTAGTGCTGCAGCATGACGCCGCCCGACCCTACCCGGATGTGCGATGTGTGCGACAGTATCCAGGCGATCAGCACCTCCGGTGCCGAACTGGCAAGTTCGGTGCTGCCGTGATGTTCGGCGACCCAGAAGCGGCGATAACCAAGCTCTTCTGCGCGCTTGGCAAGCTTCACTGTGTCCGCGAGCGCTGTCACGGCACTCTCTCCTGAGGATATAGGGCTCTTGTCAAGCAGGCTCAGTGCATACATCGTCGCCTCGCTGGCAGTTTCGATCATGCATTTATTTGTCTACTGATTTGATAGATAATGAAGGGCGTTATTTTCGATTGCTGATGAAAACGGAGAAAATCCTTGTCGGCTTTTCCGGCGTAGCGAGCATTTTGCGACCGGTGCGCGGCCGGACCGGCTGCATACGCGGCGACAGAACAAGCCGACCGCCAGGCTTCAGCGTAATGCAATTTTGAAGAAGTTTCCCATCGCCAAACCAAACATGATCCGCAGATAATAAAAATTCATTCTACATTCCATGCGATTTTCGCGACGTTCTTCTTTGTCTACAGATCAAATAGCATTTAGCCTTCGATCCATGAATGCAGCGGCAGGCACCTTAAAACCCTTCGCTTCCAAAAGATGGAGACATGATGAGCACGCTGGCCACATTGTTGAAAAGCGAACCGCCAATTCACCTCCCCGCACCATCTTCCGAGGACCTGAAAGCCGTCATGCGGCATGTCGCGGGGACAGTATCCGTAGTGACGGCGGGGCACGGGGAAGACAGAACCGGCGCCACCGTGACGTCGGCAACCGCGCTGTCTGTCGATCCACCGACAATGATCGTCAACATCAACAGATCCTCGTCCACCTGGCCGGTTATTGCCAGACACGGCCATTTCTGTGTCAACATTCTCGATATCGAGGATCAGGTCGTCGCCGAGCGCTTTTCCGGCAAGGACGGGTTGAAGGGCCGCCAGCGTTACGGTGGCGCCGAATGGACCACGCTGGTGACCGGTGCCGCAGCGCTGGTCGGTTCACTCGCATCCATCGATTGCGAAGTGGAAGAGATCATCGAGAGGCACAGCCATGCCATCATCATCGGTCGCGTGGTCGCCGTGACATCGCAGGGCGGTTCACCATTGATCTACAGCCATGGCCGATACGGATCGGTTTCATCCTGAAATCAACTGCCTGATAGATTGGAGTAGATCACCCCAACGCCGGCACGGATATTGAAGCTTTATTCTCTTTATGCCCCCGGTGAAGCAGATTGATCTCACGCCGCCGAGGGCCAATTCGTCTATGCCGAAATGCTTTTTCAAGAATCTCCGATGGGCAATGTCGTTGGCTTGGCAGCAAAGCTCAGGGCGGTAGCGCCTTATATCGCTCATGAAGACCAGACAATCGAGATTGCCCGGTCTCTGGCCATCCAGCGAAGGATCCAGCCTCCGCGACTGTGAGCGAATTCTGCCGCATCAGGAAATGAAGCTTGTCGCACAATCGGGTCTTCTGGGCGTGACAGTGCTGGCCGAATATGGTGGAGCGGATATCTCCAACCCCTATCTGGCGGAAATGCTCGCGATCCTGTCGGAAGCGGACAGTTCCATCGGCTAGATTCCGCAAAACCATTTTTATATTCTCGATGTGCTGCGTCTTGCCGGCAGCGAAGAGCAGAAACGGTATTTCTTCACCCGGGCGCTACTTCGCCAATGCGCTGGCGAAGCGGGATGTGAAGGCATCGGGCGACATAGAAACACGCGTTGTACCGGACGGCCCCGGCTACCGCATCTCCGGCCGCAAATATTATTCGACCGGCGCCTTGTTCGAGCTGGCGGGAACGTCATCGACGGACGAAAACTTCAATTTCGACCAGCATTGGCGCAATGCCCGTACTCACACGGTGCATGATCCGGTGCGCCGGAAACACCATGCCATCGGTGACTTTCACCTCAACGGCAAACTGCCGGAGCCCAACGGCCAGTTCTGACCCCTGTCCTGATTACCGGATGATCTTGTCGGCGAGATCGGAAGAACGCTTGGTGACCATCTGCTCCAGCGTCATGGTATCGAGAACCGCGGAAATGGCATCCCTGACTTCCGTCATCGAATGCCTGACCTGACAGTCCTCCGGATGATCGCAGTCGTCGCAGGGTTCGAATGCCGTCTTGCTGGCGCAGCGGATCGGCGCCAAAGGCCCGTCGAGAATACGCACTGCCTGCCCGATCGAAATCTCGGAGGCCGGTTTGGAAAGCGCATAACCACCACCTGGCCCCTTCTTGGAGCGCAGGATGCCACCCTTGCGCAATTCCAGAAGGATGGCGTCCAAAAATTTCTTAGAAATATTGTTCTTTTCGGCGATCTCGCTCACGAAGGCCGTCTTGCCGGGCTCAAGCTGCGCGAGATGAACCAGCGCCTTGAGGCCATATTTCCCCTTCTTGGTGAGCATCGAGATATACGTACCCGTCCTTCGCCCTGGCACAGAACGCAGGGATGATCCTTCCGATACACGAAGGCGGCGCATGGTTCAACAAAGCCTGCATGGAGGGATGACCATCAACGATCTCAAGGTCGTCAATCTGCAGCTCCGGGGAGGTTTTGCAGCGCTTCGACAGAGTCAAGTTGACGCGTGGATGGGGAACGATCCGCAGACGGCACAGGCGGAAATCGCAGCCGACAGAGCCATCTTCAGCGACAAGACCTTGCGTGAAAGCAGTGTCCTCAGCGTGCCGGAAGAGTTTCTCGACAAGCATCCGAAGGCGTCGAACGCGTGCTGGGTGTTTGGGCGCAAACACAGAAATGGATCAGGGAAAACAAGGAGGATTTCATCGCCTTTGTCACCGAGCAGGCCGGTGGCGATCCGCAGGTGACGAAGCTGTGTGCGCAAGCGGAGGCTTTGCCCGAAAAGCTCAATGATGCCTTTGGGGTCGTCGCAGTCGATGGACGTCCTAAAGCCGGGGCACATGCCCGCTGATTTCAGCACCCGCAGCAGGGTGGAAACGCAGGTTCCAGATCGTTGCGGTGATCGAGATCAGCGTGACGACGATGAAGGCAATCGAAAAGTCGTTCAGTTTCGGCTCTGCGTTTCCGACTACGACCATCGAAGCGCGCAGCGCAAGCGCACCGATGCAGATCCCCAGAGACAGCATCAGCTGCTGGATCGTCGTGTAGAAACTGGTGGCGGAACTCATCCGCTCCGGCGGGATTTCGTCATAGGCGACGGTGTTATAAGCCGTGAACTGGAACGACATGAAAAATGCACCCAGAGCCATGACCAGGAACATCAGCCAGACCGGCCAGTCCGGACCGAACATGGCGCATATGCCGTAGCCGATCGTTCCCAGAATACCGTTCACCGCAAGGCTGACGCGAAAACCGAGATAACGATAGACCGGCTTGGCGAACGGCTTCATCAGCAGAGCGCCGACCGCGGTGGCAATGACCATCTGCCCCGCAGTCGCTGCCGAATAACCGAAACCGAGCTGGAACAGCAGCGGCAGCAGGAAAGGCTGGGCGCCCTGCGTGATGCGTGTCAGCGATCCGGCAATGACGGAGGTGCCGAAACTCGGAACCTTCATCAGCGAAAAATCCATGATCGGCGCCGGATGATGACTCGCATGGCGCAGATAGGCGATGCCGGCGAGGCAACCGGCCACGATAAGACCGATCGCAAGCCAGCCCGCGCCATCATGGCTGGCCAGTTCGAACCCAAACAAAAGAGCGCCGAGGGAAACCCCGGAGATTACAAACCCGATCCAGTCGAAGCGGACGAGCGCTTCTCCCTTGAACTCTTGGATATAAAGGGAGACCACGATCATTCCGACAATGCCGATCGGAACATTGATGTAGAAGATCCAGCGCCAGTCGAGATATGTGACGATCAGACCTCCGATCGGCGGGCCGAGGATCGGTCCGACCAGTGCGGGAATGAGCAGCCAGGAAATCGCGCTGACCATGTCCTTGCGCTCGACGCTGCGCATCAGCACAAGACGCCCGACAGGCATCATCATTGCCCCGCCTGCCCCCTGAAGCAGACGCGCCAGCACAAGTGCCGGCAAGGTGGGCGCAAGAGCGCAACAGATCGATCCGACAATGAAGACAAAAATGGCGGCCCGGAAGACGGTGCGCGATCCGTAACGATCGGCGATCCGGCCACTGGCCGGAATGAAGATCGCCAGACTGAGAAGATAGGATGTCAGTGCAATCGACATTGCCGGGGCATCGACGCCGAAATCCCGCGCCATGGTCGGCAGGGCCGTTGCAAGAACCGTGGCGTCGATATTTTCCATCAGCATGGCGCTGGCAACGATGAGAGCGACGACACGAAAATTCGCAGCGGGACGATCAATGTCCGAGGACGAATAAGGCTGATCTGACATCAGGGGAATGGACTCAAGTCTTCTTGCAACCGCACGCGGCAGCCTGTCGAATGATGGTGGAGATGCGGTCAGGAAAAGCGTTCGGCCGCGGGCGAATCTGATCAAACTCATCTGACTGCCAATGTTTGCCTTTTACAAGGTGCCGAAGTGCTGAATCGGCATGTCTTTGTCCGACCGCACGAATTGGCAGCCTGATCCTTGATGGAGTTTTGACCTTGGGTCGGGGTCGCCAAGATAGCTTGTTAAGACGGAACCAGCGCGCGCCAAAAGCCGATCGGCCGGTTCGTTTTCATGACGTTCCGATCTGAACGGGACGATCCGGATCCGCTGACCATGCGGACCACGAACCCGGATAAAGAGCGGCCGAACGGCCGACGGAAGCAAGGGCGGCAATCTGATACGCTGCAGAGACGCCACTGCCGCAATAGACACCGATTTCCGCCCCATCACCAAAATCGGCACTCAGTGCTGCCCGAAGATCGTCCTGCGGCAAAAGCCGCCCATCAGCTGCTCGACTTTTCGACGCGGAGGCATTGATAGCGCCGGGAATATGGCCACGCGCAAACACGTCTTCTGTTCGGGCATCAAAGAGCTTGTTCTGACCCGCCAGCCAGAAGGCGCCGTCGGCGTCGAGAACCGGCAGATGGCCGGCCGTCAGAACAATGTCGCCTTCGGCCGGTGACTTCGGATGTTCCCGACTGACAGGCAGACCAAGCGACGTCCAGGCAGCCAGCCCGCCGTCAAGGATATAAACCTGCCGGGCGCCCGCCCATGTGAGCGTCCACCAGGCGCGCGCCGCCGCAAAACCATTGCCGTTGTCGTAGGCAACAACGATAGTGTCGTCGCCGAGACCCCAGCGCCGCGCCGCCCGCTGCAGATCCGCCACCGCCGGCAAGGGACGAGCACCCTGCGTGCCGCCGCCCGGTCCCGCCAGTTCTCGGGCCAGATCGACATCGATCGCACCCTCGATTCGCAATGGCCTGTCGTCCTTCGTGTCGCTGATCACGGCGAGGATGACGACGTGCCGCCCGGCCTGCTGCAGGGATGCGAGATCTTCTGCAAGGAAAAACGGGCCGTGGCCTTTAAGCTCGGTCATGTCGGTTCCTCATGCCACCTTGCTGCTAGCCGCCGCATCTTTCGCGGCAAACCTGTTTTCCGGCCGTGTCAGGCCAAGATGATCGCGGAATGTGCTGCCGGAATAATCGCTGCGATAGAAGCCACGTCTCTGCAGTTCCGGCACGACGAGGTCTACAAAGGCTTCGACGGATTCGGGCACATAGGGCGGAAAGATGTTAAAGCCGTCCGCCGCCTTTTCGCGGAACCACAACTCGATGAAATCGGCGACCTCCGTCGGATTTCCGATCGCGACGGCACCGGACAAGATGGTCGTGTAGATCAGGTCCTTGAACAGAAGCGGTGATGGCCCTCCCACCGTGCGCCGTGTCCGGCGTGTCGCCTCGGCGATCAGGGCCAGCCCTTCCGGAGAGGCCTGTTCGGCCACCTGAAGCGGAACGGCCGCATCGTGATCGCTACCACGCACATCGACACCGAGTATGCCAGATACGCGCGTCAGATTGCGAAGCGCGTTGCGTCCCAGTCCGCCGAACCGCACTTCCTCACCGTCATTGTCCTCCTTGTCGAGCACCAGAAAACCGTTCAGCCTGTCATATATGGCAACGGCCTCTTCCGTCGTCGGCGCCACGATCGGCGTCAGACCGGGCAGGATGGAGAAATCGAGTTCGTCGCGACCATAAGCCACCGCCCTCGCCTTCATGTCGGCATAATAGGCCTTGGCGGCCTCGATCGTGCCCTGACCGGCGAAGATGACATCGGCATCGCGCGCACCGAGCTGCCGCGAACGTTCCGATGTGCCGGCATGCAGAATGACCGGATGCCCCTGCACCGGACGCGCGACATTTAGCGGGCCTTCGACCGCAAAATTCTGGCCCTTGTGGTTGAGCTTGTGGACCTTGCCCGGATCCACATAGGTACCCTTGGCCGGATCGCGCACAAAGGCATCGTCCTCGAACGTGTCCCATAGGCCCTTGACCACATCGACGAATTCATCGGCCCAGTCATAGCGTTTTTCGGTTTCCCAATGGGTATCGCGACTGAAGTTGGCGGCCGCGATGGCATCTGCACCGGTCACAATATTCCAGGATGCGCGCCCCTTGCTCAGATGATCAAGCGAGGCAAACATGCGGGCGACGGTGAAAGGGTCATAATAGGTCGGATTGGCCGTGACCACGATACCGATATGCGAGGTCGCAGCCGCAAGGCTCGCTCCCGAGACGAAGGGTTCGAGGCGCGACATCTGCGCCGGATTGGTGGTCTGCAGCTGCGGATCGGTGGCAAGACGGTCGCCGAGGAAAAGAAAGTCGAATTTCGCCTTCTCGGCCAGCTGTGTCACATATTGCAGAAACTCGATATCGAAAGCGGCATCGGCCTTAGACGACGGCATGCGCCAGCCGGCCGGATGGGTGCCACCCGCCCAGAACATCAGGCCAAGATGCAGTTCTCTCTGCTTTTTCGGTGTTAGTGTCATCGCGAAGAACCCCGCTTCATGCAGCGAATTGATTGACTGGACGCTTGAGGCCGTACCGATCGCGCAGCGTTGCGCCCTCGTATTCCGTGCGAAAAAGACCGCGCTTTTGCAGTTCCGGCACGACCAGCTCTACGAAAAGGTCCAGTTGTTCGTAGAGATAGGCGGACTGCACGTTGAAACCGTCGCAGGCACCGGCCTTGAACCAGTTTTCGAAATAGTCGGCGATATCCTGCGCGCTGCCGACGACGACATGGCCGCCGACGATGTAAGTGTGCAGGAGATCGCGCCAGCTGACCTGACCAATGCCACGGCCGGTTCGGCGCTCGGTTTCGGCGAGAAGCCTCGAACCGACGTGGTTGAATGCGCCGGCGCGCTCAAGGTCGACCAGATCGTCGATGCCGACATGTGACAGCGAGATGCCGACACGCTGCGACAGGGCTCCGAGATTACGATGACCGGCGCCGACCGCCTCGCCGCGGATTTCGGCCACCTTGGCATCTAGGTTCCAGTAAGACGGTTCCCGGCCGCCGAACCGCACATCATCGTCGAGGATGATCAGCGCGTTCAACCGGTCATAGATCTGCCGCGCTGCCTCGCGTGTTCTGCCGACGAGCGGCGTGATCCCCGGCAGTATCTTGATCTGTCCCTCCGGCCGGCCCTTTTCCCGGGCGCGGCGGCGGATATCGTTGGCATAGGCAATGCCGTCTTCCAGCGTCGCGGAGGCCGCAAAGATCACATCGGCCTCGCCTGCGCCAAAATTTCTCGACCGTTCCGATGTGCCGGCATGAAGAATGACCGGATGCCCCTGCGGCGCACGCGCGACATTGAGTGGCCCCTTGACGCTGAATGTCTTGCCGACATGGTTGAGCGGATGGATCTTTTCGCCATCGACAAAATTGCCCGTCTGCTTGTCGCGGATAAAGGCCTCGTCTTCCCAGCTGTCCCACAGCCGTCGCACGATCGCGACGAATTCGTCGGCACGGTCGTAACGGTAATCGGGATCGCCATGTTCGCTGCGGCTATAATTCTGCGCTGCCCGTCCATCCGCACCGGTGACGATGTTCCATGAGGCGCGGCCATGGGTGACATGATCAAGCGACGCAACGAGCCGCGCGAGATTGAAGGGTTCGTAATAGGTCGGATTGGCGGTGACGACGATGCCGATCTCGCTCGTTTTGGTGGCCAGATAGGAAGCTGCCGTGAATGGTTCGAAACGTGCCAAGACCGACGTGTTGGTGAGCTCGTAGTTCAGCCCCGTCGCCAACCGGTCGCCGAAAAAGAAGAAGTCGAATTTTGCCGCTTCCGCGGTGCGGGCAAGACGGACGATATGGTCCGGCTCGAATGCACCTTCATGCGCCGCACCCGGATAACGCCAGCCTGCGGGATGCGTGCCATTGGCCCAATACATGTAGCCGAGATGCAACTGGCGGCGTTCACCGTCACTGGTCGTGTGGTTCTGTCCCTCATGGGCCATGGTGATCTCCTGATCAGACCGACGCTTCCGCAGCACGGCTCTGGTTTTCGACCGCATGCAGCGTGTCGTAGATTTTCGATTCCAGCTTGAGCAATTCGAGATCTCCGCGCCGGCGCGGGCGTGGCAGGTCGACGTCGAAGATCGTATGCACCCGCCCGGGACGCGGTGAAAAAAGCACGATACGATCGGCCAGGAAGGCTGCCTCGCCGACATCATGCGTCACGAAGACGATGGTGCGCCGGTTTTCCTGCCAAAGACCGATCAGTTCTTCCTGCAGCTTGATACGGGTGATGTGATCGACGGCACCAAATGGTTCGTCCATCAGCAACACTTCCGGTTCAGTCGAAAGGGCGCGGGCAATACCGGCTCGCTGGCGCATGCCACCGGAAAGCTGATGCGGATATTTTTCGGAAAAGCCGGTGAGGCCGACCTTGTCGAGGTAATGCCGCGCCGTGTTGCCGCGCTCGATCTTGCCGATGCCGGACAGTTCCAGCCCGAACGAGACGTTATCCTCGATGGTGCGCCAGGGCAGCAGCGATGCATCCTGGAATACGACGCCCAGCGAATGGTGCGGCCCCTCTATGGGGCGGCCGTGGAAAGACACCAGCCCGTCACTGGGCTGCTGCAAGCCGGACAGCAGCTCCAACAACGTGCTCTTGCCGCAACCGCTCGGCCCCAGAAAGACGATGAATTCGCCTTTTTCGATATTCAGCGAGATGTCTTGCAGCGCAACCACGGGCGGGCTGCCGGGATAGACTTTGTCGACGGAAGAGATCTGAAACAGCGCCATCGACAAAACCTCAGTTGGAAGTGCCGCCCGGGCGCGCCGGATAGGAAAACGGCTTTACGTATTCCTGGGGAATGAAACGATCATCGATGAACTTTTCCGCGTCATAGGGTTCTTTCTGGTTGCCCAGCGCGATCTCGACGGCCTGCGTATCGGCGATTGCCTTGCGATCGATGGCCGGGTTGCTGTCCCAGATATCGTCTTCTTGGCGGATCGCGTTGGCGACGGCCTCCGGGTTCAGGTGCAACTGTTTCTGCAGCCACGGCAGGTATTCGTCGTAATTGGCCTTGGCGTAGGTGTAGGACTTGAAATAGGCGCGCAGTCCACGTTGCAGCAGGTCCGGATCGTTGGCGATGACGTCGTTGCCGGCGATCAGCACACCGGTATGATAGGTGGGCAGATAGTCCCAGCCACGCGCCAGTGTCTTGCCCTCGCCTTCCAGCTCAGCCATGGCCGGGAACGGTTGATGAATGATGGTCGCATCGACCTGACCGGAAATCAGCGCGCCATAAGCCTGCTGATAGGTCCCGGCGGCAAACAGCGTGACATCCTTGGCCGGGTCGATGCCGTTCTCGCGCAGGATCACCTTGAGATAGGCATCCATGTTCGAACCATCGGTGGCATTGCCGATCGTCTTGCCCTTCAGATCGGCGAAATCCTTTACATTCTTTCCCGCGAGCAGAAAGAAAGGCCCCTTGCTGCGGAAAGCGGACGACACGATCTTGATCGGCGAACCGAGCGCTGCGGCCCGCAGAAATTGGCTGGTCGGGCCGAACGCAAAGGTCAGCTCGCCGGTGGCAACGCCGGTCGGAATATCCGACACGTCGGTGAATTGCACATCGAGACCTTCTTCGGCGAAAAAGCCCTTTTCCACGCCGAAACGTATCGGCTGCTGCGTATAAGCGGTACTTTCCGCCAGCGTCAGTGTCTTTTTCTCAGGCTGCGATTGCGCGGCCGCGGTACCGGCAAAAATAAGCCCGGCAAAAAGAGCGATTGGCGTGATGAGTTTCATTGCGGATTTCCTGCGGTTTGACGGCATCAGATGAATTTCCAGCGGAGAAAAACGCGCTTCTCCAGGATATTGATGAAAGAGACGGTGATCAGGGCGATGGCGGTGATGGTGACGACAAGGGCAAAAACGCTGGCCGTGTCGTAGACGCCCACGGCGCGGTTGAGCATGTTGCCAAGCCCTGCCTTGGAGGCGACGATTTCAGCGAACAGAGCTGCCACCAGACACATCGCAGCTTCCAGCCGCACCGCCGCCATGATCGAGGGCACGGCCGACGGGAGGATGATCTTGGTGATCACCTGCAACCGGCTGGCGCCGAAGGCGCGTGCGACTTTCAGGTGTTTTTCGTCGACCTGGCGGATACCGGCAATCGTGTTGAAGACGAAGATGAAGTATCCGAAGAGGAAAACGATGAAGACCTTGTGGGAAAAGCCGATACCCAGATAGAGCGTCAGAAGCGGGATGATCGTCACTTTCGGGATCGCCATCATGGAGACGAGGAAGGGACTGAAAAACATGTTCACCCTGGAAAACAGGCCCATCGCAATCCCGGTTGCAACGCCGAGCGTCAATGCCAGAGCAAAACCCAGCAGCGCCTCCGACAAGGTGATGTAGAGGTGATAAAAAAGATTGCTCTGGCCGATAAGCCTCGGGAAAGCAGCGATGATCTGCGTGGGCGAAGCCAGATAGATCTGTTTGACCGATCCGCTGTCGACCGCATACTGGATGACCAGCAGGATTGCTGCGGCAAGCGCAATCTGCCCGACGCGCAACCAGCTTAGGAATGACCACTGTCGTGATGCGGTCGCACTTGGCTTCCGGCTTAGGGAAGACTGTTGGCGCGATGTTTCAAATGTGGTTGCGAGTGTCATGAAGTGCCGGTGTCCTGCATTGACCGGAATTGATCGTCGCAAGGCTATGTCGGCAAAAGACTACAAAAAAGGTAGATTATTCTTTTCATTCGTCAAACGGTGGAAACGCTTTTTCACGTGCTGCCACGCCCTTCATCGATAGGGTCGCGACAACTGAATCAACGGTGCAGCACGGAGAAAACTGCGTGGAGACGAAGCGACTGGGTTCGATAGGACTGAAGATTTCTCCTCTTGCCTTTGGTTGCTCCAGCTATGGGTCACGGGACTGGATGCCATGGGTGCTCAGCGCGGAAATTCTGAGACAAGCGATATCGCGCATGCAGGCATGAACGCGTTTCCTCAACCCGCATCGATACGATGCAACACCCAAGAACACCGATTGCGTACTATCATCCTCGCTGCCGGACTCGTCGGTGGGCTGCCACTTGATGGGACGGTGGGCAATGTTAAACCTCACCTCCAGCAGCCCCTCATTGCAGCAAAAACCTTTGGCATTGGTGGCAACACGGCCCGCCATTTCAACGGCACATTATGATGCCGATCATCTTTTGCTGGATCAGCCCATCTCGCCTGGCAGCGTTTCGTCGAACTGTGCGCCACGCCAGATGGCCGAAGCCTGCGGATTTGCAAACAGAAGACGCAAGTGGCCGATGATCTGGCCTGCGCGGGGATCGGTCAGCCGGTAGACGACCGCTTTGGCAACCCGTTCTCCGGTAATGATACCTGCCTCGCGCAACTCGCCGATCTGCTGCGACAGGGTCGGCTGGTGCACGTCGAGTATCGTTTCCAGTTCGCCCACCGTGCGTGCGCCTTCCATCAGCACGCACAGAATCGACAATCGAACCGGATTGGACATCGACTTCATGAAGTCGGACGCCTCGCCGATCGCCTGGCATTTTATCTTCGGCACATGCGGCTTGCGATCGCGTTCACCGCTGGCCTTCTCATCCATGCTCATGTCGTGTCCTCCGGCACTGGAATATTTTTCTTCCTTATGGCGCAAATTCAGCGTCGCATTTCTCGCTGAGCCTGCCACCTTCATTATATAAATTTATATAACAACATTCAATGAGGTGAACGTTTTGGTTTTGAGGATTGGCCACCACCCCAACAATCTGCACCTTCGCCTGGCATCTTTATGGCCCGGCGCCTTTTCATCGTTCAAGCCGGAATTCGTCAGCTATGTCGAGGGACGCGAGACGGCAAGACGTCTGCAGGACGGCGAGTTCGACATCGGCGGCACCGGCTCCACACCACCCATCCTGGCAGCAGCATCCGGCCTGTCGGTCGCCTATGCCGGCGCATCGGCCCCGCGCCCGACAAACGGTGCGATTTTCGTTTCAAAAACCTCGAGCATCGAAACCATCGCCGATCTGAAGGGCAAGCCGATCGCTCTGGTGGATGGCTCTTTCCTGACCTACTTCCTCGCCAAGCGCCTTGAGGAGGCGGGCCTCACGCTGACCGATGTCGAGCGCCGGGATATCGCCCCCGTGCCCTCCCGCGAAGCCTTGCAGAGCGGAACCGTTGCCGCCTGGATCGCCATGGCACCACATCTCGAACAGTCTCTCGTCAGCGGCGAGTTCCGTGTTCTGGCCCATTGCGGTGATCTCATTCCCAATCGTTCGACCTTCTGGACGATCAGGGATCGTGGCCTGTCGGCCGAGACGCTCGACGCCTTCGCCGGCGAGTTGCAACAGCTCGGCCGGCAGATCTCTGCGGACCCGGAAAAGGCCGCGGCATTGCTGTCTGCCAATGGCAACGAGGCAGAGCGCCGCGCCTGGACACGGATCGTCTCCGAGCGGAACTGGGACGTGATTGCCGCCGATGAGCGCCTGTTGCGCGAACAGCAGGCAGAAGCCGACACGCTGTTTGCCCATGGCGACCTCGCCGCAAAACTCACCATCGAGACCAAGACTGCCGACACGAACACCGGCAAGGAGATCCGACCATGAACGTCCTCTGGTACATGTGCGCTCCCGATGGTGCCTATCCGTGGAAGCCGGAAGGCTCGCGCACCATCGATTACGGTTATTACAAGCAGCTCGCCCAAGCCTATGACCATCTCGGTTATACCGGCGCGCTTTTCGCCACCGGCGCCCACGACGTCTGGCCGCTGGCCGGCGCGCTCCTGCCCTATACGGAACGGATGAAATTCCTCATCGCGTTTCATCCTGGCCTGATAGCCCCGACGCTGCTCGCCAAGATGGCGGCGACGTTTCAGGAATTTTCCAACGGCCGCCTGATGCTCAACGTCGTCTCCGGCGACGCAAAAATGCTCGGCGCCTATGGCATGATGCTGCCGCATGACGAACGCTACGTCATGGCCGATGAATACCTGACCATCTGGCACCGGCTGATGGCGGGCGAAAGCGTCACCCACAAGGGCAAATATTTCCAGACCGAAGGCGCAAAGCTGGCGCTGCCGGCCGGCACAGACATCCAGCCGCCGCCGCTGTGGTTCGGTGGTTCGTCCGACAGCGCCATCGAAGTGGCGGCCAAGCATGTCGAAACCTATCTCTCCTGGGGCGAATCGCCGGAGCAGATGGGCGAGAAGGTCAAGCAGGTAAAAGCCCGCGCGGCGGAACATGGCCGCGAACTGACCTATGGCATCCGCCTTTATGTCATCGTCCGCCAGACCGACGCCAAGGCCTGGGAAGCGGCAGCCGATCTCTACGACCAGATGGACGAGACGGCGATTGCCGGCAACAAGCGTTTCGTTTCCAACACGGATTCAATCGGCCAGCAGCGGATGAGCGCCATGCATGGCGGTATCAAGCCGACCAATCTTCGCGATCTGGAAATCGCCCCCAACCTGTGGGCCGGCATCGGCCTCGTGCGCCCCGGTCCCGGAACGGCCATCGTCGGCTCGCCCCACACCGTGATCCGCACGCTGGAGGCTTACCAGAAGGTCGGCGTCGATACGTTCATCCTCTCCGGCATGCCGCTTCTGGAGGAAGCCTATCGCTTTGGCGAACTGGTCCTGCCCAAACTGCCGGTCGAGCGACTGGTGCCGGAACGCAAGCAGTTCACCTGGTCGACGCTGTTCGATCGCGATCTGTCCGGGAAACCCGCCAATGGCTGATATCAGCACGGCCGGTCAGGCCGGCGCAACAGAACCGGCAACCGGCCCGGCACCGGGCCGACGCGGCACTTGCAAACTGGCCAATACCGCCATGCGGCTGGCCTCGCCGCTTGCCATCATCCTTGTCTGGCAGCTCGCCAGCATGACGGGCCTGCTGTCGCCGCGCATCCTTGCCGGACCAAGCGAAATCATCGCCACTGCTGGGCGCCTCGTCGCATCCGGTGAGCTGATCAACGGCCTGATCGTGTCCTTCCTGCGGGTGCTGGCCGGATTTTCCATCGCGCTCGTGCTCGGCATCCTTCTGGCCTTGGTCTCCGGCCTGTCGCGGATCGGCGAAACGATCATCGATCCGCCGATCCAGATGCTGAAGGCCATGCCGTTCCTCGGCCTCTTGCCGCTGTTCATCCTGTGGTTCGGCATCGGCGAAGCGCCAAAGATCGGGCTTGTCGCCTTCGGCGCCGTCTTTCCGATCTACCTCACCCTGCATGGCGGCATTCGCGGCATCGACAAGAAGCTGATCGAGGCGGGGCAGACGCTGGAGCTCGGCACATTCGGCATCATCCGCCATATCGTCATTCCCGGCGCGCTGCCCTCGCTTCTCGTCGGCGTGCGTTATGGCCTCAGCGTCGCGTGGCTGAGCCTCGTCGTCGGCGAACAGATCAACGCCTCCAGCGGCATCGGCTACATCATCACCTATGCCCGCGATTTTCTGCAGACCGATGTCATCGTCGTCTGCCTTCTCGTCTACGCCATCATGGGCCTGCTGACCGACGGTCTGGTGCGCATGATCGAAGCCTATGCGCTGCGCTGGCGCCCGGAGGTGATCGCATGAGCACGCTCGTCGATATCCGCAAACTGCACCGCACGTTCGGCGGCCCGGCCGTTCTCGATGGCATCGATCTGACCATGGAGCCCGGCGAATTCGTCGCCCTGCTCGGCCGTAGCGGCTCTGGAAAATCCACCCTGCTGCGTGTTCTGGCCGGTCTCGACACCGCACCGGCTCAGAAGCTCGCGCTTCCCGCCCGCCGCTCGGTGGTTTTTCAGGAGCCACGCCTCCTGCCCTGGAAAAGCGTGATCGAAAACGTCGCGCTCGGCGTGCGCCGCCCGGATGCGCGATCTTTGGCGACACAGGCGCTGGCCGATGTCGGCCTGTCGCACCGGGTCGATGCCTGGCCGCTGACGCTTTCGGGCGGCGAGGCGCAACGCTCGGCGCTCGCACGGGCTCTCGTGCGCGAGCCGGAACTGCTGCTTTTGGACGAGCCCTTTGCCGCGCTCGACGCCCTCACCCGGCTGCGCATGCATGATCTGGTGTTCGAACTCTGGCGCAAACATCACCCGGCCGTTCTGCTCGTCACCCACGACGTCTGGGAAGCGGTGGCGCTGGCCGACCGTATCCTGGTGCTCGACCAGGGCCGTTTCATCAAGGAAATCCGAGTCGATATCGATCACCCTCGCCGCCGCGACGATCCCCGAACCAGCCGTATAGAAGCCGAACTCCTGAAAGAACTCGGCGTCGAACCCCTTCATGCCTGAACACCCGCATGCCTGAACCCCACGCCAGAATGGCAGATTGGACACACCGATGATCACCAAGCGTACATTCCTTGCTGCCGCGGCCTTCGTCACCGCCGCCGCCACTTTCGCCCCTTCCGTTCAGGCTGCCGACGACGTCGTGCGGATCGGCTGGCTGCGCGGCCCCAATGATATCACCCTCGCCAAATCCCGCGGCACGCTGGAAAAGGCGCTGTCGGAAAAGGGCATCAAGGTTGAGTGGGCCGGCCCCTTCCCGGCCGCCGCCCCGGCCTTCGAGGCGCTCAATGCCGGCAGCATCGATATCACCGCCGGCAGTTCGACCTCTGCAATCGCGGCACTTTCCGCAAAAATCCCACTGGTCGTCTTCGCCTATCAGAAAATGGCGCCAGGCTCGGAGGGCATCGTCGTCAAGAAGGATTCCGGCATTGCCTCGATCAAGGATCTTGCAGGCAAGAAGGTCGCGGTCAATCGGGGTGGCACCGGCGAATATCTGCTGATGCAGGGCCTTGAAACCAACGGCGTTGATCCGAAAAGCGTCGAGCGTGTCTATCTCAGCCCAAGCGATAGCGGCCCAAGCTTCACCCAGGGCCATGTCGACGCCTGGGCGACGTGGGACCCATTCCTGACGATCGCGGAAAAGGCCTATGACGGCAAGGTCGTGGCCGATGGTGCCGCCATCAAGTCCGACAATGCCGTGGTTCTGGTCGCGAGCAGCGCCTTCGCCAAGGACAAGGCTGATCAGCTGCAGCTCGTTTTCGATGTCATCAAGTCTGAAAATGCCTGGGCCGTTGCCAACAAGGCGGAAGCCGGCGCCATCTGGGCCAAGGAGATGAACGTGCCAGCCGATCTCGGCCCGAAAATCGGCGAGAACAATGCCGTTCCGACCACCGGCGTTTCCGAAGCCAACGTGAAGCAGATCACCGCCGTTGCGGAATGGTATGCCAAGAGCGGCATCATTCCGGCCCTGCCGGATGTCGCTGCCGGTGTCGTATCATTAAAGTAGGCGGGCAGTCGGCGTGGCGCGCGTCCGGGCAAAAGAATGCTTTGGACGCCCGACCTGCTCACAAGCGGTTATTTAAGGTCTTCAGTGGAATCGAACAGTTAATTCGCAGTTTGAAGAGGCTAAAGCTATGAAGTAACTCGATGTAGAGTCGACTTTGCGTGCAACGAGTGACCAATAGCTGAACGTAAGCCGGACAGCGCTAAAGAGTGATGAGGGACATCGTGGGAATGCCTGCCAAGGCCTGCGCGTCGAATATCATCGTCGCAGTGGATTTCTGTTGGCTGTGAGATTGGCGACGGTGAAACGCGCAAAACTCAGCCACCGCTATGGGCGAACTCACCTCTCTACACGCTGGCATCTTGAACTCGGCATCCCAGCCGACCAGACCTGACAGGTCTGCAATCAGAACGAAGGGCTGTTGCGCTACAAGATGGACAACCACGCCCTCGCACTGGCGGCGATCGATCGCTATAATGCTTAAACCGCCGCCCGGCCGGGCAGACGTCAGTGACATCCACGATACCGCCACCAGTCTGCTCGCAACGGCCTCTCCATTCAGGCTATCGGTTTGCGCGTCTTCCCAACGCGTATGGAGCCCAATCAATCAAACGAATTCTTACGGGCGAACTTCGGCTATGAGAGATGGTCCCTTGTATCTATCCGAACAGATACAGCGTCGTGTCGCCAGTATTCGAAATCGCAATCCAGAATACGACCTGTCTGGTCACGGTTGACGCGCACGATCTGCAAACCGAACGTGCCATCGGAACAGTGCAACTCAGCCGCCGGCATGCCGGTCAGCGCAATCGGGTTGATCTCAAAGGAGACGTCACCGTATTCAAGCGCATATTTTTCGCGGTAGAGATTGGTCAGCGAACCGGTCAGGTCCTGCTCCAAGATATCGGAAAAAACCACCTTGCTGAGGTGGTGCTCCACGAAGACGACAAGGCGATCGTCGACTCGGCGGCGGCGGCGGATGCGCCAGAACTCCGTTCCAAGAGGCTGCTCCAGCAATGCGCAGATACCATCCGGGGCAACCACGCTGACGGCTTCGATCAGTTCAGTGCTTGCCTGCCGGTTCTGTTCCCGCGTCATGCGCTGAAAGTCGGTTCGCCACAGCGGATTGTAGACGAGGCGACGGCCTGAAACGAACCAACCCCTGCGATTTTCGCGATAGATCAGACCATCCATCTCCAGATGGGAGAGCGCCTCGCGCAGAGTAATGCGCGTCGTGCGGTAACGCTCGGCAAGTTCCCGCTCAGGCGGCAACCTCCGATCCACCACAAGGCGACCATCGGCAAGATCATTCCTGATTGCCTGCTCCAGCGTAAGCGAAGGCCGCTTGATGATCTCGTTCGCGCTTTTAGCAGTCATTCCATCCCCGTCACGCGGCTGTCATCACAGTTTGCCATAGAACATCTCATCTGGTCTATACCAATGAGGCAAAACATGTTCCGTCGCACTTTCCTGGCCCTGCCCGCTCTTGGCATTATGGCCTACTCCGGCATTGCTGCCGCCAATGACATTTCCGCCCTCGAAGAGGCTGCCCGCAAGGAAGGCGCTGTCTACAGTGTCGGCATGCCTGATAACTGGGCCAACTGGAAAGACACCTGGCAGCAACTGACCGAGAAATATGGCCTGAAACATTCGGACACCGACATGAGCAGCGGCGAAGAGATCGCCAAGTTCGCCAATGAAGGCGTCAACGCCACCGCCGATATCGGCGATGTCGGCCTGGAATTCGGCCCCATCGCGCTCACCCGCGGCGTTACCATGCCTTTCAAGACTACCACCTGGGATCAAATCCCCGACTGGGCAAAGGACGCCGACGGCAACTGGGTGATCGGCTATACGGGCACGATCGCTTTCCTCGTCTCCGCCGATGTCGCCAATCCACCGACTTCGTGGGCAGATCTCCTGAAGGGCGACTACAAGGTCACCATGGGCAAGGTCGGTTCGGGCGCGCAGGATAATGCGTCGATCCTCGCTGCTGCCGTTTCGCAGGGTGGCAACGAGAAGAACCTGCGCCCCGGTGTCGAACTGTTCCAGAAGCTGGCCGAACAGGGCCGCGTCGTCGGCAGCGGCGTCACCCCGGCGCTGATGGAGCGCGGCGAAATCCAGGTCGCACCGCTTTGGGACTTCAATGCGCTGAACTACCGCGACGTCGTCGGCAAGGACAAGTTCAAGGTCATCATCCCGTCTGACGGTTCGGTCACCAGCGGTTATGCGACAATCATCAACAAGCATTCGAAAAACCCGAATGCCGCCAAGCTGACCCGCGAATACATCCTCAGCGACGCCGGCCAGATCAACCTTGCCCGCGGCTACGCTCGTCCGATCCGCTTCGACCATATCGAACTGCCGGCCGACGCCAAGGAAAAGCTACTGCCGTCCGACCAGTACAAGGCCGCTCGCCCGATCGACCCGACACTATGGACCTCGGACGCCGCCAAGGAAATCTCCCAGCTGTGGCGCGATCTCGTCGCTCCGAAAATGTAATTTCGGCGACATAATCTTCCCTCAAACATCCCGTCTCGCGGATCGATCCGCGGGACGTTCCTGCATTGAAATCAGCGAAAAGGACCGGCTTCATGACGAAGCGCACGATCTTCATCATTCTCGATGGCCTCCGGTATTCGACCGCACGCGAATGCCTCGGTTACATGGAGGCGCTGGTCGCCGGAGCTGAAGCGCAGGTCTATCGTGTCGATAGCGAACTGCCATCGATTTCCCGCCCGCTCTACGAAACGCTGATGACCGGCCTGCCGCCCGTCATCCACGGTGTGACCAGCAATGGCGTGGTGCGGCGCTCGAAGTTCGACAACGTCTTTTCACTGGCCCGCGAGGCAGGTCTGGTGACGGCTGCCGCCGCCTATCACTGGTATTTCGAACTCTACAATCAGGCGCCTTTCAGCCCGGAATTCCGTCACATCAGCAATTCCGACGGCGGCATCCAGCATGGCGTCTTTTACTGGCAGGACCATTACCCGGACGATCACCTGTTTGCCGATGCCGATGATCTTATACGCCGACACAATCCGGATTTCCTCCTGCTGCATCCGATGAACATCGACGATATCGGCCACAAGCATGGCGGCGCTTCCCGCCAGTATCGCGATACCACTCGTAATGCAGCCGATCTTCTCGCCCGTTATGTGCCGCAATGGCGTGCGGCGGGTTATACCGTCATCGTCACCAGCGATCATGGCATGAGCGACGACGGCAATCACGGCGGTCCGCATGAAGACGAAGCGACCGTTCCGCTCTATACGGTCGGTGCCGACATCTTTACGCTCGATGCCGCGGTCCAGCCGAAACAGACCGAACTTGCCGGCCTGATCTGCGAATTGCTCGGCATCGAAAATCACGGCCTATCCGTCCCCGCCCTGCTGAAGCCGGATATGGCTCGCCCATGAGCCACCACGCCTCTCCGGCCATGAAACTTCTGGCTGCCCCCTTCCTCGTCATGCTGGGCGGACTGGTCGTCTGGCCGCTGGCAACCGTCCTGATCGACAGTTTCAGCAAGGCCGGTGCCTGGTCGCTCGGCAACTATGTCGAAATCCTCACGAGCGCCTATTACGCCCAGAGTTTTGTCAATTCACTGCTGATCTCTGTCGTGACGACGGCGATCGGGATGGTCTTCGGTTTTCTGATCGCCGTCAGCCTTCGTTATAGGAAGGGCGGCACGCGCCGCATCGCCATGGCGCTCGCCAATATCGGAGCCAATTTCGCCGGCGTGCCACTGGCCATGGCGCTGGTTTTCCTCCTCGGCCTGAACGGCACGCTGACGCTGCTCCTGAAGGCATCCGGCCTGATCGGTTCGTTCAACGTCTATTCGCTGACGGGCCTGATCATCGCCTATTGCTATTTTCAGATTGCCCTGGCCGTGCTGCTGATCATCCCCGTTCTCGACGCCATCGAGGCGGAGCTCGAGGAAGCCGCCAGCCTGATCGGTGTCGGCACCACGCGGTTCTGGCTACGTGTCGGCCTGCCAGTGGTCGCCCGCCAGATGATCGCCATCACCACACTCCTGTTCGCCAATGCCATGGGCACATATGCAACGACGCTTGCCCTCACCGGCACCAGCGTCAACGTCGTCACCATCCGTATCAGCGAACTCGTTTCGGGTGACGTGTTTTCCGATCCCAACCTCGCCAATGCGATCGCAATGGCGTTGTTACTGGTTCTGCTCGTGCCGATTGTCGTCAGCCAGTTGCTCCTGAAAGGCGACAAGCGATGACGACGACCCGCCATCCTGCCCTGACCGCAACCCTCTGGCTTGCAGCGATCCTGATGCTGCTGCCGGTCCTTGCCACTTTCCTCAATTCGATCGCCACAGGCTGGACCGGCGGCATCCTGCCAAGCGGGCTGTCGCTGGACGCCTATCAGACCATCCTTTCGGACGATCGGTTTCAATCATCCTTGCTGCGCTCTATCGCGGTTGCCGGACTGGCGCTACTTCTTGCCAGCCTGTTGATAGTGCCGGCCGTCATTGCCGCTCATCTCTATTGGCCGTCACTCGACACCTGGATGGCGCGGCTGGTGATCCTGCCCTACGCGGTCCCCACCATCATCCTTATGGTCGGTTACCTCCGTGTGTTTTCCGCACCACCTCTGCAGTTCAGCGGCCAGCCGATTGTCCTCGTGTTAACTTACGTGCCGCTCTGCTTTCCGATGTTCTACATCAACGTCAAGAACAGCCTTCGGGCGATTGATACAACGGAACTTCTTGAAGCCGGACGGCTGCTGGGTATCAGCGACGCGAGACTTTTGCGTCGGGTCATCCTGCCCTCGATCTTTCCAGGTGTCGCGCTCGCCGTCGTCTTGAACTTCGCAGGCCTGATGAGCGAATTCGTCTATGCCCGCATGCTGGTCGGCGGCCAGTTCGAAACGCTGCAGATGTACATGTTCGCGCAGCGGGACCTCAGCGGCCGCCTGTCGAGCGTCATCGTCATCGTCTATTTCCTCATCACGCTTCTCATCACCTTCGCCGCCTTCCGGCTCGTCTGGCGAACGGAGACAAAATCATGACCTATCTCGACCTCTCCGCCATCGGCATGCGCTACGGCGACAATGTCATTATCGACGACATCGATCTTTCCGTGGCGCAGGGTGAAATGCATGTCCTTCTCGGCCCTTCCGGCTGCGGCAAGACCACGCTGCTGCGCTCCATCGCCGGGCTGGTGCAACCGGACAAGGGCTCGATCCATCTGGCCGGCCGCTCCATCGAAAAGCTGCATCCGAAAGATCGCGGCATCGGCATGGTATTCCAGCATTATGCGCTGTTCCCTAACATGACCGTTCGCCAGAACCTTGCCTTCGGGCTTGAGCAGCGCCGCCTTGCCCGCAAGGAGATCAACGACAAGATCGATGCCGTTCTGGAGATCGTCTCGCTGCAGGACAAGGCGGATGCCCGTCCACGCCAGCTTTCCGGTGGACAAAAACAGCGCGTGGCGCTCGCTCGCGCGCTCGTGCTCGAACCCTCGCTGCTTCTTCTGGACGAGCCCTTGTCGGCACTCGACGCCCAGATCCGCAAACGCCTGCGCGACGAGTTGAAGCGCATCCAGCGCCGCACCGGACTCACCAGCATCCTGGTCACGCACGATCAGGACGAGGCGCTGTCGCTCGGCGACCGTATTTCGGTAATGAACAAGGGACGCATTGCACAGACAGCATCAGGGCCGGAGATCTTCTACCGGCCCGCGGATATCTTCGTCGCAAAATTCATCGGCAATGCCAACATCCTGACCCCCGCGGAATTTGGTCGCCTGATCGGCAGGGATTTCGACCAGACGGCGGTTATCCATCCGCATGTGTTGAAGTTCGGCAAGGCTTCCGAAAATTCAAACCTCTTCGAGGTTGCAGCGACCGTTGTCGAAACGGTGGCTGCCGGACATGTCGTACGATACGTGATGCAGGCAAATGGCATCCTTTTCAACGCGGAAGCGCAGAGCGCCATGAACGAAGGGCATCTTGCTGCAGGCGCGGAAACAATTGTGACGATCGATCCGTCGAACGTTCACTTCCTCTGAGAACGTAGAGGCGCCCCAAGATAAAGGCGGACGCCGGTTTCTGTCTATTCTCGCTCTTGAACGGATACGAACCCACGACCTGCCCATTAGACCGCAGAAAGACCTGAAACGTCATTTATTCATCGACGACCTGCATCAGGCCCTTCCCTGGAGGAACAATGGGTCTCAGGTCACTTTGCCTGGATCAGCCGAAATCGGCGACAGTGGAAAGACCCGGAGGCGACGATAAAGTCGGTTGAGGCTTTTATCTACGTCGCATCCATCATGACGCTGACCAAGCGGATCGCACGGTCATCATGAATTCTCGGAGGGACTCTAAGAGATTGCGCCGTGCTGACGGTCGCCAGCAGCCTGGCTACCAAACGTGTTCGTTGGTCCAGGCCACATGGATTTTTCCTTTGGAGTCCGGGGGGCGCTGCGAGGGCAAGGTCCGCTGCAATTGGATAGCTTAGATAGAAATTCGGCCTCGTGGCAAAATTCAACGTGCTTGAAAGAGGCCTATTTCGTTTGCCGACAATGTGAAAGAGTATATCACTCAAACTGATGTATCTCGGGGTTATACACCAACTTGAAAAAAGTGCATTCCGACCCGGGCGGCGCCCATTCCGTCCGTATTTGGATTGTCGCCGACCATAAGCGTGCGTGAGGGATCGGATCCAAGAAGACGCATGCCGGCGAGAAAAATGCCGGGTTCGGGCTTGCCGACTATGCGATAGGCAACGGGTCCCGTACATGCCAGGATGGAGGCAGCGAGCGCCCCGGTCTCCGGCACGATGGTCCCTCGGCTGCCCGGATGGGTCAGGTCGGGATTGCAGACGACCAGCTGTGCACCGGCCAGCACCGCGTTTGACGCCATTCTTATCGTATCATAGGAGAAATTGCGGTCACGGCCGATCAGAACGACATCGGGATCGCTGTCACTGAGATGCAAACCCAGGCTCTGGGCGTAGGTTTGAAGCGAGCTGCTGGCCGCCAAAGCCACCTTGGCGCCAGGCATTTCTTCCGCAACAAGGCGGATCGCCTCCATCCCGGCCATGACGATTCTATCCGCATCAACCGCCAGACCGACCTGCTGCATCATCCGTGAAATTTCATGGTTCGTATGCTCGGCATCATTGGTGACGATGACGAAATTTCCTTTGCTCGCATCCACGAGCTCGCGCGCCCATGGAAGTGCTTTGCCGTCGCTGACGAGTGTTCCGTCCAGATCGAAGAGAACGCCGTCCATATCGTTGAATTGATGCATGCTGGGTAGAAACCGGGATAAGGCAAAGCTGTCCGCAGGGAGATCCTCCCTGCGGAATGCCATTGAAGATTAAGGATGACTTTCAGATTCAGGCGGCTGGAAAGCCGAGCGCGTATTCCCGCCCCTTGACCTCGTAACCATCGAGCGGAAAACGCCTCGACTGGTCGAGGAAGTAGTTCAGATGGATCACGAGACCTTCGGAGCCGACGGAGACCACGGCATAGGCCGGCGGTTCGTGGCTGCCGGGGATGTCGTCGCCATGCGGAGCGAGTGCCAGAGGCACCTGATGATTGAGACCCGGGATCAGCGAAAAGGAAATGCCGTGCCAGTTACCGAAGATCGGCCGATGCACGTGGCCGAGGAAAATATGGCGGATCCGGTCCGAATGAGGCTCGAGCACCTGCCAGAGCGCATCTGCATCCTGCTGCGTGACCATATCCATCGATGAGATACCGGTCAGGAATGGCGGGTGATGCATGAACAGCAGGACGGGTTCTGTGCCCTTGGAGAGCTCGCTCGCAAGCCATGTCCGCCGTGCCTCGCAATAGGCGCCGGCATGGGTTCCCTGCTGCTTGGTGTCGAGAAAGATCAGACGGTGACCATCGACAACGCGGCTGCCCTGAACGAAGCCGCTGCCGTCGTCCATCGCTTCCGGGAAAACGGTGCGAAGCGCTGTGCGATCGTCATGATTGCCGATCATCATCACTACCGGCGACTTGAAGCCAGAGACGCGCTTGCGCAACTCCTCATACGCGGCCACCTCGCCCCAATGCGCCAGATCGCCAGTGATGACGACCAGATCGGCATCGGAATGATCCGCGTTGATGCTTTCAAGCGCCGCATCGAAGCGATCTCGCGGGCTCAGGCCAAAAAGTGTTGCGGGCTGCGGCACGAAATGCGTGTCGGTGAGGTGAATGAGCTTCATTGCGGATATTCCTTGTTCTTCTGTTTGCCGCGCGGCCGGGAGCGGCCGCGCGGCGGGACGAAACCGATCAGCGACGCGGCAGAAGAGCCTGGGTGTCGGCGGCCATATCGACCAGAACGGCGTCGGGCTCCTTGGCGCGGCTGCCATCCATGATCGACTGGATGTGATCCTTGATGACGTCGGTGATCTTCAGGCCGTTATCGCCCGGGAATGCGTACCAGCCGGTCAGGTAGGGAAGCTCGGAAAGGGCGACGGCCTGGTTCGGGTTCTGGGTGTAGAAATCCTTGAGCAGATCAGCTGCCTTGGTGTTCGGCGCCATGTAGCCGGTGGTGCGGACCATGATCGCGCCGCCTTCCGGGCCTGTCGCGAATTTCAGGAATTCCCAGGCAGCCTTCTGTTTTGCCTCATCCTTTGCCGTGATGATGGCAACATTGCCGCCGGCTGGCAGACGCGTGACGCCCTGCTTGATATCCGGATATTCGCCCGTCTTCAGCTCGAACTTATCGCCGACCTGTCTGGTGACGGCGTTGACGCGCGAGGTTGTGGTGACCATGACGCCGATCTTGCCGGCTGAAAATGCGGCGAGCATGTCGTTAGCTGTCATATTCGGCGATTCCGCTTCGGTTGCAAGGCGCGCGAGCGTTCCGATCGCCTGCTTGCCGGCTTCACCGTCAAAGGCAACCTTGGTCTCGTCTTCGGTCAGCATGGTGCCGCCATTGGCGAAGACCATGGCCTGCCACAGCCAGTTGCCGGTGATCGCCCATTCGGCCATGACGCCGCCGGCCTCGCCCTGAGCGTTGATCTTTTTGGCGACGTCGATGATCTCGTCCCAGGTTTTCGGCAGGCTGTTTTCGTCGAGGCCGGCCTTCTTCAGCAGGTCCATGTTGTAATAGACGATCGGCAGCGAGATCGCGAAGGGAAAGCCGTAGACCTTGCCGTTGACGGCGCCAGCCTGACGCATGCCTTCGTGATAACCGGCTGCATCGAAATCCTTTTCGTTGGCGATGAAGTCGTCGAGCGGGATCGCGATGTTCTTGTCGGCCAGCACGCGGACGCGGTTCAGGCCCTGGAAGGTCACGTCCGGCACATTGCCGGTGATGCCTTCGCGCAGGACGCGCTGTGCGGCATCCTCATATTCCTTGTAGGGCGAACGGAATTCGACCTTGATGTCGGGATGCTTCTTGGTGAAGGCTTCGGCCAGCTGCTTCTGGGTTTCATCGAACAGTTCCGGATAGGGATACTGCACGGTGATGGTGGTGTCGGCCATAGCGAAGGATGCCGACAGCGACAGCGCTGCAGCGGTGAGGATCATTCTCATGGATGGATCTCCATTTGGGTTGGTAGAGCGGGAGGTTGAACTATTTGATACCGGTGAAGGCGATGCCTTCGATAAAGCGGCGCTGAGCGAGAAGGAACAGGGCGAGAAGCGGCGCGACAATGATGGTGGCCGCGGCCATGAGCGGACCGAAATCGTTGCCGGCTTCGGCATTTCGGAAGGCCATGACACCAAGCGGTGGTGTGAAGTAGCGATCGCTCGAAACGGCGACCAGCGGCCAGAAATAGTCGTTCCAGTGTGCCACGACCGAGAAGACGCCGAAAGCGGTGAGTGCCGGGATGGCGGCCGGCAGCATGACGCGCCAGACAACCGACAACTCCGACATTCCGTCCATGCGGGCGGCGTCGACCAGATCGTCCGGTACGCCCATAAAAAACTGGCGCATCAGAAATATGCCGAAGACCGATATGGTGAAGGGCAGGACGAGCGCGCTGTAGCTATCCAGCAGGCCAACGTAATAGAGCAGGATGAACAGCGGCACCGCGATCGCATGGTATGGGATCAGAAGGCAGAAGAGCACGAAACCGAAAGCGACGCGGCGACCGACGAAGCGCAGTTTCGCCAGGGCATAAGCGGCCGGGAGCGAAACAAGCACCTGCAGGAAAAAGATCGCCGCCGTGACGATGACGCCATTGGCGAGGTAGAGCATCAGCGGCGCGGATGACAATGCATCGGAATAGTTCTCGACCAGCGCCAGCTTTTCCGGCCACCAGCGGACCGTATCGGAAAAGATCTCGTTCGCAGGCTTGATCGAAGTCGAGATCATGACCGCGAAAGGCAGGAGCGCGAAGACCGCGATCAGAAGCAAGAATACGTGGCGAAGCGCCGAGGTGATGAAAGAGCCCATCGTCATGCGCCTGCTCCGTTTTTCTTGAGGGACACGAACCGAAGCAGGCTGACACCGACAACCAGCATGATGAAAACGACGGTGATTGCCGCCGCATGGCCGCTGCGGAAAAATTCGAAGCCTTCCGCGTAGATTGTGTAGAGCAGCACTTCGGTTGCCTTGTTGGGGCCGCCTTGCGTCAGTGCATGAACCGTGTCGAACACCTGGAACGAGCGGATGACGGAGGTAATGGCGACGAAGACGGTGACCGGCGCCAGCAGCGGCCAGGTGATCAGCCGGAACCGGGCCCAGGCATGCGGCGTGCCGTCCATCTCAGCTGCGTCATAGAGATCGCGCGGGATTGCCGACAGCCCGGCCATGAACAGCACCATGTTGAAGCCGAAACTCTGCCAGATGCCGATGACCGCAAGCACATAAAGCGCGATGTCACCGTCTCTCAGCCAGTTGTGGGGCGGCAGTCCGATCGCCTTCATCGCCGCGTTGACGATGCCGAAGCTCGGATGCAGCATGAACTCCCAGACCACCGCCATGGCCAGCAGGCTTGCCATGACCGGCAGGAAGAAGGCCGTTCGGTAGAATGATCGAAGCGACGTTCCCGCATCGACCAGGAGCGCTGCCACCAGACCCAGCGCGACCGAGCCGGGAACGACGACTGCGGAATAAAGCAGCGTGTTGCTGAGCGAGCGCCAGAAGACCGGATCGCCCGCGAGGGAATGGAAATTCTCAAGTCCAACGAAGCGCAACGCCCTGTCGCCAAGCTGATAGTCCGTGAACGCCAGCACGAAGATCGACAGGAGCGGTGCAAGCAGGAAGATGACTGCAAGGGCGGCCGCAGGTGCGATCAGAGCGAGGCCGGCCCTGTTCTGGCTGGCGGAAAGGCTCATCGTGCCGTCTCCAGCCGGAAAGCGCCATCGATGCGGCGATTATCGGCGCCAAAAACGTGGAGACGCGATTGATCGATGGCGATGCCTGCCCTGTCGCCGACTGCCGGGCGCAGGCCTGCAGGGTCGCTTCGAACGATCGCCAAGTCATCGCCGCCATCCAGCCTCACCTGTACGAACAGGTCGGCACCGAGATTTTCGACGTGATGTACGGTACCGGAGAGAACAGCTTCCGTTTCGCCGACCAACCGGGCCGCTTCCGGCCGGAATGCAGCGCTTACGGCCTGCCCGGTGCTTTCCTCCGAGACAAGCGAGAGGCGTCCGTCTTCGGACGACACGGCCTTGACGACATTGATCTTCGGGCTGCCGATGAATTCGGCGACGCGCAGGTCCTGCGGCATCTGATAGACCTGATCCGGCGTGTCAAGTTGAAGGATCTCTCCGCCCATCATCACGGCGATGCGATCCGACATCGTCATCGCCTCGGCCTGATCGTGGGTAACGTAGATGAAGGTCGAACCCAGCTGACGGTGAAGTGCGGCGATCTCTCCCCGCGCTTGCACGCGCATCTTGGCATCCAGGTTGGACAGCGGCTCGTCCATCAGGAAGGCGCTCGGCTTGCGGACCATTGCCCGGGCAAGCGCGACGCGCTGGCGCTGGCCGCCGGACAGCGCGGCCGGTTTGCGATCCTTGAGCATGGAGATCGACAGGGCGTCGCAGACCTTGTCGACCTCGACCGCGATATCCCGGCGTTTCGTACGGGCCGATGGCAGCACGTTACCGAGAAGCGACCGCTCCAGCGTCGACAGGCGACGCATGGTAAGCGGCACGGCAATGTTTTCTGCAACGGTCAGATGCGGATAGAGCGCGTAGGACTGGAAAACCATCGCGAGGTCGCGGTCACGCGGGCGCATGCGATCGACGGCCTTGCCGTCAAGAAGAATGTTGCCCTCCGTCTGCTCCTCGAGACCGGCAACGATGCGCAGTAAAGTCGACTTGCCGCATCCTGACGGACCGACCAGGGAGATGAATTCGCCGTCGCGTATATCGAGGTCAACCCGCTTGAGGACGCGGGTCTCCCCGAATGTCTTCGCTACAGATCTGATATTCACGCCGGCCATAGTTCAAGTCCTGAAAGTTCATTGGATGACGGGCCTGATATTTCATAAATTTTACATCGGGATGACATATTATAAATTCAATTTATACCCTGCATCAGGTAGCCTCCATGCGATCCAAGATCAGCTACGCCCAGTTGCGTGCCTTCAATGCTGTTGCAAAGGAGGGTAGTTTTTCAGCCGCTGCCCGGCGTCTGGGCCTCAGCCAGCCGGCTGTGACGGCCCAGATCAAGGCGATCGAGCAAAGTCACGGCGTTCTTCTTTTCGAGCGCACGGGTGACGGCGCCAGGATGACGCCCCTCGCCAAAACATTGTTTCAGGAAACGATGGAATTGAGTGTGATCGAGGAGATCGCCACCGATATCCTGAGTGCGTCAAGCGCCCTCAAGACCGGAGAGCTCAACGTGATGTGCGGCGCGCCTAATCCGGCAATGGCGCTGATCTCGGAGTTCCGGCGGCGTTATCCCGGCGTTCGCATCAATGCCAGCTTCGGCAACTGGCATCAGGTGACGACGGCGCTACACGAACAGCGCTGTGACGCTATCATCCTGACGGGCGTACCCGACGATGATGCGTTTACCCGTATTGCCTATATGGAGCAGCGCGCCATCGCGCTCGTCCCCAGCAAGCACCCGCTTGCGAAGCGCGGCAAACCGGTTTCCCTATCTGAACTGGCCGACCAGCCGCTGATTTTCCGCACGGAACATTCCCTGACGCAGACTGCCGTCGAGAAAGCCCTGAAAGCGGCGGCGATCACGATCGAGCCCGCCTTGCGGCTGGGCGAGCGGGAAGCCGTTTACGAGGCCGTTCTGCAGGGTGTCGGCATAGGTTTCATGTTCGAACTCGCCGTCACGCGTGACGATCCTGCCGTGACGCGACTGCCGATCATCGAGCTGGAGCACCGCTATGTAGAACATGTTGCATGTCTGTCGCGAAACCTTCGGCGCAGGGAAGTCAAAGCTTTGATGGCTCTGGTGGAATGACATTCTCCGCGGCCACGGCTGCAGGCGAGTGAAACTTTATGCGGCGTCCGCCACGGTTGGCTTGCCGAACCGTCCGATATTGCCATCCCCCCAGACCTTCAACGCCGCCAGGATAGGCTCCAGACTGCGCCCGAGGGGCGAAATGGTGTACTCGACTTTCGGCGGCACCTGCGCGTAGACCTTGCGCTCGATCAGCCCGTCTTCTTCCAGCTCCCGCAGCTGATTGGTCAACGTGCGCTGTGTCACGCCGCCAACCTGACGGCGGATTTCATTGAAGCGCATCGTTCCGCCTAGCAGGTGAAAGAGAATGACGCATTTCCATTTACCGTCGATCAGGCTGATAGCCGCCTCGACCGAGCAGCCCGGGTGACAATCGAAGCGTGAATGGCGAACCTTGGCCAAGGCAGTATCCTTTCGATACCTATATTCATTTGCGGGTGTACAATCTCACCTGAAGGTATCCAGCTTTGCCCGCGGTGGCAATGTTCTTGCGTGGCAAGGGTACTGGCTAAGGCCTTCTGGGATATAGGTCCAAGCCATTGTATTTTATGTAAATTATAAACCTTTGGACTGCCGGTCGGTATCCTCTTGGATACTATGAGCAAACGTTGTGCGTATCCTCAGATGGCGCCCGTACCGCTAGATGAAGCACGAAGGCTGCTCGTCACGCCGCCAGCATAGAGAAAAAACGGAACCGTCCCATGCCGGAAAACAGCTTCATCTCCCGTTCGATCACCCGCGAGGCGGCAGCACGCCTGATCGCCGTGGCGACCGCGGCCTGCGAACGCATTGGTTTCGAGCCGGTCGTCGCTATTGTCGACGCCGCGGGCAATCTGAAAACATTCGAGCGGAGCGACAGAAGTTCGTATCTCGCCGTCAACATTGCCATCGACAAAGCCTACACCGCAGCGTCCTTCGGCCTTTCGACCGCTCAGTGGGTCGATCTTCTCGACGACCGTGGCGCGTCCAATCTGAGGCATGTTCCCGGTGTCATGGCGGCTGCGGGTGGTTTCCCGATCATGGAGGACGGCGTGATCATCGGCGGCCTTGGCATTTCCGGCGGAAGCTGGGCGCAGGATCAGGAAGCAGGCGAAGAAGCCCTTCGCAATTTTTCCAAGTAACTCAAAACACCAAAGGAGTTTTCGATGAAGGCTGTCGGATACAAAACCCCATCGCCCATTTCCGCCCCAGATGCGTTTATCGACATTGATCTGCCGAAGCCGGTTCCAGAGGGCCGCGACATCCTCGTTGAGGTGAAGGCAATTTCTGTCAATCCGGTCGATTACAAGATCCGCCGCAGCACACCGCCGGCAGCGGGTTCCGACTGGAAAGTTGTCGGCTGGGACGCCGCCGGTGTCGTCGCCGCGGTCGGATCCGATGTCACAACCTTCAAGCCGGGCGATGAAGTCTGGTATGCCGGCTCCATTATCCGCCCGGGGGCAAATGCCGAATTCCATCTTGTTGACGAACGCATTGTCGGGACGAAACCCTCCACGATCGGTTGGGCGGATGCTGCGGCGCTGCCGCTGACATCACTCACCGCATGGGAAGCGATCTTCGACCGTCTGGACGTGAAGAAGCCTGTGCCCGGCGCCGCGGCGGCAATCCTCATTATTGGCGGCGCGGGCGGCGTCGGATCGATCGCCATTCAGATTGCTCGCCAGTTTACTAACCTCACCGTCATCGCGACCGCGTCGCGTCCTGAAACGCAGGAATTCGTTCGTTCACTCGGTGCGCATCACGTGATTGACCATTCGAAGCCGCTCGCCGCCGAAATCGCTGCGCTCGGCATCGGCGCTCCCGCCTTCGTGTTCTCCACGACCCAGACCGAAAAGCACGTCGATGACATCGTGGAACTGATCGCGCCGCAGGGGCGATTCTGCCTGATCGACGATCCGGCCGGTTTCGACATCATGAAATTCAAGCGCAAGGCGGTCTCCATCCATCACGAGTTGATGTTCACCCGGGCGATCTTCGAAACCGAAGACATGGCGGAACAGGGGCACATCCTCGATAGAGTTTCCGACGCGGTGGATGCTGGCACGATCCGCTCGACTGTCAGGCAGCATCTCGGCACGATCAATGCCGACAATCTGAAGAAAGCGCATGCTCAACTGGAGAGCGGCTCGACCATCGGTAAGGTCGTCCTCGAAGGTTTCGCCTGATCGACTGAACGAGGGCGGCCATGGAAGCCGCCCTCGCCTCCTGCCTCTTCCCTAACCGTCGCGACCGCGCATTGATTGGCGGCACTCGCCTTGGAAATATTCATGATCAAAATCTCAAAACTCTCGCTGGCTCTCGCCGTTTTCGCAACAACCTGCACAGCCACGATGGCACGGGCACAGACGCCGGCGGGCGCTTTCGCGCAGCTGGATGCCGCGAAACATGGACTCTTGGTAAAACTCCCCATTCGTCCCGATCAGCGCGATGCTTTCCTGGAAATCATGAAGGCGCGCATCGTGGCCAGCCGGCAGCGGCCGGAGGTAATCGATTTCCGCGTGGCGGCCACCGCGGATGAAAATGTCTTTCTTGCCATCGAATGGTTCAAGGACAGGGCCGCATTCGCAACGTTCGAGGCGCTTCCGGAGTCCAAGACGTTCCTCGAAAACGTGAAGCCAATGCTTGGAGGAAGCGTCGAAGCGACGGTTCTGGCACCTCTCCCCTGAAAAGCGGAGAATATCGTCAACCGGAACCGTTTTCCGCAACCGCCCGCTTATAGGAGCGATCGTCGCGCAATCTCCAGAATTTTTCGGGTAAGCGCAGCTAATGGATCGGCCGCGATACGATTGATCTGCCACACCAGATTTACGTCGTGCAACTTGCCGGGCAGCAATTCCATCAGCCGCCCGGCTTTCAAATGCTGTTCAACGAGGTGTGTCGGGTTCATTCCCCATCCCATGCCCAAAAGGCTCGCTTCGACAAAACTCTGCGTCGAGGGCAGCCAGTGCGTCGGCACATTCACCTCCTCGCCGAAGACACTGCGCATCCACTCGGATTGCAGCCGATCCTTTTGATTGTAGGTCAGTGACGGAGCATGGGCGAGCGTCTGCGGTGTTACCCCGTTCGCGAAGTGATTGGCGATAAAATCCGGGCTTGCGGTCGCATGATAGCGAAGAGCACCCAGCTCAAAGCTGCGACAGCCCGGAATCGGCTTCGTGACGCTCGTCACTGCCGCAACCACCCTTCCCTTTTGCAGCCATTCTGCGGTGTGATCCTGGTCGTCAACGACAATGTTCAGCAAGTAGCCTGACGATCGTGCGAAGTCGGCAGCCGCCTCCAGAAACCACGTGCCCAGACTGTCAGCGTTGGTCGCGATCTGAAGAGTGACTTTTTGAGGAGCGGAAGCGTTATCCGCAAGCGACGGCAAGCTTTCGAACAATTCGGTCTCGAGAACGCCGACGTTTTCCATATGCCTGCAGAGCCATTCTCCTTGCTCTGTCGCAGTACACGGGTTTCCCCGCACCACCAGCGCGGCCCCTACTCTTTCTTCAAGCTGTTTGATCCGCTGAGAAACCGCCGACGGCGTCACGTTCAAAACGGCGGACGCCTTTTCGAAACTCCCAGTCAGGACGACTGCGTGAAGTACGCGAAGGGCCGAATAGTCGATCATGTTAGCCTACCTTAATTGCCGTAAGGATATTTAATTTGGCTAATTCGAACAAGGCCCGTAGTGAACCAGCTCAAGACCTCGTTGGAACTCCCTCAAATGAACGCATCCACCTATTTTACGGGCCTGACCGTGGGCCTGAGCCTGATCGTGGCGATCGGCGCGCAAAACGCGTTTGTTTTGCGTCAAGGCTTACGGAACGAATACGTCTTCGCCGTATGCCTCGCCTGTGGTGCCTCGGACGCAATTCTCATCATCGTTGGCGTCACAAGCTTTCGTCATGTGATGGAAATCATGCCCTGGCTTGATCCAGTAATGCGCTATGGCGGAGCTGCTTTTCTCATCTGGTACGGGATAAAAAGTCTCGTGTCGGCGTTAAGGTCCAATGCAGCCTTGGAACTGGTGAATGGCACGGCCGCTAGCTTCATCAAGACCATGACAATGTGTCTGGCGCTGACATGGCTCAATCCTCATGTCTATCTGGACACCGTCGTGCTTCTCGGCAGCATCTCCACACGATTTCCCGATCAACGGCTCGAGTTTGCCGCAGGCGCCGTGACAGGCTCGTTCTTTTTCTTCTTCTTGCTGGGATATGGCGCGAGATGGCTGCGCCCGGTTTTTGCCCGCCCCACTGCATGGCGCGTGTTGGAGGGCGTGATTGCTTGCGTCATGTGGGCAATAGCCTTCAAGCTGCTCACCGGGTCGTGAGTCAGATAGCAAATCACTGGGACAGTTTTTCGATCAAATCCTCAACTTCTTCTCGTCCTATAAGACTAGGGCTGGTGGCATTGTGAATCGTGACACCCTCGATCATCGCGTCAAGCACCCGCGCTTGCGCCGGTGTAAAATGCGCCTCGAGCGCCGTTCGACTTGCAGCCATCCAGCTTAGCATGATGGGTTTCAGCGCCGGGCGGCGGGACGCATAGGCATAGAGCTCGTAGCTCAGCACCATCTCATTGTGCTTTCGCTCGGACACTTCCGAGAGAAAGCTGACAATGGCAGATTTTGCCTCCTGCTTGTTTCGCGCCCCTCTCAACACTGCAGTGAAACGCCCAGACACTTGCTCCGCAAGGCGTTCGAAAGCCGCACCAATGATGTCATCCAGCCCTTTGAAATAGTAGGTCAGCGATCCCAACGGCACGCCGGCCACCTCGGCGATGCGACGATGGCTGGTATCAGCAACGCCCAGTTTCGCGATGGTTACAAGGGCCGCCTCGATTATCCGATCCCGGCGTTCCGGATCGTTCGGCGACCGCCCGCTAGGCTTGTTTGCTTCCACGTCCCGCCCCATCGCCCTATCATTGACTTTGTGTACACTCGTACATATATCGCCGCAAAATGCCAGATCAAAGGTTCGCGATGCCCTCAATTTCCCAACGGCGTTTCACTCTGTTCGTGCTTTTCTTCATACCGGGCGTCGCGATGGCATCCTGGGTGACGCGCACGCCCGCAATCAGAGATCGCATCGGGGCTTCAATAGCAGAAATGGGCTTCGTTCTTCTCGGGCTGTCGATCGGCTCGATGGCCGGGATCCTGCTGTCGGGCTTGCTCGTGAGCCAGATGGGGACGAAAGCCGTTGCCAATATCGGCACGTGGCTGGTGGCCGCGGGCATCGCTACGATCGCCGCCGGCACCTGGGGCGGTGTAGCCATCATCGTTGCCCTCGGCCTTGGCCTGTTCGGGCTCGGCATGGGCCTAGCGGAGATCGCAATCAACATCGATGGGGCGCTGGTCGAGAAGCAATCCGGCAGGCCGCTCATGCATGCCCTCCACGGATGTTTCAGTCTCGGCACGGTCTGCGGCGCGGTCGTTGGGCTGATAGCGAATGCAGTCGCGCTGCCCGTGGAATGGCACCTTGCTATCGTCGCAGTCCTTATCACACCGGCGATCCTCCATTTTATCCGCCACATCCCTGCGGGAGAGGCAAGGGCGCCCCGCGAAACGGTTGATCTTCAATCAACGGATGACAATGCATTCTGGCGCGATCCCCGACTGCTCGCGATTGCCGTCATCGGTCTTGCCATGGCGCTTGCGGAAGGAGCCGCAAATGATTGGCTGCCGATCCTGATGGTTGATGAACACGGTTTCTCTCCGACAACAGGATCGCTTGTGTTTCTGTTTTTCGCGTCGGCCATGACTGTGGGCCGTTTCACCGGCGGCTTTTTCCTCGAACGCTTTGGAAGGGTCGCTGTCATCCGGGCAAGCGCTTTTCTCGGAGCAATCGGTCTCGGTCTCGTAATCTTCTCCCATCATCCTGTGCTTGCCGGATTGTCGGTTTTCCTTTGGGGCATTGGCGCCTCCCTTGGTTTC
Organism: Endobacterium panacihumi; assembly: GCF_050847465.1. Classification (NCBI taxonomy): domain Bacteria; kingdom Pseudomonadati; phylum Pseudomonadota; class Alphaproteobacteria; order Hyphomicrobiales; family Rhizobiaceae; genus Endobacterium; species Endobacterium panacihumi. The sequence goes on along the minus strand of NZ_JBOZRA010000007.1, from coordinate 151,027 downwards.
CCGGTCGCAATCTCAGCGGCAGGTGACTCCGGTGCAAATTCGACAGGAAGGGTGAAGGTCGTGACCATTGGGGGTTACATCGCTTTCCTCGTCGGGCCGCCGCTGCTCGGGTTGATCGGAGAGAGCTACGGCCTTCGTAATGCTATGCTGGTCGTGCTTGGGCTGGTCATCGCCGCCACCGTCGTTGCTCCGGCGGCGAAATCGCGCACGCACGCCATCAGTCAGGCCGGATAAGGAGCCGCACATGCAAACACTCAAAGATGGTCACTGGCATAACCAGCCACAGACTTTCACCGTCACGAATGATGAACTTCTGGTGACAACCGACCCGAACACCGATTTCTGGCGCCAGACGCATTATGGATTTGTCCGCGATAATGGTCATTTCTATGCCTTCGAGACGGCAGACGGGTTTACCGCACAAGTCCGGATCCAGGCCCGCTTTGACCACCTTTACGACCAGGCGGGCCTCATGGTCAGGATCGACGATCGTCGCTGGGTCAAAACCGGGCTAGAGTTCTCAGACGGGTACGGGCTGCTTGGCAGCGTCCTGACCAACGAGACCTCGGATTGGGCAACGGGACAATACACCGGCAACCCGTCCGACTTCTGGATGCGCGTGACTGTCCAGGACGGCGTATTGAGGATCCAGGCATCCAGCGACGGCAAGATGTGGCCATTGGTGCGCCTCTGCCCGTTCCCAGAAGTTTCCAAGTATTTCGTTGGCCCCATGTGCTGCACGCCGGAACGGTCGGGTCTGGAAGTGCGGTTCTCTGAATGGCAGCTCGGTCCGGCAATCGGAAAAGACCTCCACGACCTCACGTGACCCTCGCGGTGCCATGCCGCTAAAATGAAAGGAAGACCTATGAAAGAAATGGAAAAGGCGGCCGCTGGCTTGCTCTACGACGCGAACTACGATCCCGAAGTCCTTGCCCAGCGCGATACTGCAAAGAACGCCCTGTTTGAATTTAATCACACGCCGCCCAGTCAAGGCGAAAGGCGCCGCGAGATTCTTCGTTCGCTGATCGGCAAGACGGGCGAGAATTTTGTTATCGAGGCGCCCTTCCACTGCGATTACGGTTTCAACATTTCTCTCGGAGAGAATTTTTACGCCAACGTGAACCTCGTCATCCTCGATTGCACGAAGGTGACGATCGGTGACAACGTGTTCATCGCGCCAAACGTCCATATCTGCTGTGCCGGCCATCCCCTCGATGCAGAACGCCGGAATAAGGGGCTCGAATACGCCTATCCTGTCACGATTGAAGACAATGTCTGGATCGGTGCTGGCGCACAGATTCTCCCAGGCGTAACGATCGGTCAGGGCAGCGTGGTGGCCGCCGGCGCCATCGTCATCAGGGACGTGCCACCGATGACGTTGGTCGGCGGAAATCCTGCGCGTATCATCCGGCAGATCACGGAATCGGCCTCGGCGACGCGATAGAGCTCTCTGACGACCGCTTCGTTTGTTGGCGGTACTATACGCCCGAGATTGTGCTCGCCCCGCTAGGGGCCTTGCCATGAGCGCAGCGGCTCCACTCAACTTCGTACGGTAATGAAAAGTCTTCACTTTAGTTTCTCCAAGTTGCAACAAGCACCAAGGCGTTCAAAGTCGGACAATTCGATTTGTGACGGGGAGTGAGCTGCGCAGAGGAGCGAAGGAGACAGGCTTGTCAAACCTGCGCCAGTCCGCCATCGGCGAACAGTTCGCTGCCGTTAACGAAGCTGCTTTCGTCTGACGCCAGGAACAACGCTGCCGCGGCGATCTCGTCTGCTGTTCCCATTCGACCCAGCGGGATTTGCGCCTCCATCGCCGCGACGAAAGCTCGGTCCTCTTCATCGCTCGAGGAAAGTCCATGCAAGCCCGGCGTCGAAGTGGCTCCGGGCACGAGGACGTTCACACGGATTCGTCGTGGCGCAAGGTCCATAATCCAGTTGCGAGCAAAGCTGCGGATCGCTGCTTTGCTCGCACCATAGACGCTGAAGGCCGGTGACCCCGTGCTGGCAGCGGTCGAGCCGGTCAAAATGACCGATGCGCCGTCCACGAGCAACGGCAGCGCCTTTTGCACCGTGAACAGAGTTCCTTTGACATTCGTGTTGAAGGCTTGGTCGAAATGCTCCTCGGTGACATCAGGGAGCGCAAGAAACGCGCCGCCTCCCGCATTTGCGAATAGTACATCTATGCGGCCAGCCTCTTCGCGTACGACTTCGTACAGCCTGTCGAGATCAGCCAATTTCGCCACATCGCCTTGCACGCCGCGCGCCATGCCCCCCACCTGGGCCACCGCCGCATCGAGTTCTGCCTGTCGACGACCGGTTATGAAAACGCGCGCGCCTTCTGCCGCGAACCGCTTGGCACTCGCAAGTCCGATGCCGCTGTTGCCGCCTGTAACTACCGCAACCTTGCCCCTGAGCCTGTTCATATCGATCTCCTCTATCTGAGGTTCAGTATATGGGTTATACCGTCGATAGTGATAGAACCCACCAAAAGGTAAGTATGAAAAATCTGGTACGCATGAACGAGACCGATTGCGGGTTGGACGTCGCGTTGGTCGTGATGGGCGGTAAATGGAAGACGCTAATCCTCTATCACCTGCGCGGCGCACCGAAGCGATTCGGCGACCTCAAGCGGTTGGTCAGGGGCATCAGCGAAAAGGTGCTCATTCAGCAACTACGAGAGCTGGTGCTTGCCGAGGTGCTAGTCCGCCACGATTATCAGCAAGTGCCGCCAAAGGTTGAGTACACGATCACGCCGTTCGGAATGACGCTCGTCGAAGCGCTACTTCCTCTTTGCGAGTGGGGAAATGAGCACCGGGGGCGCGTAGAGGCGCTATTCCTCCACCGATCGCCGGAGCATCGGATACGGCTATCTTCCCTGGACGCTGAACCCTGATCTGTTCGGTCGAGGGGCGGCCCTCGCATCCGAGTATCGCGGACAGGCTATCGCCCTTGCCGTCAAAGCGGCTGTTGAGGGAGGTCGTGGAGCCGACGCAGAACGCGACGGGCGTGCGGCCAGTAATTTCGTGAGACTGCTACAGTAGATCGTGACGGCGCCTCCATGATGCGTGCCGCCGTGTCGGAGGCCTAAAATTTCCGCCGATGTTTGCGACCACCAGTGTCCGCTTCAAGCCGGAGGTAGAATGGACGCGATGCGCCAGACAGTCATCGCCTCGGGCTAGCCGATAGACCTGTGCGCCCTATTCTCTTCAAGAATGGATAGGCTCGCAGGATTGCAGTTCTTTGTTCGTGTCGTTGAGAGTGGAAGCTTCTCCCAGGCTGCCCGCGAGCTGGGGGTTGGGCAGCCGACAGTCAGCAAGCAAATCGCGGCGCTGGAACGTCGGCTTGGCGCACAATTGCTCATCCGAACGCCGCGTGCGCTGCGACCGACATCAACGGGCCTCGATTTTTATCAGGCCGCCGCTCGCCTCCTGGGCGATCTGGATGACGCAGAGAGCCGGGTGGGCGATAGTCACGACCGACCAAGCGGTGCCGTTCGGGTCGCAGTCCCGCCGATCCTCACGAGCATGGTGATCGTGCCGAAACTGCCCAATTTCTATCAGCGCTTCCCCGATGTCACCGTCGAGTTCGTCGTTTCGGAACGGTATGCCGACCTGGTCCAGGAGGGTCTCGATCTCGCCATCCGTGTCGGCCACCTTGACAGCTCCGGACTCGTCGCGCGCCGGATAGGCTCCATGCGGATCGCAACTGTTGCAAGCCCTGCTTACTTGGCTCGCCACGGCGTGCCGATGAGGCCTTCGGACCTTGCCGATCACCATCTCCTGCCGAACCGATATCTTGCCGCAATCATCGACTGGCAATTTACCAATTGCGAGCGGAATACGCTGTCCCCGGGCGCTGGGATGTTCAGCGCCAATAGTCCTGCTGACATGCGCGCAGCCGCTCTTGCCGGTCTCGGGATCGTCCAGAGCGCCCGAACCCTGTTTGAAGCTGATCTTCGTTCCGGCGAGCTTATCGAATTGCTCGTCAATTTCGTTACCGATCCATTTCCCCTCCATGCGGTCTATAGCAGCAGCCGGATCCCGCATCGGGTAAGGGTCGTAAGCGACTTCATCATGCAGTGCATCGATGAGGAGCCAAGTCTCCGTATTCACGGTGCCTATTCCATCAGGGAATAGAAGTTAGTCCCGTTACGGCCTTCCGCAACGTTCGAGACGAACTAGCTCTGTGGAGACAAGCCCACGCACATTGCGAAGGCATGCAGCGCAGAGGATGTCAAAAATGCAAGAGAAGATGACCGCCCTGGTAACCGGGGCCAACAAAGGACTTGGGAAGCAGGTCGCCAGGGAACTGGTCAAAAACGGCTACGCCGTGCTCGTCGGATCGCGTGATTTCGCAAACGGGCAGAAAGCGGCCGAAGAGATCGGCGATGGCGCAGTGGCCATCCAGCTCGACGTGACAGATGCGCAGAGCATCGCCAATGCTGCCGAGCGCATCAAGGCCGAATTCGGCCGTCTCGACCTCCTGATCAACAACGCCGGGATCGTCCAATCAGGGCGTTATGGATCGGGTGAGGAAGTCATTGCCGCGAGCGTGGCAAGTGTTGCGCCGGTGGACGAAGTCCGCGCTGTCTTCGAGACGAATGTTTTCGGTGCGCTCGCCGTTACGCAGGCGATGCTACCCCTGATCCGACTGTCGTCCGCTGGACGTATTGTGAATGTTTCGAGCGGAGTAGCATCGCTCACCCTCAACGCCGATCCGAGTTTCCCTTTTCGGCCTTCGTACGGCGTCACCTACTCCGCCTCCAAGACCGCACTTAATGCGATCACAATGGCGCTTGCCATCGAACTTGAGGATTCCGGCATCAAGGTTCGGGCGGCTGGCCCAGGCTACACAGCAACCGCCATCAACGATTTCCAGGGCACGGACAGTGTCGAGGTTGGAGCCCGGCCGCTTGTCCTCGCCGCGTTGGACATGGAAAGCCCGACCGGGAGTTTCACCGGGCCCGATGGGGCTTATCCCTGGTAAACTTCCGCCAACGCTTCCTGGAAAATTAGGATATATTGGAGAAAGCAGATGGCTGACAACAACAGTCCAGATGAGGTTCTCGGCAAGGTGGCGATCGTCACCGGGGCGGCAAGCGGTATCGGACGCGCGGTTGCCGAACTGTTTGTCGAACGAGGGGCCATGGTGGTCGCTGTCGATAAGGACAAGTCCGTAGACGGAATGGCTTCCGCCAACCTCGTGCCGCTGGTTGCCGACGTGACGATAGATGGCAGCGCTGAAAAGGCCGTCGCTACCGCCATCGAGCGGTTCGGCAAGCTCGACATCCTCGTCAACAATGCCGGCTACATCAACTACCAGTCTGTGGTCGATACGACCCGCGAGGAATGGGAAAAGGTCATGGCGATCAATGCTACCGGCTATTTCCTGTTTTCCCGGGAGGCCGCCAGAGCGATGCTTCCCAACAAACAGGGGGCCATCGTCAACATCGCCTCCTACGCCTCCTTCTTCGCGTTCGAGGGTATTGCACCCTATGCGACCTCTAAAGGCGCGGTCGCGCAATTGACCAGGGCGTTTGCACTGGAGATGGCTCCCCATGGCATCAGGGTCAATGCGGTTGGCTCGGGAGACGTGGTCACCAACCTGCTCCATACCTTCCGCGATGACGGCCGGGAGTTTTTGGCCGACCACGGAAAGGCTGCGCCCATTGGGCGCTCAGCCGAATCGCGTGAGATCGCCGAGACCGTCGCGTTCCTCGCATCGGACCGTGCAAGCTTTGTTGTCGGATCGATATTCATGGTTGATGGCGGCTTCAGCGTTCAGATTGCTTGATGCGAAATCTGAAACAAACCAGCCTGACAACACGAAAGAAATGCGAAAAGCTGGACCGGTCCTTCGTCTTTAAAGACCGGTCCAGTCGAGAAACACACGGTGATTTCCAGGTGTTTAGCTCAACGCCAATTGTTTGATTTGCGCCGCGTAGCTGTCTACGAAATCATGCATCGTGGACTGGTCCATGTCGACGGATTTGGCATTTTCGCCGTGAATAACGGACACATCGGTAATCCCAATGACATTCAGGATCAGCTTCCTGTAATTATGGGCAATATTGCGGTGCGCGATCGGGGAGCCTTCGCTGTAAGCGCCGCCTGATGCGATGATGAGGGTCGCCTTCTTACCGGTTACCAGTCCCGCACCGTCGAAGCCGAGCGTAAGCCCCTTGCGTACAATGTGATCTACCCAAGCCTTGAGGCTGGCGGGAATATTGTAATTGTAGCCGGCGTCGAGATTACGATCTCGTCTGCATCCAGCAGCTCCTGCACCAGGGTATTGGACAGAGCAAGTTGTGCCGACATCTCAGGTGTCAGCGCCTGCGGCGGGGTGAAATAGGCGGCGAGCCAATCCATGGTGACATGGGGCAACACATCCTTAGACAGATCGCGGGCGACGACTTGGCCATCCGCATGGGCGGCTTTCCAGTCCGACATGAACTTATCCGTGAGATTGTGGGATACGGAGGCAGCACCACGGGGGCTGACAAGCTGCCGAATCGACTGCATGGCCCTGAGCTATTGGCTTCAGTGCGAAACCTAGCGTGATCGCGTGCCTCAACTGATCACCTTTTTGTCTGCTCAAAGCGCCTTGTATCAGCCCCGTTGCTGAGAGCGCAGCAGGGCCGCGAAATCGTTGAAGCCGCTGCCCTGCACCTGAACGTGATCGCGGGCGATGCGGGCTGCATCGTCGTGGCGAGTTTCAAAAATGGCCGCCACCAGCGCCTCGTGCTCATCCAGCGAGGAGACGATGCGATTGGGAAGGCGCAACTGTAAGCGCCGAAAAGGGCTAAGCCGGAGCAGCAATGCATTGCATTGCTCCTGCAGATATAGGTTGTGGCTTGCTCGGTAGATCGACTGATGGAACTCCTCATTGCGGTGATAATAGGCGTCGGGCGTGTCGTTGAGAGCGGCGCTGCGACAGTCCTCCAGCGTTTCGGCAATCGCGACGCGATCGACATCCGTCAGCCGCCGGGCGGCGAGCCGGGCGGTTGCGGCTTCCATTTCAGCCATAACCTCGAACATTTCCAGCACGGTCTGCGGCTCGACGCGCGGAACGATTGCACCCTTGCGCGGCAGGATTTGGATAAGCCCTGCGGCGGCAAGCTTGTGGAGCGCCTCCCGCACCGGGGTCCGCGACGTGTCGAAGCGGGTAGCCAGTTCCACCTCCTCCAACCGTGTTCCGGGCGCAATACGACCTGTAACGATGTCGTCCTCCAGGCTTTCCTGAATATGTTCCGAGCGTTTGCGTGTCACGTCGCCACTCCTTTTCCCCGTCACCACCCTCATTATGCGGGCAGATAACCTACAATGTCGACGTTAAGCAAGACGCGACCAAATGTGCATCGATTTATTGTATACAAGGATATTGCATAAAAACACAAAAAGAGTACGTTTGGACGCATCCCAGCCGTTTGGCCGGGTTCACGAAGCAGCGCCTCAAGGGCTCGACACGTCGTTGGCACGCGCTTCATCCTCTTCAATGACCGAGGATGCCATTATGGATATTCAGACACTTGCTCCCATGGAGCGCTCCTGGACCACCCGTCGTGATGAAAAGAAGAGACGGCTGAAGGCCGCGGCTTCGTACCTCGACGGAAAGATCCTGAAAGCCCGTGATATCGTCGCGGCGCTGGAAACCATCATTCAGCCCGGCGACCGCGTCGCGCTGGAAGGCAACAACCAGAAACAGGCCGACTTCCTCTCCCGATCGCTTGTTCAAGCCGATCCTGCCAAGCTTCACGACATTCATCTGCTGATTTCCACGATCAGCCGACGTGAACATCTGGACCTGTTCGAACGCGGCATTTGCCGCAAGCTGGATTTTTCCTTCGCCGGGCCGCAAAGCCTGCGGGTGGCGCAATTGCTGGAAGACGGCAAACTCGAGATCGGCGCGATCTACACCTATATTGAGCTCTACGCCCGCATGTTTGTCGATCTGACGCCGAATGTGGCGCTTGTCTGCGCGGTCAAGGCTGACCGCCACGGCAATCTTTACACTGGTGCCAACACCGAAGACACGCCGGCCATCGTTGAAGCGGCGGCATTCCGCCACGGCATCGTGGTCGCGCAGGTTAACGAGATCGTTGATGAACTGCCGCGTGTCGACATTCCCGCCTCCTGGGTGGACATGGTGGTAGAAGCCGACAAGCCGTTTGCCGTCGAGCCGCTGTTCACCCGTGATCCGCGCCATATCGGCGAGTTGCAGATCCTCATGGGCATGATGATCATCCGTGGCATCTATGAGCGTCACGGCGTGACCGCCCTCAACCACGGCATCGGTTTCGACACGGCAGCCATCGAGCTGCTGCTGCCGACCTATGCCACGTCGCTCGGCCTCAAGGGCAAGATCTGCAGGAACTGGACGCTCAATCCGCATCCGACGCTGATTCCGGCAATCGAAAGCGGCTGGGTCGATAGTGTCCACTGCTTCGGTTCCGAAGTGGGCATGGAAGATTACATTCGGGCCCGTTCCGATGTGTTCTTTGTCGGCAATGACGGCAGCCTGCGTTCCAACCGCGTGTTCTGCCAGCTGGCCGGGCAATATGGCGTAGACCTGTTCATCGGCTCGACCCTGCAAATGGATGCCGACGCCAATTCCTCGACCGTCACGCTCGGCCGTCTGGCCGGTTTCGGCGGCGCTCCGAACATGGGTAGCGATCCGCATGGCCGTCGCCATTCCAGCGAGGCATGGCTGAGCCTGATGACCAAGGACGAGCCGATCGCCCGCGGCAAGAAGCTGGTCGTGCAGACACTCGAAACCTTCAAGGCAGGCGGGGAACCGGCTTTTGTCGATTCGCTTGATGCCATCGAGGTTGGCAAGAAGAGCGGCATGCCGATCGCACCGGTGATGATCTACGGCGACGACGTCTCCCATGTCGTAACTGAGGAAGGCATCGCCTACGTCTACAAGGTGGATGGCGAGGAACGCCGCGAGGCGATTGCCGCCATTGCGGGTGCAACCGAACTCGGGCGCCGGGCCAACCCGAAAAAGAGCGCCGATCTTCGCGCAAGAGGCATTGTCGCCCTTCCCGAGGACCTGAATGTCAGCCGCAATCAGGCCAACCGGTCCCTGCTCGCGGCGCGCAGCATCGATGATCTCGTTGCCTGGTCCGGAGGTCTCTACACGCCGCCGCCGCAGTTCAGAAGCTGGTAAGCGGAGGTCACGGTGATGACGATAGCCTTCGCCCACGGTGGCGCGAATGCCACCAAGCCCGCCCCGCTCAACAGCCCGAGAGCCATATGGCTCGCCGACCGGGCCGTCGAGGCGCTGATCGACGAGGTCGAGCTTGGCCCCAAGCCCGCTCTCGTCGACAGCCGGGGTTCCGGTGCCCATGACGACCTGACGCTCGACAGCATGTGCCGCTCCGCGCGGTCGCTGCATCCGACCTTCCTTGCCATGGCGCTTTGCGCCGAGGGCCGAGTGCCGGATCGTTCGTTGCGTGAGGATCTGGCGGCCATCGGTCGCGCCGGCGAACCGGCGATGATGGCGGCCACCGGTGGCAGCAATGCCCACCGGGGCGCCATCTGGGCGGTCGGCCTTCTGCTTGCGGCCGCTGTCATGCGCCCCCGCAACCGTGCCAGCGATATCGCCGCTCTGGCCGGCAGGATTTCACGCCTGCCGGACCGCTTCATCCCCTCGGCTCCCTCACATGGGCAGAGGGTGGCAGCGAGCTATGGCGTGCCGGGCGCACGCGGCGAGGCGGCATTGGGCTTTCCCCATGTTGCCGACGTCGGATTGCCGGCCTTGCGGCAGGCTCGGCGTAACGGCGTGGGTGAGCAATTTGCCCGCCTCGATGCGCTGATGGCGATCATGGCCAGCCTCGACGACACCTGCCTGCTGCACAGGGGCGGCAAGCCGGCGCTCGATCTGGCAAAAGCCGGTGCTGGCCGTGTGCTCGGCCTCGGCGGAAGTGCGAGCGAAGCTGGCATGTCCAGGCTCCTGCGCCTGCATGACGAACTGATGGCGTTCAACGCCTCTCCGGGAGGGGCCGCCGATATGCTGGCGGCCACTCTTTTCCTCGATCGGGTTGCCAGCGCTGCTGCGCCAACCCGCAACTGATGGAGATATTCCTATGGAAATCCTGAAATACGATTATCCGGCCGCGAAATCCGCCTTTGCCGGAAAGGTACATGTCGGCGTCGTCGGCTCCGGTGATCTGGAGGTTCTGATCGAACCTTCGAAAGATGGTGTGGCGCATGTCGTGGTGACCACCAGTGTCAATGGCTATGCCCAGATCTGGAAGAATGTCATCGACCGGTTCTTCACCGAGTTCGACGGTGCAGCATCCATTGAGATCAATGATTTCGGCGCGACGCCCGGCATGGTCGCCCTGCGTATGCGCCAAGCTGTGGAGGCCTCGAAATGAGCAACGCCCAACAATCGCGCCCCGACTGGGAGCAGTTCCTTTCCCGCAAGAGCTTCATAGAACTGAGTGCTGCAAAACGCGCCTCCTCGATCCTTGATGAGGGAACCGGCCGTGTCCTGCTTGGCCCGTTCGATCGCCTGACCTCGCCCTGGCTGCCGCAGCAGGGCATCGTTACCCAGGCCGATGACGGTGTCGTTCTCCTCAAGGGCAAGATCGACGGCAAGCCCGCCATCATCGCCTCCATCGAAAGCGCCTTTCAGGGCGGCAGCATGGGTGAAGTCGCCGGCGCCAAGATCGCCGGTGCGCTCGAGCAGGCGCTGAAGGATCATGAAAACGGTATCCCGATCCAGCCGGTCATCCTGTTCGAAACTGGCGGCGTGCGTCTGCAGGAAGCCAATCTTGGCCTCGCGGTGATTGCTGAAATCCATGCGGCGATCGTCGCTCTGCGCTCACATGTGCCGGTCGTCGGCGTCGTTGCCGGCATGGTCGGCTGCTTCGGCGGCATGTCGCTTGCGGCCTCGCTGTGCAGCCATCTGATCGTCACCCGGCAGGGCCGTATCGGCATGAACGGCCCGGAAGTGATCGAGCAGGAAGCCGGTATTCAGGAACTGGATGCTTCCGACAAGAAGCTGATCTGGAGCCTGATCGGCGGCGAGCAACGTTATGCAATCGGTCAGGCCGATACGCTGGTCGAAGACGATGCGGACGCCATTGCCAAGGCGGTTCGTGCCGCCTTCCGTCAGGGTGTCGTTGAGCAGCCGCGCAGCGCTTGTGTCGAGGAATACCTGGCCAAGCTTGAAGCTTTTGATCCCGCCGGTCCTGCCGAGCCTCTGGCTCTGCGTGCCGCATGGGGAAAAGGAGAAACGAAATGAGCAACGCTCCTCTCAGCCGTGGCCGCCTGTGGCTCGGCCAACTGACCAATACCGATGGCGAAGCCGCCTTTGGAAAGCCTTCGGTTCTTTATGCCGATGCGCCTCTGGGTAAAGACACCGCCCGTTTCATCGCCGTGGTGCCGGATCCCGACAACCGCTTTCCGCGTGCCCGCAACGGCGAAGTCGGCCTCGAACAGGGCTGGATTCTCGCCAAGCTGGTGCGCGAAACCATCGCCGCCGACAGGAATGGCACACCCCGGCCAATCGTTGCCGTCGTCGATGTGACGAGCCAGGCCTATGGCCGCCGTGAGGAAATGCTGGGCATCCAGCTGGCCTGCGCGGCCGCCGCCGATGCCTACGCTCAGGCGCGTCTTGCCGGCCACCCGGTCATTTCGCTGCTCGTCGGCAAGGCCATGTCCGGTGCCTTCTTGGCACAGGGTTATCAGGCCAACTGCATCGTTGCCCTCGACGACAAGGATGTGCTGGTCCATGCCATGGGCAGGCAGGCCGCAGCCCGCATCACCCGCCGTCCAGTTTCCGAACTCGACGAAATGGGCGAGAAGGTGCCGCCGATGTCCTACGACATCCGCAACTATGCCAAGCTTGGCATGCTGCACGGGCTGATCACCGGTGTTGATGCCGGCCAGCCATCGGCAGCCGATATCGGCAAGGTCCGCGACGTGCTGGCGGCCTGCGTCGCCGATGTTCGCCAGAGCGGCAAACGCGATCTCAGCAATCGCCTGACATCCGCGGCGGCGCAGAATTTCCGCGCAGCTTCGATAGAGGTTCGCAAACGGCTCGCGGCCCAGTGGGCTGACGCCGTCTAAACCGATGAGGGGCGGCACTCCTGAGGATAACGCCGGGGTGCCGGCCGTCCTGCCCGGTCAATTTTTCCGGCCATCGGCAGAAGGTCCTGTTTTTTAAGAATTTTTCCTCACATCAATCAATCTACCGCGGGGTAACCCGGCGGTCAGGGAAAGGGTATTGCTATGTCCATGATCATAGCCTCGGCGCTTGTGCCGGTCTTTTTCGTCATGCTGCTCGGCTATTTTGCCGGCAAAAGACGTATCGTCGACAACACCAACATCGCTTCGTTGAACCACACGCTGATGATGTTTGCCTTGCCGGCTGCATTGTTTACGGCCATTGCGCGGACATCGCGTGAGGTCATCGTCCAGAACGCATCGCTGATGCTCGTACTCGCCATCGCACTGCTCGCCGTCTTCATCTTCATGGCGGTCGTTCAGTACAAGGTCTTGAAGATGTCTCAGGCGGATGGCGCCGTCCAGACATTGACCGTCGCCTTCCCGAACTTCGCCTCCATCGGCCTGCCGCTTCTCGTCAGCGTTTATGGTGGCGATGCGGCGCTTCCGGTGGCCGTTGCGATTGCAACTGGTTCGGTCACCATCTCGCCACTGACATTGACCCTCTTGGAACTGTCGAAGCAGGATGGCGCCGGCAAGTCAGGCATTGCCCGTTTTCTCGGTGCGCTGCGCAAGTCTGTCTCCAAACCGATCTTCATTGCGCCGCTTCTGGCCGTCATCCTTGCCCTTCTTGGCATTCACATGCCGCCGCTGGTCGACAAGTCGCTTGGCGTCATCGGTGCGGCAACCGCCGGCATGGGCCTGTTCCTCACGGGGCTGATCCTTTCCGCACAGCCGATCCGCATCACCGGCAACGTCGTTCTCGGCGCCGCGCTGAAAAACATCATCCAGCCGCTGATCGCGCTGGCCGTCGTCAAGGCACTGCATGTTCCTGAACCGCTTGCCGGTCAGGTCGTGCTTCTGGTGGCCATCCCGGCAGGCTTTTTCGGCCTCGTCTTCGGCGCCGGTTATGGCTCGCGCCCGGCTGTCGCCGGGTCGACGCTGGTCGCCTCGTCGCTGCTCAGCATTGTGACACTTGCCATTGCCATCGCCTTTATGGCCCCGAACTGAGGGTGATCCCATGAACGTCTCCGCAGCCGCTTTCAGACCCCATGATATCGTCCGTTTCGACCCTTCGGCGCTGAAGGCGCAGGAGGTGCCGGGATGGTGGGCGGGGCAGCAGGCGGCTGCGGCCTTTGCCGTGATCAGACGGGCCGACGAGCGCGACAAACTGCTGCCGATCGGCATCCGGGGAGAGGAAAGACATCAGCGCTGGGGCGGTTGGTTGGACCGAGCCGCCATCATCGAACGGCTCGAACCCGAAGCGCTCGTTCGCCGTATCGGCCGGCTGCCGACCGAAAGGCTTGCAATGATTTCCGCGCTTGCGGCCCTGCGAGAACTGACGCGGCAGTTGCCGCCAGCCGGCTTGCGATGGGGTCCGACGGGCAGTGTCGGTTTTGAACTGGCAAGCGGGAGACCGACAGCAAAGCCGAGCAGCGATCTCGACCTCATTTTTCGTGCCGACACGCCGATCAGAAAGGAAGACGCCCGCAGCCTTCTCGCCCTCACGACCCGTTTCGGCGCGCGCTGCGACATGCTTCTGGAAACACCCGCCGGCGCCACCGCCCTTATCGAATTTGCCGATACTGCCGGCCCGGTCGTCGTTCGCACGGCCACCGGCCCGAAACTTCTCGCAACGCCATGGTCAAAGGAATAGCACGATGACAACATTTTTCTTTCCCGGCCAGGGCGTACAGACAGCCGGTTTCCTGCATGCCCTGCCCGACGTGGATGGCGTTTCCGAAACGCTCCAGGAAGCCGCCGAAGCATTGAAGGCCGATCCGCTCAGCCTCGATAGCGAGGAGTCGCTCAAGTCCACGGTCAATGTGCAACTCGGCCTGCTGATTGCTGGCACGGCCTGTGCCCGGGCCCTCATATACCGAGGCGTATTGCCCGACGGCGTTGCCGGCATATCGATCGGCTCGTTCGGTGCCGCGGTTGCCGCTGACGCCATCGACTTTGCGGATGCGCTGGCGCTGGTCAAGATGCGGGCGACGCTGATGGAGTGCAGCTATCCGACAGGCTATGGAATGGCAGCTTTCGGGGGGCTTCGCCAAGCGCGGCTTGAGCAATTGGTAAAACTTGCCGAAGGCGCCAACGAACCGCTTTATCTGGCGAACTTCAACGCGGCGGCCGAAATCGTCGTGACCGGGGCCAGCTCGGCGCTGGAACGGCTCATCACGCTGGCAAAGGACGAGGGCGCAAGACGTGCCCAGCGGCTGGACGTAAGTGTGCCGTCGCATTGCCCGCTTCTGGCACCTGTTTCAACGGCGCTTTCCAAAGCCATCACGCAATACGACATCCGCGCACCTAAAATCAATTACGTCGGCAACCGCACGGCGCGCCTTCTTCGCGACGCAAACGCCGTGACCGATGAGCTGGCCGGCAATGTCAGCCATCCCGTCCTGTGGCACGATTCCACCACGCTGCTTTACGAACTGGGAGAACGTCTGTTTATCGAGATGCCGCCGGGCAACACGCTGACCAATCTGGTGCGCGACGCTTTTGATGACTTGGACGTGAAATCGATGAACGACACGCCCATCGACACCATTGTCTACATGTCGGGAAAGCAAAAGAATGCATAGGCGCCTTTGGGAACGTAAAGTTTCAGCACTCCCAAAGGTACGGGCGGAGATGTCGCGTTAGTTGCGGCTTAGCAGTTGGTAGCTAATCCGCCGCCATGACGTTATCGGCAATCAGCTTGCCGGAGAGCCGCTAAAAAGGGGGAATTCTCCCGGCTTGCCGCCGATCACCGATGGTCGGAGCCGATCTGGACATAGCCACGTGAGGAAAGGTCGCGAGATAGATCTGTAATGCCCTATTTTCTCGACACCAACATTATCAGCAAAATCACCAAACCAGAGCCTTCGACATAACTGATGACATGGATTGCCGAGCAGGCCGACGATGACTTGTGAACCGCTTCGCGCACTGTCCCGAAATACACCGAGGAATACTTGAGAAGCCGGCGGGAAATAAGCGAGCCGCCCTTGAAGCCTGGTTTGCCGGCAACGAAGGGCTGCATTCGCTCTTTGCTGGTCGCATCCTTCCGTTCGACGAAAAGGCAGCTTTGGCCTGGGGCCAGCTCATGGCACACGGAAAGGCGACGGGCCGCCCACGAAGTGCCTTGGACACAATCGTGACTGCCATTGCGCAATCCAACAGCTGCATTGTTGTCACCGATAATGAACGAATTTTCAGGGGATCGAGATTATTGGTTAGGCTCTTGAAAAGGTATGAACCTTCGGCCCATCCACCGCGCATCATAAACGACTGATATATCGATAACTTAGAGTGGTTTGACGATAATTTCTCTGTAAAGAGCTGCAGTTCGAACACAAATGCGCGGCGGTATAATCAACAGCCAGATGGTCGAAATCATTTTTATCTCCCAACGCAGTCTCTCGGATCAACATGCACCCGCTTGGCTCCTGCGCCGATTTCTTTTCTCCCTCTCGTTTCTGGCAGGGGCGAAAAGATGCAGCCGGGAAAAGCTTCATCTGGCATCGGTGGAACGCGGGAACCATATTCGGAGCACACGAATTTAGAAGCCGCTGATGATTCTAATCTTTGTGCCATCGTCAAAGCGGCTGAAACGGAAATTGTTCGGGTCAACGAGTGGCGGCGCGCCGGTAACAATGTCGGCCATCAGTCGACCGGCTGCGGGACCGATACCGAAACCGTGGCCGGAAAAGCCCGTCGCGATGAAAAATCCCGGTACGTGATCAACGCCTGAGATAACCGGAATTGCATCGGGCGTAACATCAATCTTGCCGGCCCAACGTTGGGCCACCTCGGCCTTTTCAAAAACAGGGAAAGCCTTGCGCAGGTTCGCCAATGCCTTGTCCTGCAGGCTGAAGGACGGCTTTGGATCGAGAACCCGATTATATTCGAAGGGAGAGGCCTCATCCATCTTCCAGCGTCGTGGCAAACGCGCCTCATCGAGGAAACCGAGGCCTCCGCGTAACATCAGCGAGCGCCATTCGTGCCCCAATGCCGGCAGGAACTCGCGGAAGAAACGAAAGCTGTCCGGCACAATGTCGACGATGTTTTCGAAACCGTTGGCAACAGTGTAACCGCCATCCTGTCGTTTGCGGATGGCAAATCCGTTCGTCCAGATTGCCGATTCCGGACCGCCTTCCAGCGGTTTTGTGCGGATGACCGAGTTGATGACCCTCAGCTGCGGCAGACGGATGCCGGCATTGCCGGCAAACAGGCTTGACCATGCGCCACCGGCAAGCACGGCCGCATCACAGGCAATGTAACCGCGCTCAGTAAAAACACCGCACACCTTGCCGCCCTTGGTATCGATGCCGCGCACGGCACATTCCGTCATCACATGGGCGCCACGATCACGGGCAGCCTCGGCTATAGCAGGCGCTGCCTTCTGCGGTTCGGCGCGGCCATCGACCGAGGTGAAGAGAGCGCCCTTGATATCGAGTTTCGAGCCAGGATTCATCTCCGCAAACTGCCGCGGCGTCAGCATTTTGGTATCGAGCTGATACCCTTCGAGATTGATCATCCAGCGCTCGTGATCCTCCACTTCCCTGTCGGTCAGGCAGGTGAAGGTGATGCCGGCGCGGTTATAGCCGACGTCGCGACCAAGCCGCTCGTTCATGCCCGGCCATATTCGCAGGGCTTCTGCCATCAGCGGCACTTCGCGTGGATCGCGCCGGGTAATGCGCACCCAGCCCCAGTTGCGACTGGATTGCTCATGACCGATGCCGCCCTTCTCGCAAAGCGCCACCTTGTAACCGCGCTCGACCAGTTCGAGTGTCGTCGACGCACCAATAATGCCGCCGCCGATGACAACGACATCCACTTTCTGCGGAAGATCCGTATCTCCATGAAACGGAACGACAAAGGGACCGGGCATTTTGAAAAGCTCCTGAAAATTCTGATTGTTATTAAGATTTAGCCGTGAAGCTCAAGCCTTGCCTGAGGGCTACGCACGCCAAACCGATTGAACCTGAATGCCGAGAGATCATGTGCGGGCAGACGCCCGGTCACGAGATCGGCAAGAATTTGGCCTGTGACAGGCCCGAGGCAGAAGCCGTGTCCGGAGAACCCAATGCCGACGACAAGGCCATCAATGCCGGGCGCATGATCGAGCACCGGCAGGGCATCGGATGTCAGGTCGAGAAGCCCCGCCCAGGATTGCTCGATCGGCGTTTCGGACAGACCGGGCAGAAGGTCATCGAGCTTGCCGATGATCTCGCCGAGACTGGACAGTGGCGGGCGGATGAGCGGGCGCTCTCCGGCATCCGTCTTCACTGTCTCCATCGTTCCTTGCCAATCCAGCATGCCGCTGGTGATGCGCAGCCGTCCGTTCGCTTCCTGGCGACCTGCCCAGTCACCGCCGCAGACGCCGATCACCTGATCGAGCACCGGGGCGATCGGCACGCTGCGGATAACCGCCACCATGGGCGTGCGGATCGGAACGTTAAGTCCGAGCGGTTCCAGCAATGTGTTGCCGAGGACACCACCAGTCAGGACAGTGCTGTCGACCGACAACCGGCGGCTCGCGGTCCGGATGCCGGCGACGTTGCCGCCGGATACTTCGATCGCCTCGACATTCTCCCCCATGAGCATTTTCACGCCAAGACGTGTGAGCGCCGCCATATAAGCGGCACTGACTGCCTGCGGATCGGCGTGACCATCGCTCGGGCAGAAGGATGCCCCCAGAATTTCTGGCGAAACCGCCGGGGCAATGTCGCGCACGGCCTGATTATCCGGCAGGAATGAAAGGTCGAGGCCAGCGGCCTGCTGATCGGCGACCATGTCGCGTATCTGCCCATATTCCGCTTCGTTGCGGGCAAGCCGCAGATTGCCTTTGCGCGTGTAGTGGGTTGGGCTGCCGAGTTCTTCATGCAGTGTCTGCCAGGTGGCGACAGCGTCGATGGCGAGCGGCATTTCGGCGGGGTCGCGACCCGATTGCCGCACACCGGCAAGCGTCCAGCCCGATGCCATGGCCGCCGGACCAAAACGATCGATGAGAACCACGCTGGCACCGGTTTTTGCCAGCGCATAGGCCGTCGCGCAGCCGCTGATACCGGCGCCGATCACGGCAACATCGAACCTGTCCATTCTTTTGTCTCCCCATCGCCTCGCAGGCCTGATCCGGCCGCAGCTTTGCGCGCTGCGGCCGGCAAAAAATCAGGCGTTGCCCGCGCCGCCCTTGGGCACGACCATCGCAAACTTGCGGAAGGGCGAAAGCACCGTCAGCGAGATCGACGCGTTGACGGGAATGGTGACGATATCACCGGCACCGATGCGGCGGATTTCGCCGCCGGCCACCTGGCAATCCGCCTCGCCTTCCATGACGACAAAGGTTTCAGCCAGCGGGCGTGCGGGATAGGCGTAAGTGCCCGGAGGCGCGATCCAGACGGCCGCCTTGGTGGCGATGTCGGCATCACCTTCATCGACCCAGATCATGTTGCGGTAGGACTGGGTTCCGTCCTCGGCCTTGGCGGCTTCCATGAGGCCTGTGTCGTCGCTGACCTTTGCATAGATCGTCATCTGTTCTTCCTTTTTTCTTTGGAGGATATCAATGGTGAGGGGGAAGCTCGACGCCGCCACGCCTGCTCATGAAATTGTCGACGAAGCGCATCTCGCGCAGCTTGTAATTGGGGCCGTAATCCATCCACCACGGCGCTTCCTGAAGCGGTTCGACTGGCAGATCGAGGTCCTGTTCGGCAACACCGGTGGCCCAGTCGGCCAGAATGCCGCCCAGCATCGTACCGGTCGGCACACCTCGGCCGGAGAGGCCGGTCAGCGCCACCACGCCAGGCGCCAGCCCATAAAGGCGCGGCACGGTTTTGTATTGCATGTCCAGTTCGCCGAACCAGAGATAATCCCAGCGGATTTCCTCGGTGATCTGCGGATGCAGCCATTTCAGCTTGTCTGTCATCACCTTGCGTGTGTGGTCGAGGTCCCGGCCGCGCGGCCCCATGAGGAACATTGAGGCGATGATGCGATTGTCGGCCGACCATTTGTAGCAATAGAAATCGCCGCGACCGTCGATCATCGAGGTGTTGCGTGGCAGAACGGTCTCACGCAGCTTGTCCGACAGGGGATTGGTGGCGCAGACATAGACCGGCAGGATGCGGAAACTTTTTTCAAGTTTCGGCCAGCCATCGACCGTATAGGCGCCGGTGGCAAAGATCACCTTGTCGGCGATGATATGGCCGTTGCTGCTTTTCACCTTCCACGTGTTGCCAACCCGCTCGCAGCCGGTTGCCGGTGAACCGGTATAAAGCGACACGCCTTCCGAAATGACGGCGCGGGCAAGGCCGCGGGCATATTTCAGCGGGTGAAGATGTGCACCCTCCTCATGCAGCCAACCGCCATACATGCGCGGCGAACCGGTGATGGCGATCGCCTCATCGCGACCGAGAACGCGAGTGCGCGCGCCAACGGCGTTGTAACTGTCGGTCTTGTGCTGAAGATGCGGAACATGGCCTGGCCGCATGGCACCGATCACGAGCCCGTTCTGCACCCATTCGCAATCGATATCGTAGTGGCTGATATATTCGGCCGCCTTGTCGGCAGCGCGGGTCTGTCGCTGGATCAGTCTTTCGGCAAATGGCTGGCCGACCAGCGCGCGCACCTTGTCCAGTTCGTAATAGGAGAAGGTAGGGCTACAATGTCCGGCATTGCGCCCGGAACCGCCGTAACCGGCCTCTTCACGCTCAAGCATCGCGACCGAAACGCCTTTTTTTGCCAGCTCGATCGCCGTCGTCATGCCGGTATAGCCGGCACCGACGATGCAGACATCGACCTTCTTTTCTCCCGCGAGACGTCCGGTATCAGGAGCGGGTGGTGCGGATGCGAACCAGTAGGATGCATCAAAGGGCGAAAATTTTGGCATGTCTGATCCTTCCGGCTGTATCTGCTGATGAAAAACTCATGGAAATCTCACACCCAGCCACCATCAGGCGCTCCACCCCGGAATGGCTTCGACGAGACTTTTCGTGTACGGGTCTTTTGGCGCTGAAAAGAGTTCGTGGGCAGGTGACAATTCGACGAGGCGTCCCTGCTTCAACACCGCGATCCGATCGCAGATCTGGCTGGCAACGCGCAGATCATGGGTGATGAACATCATCGAGATGCGGGTTTCCTGCTGGATCTCGTCGAGCAGTTGCAGCACCTGCGCCTGAATGGAAACGTCAAGGGCCGAAACGGCTTCATCGGCAATCAGAAGAACCGGGTTGAACATCAGCGCGCGGGCAATGCCGATGCGCTGACGCTGGCCGCCGGAAAATTCGTGCGGATACCGTTCAAGCGCCTGTTCGGGCAACCCTACCCGCTTCAACAACCGCACTGCGTTGGCTCTGGCCTCGGCAAGCGAGGTGCCAAAACTCATCGGCCCGCAGATCAGCGAATGTTCGATCGAATGGCGCGGGTTGAGCGAGGCGAACGGATCCTGAAAGACCATCTGGATATAGGGTCGCTTGGGCCGAAAGCTGCTTTCCTTCAGCGGCACAACGTCCTCGCCATCGAGAATGATCTGTCCGCCATCGCTATCGAGCAGTTTCATCACCATGCGCCCGAGGGTGGACTTGCCGGAACCGGATTCACCCACGATCCCGATCGTCTCACCCTTGCGCAATGTCAGGCTGACGCCATCAAGCGCCTGTACGACACGAGCTTTGCCGAAAAGGCCCCCGCCGGTCTTGTAGGTCTTGCGCAAATCCTTGACGTCGAGAACCGTCGGCGCATCCGCGCGCACCGCTTTGCGCGGCTCCGTGCGCATGGTGGGAATGGCGGCCAGCAGGCGCTGGGTATAGGGCTCGCGCGGGGCGCGCAGCACCGCATCCGCCGCCCCCTGCTCGATCAGCCTGCCCTTTTCCATGACGATCACCTTGTCGGCGATATCGGCCACCACGCCGAAATCATGGGTGATGAACATCACCGCCATCTTCTTCTGCCTTTGCAGGCGCTTGATGATGTCGAGGATCTGCGCCTGCGTGGTCACGTCGAGTGCCGTGGTCGGTTCATCGGCGATGAGCAGATCGGGATCGAGCGCCAACGCCATGGCGATCATCACGCGCTGGCGCTGACCGCCGGAAAGCCGGAACGGATATTGATGCGCCATGGCAGGAGGGTTCGGCAGACCGACCATATCCAGCAGTTCTATGACACGCGCCCAGCGATCCGGTGGCGCGACGTCCGGATGTGTCAGCATCACCTCTTCGATCTGCTGGCCGACCGTCATCAACGGATTGAGGGCCGACAGGGGATCCTGAAAGATCATCGACACGACGCGGCCGTTGACACTCGATCGCTCCTTTTCGCCGAGCGACTGGATTTCCCGATCATGAAGACGGATCGTACCGCTTTCGATCTTCAACGGTGGCGGCAGAAGGCCCATCACCGCATTGGCGGTCACCGATTTTCCGGACCCGGATTCACCGACGATGCAGAGGATTTCTCCGGCCTCCAGCGTGAAGGATATGTTCTGGACGGCATGGGGGCGATCGGCGACCAGCGGCAGGCTGACGGTCAGGTCGGTTACGGTCAAAACAGGGGTCATGGCTGCCTCACTTTCCGTCGCCGTGGACATCGAGCGCGTCACGCAGCCCGTCGCCGACGAAATTAAACCCGGTCACGGCAAGCGTGATCGCCATGCCCGGCACGATGGCAAGCCAGGGCGCCTTGTCGAGATATTGCTGGGCCCCGTTGAGCATGTTGCCCCAGGAGGGAAGCGGCGGCTGGATGCCGTAACCCAAGAAGGAGATATAGGCTTCCAGCAGGATGGCGTTCGCGATTGTCAGGTTCGCCGAAACGATGATCGGCCCCATAACATTGGGCAGGATTTCCCGGAACATGACGCGGTTTGGCGCAAGACCCAGCATGGTTGCCGCCAGCACGAATTCGCGGTTTCTGAGCGAGCGGACTTCCGCATCGACCACGCGGGCGACCTGCATCCAGCTGGTGATCGCGATGATGACGGTGATCATCAGCGGGCTCGGCTTGATGAAGGAGGCAAGTGTCAGCATCAGGAAGACGCTCGGGAAGGCGAGAAAGCCATCGACGATGCGCATCAGCACGGCACCGATACGCCCGCCGTAATAACCGGACACGGTTCCGACCAGCACACCGATCACGGTGGAGATCAGCATGGCTGCCACGCCGGCAGTGAGTGACACCCTGCCGGCCATCAACAAACGTGCCGCGACATCGCGTCCGAGCGGGTCTGTCCCAAAGATATGGGCGCCGGTCAGGGGCGGAGCGTTGCGGGCGCGCAGATCGATATAAAGCTGATCATAGGGAATGAGCCATGGTCCGACGATACTGGCGAGGATGAGTATCGTGACGATAAAGAAACCGATGACGGCCAGCTTGTGGCGCATGAAACGTGCGACGACACGGTTGCGCGGACGCGGCGGAAGGATGAGATCTGCGGTTGCCATTGTTTGTCTCCTCATGCCAGCCGGATACGGGGATCGACAAAAGCTGAGCAGAGATCTGCCAGCAGGCTGCCGATAACTGTGAGGATCGCGGAAAACATCAGCAGGCCCATGATCACCGGGTAGTCGCTGTAACCGAGACTATCGAGGAACAGCCGCCCCATGCCCGGCCAGGTGAAGACGGTTTCGGCGACCAGCGCTCCGCCCAGCAATTGCGGGATCTGCATGCCGGCCAGCGTGATCATCGGCAGGAGTGCATTGCGGGCGACATGGCGGCGCATGATGGTTCTTGTCGGAACACCCTTGGCCCGCGCCGTTTTGACAAACTCCTGCCCGATCGCCTCCAGCATGGAGGAGCGCATGTAGCGGCTCCAGATGGCGATATTGACGAGCGCCAGCACCATGGATGGCAGGATCAGGTGATGCACGTAATCGAGAAACGACTGGTCGCCGATCGTGTACATGTTGCCGGCCGGGAACCAGCCGAGATTGAGCGAAAAGATGTAGATAGCGACGAGGCCGAACCAGAATGTCGGGATGGAAAGCGCGACCATGGTCGCAATCGTCATCGAATAGTCGAACACCGAATAACGCTTGATCGCGCTCTTCATGCCGATCCACACACCGAGACCGATGGCAATCGCCGTCGATGTTCCCATCAGAAGCAGCGTGGCGAACATATGGCCGCCGATGATCGAGAGAACCGGTCGCCCGTCCCGGAACGAATTGCCCCAGTCACCGCGCACCAGCCCCCAGAGCCAGTCGGCATACTGGATGAAGATCGGCCGATCGAGACCCATTTCATGGGCAATGCGATCGAGATCCGCCTTGCTGATACCCGGCGTCAGCGCAAATTTCGACATCGGGCCTCCCGGTGCCAGCATCAGCACGCAGAAGCCGATCAGGGAAACAATCAGGAACAGGACAAGGCTTTGCCCCAATCTGCCAAGCAGAAAGCGCAGCATTTCGCATCTCCGTCGTCGCGGTCATGTGGGGAGGTAGCCGGGCCCGAAGGCCCGGCCCGGTCAATCAGCTCCAGCGCCAGCTGTTGACGTTCCAGCTGTCGATGCGCACGTTGACGTTGGCGACATATCCGGCAAAGCCTTTTTTGTAGCCGCGCAGATCGGTGAACTGGTGCAGCGGCAGGAAGGGCAGTTCGTCGCGCGCCAGTTCCTGGATCCTGGCATAGGCCTTCTTCCGCTCTTCCGGCACGAAGATGGAAGCGCCTTCGGCAAGCAGCTTGTCGACTTCCTCATTCTTCCACTGCCAGGTGTTCTGCCCTGCCCCGCCCTGTGCCGCGATCGACTTCGAACTGAAGTAATCCGACGTGTCGGGATCGCCACCCGTCAGGAAGACGATGCCGGCGATCGCACTCTGGAACTGCGACATCATCCAGTGGTCGCCCCACATGACCGCCGGCGGCAGATTGCGGATCGTCATCTCCGCACCGATCTGGGCAAAGGTCTGCTGTAGAAACTGCTGCATCTGTTCACGCAGATGGTTGCCGGACGTCGTCGAGTTTTCGAACGACAGGCGCAGACCGTCCTTGGCGCGGACACCGTCGCTGCCGAGCTTCCATCCTGCCTCTTCCAGAAGCGCACTCGCCTTTTCGATGTTGAACTCGTGCTTGGGCAGGTCGGCATTGTAATGAAAAGCCTGTTGCGGCATGTAGCTTTCGGTCGCCACCGGCAGACCGAAATAAAGCGCATCGATGATCGACGCCTTATCGACGGCCATATAGAGCGCCTGACGCACGGCCTTGTCCTGGAACACCGGCAGGGCGAGGTTCAACGAGAAGGTCTCGATCGGGCTTCCCGGTGCCTTCACCACCTCGCGGTCGGCAAGGCCCGACGCTTCCTCATAATGATCGGCGCTGATGCCTTGAAGGCCAACGACATCGAGGTCGCCGGTCTTGAACTGGGTATACATGACCGTCAGGTCCGGAATGTATTTGACGACCAGACGCTCGACATAGGGACCATCGCCGTAATATCCGGTATTGGCGGCCATTTCGATGTAATCGCCGGCGACGCGCTTTGTCCATTTGTAGGGACCGGTGCCGATCGGAGCATTGTTGAACGGCGTGTTGTTGAGGTCGGCCTGCCCGTCGAAAGCATGCTTCGGCACGATGAAGGTGGACGCCAGGATCGACGCATAGGGCGCGTATGGCTTTTCCATCGTCCAGGTCAGTTCGGTCGGCGAAACCACCGTCATGTCGCGGACCAGTTCATGGCCGGTGTGGCGCCAGCTGTTGAATTTCGGATTGACCAGAAGCTCGATCGTTAACTTCACATCTTCCGCCGTAAACGGCTTGCCATCATGCCAGGTCACACCTTCGCGCAGCTTGACCTTCCATTTCAGCCCGTCTTCGGAGACGCCGCCATTGGCGACCGTCGGTACTTCGGCGGCAAGGCACGGGAAAAATTCGCCTTTTTCATCGACACCGAAAAGAGGGTCGAAAAGGGCAAAATAGACACCTTCATCAACCTCGATATGGAGAAGATGGGGATTGAAAACGGTCGGCTCCTGAGAGAAGCCGAGCACGAGTTGGCCCTTTGGGGCTTCCTGAGCCCTCACGATGCCCGGCCCGAGCATGGTGGACAGGGCCGTTCCGGCGGCACCGATTCCGAGCATGGCCAGAACCTGGCGCCGGCTGGCATGGAAGTCATTGTTTCTGGTGGTCATTTTTGTTCCCCTTATTATCAGAATTGTTGGCGTTCATAAATTTCGAACGATGCAATCCTTGCCCGGTTGGCCGGGCAGGTACTTATGACTCCCTAAACAGGGGCTTGCCCCTGATGGCCGGTTGTAAGGACGCGCCTTCTCCGACTTCTTTTTTCAATCTGCGACCGCAGCGCGGTCGAGTTCGTTGCGCCCGGCAAGGCGCCCTAATCTCCTCAATAAAGTTGTTCGGCCCGCCAGTTGACGGTCATTTCCGCAACGCTCGCGCGGTTCGGCAGGTTGATGGCATAAGCAACGATGTCGGCGACTTCTTCCGGGCGCGTCATCGCATCGGCATTCTCCGCGGCGAGCGCCAGCCCCATATCGGTCGCCACGAAACCCGGGCAGATGGCGGTGGTGCGGATGCCCTTTTCAAAGCCCGCTTGGCGCAATCCGTGAGCCAGCGCCACAGCCGCGTGCTTGGTCAGCGCATAGGCAGAGGAATCGACCGAAGCCACGCGCTTTCCGGATAGTGATGCGATGATGGCAATGCGGCCACGACCGGACACCGACAAGGCAGGAAATGCAGCCTTCGCCAAACGCTGCGGCGCCCTGACATTCACCGCCCACATGGCATCCAGATCCTCGTCATCTATCTCGACAACGGATTTGGCGATCATGATCCCGGCATTGGCAATAACCGCATCGATGCGGCCAAAACGTGCCAGTGCCTTATCAACCCATTGCGCCTCGCCGCCTTTTAGGGCGTCGTAGGCATGCGTGTGTATCGCGGCATTCCCATGCCAGTGCTCTTGCGGCTGCCGAAGACCGAGCGACAGTTTCCACCCGTCAGCAACCAGGCGCTCGGCGATAGCTCTGCCTATTCCGCGACCGGCGCCGCTAATGAGTGCGACCCTGTCCTCCATCAGCGCTCTCCCACCGGATGCGGCGCCATGACGAGACGCCAATAGATCCGGCGCAGCACATTCATCGCCTGCTCGTATTCGTCATCGGAGATATCGCAGAGGAATTTACGAGATTCCTGAATGCGCTTGCGCAGTTCCACCACGCATTTCTCACCTTCTTCCGTCAGGAAGAGAGACCATGAACGGGAATCCTTGCGCCCGGTTTTGCGGTGAATGAGACCCGCCTTCTCCAGCCCGTTCAAAGTCCGGGCCACCTCGGCGCGATCGCGCAGATTGATCTGGGCAATCGCGGACGGGTGAATGCCGGGATAGTTGGCGATCATGAAAAGCGCGGTAACCTTGCCCGTGCCGCGAATGTCCTCCATGTCGGCAATCCGCGCATCCCAATCTCGGCTGACGGCAATGTTGATGTCACGGATGAAGTAGCTGAACGTGTCGTGCAAAACGTCAAGGTCGATGGTTTCAGGCGAAACAACCAACCCTTCGCCAGGCCATTCCGAACCGCCATTTTTAACCGTCTCATCCATCCGACGCCCCAGTCATTTGATTGAGGTAGTCAACTATAATTTGATTGAGATCGTCAAGCAGTTTTTTGATAAATGTCTATTTTTACATCATCTCATTATCATGCCCAATAAATGCGCTGTTTGCACCTTGGTATATTTCATTTTCGCCCGGAAAGGAGGCAGCCACGCGCGACCACAATTGGCTTGAAATAGGTCTGGTCACCCAAGTGTGGAGCCAAGAATGTGAGCGGACGCCGATATATCTGCAGGGTACGCATGCGGCGCAGTTCTCGGCAGAACGTCTACAGGCGAGCGCCCTTCCGTGGAGAGCGAGGGAACGGATCGTCCGGCGCAACTGTCGCCATGCTGATACGCCAGTCGAAATCATCGATCGATGCATCGGGAGGGAAAACGGCGATCTCCGTCGTTTCCTCCTTGCCGCTTTTCCACGGCATGCGTCTGCAGTGCGACGAGCGCAGGACTTGCATATGGCTCAGTTTCCCAGAATGCCGGGAAGTCGCAGGCCTTTTTCCTTCGCGCAATCGAGCGCTATGTCATAACCCGCATCGGCATGGCGCATGACGCCGGTGGCCGGATCGTTCCACAGCACACGTTCCAGCCGGCGATCGGCATCTTGCGAACCGTCGGCACAGATCACCATGCCGGAATGCTGCGAGAAACCCATGCCGACACCGCCGCCGTGATGCAACGACACCCATGTGGCGCCCGATGCGGTATTGAGCAGTGCGTTGAGCAGCGGCCAGTCGGACACGGCATCCGAACCGTCCCTCATCGCCTCCGTCTCCCGGTTGGGTGAGGCGACGGAACCGCTATCAAGATGGTCGCGACCGATGACGATCGGAGCGGAAAGCTCGCCATTGCGCACCATTTCGTTGAAGGCGAGGCCGAGCTTGTGGCGATCACCGAGACCTACCCAGCAAATGCGGGCGGGCAAACCTTGGAAGGCAATGCGTTCGCGAGCCATGTCCAGCCAGTTGTGTAGGTGCTTGTTGTCAGGCAGCAGTTCCTTCACCTTTGCGTCGGTTCTGTAGATATCCTCCGGATCGCCGGAGAGGGCTGCCCAGCGGAACGGTCCGATGCCGCGGCAGAAGAGCGGGCGGATATAGGCCGGTACGAAACCGGGGAAGGCAAAGGCGTTTTCAAAACCTTCGTCCTTGGCGACCTGACGGATATTGTTGCCGTAATCAAGCGTCGGCACACCGGCATCCCAGAAGGCAACCATGGCTTCGACATGGGCTCTCATCGAAGCGCGCGCCGCGATTTCTACCGATTTCGGATCGCACTCACGCTTGGCTTTGGCCTCCTCTACTGTCCAGCCTACCGGCAGGTAACCGTTGCGCGGATCATGCGCCGAGGTCTGGTCGGTGACGATATCGGGGCGCGGGCCGCCCGCCTGCATGCGGTTGACTAGGTCCGGAAATATTTCGGCGGCATTGCCGAGCAGGCCAACCGATTTGGCCTCACCCTTCGCTGTCCACTCGGCGATCATCGCCAGCGCTTCATCGAGCGTCCTGGCCTTGGCATCGACATAACGGGTGCGCAGGCGAAAATCGATGCGGGTTTCATCGCATTCGACGGCCAGGCAACAGGCGCCGGCCATGACTGCAGCAAGCGGCTGGGCGCCGCCCATGCCCCCGAGACCGCCGGTCAGGATCCACCTGCCCTTGAGATTGCCGCCATAATGCTGGCGACCAGCCTCGACAAAGGTCTCATAGGTGCCCTGCACGATGCCCTGCGTGCCGATATAAATCCACGAACCGGCAGTCATCTGGCCATACATGGCGAGACCTCGTTTATCCAATTCATTGAAATGGTCCCAGGTGGCCCAATGCGGAACCAGATTGGAATTGGCGATCAGCACACGCGGCGCATCTTTATGGGTCCGAAATACGCCGACCGGTTTGCCCGATTGCACGAGCAGCGTTTCATCGTCGCCGAGGGTCTTCAGCGTGCCGACGATGCGATCGAAATCATCCCAAGTGCGGGCGGCACGGCCAATCCCGCCGTAGACGACCAGTTCGTGCGGGTTTTCCGCGACATCCGGGTCGAGATTGTTCATCAGCATGCGCAACGGCGCTTCCGTCATCCAGCTCTTGGCATTGAGCTCACTGCCGCGCGGTGCGCGCACCTCGCGGATGTTGTGACGCGGATTGTTCATGACTTTCCTCCCACTTGTTCCTGAATTCAGACGCAGGGGCCAGAACCCTGCGTGGCGTTGACAAGACCCGTGGTCAACCTCCAGCACCGGAAGGATGCCGGGCGAAATGGACCCGGCCAAAGCACCGGACGCAACCAGTTCGCTCGCCGCCTGAAGGTCGGGCGCCAGGTACCGGTCGTCCTCCAGCGTCGGCACAGAGGCACGCAGAACCGCAACTGTTTTCTGCAGCTCCGGACTTGTCGAAAGCGGGCCGCGCAGCTCTATTCCCTGAACGGCGGCCAGCGCCTCGATACCAAGGATGGCGAACAGGTTATCCGTCATCGCCAACAGTCGGCGTGCGCCATGGCATGCCATGGACACATGGTCTTCCTGATTGGCCGAGGTCGGTGTGGAGTCCACCGAGGCTGGATGAGACATCTGCTTGTTCTCACTCATCAATGCAGCAGAGGTCACCTCGGCGATCATCAAGCCGGAATTCAATCCCGGTTTCTTCGAGAGAAAAGCAGGCAATCCGTAGGATAAGGCGGGATCGACGAGAAGTGCGATACGACGCTGGGCAATGGCGCCGATCTCGCATATCGCCAGCGCGGTCTGGTCTGCCGCGAATGCCACCGGCTCGGCATGAAAGTTCCCGCCGGACACCACCTCGTCGTCGGACAGCACCAGCGGGTTGTCGGTGACCGCATTGGCCTCGATTTCCAGCGTTCGCGCAACCTGACGCAACAAGTCGAGGCAGGCGCCATCGACCTGCGGCTGACAACGAATGCAATAGGGATCCTGCACGCGTTCATCACCGTCGATATGGCTTTCCCGGATCTTTGATCCCGCGAGAAGTTTGCGCAGAGCCGCACCAGCATCGATCTGCCCCTTGTGACCACGCAGAGTATGAATGTCGGGATGAAACGGCGCGGAGGAACCCATCGCCGCGTCAGTCGAAAGTGCGCCGGTGACAAGAGCCGTTTTCGCCGCGCGATGTGTGCGGAAGAGACCAGCCAAAGCCAGGGCCGTCGATGCCTGTGTGCCATTGATGAGCGCCAGACCCTCCTTGGCCGCCAGCATAACGGGCTTGAGACCCGCCTTCGACAAGGCTTCTGATGATGTCATGCGAACGCCGCACAGAAACGCTTCGCCCTCTCCCATCATCGCCGCCGCCATATGCGCAAGCGGGGCAAGATCCCCCGAAGCACCAACCGACCCCTTTTCCGGAATAAGCGGGATCACGCCCTTTTCAAGCATGCCCTCGATCAACCGGACGAGATCAAGGCGCACACCGGATGCACCACGACCAAGTGAAATCAACTTCAGCGACATAATCAGGCGCACGACGTTCTCGGGCAAGGGAGCACCAACGCCGCAGCAATGTGAAAGGATGAGGTTGCGCTGCAACATTGCAACGTCGGTGCTGTCGATCCTGATCGAGGCAAGCTTGCCGAAGCCGGTATTGATGCCGTAGACCGGGGCGTTACCCGCGGCAATTTCTGCGATGCGCTTGGCAGCTTTCTCGATCCCTGCATCGAAGGATCGATCGAGCACGGCCGAACCGTTGTTCCAATAGATGGTTTCGAGGTCGGCGAGCGGAACCTGCCCGGGATGAAGTAAGATCGTCATTCTGTCACCTTGTGGCCCTTGAAGATGCGGGCATGGAGCGGATTGAAGCCGATGCGGTAGACAAGTTCGGCGGGACGCTGGATGTCCCAGATGGCAAGGTCCGCCGACTTGCCCACCTCAAGCGTTCCTGTCTTCGACAAGATGCCGAGTGCCCGTGCGGCTTCTCGTGTCGCGCCGGCAATACATTCATCGACGGTCAGCCCGAACAGGGTGGCGGACATGTTCATGGCGAGCAGTAAAGAGGTCAGCGGCGAGGTGCCGGGATTACAATCGGTCGCGACCGCGATTTTTGTGCCGGCATCGCGCAACGCCTGAACCGGTGGCTTGCGGGTTTCATTCAATGCATAAAACGCGCCTGGCAAAAGGACTGCAACCGTGCCTGCCCGCGCCATTGCAGCGGCACCTTCGGAGGTCAGATATTCAAGGTGATCAGCAGAGAGCGCCCCATAGGACGCCGCCATCTGCGCACCACCAAGCTCTGAAAGCTGTTCCGCATGCAGCTTGACCGGAATTCCCAGTCGTTTGGCGTGGTCGAAAACACGGCGCATTTCATCCACCGAAAAAGCGATCCCCTCACAAAAGCCATCGACCGCATCGATCAGGCCTGCGGCATATGCCTCGTCCATGCCCGGCAGCACGACCTCCGTGATGTAGTCGCCGTTGCGCCCCCTGTATTCGACGGGCGTTGCATGGGCGGCAAGATACGAGGTGAGAATGCGCACCGGTCGCACCTCTTCCAGTGCGCGGGCGGCACGAAGCATGTTCAATTCACCTTCGATGGACAGCCCGTAACCGGATTTTATCTCAACGGTCGAGACGCCTTCTCCAATCAGCGCGTCCAGACGCGGCAGTGTGGCGGCAACGAGTTCCTGCACCGAGAGTGCGTTCGTCGCCTTGACCGAAGAGACGATCCCGCCGCCGGCGCGGGCGACTTCCTCATAGGTCGCTCCCGCCACACGCATCTCGAATTCCATTGCGCGATCGCCGCCGTAGACAAGATGGGTGTGGCAGTCGATCAGACCCGGTGTCACCCACCGCCCCTGCAGGTCGAGCAGTTCCGCATCGTCTCCACACAATTCTGCCGGCAGGGCCGCCTCTGGCCCCACATAAACAACGATGCCGTTTTCGGCTACAAGCGCACCCGCCTCTATGAGGCCCAGCCCGGAATGCGTTTCATCGAGCGTCGCCAGGCGCGCATTTCTCAGAACCAGCCTGCGTGCAAGCATGTCCTGACCCTCCTTTTCGTCTGACGCAAATTATGTATATACATAAAACGATATGAGCAAGAATTTTCTGACCATGAGTAAAGAGTGAAGAGGAGACCTGACACTCAAGACCACCGACGCATGCGGAAGCGATGCATCAGGGTGGACACCGTGTGTGTTCAGGGTAAAAACTGCGCCGCAAAGGGTCGCCAGATAAAATCGAAGATCCATCGGCCAGCCTCACGCCCGAGAAGGCTGAACTCACGCGACGCGTAAGAAAAGTGCTGCGGGCTGAAGACGGAAGAACGATAGAAGCTGCAGGACCATCCATGACACCCAAGTCGCCGAGCACGGCCACGCTGCATCGTCGCATACTCGGCGACATTGAAAAGCTAATCATTTCGGGGGACTGGCCACCGGGCTTCCGCCTGCCCTTCGAGGTGGATTTGGCAAAGTCCTACGGCGTATCGCGGATGACCGTGAACAAGGTATTGTCGCAGCTGGCCAGCGCCGGCCTGATAGAAAGGCGCAAGCGCTCCGGCAGCGTCGTCGCTCAGCCTCGGACCCAGTCAGCCATACTGGAAATCCACGACATCGAGTCGGAAGTCATCGCGCTGAAGCGGGAGTACAGCTTCACCCTCGTGTCCAGCCGAAAGCGCCGGAATGACAAGACGGAGATCGAGACCCTTGGCCTCGGCAAGACCGGAAGCGTCAATGAAATCGTGTGCGTGCACCATGCCGGCGACATCGCTTTCTGCCTGGAAGAGCGCATCATCAATCTCGACGTCGTCCCCGCCGCTTCCGAGATCGATTTCTCGGCAATCCCGCCTGGCAAATGGCTTCAGCTTCAAGTTCCATGGATTACCGCCGAACACAGGATCTATGCGATCGCAGCGGATGACGATCACGCAGTCCAGCTGAAAATCGCAAAAGGCGCTCCCTGTCTCGTCGTGCAGAGGAAAACCTGGAGCGATCAGGGACCTGTCACCTTCGTGAGGTTTACCTATCCTGCCGAGCACCACGCGATCATTGCCAAATTCACACCCGCAACGACGGTTTGAGCAATACGCCATTCATCCGACGATTACGACAGGACGCTCCCTGCCGTTCCTCATCGGAGCCACCGCCGTGAGCCGCTTTCACTGTTCTTCATCAGTATGGAGATCAGCAGCGGCGCGCCGAGCAGGACCGCAATCAGGCCCGCCGGAATCTGGTAGGGAAAAGCAATCATACGGCCCAGCCAATCGGCAATCAGCATCAAAAAACCGGCCGCCAGCGCCCCACCCGCCAGTTGAGCCAAAGCGCTGCGAAAACCCAGTTCGCGGGCGATATGCGGCCCGACGAGGCCGACGAAGCTCAAGGGACCGACCACAAGTGTTGCAGCTGCTGTCATTACGGCTGACAGGAGCAGAAGCACAGCGCGGGCGAGCGGCACCTTCACACCGACGCCCTGAGAAACGTCCCGACCCAGAGGCAACAGCGTCAGCCAGCGCGTTGCCGGCAATACCAATGCGGCCAATAGCATCGCACTGGCCAGAGCCGAAAGCGCCGATGTCTCGTTTACGAGATAGGTGGAGCCGGCCATCCAGCCGATCAACATCATCGCGCGTGGGTCACCACCGGCCGCGAGGAATCCGATGAGCGCATCGAGCATGGCCGTCAGCACCACACCAGCCAGCAATACGCGCTCCGGTGAAAATCCCGATCGCCGCCCGAGAATAAGCACCACCACCAGAACGGCCAGTGCACCGAATGCCGCAAAGCCCAACTGAACGGTAAATCCGGCCGAGGTTATCGTAAACAGCGCCAACGCCACGCCGGTGGTCGCACCGCCGGAAATGCCGAGAAGTTCGGGGCTGGCCATTTCGTTACCGGTCAGCCGCTGCAGGATGACACCGCTGGCACCCAGCATGACCGCTGCCGAAAACGCGGCAACAACCCGTGGCCAGCGATAGGGCAATATGCTCCGCCACTCGGCAAGAGGCAGAATTTCCCAGTGTCCGTTCCCAGTCCGCCCGACAAGCAGAACAGCAATAACCGCGATGAGAAGTGCGGCGACGAACAGGACCGGAATGAAGCGCGGCGTATGCCATCTGTGGCCGCGCCCTTCCCCGAGATTGGGCGGGCGACCATTCTCCGACGGCAATCGGGCAAGCAGCAAAAGAATGACCGGCGCCCCCAACAGCGCCGTCATCGAACCCGTCGGCAGCAGGGCACCGGTGACGGCGGACAAAAGCTTGACCGCTTCATCGGTGACCAGCAGAAGCCCGGCACCGATCAAGGGTGACCAGAGGATCTGCCGGGAAAACCGCCTTGCCCCTGCAAGCCGGGCAATCGACGGCGCAACAAGGCCGACAAAACCGATGACACCAACGGCGCTGGTCACCAACGCCGACAGAATGACGGCGACAACGATCGCCATCACCCGCACCCTGCGGACCGAAAGACCGGCAGAAATCGCACCGGCATCACCCAGTTCCATCAGCGCCATCGGTCGAACCATAAGACCGGCGGCCAAGGCGCAAGCGATGACCTTGGGAAGGAGTGACAGCGGCACCGACCATCCCTGAAGGGCGAGCGAGCCTGCCCCCCAGAGGAACAGGCCCGAAAGATAACGATCGTTCATCAGGATGAATACGGCTGAAAGCGCGCTGCACCACAGACCGACCATCAATCCCGACAGAATGAAGGATAGCGGCGACGCTCCTTTTCGGCTGCCGATCGCAAGCACCAGACAGGCAGAGAGGGCAGCACCGCCAATCGCGATCGTATCGCGACCGAACCCTTGCAGTGATGGCACGAACAGGATTGTCACCGCCATGGCGAGATTGGCCCCGGCAGACGTGCCGAGCGTGGTCGGTGAGGCAAGCGGATTGCGCAAGACCTGCTGCAGCATGACCCCGGAAAGCGACAGCGCGGCGCCCACGGTCAGCGCAGTGACCAGGCGCGGCAAGACAGAATAGGCCAACATCATCCGCCTGGGATCGTAATTTTCCGCAGGTTCGAACAACCGCCAAACATCCGAGCCGATGTTCCAGGCAGCGAGCAACAATCCCAGACAAAACAGCAGGAGAACAACGGCGACAGGCGACCTGAAGGAGATAAGAGGCATCAACTGAGCTGCTCCAACCGCTCCGTCAGCAGTTCGGCAAAGCGCATGGCCTCACGCACCATGCCGAACATCAATACGCCAGGCAGCACGGATACGCGGCCCGCACGCACGAATGGCAGGTTGCGCCAGAGAGGGCTATCGCCGAGGCGCAGCAGGATATCTGGCGGCATCAGCGGCTCGAAAATCATCAGATGGGCATTGTCGGGCAGGCTGATCAATTGTTCGATGGCGACCGTCTGAAAACCCCAGAAATTGGTCTCGGCCTGCCAGGCATTTTTGACGCCCAGCCGTTCAAGCGTTCCCTGGTAAAGCCCCGGCCCACCATAGATACGGGCGTGACGTTCATCCATCATGGTGATGAGCGCCACCGGCGGTGCCGGCCGTCTCACAATTCGTCGGCGGCAATTCTCAAAGGTGGCATCAGCGCGGACCAGAAAATCCGCGGCCTGGTTTTCCCGCTGCAGCAATTTCCCGAGTTGCCGTGTGGCATCGAAGGAGGCCGGCAATGCGTTGCCTCCCCCCGTATAGACGTCGAACTCCCTCACCGGCGCAATTGTCTCCAGACGGGATCGCGACGCAGCCAGAAACGGCGTGCTGAGAATGAGCGCCGGCTTCAACCTCGCCAGCACTTCCAGATTGATTTCGGTCGCGGTGCCGAGATCTGCGACGCTTTCCGGCATGACCGGATCGACAACCCATTGCTGCCAGTCCGCGCGTGCCACCACGGCTGCCGGGGCGATGCCCAGCATCAGCATGGTGGAGGCGAGACCGTAATCAAGCGACGCGATCCCCCCGGTCTCAGCACGCGCAGGCCTTGAAGCAGACCACGGCATCGCCAATGCCATGGTCATCAACAACCGACGGGAGATCTGAACCTTCGTCGCCATTACCAGCGATATTTCAACGAGCCAGTAAAATTGCGCCCCTGCGCCAGAGAGCAATATGTCCCGTTGCACACCACGTCCTTGCTGTCGCCGAGGTTTCGGACATTGAATGCCGCGGTCAGGCCGTCATATTTTTTGTCGATCGCACCGAAATTGTAGTTGAGCGCAGCATCCACATACAATGTCGCGTCGTTTTTTCGGGTATTGGCCTCACTGGTATAGGCAGAGCTTGCGTAACGAATACCGGCTCCGGCGGATAAACCGTCGAGTGCCGTTCCTTCCGCGAACGTGTAATTGCCCCAAAGCGAGGCGACATGCGCCGGCTTGACCGCTGGTTCATTTCCGACATTCGTACCCGCGGTGATCCGAGAGTGCGCATAGGTATAAGCAGCCACCATGTCCCAGCCGTCGGCGAAATTCGCGCGCGCTTCCAACTCGATTCCCTTGTTGGTCAGTTCACCGAGCGAGCGATAGGTTCCAAGCAAAGGATCGTCGAGGACCGGCTTGTTCTTTTCGACGAGATGATAGGCAACAGCCGACAGCAGGATGTCCGAACCGGGCGGCTGGTATTTGACGCCGATTTCGAACTGTTCGCCCTCGGCAGCTTTCAGACTGGTACCGGGAACCGGAAGATTGGTCACAGGATCAAAGGACGTGGCGTAGCTGACATAGGGAGAAATGCCGTTATCGAAGGCGTAAAGCGCGCTTGTCTGCATCGTGAAAGCGCCCTTGTCGATGTTTTCGCTGTAAGCGACACCACCTTGCGTTCCATCGGCACCCTGCTTCGCCCAGGCATATCGACCACCGAGCGTGAAGCGCCAGTTGTCGATTTCGAGCTGATCCGTGGCATAAATCCCCGTCTGCTGCAGGTCTCTATCGAGCAGGAGGAAATTGTATGGAGCCGTCGGTCCGTCGATGCCATAGACAGGGTTACTGATATCGAGATCGAATATGGGATCGGCGGCACCGAACCCGTAACCGATGGAGCCCTTGACCTTCATGAAATCCACGCCGGTTAAAAGCGTATGTGAGACCGGCCCGGTATCGAAAGTCCATTCAAGCTGGTTGTCCACCTGGAAAACCCAGGTATCGTCGCGAACGGACCAGGGCGTGCGATGCGCCATCGTCCCCGTCCAACTGGATACCGTGAGATAGCGGCTGCGCAGATCCATGTCGGAATACCGCAGATTTTGCCTGAAGGTCACCAGATCGTTGAATTCATGATCGAATTCGTAACCGACCTGACGCTGCTGGATCTTGTTGTAGTCATAGTCCGGATCACTGGATCGCAGGTCGAGCACATTTCCTGCGGGATCGACCACCGCGCCGACACCGCCTCCCGTATTCGAATTCTGGATGAGACTGTAGATGGTGAAGGACGTCTGATCCGATGGTGCCCAGGTTACCGATGGCTGCAGAAAATATCGATCGTCAGCGATCTGGAGGTTGGTTTCACCGGCTCGTGCCAGGCCGACGAGGCGATAGGAAAAATCGCTGTCTTCAGAAATCCTGTCACCGATATCGAAGGCAGCCTGCCGGCGATCTTCTGTGCTGTAGGAGGTCCCGATTTCACGGCTGCGTTCGCCATTGGCGAATTTCGAAACCTTGTTGATGATGCCGGCCGGCGTGCCCGCACCGTAAAGCACCGAAACCGGCCCCTTGACCACCTCGACACGTTCCAGCGCATACGGGTCGGTGCGCAGCATGCCGTAGTTGAGGTAGGGCTGGCGCAGACCATCCTTGTAGTCGCCAGTCGATGTCGCATCATAACCACGAATTTCCACAGTGTCGAAACGCGGGTCAAAGCCGGAACGATCGGTGACAATGCCGGCGGAATAACGCACGGCTTCGACGATATCCTGCACACCGCGCTGCTCGATTTCCTTGCGCGTCACCACCGATACCGAACGGGCGGTCTCGATCAGGGGCGTGTCCAGCTTTGTCGCCGCGCTGCTGTTTCTTGCCGCAACCGTGCTGTTGTCCGATCCCGGCCCCTCCACCTGAATGGTGCGCAACATGGTAGAGCCATCGGCTGCCACACCATCGGCCCCTCCTGCGGGTGCGGAAATCGCCACGGTTGTGGCATTCGGGAAGGAATAGACGAGACCGGAGCCTGCCAGCACTCTCGCCAGCGCCTGTTCGCGCGTGGCTGACCCGGAAAAGCCAGGCGATGTTTTGCCGGCTGCAACGGAGGCAAGATAGGTCACCTGAACGCCGGTCTGGCGCCCAAATGCCGTCAGAGCGCGGCTGAGCAGACCCGCAGGTATATCA
This sequence comes from Endobacterium panacihumi, assembly GCF_050847465.1. Classification (NCBI taxonomy): domain Bacteria; kingdom Pseudomonadati; phylum Pseudomonadota; class Alphaproteobacteria; order Hyphomicrobiales; family Rhizobiaceae; genus Endobacterium; species Endobacterium panacihumi. The sequence continues at coordinate 113,084 of NZ_JBOZRA010000007.1, read as the reverse complement.
AACGAGGCTTGCTGCTGCGCGACGGCTTGACGCGGCAGAGCGACGAGACCGTATCCGACCGCCGCCGACACCCACAACGACACCGCCAGCGCGCTGCTCTTCATCCCCTCGAATATGACCTTGCTCGTCATGCGCCCCATTATCGTCGACCTCTCCGATGCTTCATATCGTTACCGGACAGGCCCACTTGGAGGCGAGCTATTCTCTGTCCCTATGCCTGTTACAATCGGGCCGGAGAAATATTCACCTTTGCACTCAAGTTTTTTCAAAGCGGCGAAATCACCGTCATCAGCGACGAGATCTGCCGCACACGCGCACCCGCCGGATGCACGACGGCTTCAAGCGCGCGCACGGGGTCATTGAGGTCGAAAAGACCGCTGACCTTCCGGCTTCCGATGAAGGGATCGGCAATGACGATGCGGCCCGGCACCCAGCGACCGATGCGGGCAACGAGAGCCGATACGGTTTCGCGCTCGGCGACGATAAGCTTGTCGCGCCAGGATGCGATCTGGCCCTGGTCCCGCTGGCCGCGATCGATGCTTCCGGAAGCCTGATCGAAAGCCATCCACTCGCCTTCCATCAGTTTCAAGCCGGCAACAAACGCCTGATCTGGCGCCCGAATGTCGACAAGGCCATGATCAACAGACACGGTCACGATGCCTGCATCGCTTGACACGTCGAAAGCGGTACCAAGAGCCGTTGCCTTCACGTGCCCGGAAGACACGGAAAAGGGCCGCCCCCTATCCGCCGCGACATCGAAAAACGACATGCCGGCGAGGAGATCGATGCGTCGCGCGTCAGGTTGAAAGTCGAGTGCGATGGCGCTTTCCGGCCCAAGCGTCGCGACGCTGCCATCCGGCAGATCGACCTTGCGGATCTCTCCCTTGGCGGTCATGTGATCGGCACGCGCCTGCAGGATCATGCCGGGCGCAAATGTGTAGGCGGTCGCGCCGGCACCCAGCGCCAGCAAGCCGCCAATGGTGAAATTTCGGCGCGAAAGATCAAAACTCTCGCGCCGTTCGATCCGTCGCCGTTCGTTGAGGATCGTGCCTGAGACGCCATGCACTTTCGAAACGCGCGCCCATACGGCCTCATGCTCCAGGCTGCGCGCACGCCAGGCATGGATCAATTCCGTCGCCACCGGATTGGCGGGATCGTTCTGATAACGGATGATCAGGTCGATCGCTTCATCCAGCAACCGATCCTGTTCCGGCGTTTCGCGCATCATTGTCCTCTTGGCAGGCGATAGAGATGCCAGCTCTACCCATTCATACAAACGAGCGTCGCGAATTTTCACAATTGAACTGGAAATAAATCAGAAAACGTCGACCCGATTGATCAGATGCTTATACGCTTCGCGCACCAGCGACCAAGCCCGAGTGTTGGAAATGCCGAGTTCCTCGGCAATTTCGGCGATCGTCCTCTCGCCGAGCCGGTGCATTTCAAATGCCAGCCTTGTCCGTTCCGGCAGGTCACCAAGCGCTTGATGCGTCAGCAACAGACTTTGCTTGGAATGCACGATCCGTTCGGGCGACGGCGCCGGATCCGCGAACTGGATCGCCTCCTCGTCATCCAGGGCGACGGCCTCAAACAGGGCTTCGCGTCGGTGGTGATTGATGCTGAGATTGCGTGCGGCCTGGTAGAGATAGGCTTGCGGATTGTAATTTTGGGCAGCATCACGCGGAGGCCGGGCAAGCACGCGCGCAAACGTATCCTGCGTCAGATCCGCAGCCGTTTCATCATTGACACCTCTGCGCTTCAGAGAGCGCACAATGCCGGCGGCATGCCGTCGAAAAAGCGTATTCAGATCCCAGGTCATCGTCATCGGTTTTCAGACTGACACTTCGATACAGTGCCTCTTTGAGAGGCACGGCCAAAGATGGTTGGCGTCGTCACAGGTCTCGCCACATAAACCTTCCTACAAAAATCATGTTATGCGGAGAAACACCGCACACACCTGCACTGTCAAGTGCGGGCAGGATAAGGCCAGCCTCCGAAATCGTCGCAAGCCATCTCGTACAGAGCTTACGTCCGCCATCTATCACCGCGTCGATTTCATCACCTTCTCAGCGTAGAGCGCTGCCGCAAGGGAATGAATGGCTCCCTCCAGGACATCCGGTATTGCCTTTGTGGAGATTGCCGACAGCGGCGAAAAACAAGCGATCACCCACCCGGAAGGCATCGAAATCGGCTGGCTCTATCGCGGCCAGATGGCCACCTGCCTCGCGGATGCCATCATGGCGGTGGATTGGCCCACAGACCGGAATACGTTCGGCTGGTTCGCGAGCGAAGGCAGAGCTGCTGCGCAAGTGCGCGATCACTGGCGAAACACGCTCGGTTTCAGCCGCGATCAGACGCTGGCGGCAGCCTATTGGAAAGAGGGGCAAAGCGGCGTCATGGCGGGCTAATGCCAGCCGGCAGTCCGGCGGAATTACGGTGCCGGCACTTTTGCCAAGCCCGTGAATGTCGAGCTGATTGCAACGTCGAAGGCGGACATTGCCGCTCTGCAATGATGAAGCCTCAGACAATCGCAAAAAAGCAAAATCCACCAAACATCGTCGGGTTATTGATGATTTATTTCTTCTCAATGCCTCGCCGGCATGACCCAATACACCTTTTGCAGGGCCAGAGGGTCAGCATTCAGGCCTCGGGAGATTTGGATGGGCAATGTTGTTGGATTGACAGCGAAGCTCAGGCCGGTTGCGCCTTACATCGCTAGCGAGGATCAGGCGATCGATATCGCCAAGGATTTGGCGGCCCGATTTCGGGAAGGGTCAAGCCTCAGAGATCGAGAGCGGACCTTACCGCGCCACGAGATGCAGCTTGTCGCCCAGTCGGGCCTTCTCGGCGTCACGGTGCCGTCAGAGTATGGCGGTGCTGATATTTCCAATCCCTTCCTGGCGGAAATGTTGGCCATCCTGTCGGAAGCGGACAGCTCAATCGGCCAGATCCCGCAGAACCATTTTTACATTCTCGACGTGCTGCGCCTGGCCGGCAGCGAGCAACAGAGGCACTATTTCTTCGCCCGCGCGCTGGCTGGCGATCATTTTGCCAACGCGCTGGCGGAACGGGACGTGAAGGTAGCAGGCGACATCGAAACGCGTCTGGTGCCCGACGGAGCCGGCTATCGGATCTCTGGACGGAAATATTACTCTACCGGCGCGCTCTTTGCCGATTGGATCGCCATTTTCGCGCTGGATGTTCAAGACAGACTGGTCATGGCGATCGTGCCGCAACAGAGCCAGGGATTGTCCATCGTTGACGACTGGTCGGGTTTTGGACAGCGCACGACCGCAAGCGGTACGGTCATTATCGACAACCTCTATGTTTCAGCCGATGCCGTCATCGATAATCACAAAATATTTGCCCAGCCCGCGCCACTGGGTGCGCTGGCGCAATTGCTTCACGCGGCCGTTGATCTCGGCATCGCCCGCGCAGCCTTCAACGACATGGTGACATTCGTGCGAACAAAAGCACGAGGCAACCAAAATATCGGCATCGAGACGCCAAGCAACGACCCTTTGGCCGTCGCACGCACGGGTGCCATAGCGGTCAAGATCGAGGCTGCCGCTGCCGTTCTTGAACGCGCAGGCCGCAAGATCGATGTGGCACAGGTCAGCCCTTCCGCAGACGCGGCAAACGATGCTTCGATTGCGGTCGCAACTGCGAAGATCCTGACCACGGAGGCCGCTTTGGAAGCCAGCAACGCCCTGTTTAAACTGGCTGGGACATCATCGACGGACGAAAGTCATAATTTCGATCGTCACTGGCGCAATGCACGGACCCACACGGTGCATGACCCTGTTCGCTGGAAACATCATGCGATCGGGGATTTCCACCTGAATGGAAAGCTGCCCAAGCCCAACGGCCAATTCTGACTATTGCACGATCTTGTCGACAAATCCCGAAGACCGTTTGGCAACCATTTGCTCAAGCGTCATGGTGTCCAGAACGGCGGAGATCGCATCGCGAACCTCCGTCATCGAATGTCGGACCTGACAGTCCTCGGGGTCATTGCAGTCGTCACAGGCTTCAAACGCGGTTTTGCTGGCACAGCGGATCGGCGCCAGCGGACCATCGAGGATGCGCACCGCCTGCCCGATCGAGATTTCGGATGCGGGTTTCGATAAGGCGTAACCGCCACCTGGCCCTTTTTTGGAGCGAAGAATGCCGCCCTTCCGAAGCTCCAGCAGGATGGCGTCCAGAAACTTCTTGGAAATATTGTTCTGCGCCGCGATCTCGCTGACGAAGGCCGTCGTGCCAGGTTCGATCTGCGCCAGATGCACAAGCGCCTTCAGCCCGTATTTCCCTTTTTTGGTCAGCATGGATATTCGACAATCCGCTTGGTCTTCCCGGCCTATCGCCTAGGGATCGTTCGAGCGATATAGAAATGGGTTAACAGGTTCAAGAACCGACAGATACCGGAACTTCGCTTTCGGCCAAATCAACGCCTTCAACCACAAAACTTCTTTCCAGCACCGGATGAAGATTTCGGCATCAAAGCCCACGACAAGGCCGTGTCGACAACCGCTGTTCGTTTTTTCCTGTCACGTAATGTTCCCGCAATGCGACGCAGCGATTCCTCTCGCATCGACATTTCAGGTCGCCCTTTATCCTGCCTGACAATCTTCAAGAGGTTTGAGATGAGCATCGCGATTTTCGCCACGCTTCTTTCCAATGACCATTATGTCCAGCCACAGCAGGGACGTAGCGGCGTTATCAACTTGAAAGACGAGACCGCAAAACGGACCGCGACGCGGATCCGGACCGACCATGATGATGACGATGTCGTCTCATTGTCCGAACCTGTCCCCGCCATGGGGAACAGGCGATAAGCCCGCAATCGGAGAGATTTCAGATACCACGGCTGGACCTCACGGGCCTGCCCGGCCGTGGTTGTCGCCGGGATGCACGCCGAGACGCAATCTGGCGGGCATCCCGGCGTTTCAACATCTGAAAGTCAACCGAGTTTCAGCCGGAACCGCGCTCCCCAGGGATGATCGATGACGCTGACATGCCCTTTGTGCAATTGAGCGATCTGGCTGACGATGCTGAGGCCAAGCCCAGCCCCGATCGATTTCGGCGTCACGCGATAAAACGGCTCGAACACTTTTTCACGCTCACCGGGCGGTATTCCCGGCCCTTCGTCCGTCACCTCGATCGTGCCATCGCGCAAAACCTCAATGCGAATGCGCCCTGTCCCCCCGCCATGTTCGATGGCATTGCGCACAAGGTTGGTGACGGCGCGCTCGATGGAATCCCGATCACCGCGGATGCGCATCGCTTTTATCTCCGCATCGAATTCCAGCTCATACCCGGCCGCGATCGCCAGAGGCGCGCAATCGGCGGCCACCGTCTCGCAGATCGAAACGAGATCCACATCCGCCCAGGACTGGACGCTGCCGAAACGCTGGAGATCGAGCAGCTGTTCGGCTGTCGCGGCCAATCGCCCGACATCCATCAACAACCTGTCCTTGTCCTTGGCGGCTGGCAGTCCTTCCAGTCGGGTCTGCAGGATGGCGATCGGCGTCCTCAATTCATGTGCGGCATTGGCGAAAAAACGACGGCGCTGCCCGACATCCTCGTCGATCCGTTCCAGTGCGGAATTGATGGCATCGACAAGCGGGTGAAGTTCACGCACGACGCCCTCCTTGGGCAGGCGTACGCCGAGGCTATTGGCATCGATTGAGGCCGCTTCGCTGATGGTGCGGCGAAGCCCGGAAAGCGACTTACCGACCATCAACGGCAACGCCAGAAAAACCAGGCCCACCGGAATGAGGATAAGCGGCAGATAAACGACCTTCAAACCCCAAAGCACGTTGAACAGGAATGAACCGGGATAGGAGCGGCCGCCATACATGACCTTCAGCGTGCCGGCGACGGTTTCCAGCTCGGCAACACTTGCCGTCATCGGCGATCCGTCGCGTTCGCGCACATCAAGGAAAACGATACTATCGAGATCATCGAGAACAGGCCGATATGCATCCGGCACGACACCATGACTGACACGGTCATCGCCCCGGGACGCTACAAACCAGAAACTCGGCGCTTCGCGTGTGATCCGCTGCAGTTCCGGTGTTTCGGTTATAACCAGGCGGCCACCTTGGTTTCGCAGGGCCTCCGCGATGATCGGCCGGACCGTACGGTCGGCATCACCGATGGGCGGCAGGACCAGGGCAAGCAGCGCCAGAATGCCGGCCGTCATGATCACCATCAGCAGACCCAGAACGATGGAAAAGCGCGTGACCAATTGCCCTTTCAGCGATTTTTGACTGAACCAGCCGGACATCATCCTTCCCTCAGCAGATAGCCGAGCCCCCTGATACTGTGGATTGTGACGCTTGCACCAGCATCCGCCAGACGCTTGCGCAGGCGCGAGACGTGGCTGTCGAGCGCATTCGACTGGATCTCGTCGTCATATCCGTAAACCGCTTCCTCCAGCATGCGGCGCAACACCGTTCGACCGGCCCGGCGCATCAGCATCTGCAAGACCAGCATTTCCCGCCGCGGCAAGGACAGTGCCTCGCCATCGATGGTTACTTCCTGATGATCAAGGTCGAGGCAGACATTGCCCTCCACGATCGTCTGGCTGGCATAGGTATCAGAGCGACGGATGATGGCACCAAGCCGGGCAATCAGCTCCTCGGCAAGAAAAGGTTTTCCAAGATAATCGTCAGCACCATCATTGAGCCCGCCAATGCGGTCACTCGGTGTGTTATGCGCGGTCAGCACGATGACCGGTGTCGAATTTCCGGCATCCCGCATTTCCCGCAGCAGATCAAGACCATCTCCGTCGGGCAGATGGCGGTCGAGAATGATCGCATCATGAACATTGGATCGGATGGCCTCCCGCCCCAGTTCGATGTTCGACATATGATCGACGACATGGTGATGCTGGGCGAGAACCGCGCTCAACGCCTTGGCCATCTCGATCTCGTCCTCGACAAGAAGCAGTCTCATGCCATCACCTTCTCTCCCGACCAGCCGGCACTGCGTTTGGCCAGCGGGATGCCTAGCTCCTGCAGCCGGACATTCATGCGGCGATTGATTTCGCGCCCGACGCCGTATTGCTGTAGTGGTCGTGTCTTGATCGCGCCCTTGATGACGATGCCGTCCAGACCGACCTGATCGACACCCCAGACATCGAGCGGCGCGACGATATTGGTCGCAAATTTCGGATCGTTTCGCACCTCCTCGCCCACGTCCTTGAACACGTCCAGCGCTTTCCCGATATCGGCACCCTGCGCCAGCGTGATTGCCACGGTATAGACGCCAAAACCGCGCGAACTGTTCTTGAGCGCCTTGACCGTCGAAAACGGGATCGTATGCAGTGCGCCATCACCGTCACGGATCTTGACGGTGCGGATTGTCAGCGCCTCCACCGTGCCCGCCCGGTCACCGGTGTCGATGACATCGCCGATGGCGAGCGTGTCTTCCAGAAGAATGAAAAGACCGGTGATGACATCCTGCACGAGTTGTTGCGAGCCGAAGCCGACGGCAAGGCCGACCACGCCGGCACCGGCAATCAGCGGCGCGACATTGATGCCGAGATTGGCCAGAACGCCGATCACCGTCAACACCGTCAGCACCACAAAGGCCACGTTGCGCAGCAGCGGCAGCAGCGTGCGGACACGCGCCGAACGCTCGCGGTAGGTACCGCCGACCTGCGACTGCGACAGTGCCGCGGTGATCCAGGCATCGAGACCAACCCAAAGAGACCATGCGACCAGCATCATCAGTGCGATGGACAGGATGGGACCTATGACGGAAAGTCCTGCGGGACTGCTGACCCACCCACCGACATCGAGCCCCCACAGGCCGAGGCAGAATACGGCCGCATAAAAGATGATGATCACCTGAAGGGTTCGATAGGCAATCGACGACAGGCGCCGCAGGATGACAGGTCGCACACCGATCTGCGGCCGGCGGTTCGCGGTCGCGATGCGCTTGTTTTCGAACCGGCGGATCGAGGCAACAGCAATGAAAGCGACGACGATAACCGCCACCGACAGGCTGGATTGCGTCAGAAAACTTCCCGACTGAGCGCCGAACAGCCGCGCTCCAATATTGACGGTGACGAAGAGGAAGCCGAAATGCTGCCAATGCGTACCGATCCAGTAGATGGCCCGGTCGAAAACCGGCCTTTCGCTGTCGTTGGAATATCCGCGCACGATGAGTGAGCGCACTGTCCTGCGATGAAGTGCGATGATGACGGCGGCAAAGATCGGCACGGCAATATCGAACACAAGCGAGATGATATCGCTGGTGGAAGGACCGATTGCACTGCGGATATCCGGCGCAATCGCCGCGGAACCGGCCGAGGCGAGACCGACAAGGGCGCCAACCAACGGCGACAGGCGCCTTTGCGCATAGGAGACGAGACGCCAGCCCTTTGATGGCGCCAGCAGAACCAGCAGCGCCGACATCAGGCTGGCGCTGGCAACTGCACCAGCAAACGGCATGGCAAGAAGGACAAAAATCGCCTTGCCGGTATCCGAATAGGGCAGAAAAGCCACCCAGATCAACGCAACGACGATGCAGACCACCAAGGGCAAAAGTGCATAAAGGGACCTGACCGCCACGTCGCGCACCACGGATCGTTTGAGTGTACCGCGGGCAACCCGCGTCCTAATCCGGCGTCTTGCCAGCAGGAACACCGCCAGCGCCGCCACGGTTATCACAGCCCAGCCAACCAGCGATCGGGAACCGAAGCCTTTCAGATCGTCGACCGCACCCGGAGCGGCAAGTCGTCGTTGGACCTGCACTTCCGCCTGATTGAATTTGACATCGATCGGTGCGCCGAGCGCAGCCGTCGGCAAACGCTGTGCAAGATCGCCAAACCACTGCGAAAGACCGGTTACCAGCCCGTCATTGAACACGGCATCTTCTTCGCCGGCAGCCGCAGGGCTTTCCGCAGATTTTGATGCCTCGGCAGGCGTTTGTCCGGTGGTGGCCTGGTTTTCGTTTCGCAACTGCTCGAGTTGGCCGATCAGTTGCTGGCGAAGCGCATCGTCCTTGAGAACATCGATCAGATCGCCAATGGTGCGCGCGTCAGACGATGATGGAGATTGGCGCGGTTCCTGGGCCAGCCCCATGGTGGCGAAAGCACACAGGACAACTGTCAAAACGGCAGTGGCGATGATCTTCATTCCGGCACCTTTGGTTCTTCGTGTCCGCCCGGTTTCCCTCCGGCTCATCGGATCGTTCAGGACCACACCAGCATTACGGTAACATTACGCTCCGCGTCGCCAATGGTTGCGCATAGGCCGCTCGACATCCGCTCAGCAATGGACATGAAGCGGTGGTGTGCACCGCTTCATACCGCCGGCATCAGCAGCGATCGACGTAACGACGGCCATAACGGTCGCGGTAGGTGCACTGGCGACGATCCTCGCTGGCTCTGCCGACAAGTGCGCCGGTTGCTCCTCCGGCCGCCGCACCGACTGCCGCGCCGCGCCAGTCGTTCGAAACGAGACCGCCGATTACCGCACCGGACGCGGCACCGATGGCAGCGGATTTCTCCGTCTTTGAACAGGATGCGAGCGCGATAACGCACAAAACGGGAATGATGACTTTTTTCATGACTTGCCTCTCCGCAACGGCCTTGGGCCGTCTTGATCATGGGAATGATGGCGACAGTGGTCGCGGCTCGTCGTGTCGATGGCGGACATTGCGGAAACATTACGCACGGCCGTGTGAGGCTTCATGTTCTAGGAAACCGGAAGGCATTAAGGTATCGGCCGGAAGCCATGGGCACCAATACCGGCCGGGGCAATATCGCCTATATAGTGCTGCGCATCCTGCTCGTCGTTTTTCTGTTCAATACCGTGCCGAACGCGATCCGCTCACGGCTGATCGGCGGTGAGATGCACTGGAATTGAAAAACCGTCCGTAGAAAGACATGCGTCACGCCGCACATCAAATGCGGCGTCTCTCAGGTTCAGGCGCTATAGATCGCCTGAAGGCGCGCAAGATCCGCGATCTTCAGTTCTACCGGGTCGGCACCGTCGCGCAGGGGTTTGAACCACGTTATCGCCTCTGCCACCGCTGTCGCATGTGGCTCCGGATAACCGCCAAGCCCGATGGCCCATTGGCGCACAATGTCACGCTCCATGCGGCCAGCGGCATACCGATCATGCACAGCGCGCGCCGATTGGATCAAATCATCGACACGCTTCATCAATGAACCGCCGGTTCGGTCTCTTCACCCCCGAAAAAGGAGCGAATGCCATCACGCTCCACGGTCGCCAGGAATTCCTCGAAGGCTTCCCGGTCCGTGGCGAAGGGCTCGTCCCAGGTGGTCAGGTCATCCTCTTCGGTAATGACTTCCAGCACCCAATCGTTCTGAGTGCCTGCCGGGCGATAGATATCGACCAGAACGGTCACGTCATCCTCGGTGAATTCACCCGCCAGTTCGGAATGTTCCATTTCGGGTTCATCGGGTTCGTTCGTCATGACGTTTTCCATTGGTTTCATCCCGACAGACCGGGAGTGACTGAGATATACCGCCTTGGCGGCGGTTGCCAGAACCTGCGCGCAAACGGACCTTTCCCCACACAGGCTTTTTGTCGCGATGGCCGCAATCGTGGCATATTTGTCGAGCTTTTGACCAACCGCACGGAAATGCCGCCAATGTGATGGCCTTCGTCTTGTCCGGCGGATAGTGCCGGTTCAGAACGGATCATCATTGATTCCCAGAGAACCTGTACCCTCACATGAACAGCGAATTTCAATTGTCGCGGCGCGCTTTCGTCATCGGCTCCGCAGCCATGACCGCAACGCTTGCCAGCTGCACCACCACACCGAGAAACGTACCCGTGCCGGAACAGGTTCGCCGTCCGATCGTGCCTCCGACAGAGGCCGAGTTGCAGGAGCGTTACGCGGCGGTTTCCGATGCCGGACACCTGATCCCCGCCATTCCCTACCAGCAGATCGACCCGAAATATTACCGCCAGCGTGTCCTCGATCCGACCGGCGAAAAGCCCGGCACGGTTGTTGTGAACACGCCCGAGCGTTTTCTTTATGTGGTCGAGCCGGGCGGCACCGCCATGCGCTATGGCGTCGGCATCGGCCGTGACGGTTTTGCCTGGCAGGGCGAAGGCGTCATCCACTGGCGCCAGCCATGGCCGCGCTGGAAGGTGCCGGACGACATGATCGCCCGCCAGCCAAGCCTCAAGCGGTTTTCCGTCGAAAACGGCGGCATGGACCCGGGCGTCAAAAACCCGCTGGGCGCGCGGGCACTCTATATCTTCCAGAACAATCAGGACACGCTCTACCGCCTGCACGGCTCGCCGGAATGGCAGTCGATTGGCAAAGCCACCTCTTCCGGCTGCGTGCGCCTGATCAACCAGGATGTCATCGATCTCTACAGCCGCGTGCCCTATCACGCCCGGATCGTCGTACATCAGTAGGATCACGCAAGCCAGTTCATTCCCCCCGCGGCACAAGTTGTCGCGGGTGCTATCTGCCCGGCACCTGCTCCCAAGCGGCGAGTACCTGACGACACCAGCCGTAAACCGCATCTTCTTCGGCGGGCAGCAGAACGGACATGCCGCCGGTATAGTCTTTCCAGCCTTGCACATGCTCCGGCTTGACCGAGGTCAGAACCGGCAGGCCGCGTTCAATGGCCTTCTCGTAAACAGCACGCAGGCCACTGCCTTCGGTCTCGGTCCGCCCGAAGCGGTTGAGCACAAGAAGCTCGATATCGCCGTCCAGACGCGCGATCGCCCTGCCGGCCACCTCGGCCAGCACGCCTGGATCCAGACGACAGCCGGCACCGGCCCCGCCGCGCGGCTGCATGATCGAAAACGTCACGCCGGTCTCAATGTCCTCGGCAACGACCAGCGGATCACGCCCTGCCGGCGCGGCATACTCCCGCTGGATGTAACCGCCAACCCGCACGCCTCGTCGCTTGAGGCTTTCGATGACATTATCAAAAAGCGGCTCTACGGATCCCTCGCCGCTCAAGGCAATGGCGGCAAGGCATGGCAACGACGCAGCCGGCATGGGACACTCCCGCATTTCCTTCATCTGGACTCCGACATAGCCGGATGCGGACCTCTGTGCACGTCGAAATCCATATCGTGCCGCGTCGGTCCCGTTAACCCGGTAAAATTGCCTTGTGCCGGCAGGGCAGTTTGGCCACAGGTTCAACAAATACCGCCGATTGCGGCAAAAAGTGCCTGCAAAATTCCACGGTTTTTTACAAATTGCCAGAAAGATACAATACCTGATAAGTAAACTCAGGTTAGTGAATTTCCGGGGACATCACATCGACGTTACCGGCTGCGCAGTCTTGTCAAAAGACGATCAGCGGCCGTCGTTTGATGCGAACTCTCCGCAACAAGGATGATAGCACTCCCAGGCCAGCATCCTCGAATAGTCTTCTAACCTGTGGAACGTAGACAATGGATAGCAAGAGATCCGGCCAGGCCAAACGGCGGACTTTCACTCGGCGAGCACACGCAGTTCTTCTCGGCTGCACCGCAATCATCACGCTATCGCCCGGTCTCGTGGCTGCGCAGGACGCGGCATCTAGCTCTGGTACCGTTCTGCAGACCATTACCGTTTCGGGCAATGGGGGAGATGACGATTCCAAGTCGATCATTGCAAACATGACAACCGGTGCTGGCAAACTGCCCGGCGAAGTGCTGACCACGCCTGCGTCTGTTTCCGTCGTGACGGCCAAGGAAATCCAGGAGCGGGGCGCAACCAGCGTCGAGCAGGTCGTCCAGTACACTGCCGGCGTGATCACTGACTTTTATGGGGCGGACGACCGTTTCGATTATTTCGACATCCGTGGCTTCACTCCCTACACCTATCGTGACGGCCTCTCCATCGGACGCACGTTCGGCGGTATCAAGGAAGAGCCCTATGCTTTCGAGCGTCTCGAAGTTCTCAAAGGCGTCAGCTCCGCAGGTTTTGGCGTAGCCGAGCCGGGCGGTTCTGTGAATTACGTCACCAAAAAGCCGAAGAGCGAACGTTTTGGCGAAGTTTACGCAACTGGCGGTTCTTACGCGCATAAGGAAGTTGGCTTCGATTTCGGCGACAACATCACGCAGGATGACACGCTTTCCTACCGCCTGACCGGAAAGCTTCAGCGCGCAGACGCCGAATACGATTTTTCGCGCGACGACGAAAACTTCTTCATGGGCGGCCTGACCTGGCGACCCAGCGATGCGACCAGCCTGACATTCGTCTATGACCATCTGGACAAGAAGGGCGTTCCGGGCAGCGGCGGTTACCCGCTGGAAGGCGATTTTGATCGCTCCGCCTTTTTCGGTGAGCCGGACTATTACCACAACGACGTCAACCGCAACAGCTACAGCCTGATGTTCGACCATGACTTCGGCAATGGCCTGACCTTTGGTTCAAAGGCGCGTTACAGCAACTCGTTCGTGGATGCCGGCAGCGCGTATCTCTTGCGTACAACACCGGGCTCCACGGAGGCCAGCCGCTATTTTTATGGTAGCGACAAGTCTAGCGAGCAGTTTATCGTTGACGCCAACCTCACCTACGAGGCAAATTTCGACACGATTGACAGCCGGACTTTGGTAGGCGTTGAATACAACAACTATACATCAGAAAACTACAGCCTCTATCTTTCGCCGGAAAATCAATACGATCCATATCCTTTTTATCCTGTTCCTCCGATTGATTGGACAAACCCGATCTATTCCGGAGGACCCGATCTGACGCTAGCAAAATCCCTGGAAATCAGCGATCAGAAAACCAAGGCTCTCTACCTTCAGCAGGAACTGACCTTTTCGGATAAGTTGACTGTAAGTCTTGGCCTTCGCAATGACTGGCTCGACCTCTCGAACGGGACGACCTCAAGTAATCACAGCGAGTTCAGCAAGCGTGTTGGCGTAAGCTACAAGATCACGCCGGAGCTGGCAGCGTTTGCTAGCTACGGTGAATCGGTGGCACCACCCGCGACAGGCGCCGAGCCGACGACCGGCAAGCAGTATGAAGTCGGCTTCAAATACAAACCGGAGGCTTTCCCGGCGCTGTTCACGGCTTCTTTCTACGACCTGACCAAGAAAAACGTCGGCACCTACGACTACGTGACCTATGTTCCGGAAACGGTCGCGAAGGTCCGCAATCGCGGTATCGAGCTCGAGGCCAAGGCTGAGGTCACGGATAATATCAACCTGATCGCCGCCTAAAGCTACATCGACTCCAAGATCGATGAACCGGGTGGCGATGATGATGGCAACCGTCTCATGCGCGTACCGGAGCATGTGGCATCTGTCTGGGGTACCTACACCCTGCAGGGCGATGGAGCGCGCGGCGACATGACATTCGGCCTCGGCGCACGATATATGGGCGAGTATTTCACCAATATCGAAAACACAACTTATGGCGAAGAGTCGATCCTGTTCGATGCCGCATTCACCTACAAGGTGCGCGAAAACACAACATTCCAGCTGAACGTCAGCAACGTGTTCGATGAAAAGCATATCGCTCAACGCGACGATGCGGCCGGCGTGAAATTCTATAATGCGGGCCGGACCGTCATGGCGACATTGCGCCAGAGCTGGTAAAAACAACAAAGCCCCACCCGTGCATTCGAGTGGGGCTTTCTCGTCGCAATTCAGATAAATCGCGCCTATCGCACCTTGTGCATCCGTCGCCACGATGCCGGCGTATCACCGACCACCTGCCTGAATGTCTTCGTTAGATGCGCCTGATCGGTAAAGCCGAGCCTTGCAGCCACATCGGTCACCGTCATCTCGCTTTCCAGCATGATCTGCTGCGCCAATTCCACGCGTCGGCCCAGTTGCCATTGCAGTGGCGTTTGACCTGTCGTGTTCTTGAAAACCTTATTGAACCAGCTTTCAGACAGGCCGACCACCGTCGCCATTTCCGCGACGGTCAGCTTCAGGCCACCGTCGGTGGCCGAACGGGCGACAAGTTTGTTCATTTGCGCCTGCGAAAGCTTGTATTTCCAGGCATCATCATCCGCCGGGATATCCAGAAGTCCGGTCACGAGACTGCCAACCAGGCTTTCAGAATAAATCGGGTGTTTACTCGGTGTGGAGACCTCCTCGACCAACAGCCCGGCCAGAGTCTCGACCGCACCGATATCCTGCGTCTCCACGGGTCGCATCAATGCCGTTCTGGCGGCAGATGTGCCGAGCGACGGCGTTAAAAACTTCAGCAGGCGGTCGCGGTGAATATGCACATCGAGATGGGAAAAGCGGTGGTCTGCACATGCAGAGGTCCACATGGGAACGCCAGCCGGCACATAGATCGCGCGGCTCATGGCACGCAGATCCCGGCCCGCACCTTCGCTTTGGTTCGACATGCTGAATTGGGCAGAGATATCGTTGAAGAAAATCATCACCCGAGGATCGGTCGAAACGTAATATCCCTTGGCACCGACCTTGCAGCTTGCCTCCCAGAAAACGCCGACCGCCCCATCGAGGCAACGCCATTTGACCGGCGCCGTCGGCGTGATGCCTTGCGTAGAGGCAGTCATGGATGGGATGTAGGACACCTCGGAACCCGTATATGGCGGGGCAAAAGCCTCAAAAGATGATCAGCGTTATCATCTATCCGCAAGTGGAGCAATCAACCGCCGATCGGTGCGACATATCGCGATCAGTGCAATCCACCGACTCCCAGCAGGCGGTCTACCACGTCATGATCTCCAGACAGCGCCTGTGGCGTGCCGGTCCATGCGATGCGGCCGCGTTCCATGATCATCACCCGATCTGCGAATTCCAGTGCGCTCTGGATACGCTGTTCGACGAGCAGGATGGTGGTCTCGCCTGATTGCGCCAGTAGAGAAAAGGCCGCCATCAGTTCCTCGCAGATCACCGGCGCCAGACCTTCCAGCGGTTCATCGAGCAGGAGCACGCTCGGCTGACCGAGAATGGTGCGGGCGGTCGACAACATCTGCTGCTCGCCGCCGGAGAGTTGGCTGCCGAGATTGGTACGCCGCTCTTTTAGCCGCGGAAACATCGCGTAAGCTTCCTCGACCGCGGATTTCGGGCGGTTTTTCAGGCCGACGAACAGGTTTTCCTCCACCGTCAGGCTGGGAAACACGTCGCGGGTCTGCGGTACATAACCGATGCCGGACAATGCGCGGGCTGCGCTCGGTTGCGCGGCGATATCCTGACCGCCGAGACGGATTTCACCGCCATATCGCCGCGTCTGGCCGGCAATGGTGGCGAACAGGCTGGTCTTGCCCATGCCGTTGCGGCCGAGCACGGCGAGGCGTTCGCCGGCGGGCACGGAGAAAGAAACGTCCTCGATCACGCGCGTCGGACCGTAACCGGCCGACAGTTTTATCACCTCAAGCGGCGCTGCCGGCATTGGCATAACTCCCCAGATAAGCTTCGCGCACAGCCACATCCTGCGTCACATCCTGCGGCGAGCCATCGAAGATGACGGTGCCGGCGGCGAGAACCATGACCCTTTTGGCGAAGCGGAATACGAGATCCATGTCGTGCTCGATCATCAGCACGGCGAGATCGGGCGGCAGCATATCGAGCGCGCGTTCGATGCGCGCCGTTTCACTTTGCGGCACACCGGCTGCGGGTTCGTCCAGCAGCAGGACTTTTGGCCGCAGCGCCATGGCGAGCGCGATTTCCAGAAGACGCTGCTGGCCATAAGCGATTTCTCGCACTTTTATATGCGCAAGTTCCAACAGGCCGAGCAGGGCAAGAATTTCCCTCACCTCTTCCACGACGGGACGCATGGCATCATGACGGCCGAACATGCGGGTGGATTTGCCATCGCGTTGCAGGATGGCGAGCGCCACATGTTCCTGCGGCGTCATATCGGCAAATAGGCGCGTGACCTGAAACGAGCGGACGAGACCACGGCGCACGCGCTGCATCGCCTTGACCCCGGTGATATCCTCGCCTGCCAACGCAATCGACCCGCCATCCGGCTTGAGATGGCCGGTGACGAGATTGACGAAGGTGGTTTTGCCGGCGCCGTTGGGGCCGATCAGGGCAAGGCGATCACCGGGCGCGAGTGACAGCGACACGTCGTTGGTGACGGCAAGGCCGCCGAAATTTTTGCGGAGTTTTTGGACCTCGAACAGGCTCATTTTGCACCCCCGCGACGGCGTGACAGGAAGGCGGCGGCCGAGCCGTAAAGCCCTTTTGGCGCAAACAGCACAACGACGATCAGCAGCGCCCCGACGATGGTGAGCCAGTGGAACGGGTTGGCGGCGGAAACCACATCCTCGAACCACATGAAGGAGACCGTGCCGACCATGGCGCCATAAAGCGAACCGGTACCGCCGAGAACCAGCATGACCAGCGCTTCCGCCGAAAGCGTGAACGAAAGGCTGTCCAGCCCGACAACCTGCGTGGAGATGGCATTGAGCGCACCACCGATGCCCGCGACAGCGCCTGAGATCACATACATGCGCAACATGACCGAATGCACCGACGCCCCCATGGCGGCGACACGCACTGGATCTTCACGCACGCCGCGCGCCAGCATGCCAAAAGGCGACTGCACGAGGATGCGCAAAGCCACGAAGACGATCAGCAGCAGCACGATGCCGTAGACATAGGCGGTGCGGCCCCAGAGATCGAATTCGAACAGGCCGAGCAGCGCATCCGTGGTGATGCCGGAAAGACCGTCACTGCCGCCGGTCCAGCCCGATGCCTTGTTGGCGACCTCGTGAAACAGGTGGACGACGGCGATGGACAAAACCAGCTGAGGCAGGCCGTGGGCCCGCAGGATGACGATGCCGGATATTAGACCCGCCAGCGCGCCGGCAACAGCACCGATCAGCGTCATGGTCAGCGGTTCGGTGATGCCGAAATGGGCAGACACGATGCCGGCGCCATAGGCCCCTGCCCCGAACAGCGCTGCATGGCCGAGCGTGGCGACGCCGCAATAGCCGGTGACGAGATCGATCGACAGGACCAGCAGCATGGTGGCGACGATGCGGGTGAGCAGCGCCAGATTGTTGGGGAAGAGGAAATAGCCGATGACGCTGGCCGCGATGATGACGGCGATGCCGATCAGGGTTCCGAGCGGCCGGCGGCGGGTGGGAAAAGTGCTATCCATCATAACCGTCATGACTTGAACCGCCCTGCCAGACCGCGCGGGAACAGGGTGACGATGACGATCACCGCGAGATAGAAAAAGAACTCGCCATATTCCGGCGCAAGATAACGCCCGGTCGTATCGATGGCGCCGAGCAGGAGACAGGCGATCAGTGCGCCGGGAATGGAGCCGGCGCCGCCGATCGATACGGCGACCAGAAACGTCACCATGTAGCGCAGCGCATAATAGGGTTCGACCGGCAGAAGTTCGGCCCCGACGATGCCACCGAAGGCGGCAAGGCCGACAGCAACGGCGAAACTGACGGCATAAACGAGTTGCGTGCGCACGCCGAGGGCTTCGGCCATCGGCGCATTGTCGACCGCGGCGCGCAGACGGATGCCGAAAGCGGTGCGTTCGATCAGGAACCACAGACCACCGGCGACGATAAGGCCGCAGACGATGGCGAAGATGCGGTGGGTGGCGATGGCGCGGAAACCGAGGTCGATCGAGCCTGAGAGAGTTTCGGGCAGCGGAATGGTTTTCAGCGTCGGGCCAAAGGCATAGTTGGCGAGACCGATGACGCAGAAGGTGATGCCGATGGTCATCAGCACCTGCGTCAGTTCCGGCGCGCCATAGATGCGGCGGTAAAGCAGCCGTTCGATCGGCACGGCGATGATGGCGGTGGCGATGACGGCGATGAGGATGGCGGGGGCATACCCAAGGCCGAGATCACGCGTGGCATAGGAGGCGAGATAACCGCCGATCATGGCAAAGGCGCCGTGCGCAAGATTGACGACCCGCATCAGGCCCATCGTCACCGACAGACCGATCGAGATCACGAACAGCACCATGCCATAGGCAAGGGCGTCGATGGCTATGCTCAGAACGGTCTGCATGCTTGGGTATGGGTCCTTGTGGTGTGGTTGTATTTTTGTTGTCGGCGGCTTCGGGGGATATCTATTCCCCCGTGACCGTTGAACTTGCCCCTCATCCGGCTGCCGCCACCTTCTCCCCGCTCGCGGGGAGAAGGGATATGCCGCACCGTGCTGCCCCGAGAATTGAGGGTGCGTGAGCCACATCCCGTCTCCCCGTCCTTACGGGGAGACGGCTAGGGTGAGGGGCAATTCACCCCCGTAGAAACTCTACTTCGCAGCCGCCAGACCCGGATCGCCCTGACGCTCGAACGTCTTGATTTCCTTGTTGATGTAAGCGCCATCCGCCCCCTTGGTCACTTCACGCAGATAGATGTTCTGGGTGATATGGCGGCTTTCGGCGTCGATCGACACAGGCCCGCGCGGGCTGGTCCACGCGAGGCCCTTGACCGCATCGACCGCCTTTTTGGCATCCTGCTCGCCACCGGTTGCCTCGATCATCTTGTAGATGACATGCATGCCGTCATAAGCGCCGACGGCCGGGAAGGACAGTTCGGCGGGGTTGCCGATCGCCTTGGAGGCGGCTTCGACAAAGGCCTTGTTTTCCGGTGAATCGTGGCTGACGGCGTAATGGAAGGTGGTCTGCATGCCGGCAGCCGCTTCGCCCAAGGCCGGGAGATCGGATTCCTGCGTCAGGTCGCCCGGCGCAAAGATTTTTATTCCAGCGGTTTTCAGGCCGTTCTGGTTATAGGCTTTTACGAAACCGAGCGTGGTCGGGCCGGATGGCAGGAAGGCGAACACCGCGCCGGCACCCGAATCCTTGATGCGCTGCATGATCGGCGAAAAGTCGTTGGTGGAAAGCGGCATGCGGATCGCTTCGACCACGCTGCCGCCGGCCTTTTCGAAGGCCGCCTTGAAGGCGTTTTCGGCATCGACGCCCGGACCGTAATCGCTGACCACGGTGATGACCTTGTCGACGCCGGCATCTTTCGCGACCTGCGCGATCGGCGTCGAGGTCTGCCAAGTGGTGAACGACGTGCGCACCACATAGGGGCTCTTGGTAACGATTGCCGAGGTCGCGGCATTCATCACCACCATCGGCACATTGCCCTGCTGCAGGATCGGCGTGGCCGCCATCGCATCCGGCGTAAAATAGAAGCCGGCGAGATATTGCACGCCTTCCTTGACGATCAGTTCCTGCGCCAGCGCCTTGGACTGGGCCGGATCGGCCTGCGGCACGTCGCGATAGATGATCTCGACATCGTTATCGCCGACCTTGGCGCCATTGACCGCCATATAGGCATCGATGCCGGCCTTGAAATTTTTGCCCTGCAGCGCGAACGGGCCGGAAAACGGACCGATGACACCGACCTTGATCGTGGCCGCATGCGCACTGACGCTGAGCGCCAGCGTGGCAATCGCGGTTGCCAGAAATCTCTTCATGTTACCCTCCCTGATGCGGAAGCCCGATGGGCCTCCTCCTCCGCATTCAAATTGCAGTTTGTCATATGGCGCGTCCAAGTAAAATGAATTGGCCGAGATGACCCATATGCAAAAGGTTATGATTCAAGGCAATGTCGGTCAGGCATCAATCCCGGCCGAGCGAGCGGATATTACCGGCCAGTTCCAGTGCAAGACGCAAGGAGGCGCCGGTCGAAACCGCCATCTGCGGCAGGGTCAGCCATTCCAGCGTCCAGGCGGCACCGGAACGCTCCTGCTCATGCACAAGCGCCTGATGCATGCCGGAAAGCTGGGCGGCGTTGAAGCGCGCCAGCGACACAAGAACTTCAGCCGCCACAGGGTTCTGCTTGTGCGCCATGGCGGAGGACGCACCGCCGCCGGCAAGTGAGATTTCCGATCCGGCCTCGGCCAGAAGCGCAATATCCTGACCGAATTTTCCGAGACTTCCGGTTATCAAAGACAGAAGGCCCGCAAGTTCGCCCAGCCGGTCACGCTGGCTTTGCCACTGCGCATGATTGCCAAGCCCGAGATCCTCGGCGAGTGCCTCGCGCACGACCACACCTTCCTCTCCCAGACCATCCAGCGTGCCGGCGGCACCGCCGAATTGCAGCACGAGCGCGCTTTCGGCAAAGGCTTCGAGACGGGCGCGGTGGCGGGCGAGCGGCTCGCACCATGCACGGATGCGGTCGGCCACTTTTATCTCGATCGCCGCCTGCATGCGGGTATGGCCCATCATAACGTGATGGCCAAAACTTCTGTCGAGCTCAGCGAAGGCGGCATCGAGTTTTTCCATCCGGTCTTCCAGAAGCGCCGCAACACCACGAAGCCGCAACATCAGGCTGGTATCGACGACATCCTGACTGGTGGCGCCCTTATGGACATGGCGGCCGACATCCGGCCCGCAGGCCTCGCGCAACTGCCGGATCAGTTCCGGCACGACGACGCCGTCACGGGCGGTGGCGACACGCAGCTTTTCCATATCCGGCGCGAAATGGGCGCAGACTTCGGCGATGCGTTCGGCCGCCCAGACTGGGATGGAGCCCTCCGCCGCCTCGCTGGAGGCCAGCGCCATCTCGAAATCCAGCATGGCCTTGATATCGGCATTGGCGGTGAAAAAGGCTGCCGTTTCCCTGTCGCCCACAAGGCCGGAAAGGAAAGGATGATCGAAGGCGGATACGCTCATGAAAACCGATGCCTTAACTGCTCAGATATCGAAGAACACGGTCTCGTCTTCGCCCTGAAGATGAATGTCGAAGGACACCGTGTCACCTTCGCGTCTGCCGATCAAGGTTTTGACCCGGCTGCGATGTTCCAGCCGCATCAGGATCGGGTCCTCGGCATTGGCCTTTTCCTCATCGGAAAAATACATGCGGGTGTGCAGCCCGATGTTGATGCCGCGCGCGACGATCCAGAGCGTCACATGCGGCGCCATCATCCGACCGTCGTTGAAGGGCACCCGGCCAGGCTTGACGGTATCGAAGAAGAATTCGCCGGTCGTCATGTCGGTGGGACAACGGCCCCAGCCGAAAAAGTTTGGATCCGCCTTGCCACAGGTTTCCGATGGGCTGTTGTAGAAACCGTCGCTATCGGCCTGCCAGATTTCGATCAGCGCATCCTTGAGCGGCGTGCCGGTGCCATCGAGAACGCGGCCTTTTATGGTAATACGCTCGCCACGGGTCTTTTCCGACGCAAGCGGGCCGGAACCGAGATCGGTTTCATAAACGCCCTCGATGCCGGTGAAATTCGGTGTGCAGCCGATATGGACGTAAGGGCCGGCGGTCTGCGAGGCGGATTCCTTCAGGTAACCGAGAGGTTGCGGCATATCAGTTGCCCTCCTTTCGGTTCTCGAAGAAGGTCGAACGGCGGCCGCGCAGGACGATATCGAACTTGTAGGCGCGCATATCCATCGGGATCGTCGCATTCATGTCCAAAGGCGCGATCAGCTGGTGGATTGCCTGTTCGTCGGGAATGGTTTTGACGATCGGACACAGCCAGATCATCGGATCGCCCTCGAAATACATCTGGGTGATCAGGCGCTGCGAAAAACCATGACCGAAGACGGAAAAATGGATATGCGCCGGGCGCCAGTCGTTGACGCCGTTCGGCCAGGGATAGGCGCCGGGCTTGATGGTCTTGAACCAGTAATAACCGTTCTCATCGGTGATCGTGCGGCCGAAGCCGCCGAAATTCGGGTCGATGGCCGCCAGATAGGTTTCCTTCTTGTGCCGATACCGCCCGCCGGCATTGGCCTGCCAGAATTCCACCAGCGCGCCATCGACACCACGCCCGCGCTCGTCCAGCACCCGGCCATGCACGAGAATACGCTGGCCGATCGCCATCTCGCCGGGACGGGCATAATTGACGATCAGGTCGTTGTCGAATTCGCCGAGAATATTGTGGCCGAAGACCGGGCCGGTGATTTCGGAACGGGTGCCATCCAGCGAGATCAACGCCTTTTGCGGCGAACGCAGCACGGAGGTCTTGTAACCGGGCGTATAGGCCGGCGGATGGATGGAGCGATCACGGGCAAAAAAGCCGCCGGTTTCGGGTCTCTCGTTCTTCACTCTGCCTCCTCCCCGGCTTGTCCGCCGGCGGCATCCATTTCGGCATAGGCTGCCTTGACGATCTTGAACGCGTGATTGGCGGCCGGCACGCCGGCATAGACCGCCACATGCAACAGCGCCTCGCAGACATCCTCCCGGCTGGCGCCGGTATTTTTGGTGGCGCGCACATGCATCGCCACTTCCTCATGCTGGCCAAGTGCCGCAAGCAGCGCGATCGTGACGATCGAGCGGTCGCGTTTCGACCAGGTTTCCCTCGACCAGACATTGCCCCAGGCGGTTTCGGTGATCAACTCCTGAAACGGCTGGTCGAACGGCGTTTCGTTGGCCAGCGCCCGGTCCACATGGGCATTGCCGAGAACGGCGCGTCGTGTTGCCATGCCCTTGCGATAACGCTCGGAAGAATTCGGGGTCTCGGCCATGGTTCACTCTCCGGGCAATTGCGCGAGAAAATCGCGAAGGACGGCGGCAAAGGCGGCCGGCGCTTCGACACAAGGGATATGGGCGGCGTTTTCGATGACGTGGTAACGGCTGCCCGGCACGAGATCGGCAAGCGAACGCACGAGATCGGGCGGCGTCGAGCCATCCTGCGCACCCACGATGCAGAGCGTCGGCACCGCGATATTTCCGGCGGCCTTTGTGAAATCGGCATCGCGGATGGCGGCGCAGGTGCCGGCATAACCGGCAACCGGCTGACGCAGCAGCATGTTGCAATACCCCCGATAGGCCGCGTTTTCCGGCACGCGATAGGCGTCGGTGAACCAGCGTTGCATGATGCCATCGACCATGGGGCCAAGACCTTCCGCCTCGACCCTGGTGATACGCTCGGCCCACATGTCGGCGGTGCCGATCTTGTGGGCGGTATCGGCCAGCACGAGTACGCGAACGAGATCCGGCCGCGTGGCATACAGCGATTGGGCGATCAGCCCACCGACGGAGAGGCCGCAAATAATGACATCGGCATAACCGAGATGATCGATCAGCCCGGCAAGATCGGCGGCGTGGTCCTCGATCCGGTAGGGTGGCTGGCCGAGATCGGAGAGGCCGTGGCCGCGCTTGTCATAGGTGATGACGGTATAGTCGTCGGAAAATTTCGGCAGGACGAGGTCCCAGATACGGGCATCGGTGCCGAGCGAATTGATGAAGACTATGACCGGCTTGCGGTCGCCCGCGCCCGCCACGTCATAACGGATGACGATGTCGTTGATCGAAACGAACTGCATCTGAAATCTCCTCCACAACAGAGATTGCAGCGATCAAATGGTTAGGTAAAATGATTTTTGGGCGCATTTCATTAACCGGGGGATTATGAATTGAAAGCCAATCGCGTTAAATTCCGGCATTTGCAGACATTTGTGGAGGTGGCACGCCAGAAGAGCGTGGCGAAGGCGGCCGATATTCTCAATGTCAGCCAGCCGGCCGTGACCAAAACCATTCGCGAGCTGGAGGAGGCGCTCGGCGTCGCCGTTGTCGAGCGTGACGGGCGCGGCATTCGCCTGACCCGTTATGGCGATGTTTTCCTGCGCCATGCCGGTGCGGCACTGACGGCGCTCAGGCAGGGCGTGGACAGTGTTTCGCAGGAACTGTTCGATGCAGCGCCGCCTGTGCGAGTCGGTGCGCTGCCGACGGTTTCGACACGCATCATGCCACGCGCCATGTCGATGTTTCTGAAGGAAAAAACCGGCAGCCGCATCAAGATCGTCACAGGCGACAATGCTGTTTTGCTGGAACAGTTGCGGGTCGACGATCTCGATCTGGTGGTCGGACGGCTGGCGGCGCCGGAAAAGATGGCGGGGTTTTCCTTCGAGCACCTTTATTCCGAACAGGTCGTGTTTGTGGTGCGTGCCGGACATCCTCTGCTGGCGAGCAAAACATCCATATTCGAGGGATTTGCAGATTATCCGGTGCTGATGCCGACGCGCGGCTCGATCATCCGGCCTTATGTCGAACAGTTTCTGATCGCCAATGGTGTCGCCAACCTGCCGACGCAGGTGGAAACGGTGTCCGATGCATTCGGTCGCGCCTTCGTGCGCCAGAGCGATGCGATCTGGATCATTTCGCGGGGCGTGATCGCTACCGATCTTGCCGACGGGTTTCTGGCCGCCTTGCCGATCGATACATCGGAAACGCGCGGGCCAGTGGGGCTGACCATTCGCGCCGATGCCACGCCGTCATTGCCGCTGACGATCCTGATGCAGACGATCCGGCAGGCAGCGGAGGACGTTGTTGCCGGCGCGTAAGTGTCCACGCCGGTAACCACATCAAATCAGAGCCGTTTCACACCCGACGAGATGATGTCGAGATACACAGCGATGACGAGGATGATGCCCTTGATGATCTGCTGCCAGAACGTGTCGACCCCCATCATCGACATGCCGTTATCGAGGCTTGCCATGATCAGCGCGCCGACCAGCGCGCCGATGACCGACCCGACACCGCCGCGCATCGAAGTGCCGCCGATGAAGCAGGAGGCGATCGCATCCAGTTCGCCGCCGAAACCGGCAGACGGCGTGCCGGCGGCAAGGCGTGCCGTGGTGGTAAGGCCGGCGAGTGCGGCCATCAGCCCCATCAGGCCGAAGACCGACATTTTTACCAGATTGACATTGACGCCGGAGAGGCGCGTTGCTTCGGAATTGGAGCCGGCGGCGTAGATGTAACGGCCGAACACGGTACCCTTGGCGATGACCGTGAAGACGGCCAGCACGAAGAGAAGCAGCAGAACCGGCACCGGAATGCCTTGGTAGGAATTCAACACCAGCACGAAACCGAGAATGAGAAGCCCGGTGCCGAACAATTTTGCGGCCTCCATGGCGGGTGTCGGCACTTTCAGATTGTGCTGAAGGCGCTTGCGGCGGGTGCGGATCGCCATGAACAGCAGCACGGCGAAGAGCAGGATCGCGCAGCCATTGCCGAGCCAGCCCGGCAGATAACCCTGGCCCAGATATTTGAGGCCCGGAGAGACCGGAGCGATGGTGATGCCGCCGGTGATGCCCAGCACGGCGCCGCGAAAGGCGAGCTGCCCGCCGAGCGTAACGATGAAGGAGGGGATGCCGAGATAGGAGGTCAACCAGCCGTTCATCAGGCCGAGGGCCGCACCGGCCAGAAGCACGAAGGCGATCGTTCCGGCCAGCGGCCAGCCGTAGACAGCATCGAGAATGGCCGCGATGCCGCCGAGAAGCCCGAGCAGCGAGCCGACGGACAGATCGATTTCGCCGGCGACGATGACAAAGACCATGGCGGCCGCCAGCATTCCGGTGATCGCCATCTGGCGCAGGAGGTTCGAAAAATTGCGCGCCGTCAGGAAGCCGGAGACGCCGGTATCGGTATTGTAGGTGAGATATCCGAACAGCGCCCAGATCAGCGCCACCACGATCAGAAGCGCGACGATCTTGTTTTCGGACAGGAATTTTCTCAAAACTATGCCAGTCATTTCAAAACCTTCACCAGCAATGACAGTAGGATCAGGCGACCTGTGCGGCATGGCCGATCGCGGCCGCCAGCACCTGTTCCTGGGTGAGATTGTCGTTGACGAAATCGCCGCGCAGCTGCCCCTCGCCGATGACAAGAACACGATCGGAAATGCCGAGCACCTCCGGCAATTCGGAAGACACCATCAGCACCGCCACGCCGGTTTTGGCGAGCGCGAAGATCAGCTTGTAGATTTCGTATTTGGCGCCGACATCGACGCCGCGTGTCGGTTCGTCGAGGATCAGCACACGTGGTTCCGGCAGCATCATCTTCGAGAGGACCGCCTTCTGCTGGTTGCCGCCCGAAAGCGAGGCGATCGGCAGCAGCGGATCGGCGGTCTTGATCTTGAGGCGGATAATTTCGGCCTGGATCTGCGCCAGTTCCTCATGTTCGTCGATCAGGCCGAAACGCGCGAAACGGCTGAGCACCGAGATTGTCATGTTGTGGCCGACGCCGATGATCGGCAGGATGCCACTCTTCTTGCGATCCTCCGGCACCATGCAGATGCCGGCCCTGACAGCATCGCGTGGCGTTTTGATCGACACTTCCTGGCCATCGAGATGGATCGTGCCCTGATGTGCTGTGGGGTAAGCGCCAAATAGGGTCGAGACCAGTTCGGTGCGGCCTGCCCCCACGAGACCAGCGATGCCAAGAATTTCGCCCTTGCGGATTTTGAGCGAAACATTGTCCACCACCTTGCGGTCGGGATTGGTGACATCCCAGCAGGTGATGTTGCGCGCCTCGAGAATGATCTCGCCGATGGCGTGGTCTTCCTTCGGGTAGAGATTTTTCATCTCGCGGCCGACCATCATCGTCACGATGCTGGCGGTGGTGAAGTCCGCCATCGGCTTGGTGCCGATATGCGTGCCGTCGCGGATGACGGTGACGGTGTCGGCGATCTCGGCCACCTCTTCCAGCTTGTGGGAAATGTAGACGCAGGCCATGCCGTCCGCCTTGAAGCGCTTGATGAGATCCAGCAGCGTGCGGATTTCCGACGAGGTCAGCGCCGAGGTCGGTTCGTCGAGGATCAGCAGCTTGGCGTTCTTGTTGAGCGCCTTGGCAATTTCGATGAGCTGCTGCTTGCCGCCGGAATAGTTCAGAACCGGCAGCGCCGGATTGATGTCATGCACGTTGAGTTTGGCCAGCAATTCCTGGGCCCGCGCATTCATCGCGTCGTAATCGAGAAAGCCGTGAGTGCTGATCTCGTTGCCGAGAAAGATGTTCTCCGCCACCGACAGGTGCGGCACCATCATCAGTTCCTGATGGATGATGGCAATGCCGACCCTTTCGGTTTCGCGAATGGACGCCGCCTTCAGCTCGCGGCCTTCCCATAAAATTTCGCCCTCCCATGTGCCGTAGGGATAAACGGCGGAAAGCACCTTCATCAGCGTGGATTTGCCTGCACCGTTTTCGCCGCAGAGACCGACGCATTCGCCGGGACGGACCTGAAGATGAATGCCATCCAGAGCCTTCACACCGGAAAAGCTCTTGGAGATATTCTTCATCTCTAAAAGAAAAGATTCGCTCATGACACCTCGCACATAAAACAGGGCCCCGGAACCGTTCAGGCTCCGGGGCCAACCGGCCGGATTATTTCAGGCCGATCTGTTCCTTGGTGTAGAAGCCGTCCTTGACGTAGATATCGATGTTTTCCTTGGTGACGGCGGTGGGCGTCAGCAACATCGTATCGACTTCCTTGGTGCCGTTGTTGATCTTCGAGGTGAAGGCCGGCTTTTCGCCCTTGACCATCTGCACCGTCAGCTTGGCGGCTTCCGAGGCGATCAGCTTCAGCGGCTTGTAGACGGTGACGGTCTGCGTGCCATCGAGCACGCGCTTGACGGCGGCAAGGTCGGAATCCTGACCGGAAACGGCAGTCTTGCCGGCAAGGCCCTGTGCCGCCAGCGCCTGGATGGCGCCACCGGCGGTGCCGTCATTGGACGCCACAACCGCATCGATCTTGTTGTCGGCAGCCGTCAGCGCATTTTCCATGATGGAGAGCGCTTCGGTCGGGCTCCATTCCTTGACCCATTGCGAGCCGACGATTTTTACCTTGCCGGAATCGACGGCGGCTTTCAGTGCCTTTTCCTGACCGGCGCGCAGATATTTTGCGTTATTGTCGGTCGGGGATCCGCCGAGCAGGTAATAATTGCCTTCCGGCTTCACCTTCAGCACGTTTTCCGCCTGCATGAAGCCGACGCGCTCGTTGTCGAACGAGATATAGGCATCGACATCGGCATTGAGGATCAGCCGGTCATAGGACAGGACCTTGATGCCGGATGCCTTGGCATCGGCCACGACCGCATCGAAAACCTTCGAGTTCATCGGGACGATGACGATGGCATCGACACCCTGTGCGATCAGGTTCTCGACCTGCTTGACCTGCTTTTCCTCATTGCCATCGGCCGACTGAACGCTGACCTTGGCGCCCAGCTGCTCGGCCGCAGCGATAAAGTAATCGCGGTCGCGGACCCAGCGCTCGACGCGCAGGTCGTCAATCGAAAAGCCGATGACCGGCTTGTCGGGCGACGCGCTGGCTGTGCCGGCGAATGCGCCGACCGCAAGGCTGATGGCCGCGCATGTGAACAGAAGCTTCTTCATATCCTACCCTCCTCTAGACGCCCGCCGTGATTGGCGTGCTCCCAACGTTCATGCCGATGGACATGTGCGCTACAGATCGCACCTGCCGATCGGCATTCGTTGTCTCCCGGAAGCGGCTTGCGCCACCTCAAGCGACCACCACGAATGCGGCCGGTCACTCTCCTCTTGTGAAGAGTGATACGACGACTCTCGATGGTTGCAAAGAGTTTTTGACTTACGTACCTCACGTGCGAGCGTATGCCGCAGGCCAGGTGGGTCGTAAATCTGCGAATCCGGCGGGAAGCGTTTGGAAGGTGGGGACGGGAATTCGCAAGCGCCGGCAGATATTTGGGCGGCGTTGCTCAGCCCACCGGCGAGACCGCATCCGGGCATTCCGGCCTCGGCAAAAATTCAAATCACATGTGGAAAATTGGGTGCCGCAGCCATCGCGCGGCACCCGTAAAATCGTCAGAATGCGTTGACGATCGCCAGAAAATCGCTGGCCTTGAGGCTGGCACCACCGACAAGCGCGCCGTTGACGTCTTCGATGCGGGCAATCTCGGCAGCATTGTCGGGCTTTACCGAACCACCGTAAAGGATGCGCATGCCCTTCCCTTCTTCACCCAGCAGATCAATCAGCGAGGTGCGGATGAAGGCATGCAGACCGGCAATATTCTCGATGCTCGGCGTGCGACCGGTACCGATGGCCCAAACGGGTTCATAGGCGATGACCACCGACGCTGATGTGGAGCCGGCGGGAACGGATTCCTGCAACTGCCGCAGCAGCACGTCCTGCGTGGCGCCTTTCAGCATTTCCTCTTCGGTCTCGCCGATGCAGATGATCGCCTGCAGACCGGCTTCGATGACACGTTCGGCCTTGCGCTTCACATCCGCATCGGTTTCGCTGCGTCCCTGCCGACGTTCGGAATGGCCAACGATGACGGCGCGGCCGCCACTATCGGCGACCATGGCCGCCGACACGTCACCGGTATAGGCACCGTGAGTTTCGCTGCTGCAATCCTGCGCACCGATGGCAAGCGCCTTTCCGGCCACCTTTGCGCTGGAAGCCGCGAGCAGTGTCGCCGGTGGGCAGATGAGCGTATCGAGGCGTTGACTGTGTGCCTCGGCTCCTTCGGCGATAAGGGCGAGTTCGGAAAGCGAGGCAGCAAGCCCGTTCATCTTCCAGTTTCCCGCGATCAGCGGGCGTATCTGCTGTGTCATGGCAGTTACCAGGCGGTGAAGCCGCCATCGACCAGAAGGTCATGGCCGGTGATGAAGGATGCGGCGGCGCTGGAGAGGAACACGGCCGGACCAACCATTTCATCGACGGTAGCGATGCGTGCCATCGGCGTTTCATTGGCAAAAATCTTCAGCTGGTCGGCGACTTCCGGGCGCTTATTCATCGGCGACAGCGTGTAACCGGGGCTGATGGCGTTGACGCGCAGGCCCTTTTCCACCCATTCCATGGCAAGGCTCTTGGAAAGGTGGATCACACCGGCCTTCGACGTGTTGTAATGCGCCTGCGACAGACCACGATTGACGATCGAGCCGGACATTGAGGCGATATTGACGATCGAACCCTTGCCGCGCGGCAGCATGACGCGTGCCTGCGCCTGGCAGGAGAGGAAGACGCCGGTGAGATTGACGTCCATCATCTGCTGCCAGCGTTCGCGCGGCATATCCTCGGCCGGCATGGCGTTGGCAATGCCGGCCGAGTTGACCGCCACCGTGAGTGCGCCTAGCTCCTTTTCGGCGCCTTCAACGGCTGCGGCCAAATGTTTCTCGTCGGAAACGCTGCCTTCAAAAACAAAACCCTTGCGGCCATGCGCCTTCACCGCATCCAGCGTTTCGGCAAGGCCCTTGGGCGACAGATCGAACAGCGCCACATCGGCACCGGCTTCCGCCAGACCGATGGCAATCGCCTGACCGATGCCGCTGCCGGCACCGGTGACAAAAGCAACATCGCCGGCGAGAGAAAAGAGCTTCATCACAGTCTCCTGAATTTCATAATATTAGGCGGTTGCCCGCTCCATGACGGCGTGGCGCGTGGCGTCAGCGCCGGAAAGGATGCCCTGGTTGCGGCCGCGGGCCATGACCAGAACCTTGTGGGACAGGCCCAGAACCTCATCGAGGTCGGAGCTGACGACGATGACGGCCATGCCCTGTTTGGCGAGCTCGGCGATCACGTCGTAGATGGCGGAACGCGCGCCGACATCGATGCCGCGGGTCGGTTCATCGAGGATGACGACCTTCGGTCCGGCCGAAATGGCGCGGGCAATGACGATCTTCTGCTGGTTGCCGCCGGAGAGTTCGTTGGCGCGCTGGTCGGCGCTGCCTTTGATGCCGAACCGCTTGATGGCGGTTGTGGCAAAGTTGCGGATTTCGGTGGGCGTGACCCAGCTGCGCGGCGTGATGCGCGGGTAATTGCCGAGCGCGATATTGTTGCCGATCGTGTGGTCGAGCACGAGCCCCTGCAGCTTGCGATCTTCCGGCACCAGCGCAATGCCGGCCGCCATGGCGTCGGCCGGGCTTTTGAGTGTCAGAACCTTTCCATCAACGGTGACGGAACCGGTTTTCACCGGATCGGCACCGGCAATAGCGCGCACCAGTTCGGTGCGGCCCGCGCCGACGATGCCGGCAATGCCCATGACTTCGCCTGATGACACCGTGAAGCTGACATCGTGAAAATCGCCTTCGGCGGACGAGAGGTTCTTCACTTCGATCAGCGGCTTGTGGGTGGGGGCCGGCAGATGTGGAAAAATGCGGTCGAGCTGGCGGCCAACCATGGCTTCCACCAGATTGGACACCGGCACCTTGGCGCTGTCGAAATTCGCCACCAGTTCGCCGTCACGCATGACGATGACGCGGTCGGCGATGCGCGCGATCTCTTCGAGGCGATGCGAGATATAGATGAAGGACACGCCTTCGTTTTTCAGCCGTTCGATCTGTTCGAACAGCTTGTCTGTTTCTTCGCCGCCGAGTGCCGCCGTCGGCTCGTCGAGAATGAGGAAACGGGCGTTTAGCGTCAGCGCCTTGGCGATTTCCACCTGCTGCTGGGCGGCGACGCGCAGATATTTGACCTTGGTGGCGGGAGACACATTGAGGCCGAGGCGCTTCAGCTGCTCGTCGGCACGGCGATACATTTCGAAATTGTCGACACGGCCGGAGCGGGTCGGCAGACGGCCGACAAAGATGTTTTCGGCGATCGACAGTTCGGGAAGAAGGCGCATTTCCTGATGGATGAGGCCGAGACCGGCATTCAGCGCATCAGACGGGGTTGCCGGGGAATAGGCTGCGCCCTGCCACTGCATCGTGCCGTCGGTCGGGGTGACGAGGCCTGCGATGATCGAGGACAGGGTCGACTTGCCGGCGCCGTTCTCACCCAGAAGCGCCACGACCTCACCGCGCTTGATGTCGAAGCTGACATTCTTGAGTACGGTGATCTTGCCATAGGTTTTCGACAGGTTGCGAACCGACAGAATGGTTTCGCCCGCGTTTTCGGCGCTGTGGTTTTCAGTAGGCATGTCGGCCTCCTTTCCGAGCATGGGATCTGCGCCCCGGAGAAGACCGGGGCGCAGAGTTTCGATCAGGGATGTTCCTTGATGAAGGCTTCGGCATTGTCTGCCGTGGTCAGAGTTGCAGGCTGCAGCTGTTCTGCCGGCGGCTTTTCGCCCTTGATCAGTTCGAGAGCGGACTTCAGTGCCAGACGGCCCATGCCTTGAGTCTGCTGGGTCATGGTGGCCTTCAGCGTGCCGGCCTTGACGGCTTCGAGACCGGCGCGGTCACCGTCGAAACCGACGATGATGGCATCCGAAACGCCGCCGACCTTGGCAGCCTGTGCGGCACCGAGAGCAAGCGCATCGGCGCGGCCGAAGAAGATGTTGATCGTCGGGTTACGCTGCAGCATGTCCTGGGCGATGGCAAAACCTTCGTCCTGCATCCAGGCGTTGGATGCCTGACGGCCGGCTTCGGTGATGCCCGGGCATGCCTTCATGGCTTCGGCAAAACCCTTGTCGCGATCCTGCTCCGGCGTGGTGCCGAGCTGGCCCTGGATGACGGCGAGCGTGCCCTTGCCGCCGGAAACCTTGCAGACATAATCGCCGAGTTCCTTGGCAGCGGCAACGCTGTCGGTGGCGATGAACGTATCGCCCGGTGCGCCTTCCGGGTTACGGTCCACGGTGACGACCGGGATATTGGCTTCCTTGGCGGCCTTGACCGGAACGGTTGCGGCAGTCGCGCCGGCCGGGATGTAGATCAGCGCCTTGACCTGGCGGGTGATCAGATCCTGGATCTGGCTGACCTGCGTGGCGCTATCGCCCTTGGCGTCGACGGTGACGACTTCGATGCCCTGTTCCTTGGCGGCTTTTTCGACCGATTCCTTGATCTGGTTGAAGAAGTCGGCCTGCAGGTTGGCGACGGCAAGGCCGATCGTCACCTTTTCCTGGGCGTTGGCGGCGAAAGCCATGGCCGAGAAGGCGACGGTGGCTGCGAGCATACGGAAAGTCTTCGTCATGTGTTCCTCCACTGAATTGACGACAATTTCTATGGTCTGCTTAAGGTCTGCTGGGTATGCGAGAACTGAGGAGCACCCTCCCCCGGTGCCGGTTATCTCCTCTTTCTTCCGAGCGTGTCGAAGGTAACGGCAGCGGCGATCACGACGCCGATCAGCACCTGCTGAATGAAGGGCGAGACACCGAGAAGGTTGAGACCGTTACGCAGGACACCGATGATGAAGACGCCGACGACAGTGCCGAAGATCGAGCCGACGCCGCCCGAAAGCGAGGCGCCACCGATCACGACAGCTGCGATCGTGTCGAGTTCGTAACCAAGACCTGCACTGGGCTGCGAGCTGTCGAGGCGGGCAGCGAAGGCAACGGCGGCAAGGCCGGCCAGCGCGCCGCTCAAGGCGTAGACGATGCAGGTATTGAGATTGACGTTGATGCCGGCAAGGCGCGCCACTTCCGGGTTGCCGCCGATGGCAAACAGGTTACGGCCGGCCGGGCGGTATTTCAGAATGATGGCAGCAATGATCGCCAGCACGATGAAGGTGGCCACCGTCATCGACAGGAAGCCGAACTGGCGAACCGTGGCAAGGGAGGTGAACCAGTCAGGATAACCGACGATCTGCTTGCCTTCGGTAAGAATGTTGGCAAGGCCACGGGTGACCGACATGACCGCCAGCGTGGCGATAAAGGGCGGCAGTTTGGCAACGGTGATCAGCAGGCCGGAGACCAGACCGCAGATTGCTCCGGTGCCGATACCGACCACGATCGCCAGTTCCAGCGGCAGGCCCATCTGCCGTTGCATGACCCCCATCATCATCATCGAAAACGCCAGCACCGAACCGACCGACAGGTCGATACCACCGATGACGATGACCAGCGTCATGCCGATGGCGAGAATGCCGAGCACCGTCACCTGATCGAGGATGTTGAGGCCGTTTCTGGCCGACAGGAAAAATTCCGAGGTCAGCGAAAAGAAGACGCACAACAGGATGAGGCCGACCAGCGGTCCCGACATCTTCTTCACGAAGGACATGCTGATGACACCGCTCTTCGGCGCAACCTGTTCCGTGATCTCACTCATATAAGCCTCCCTGTCGCGCACCTTCTCCTGTGACGCGATCGTTATTTCAGTAGGTTGCCGAACGCTCCGCCTTGCGGGGTTCGGACCGTTCGTGCACGGACAGGCCGCGCGAGCGCGCCACCATCCGTCGCCATTCCAATCGCTGGCGCTGACGGGCGAGATCGTCCATCTGCGGGGTGAAGACATTACCTTCACGCGGCAATGCCGCGAGATCGTCCAGCGTCCAGATACCGGCGCCGAGACCAGCCAGATGCGCGGCACCCATGGCCGAAAGCTCGGCCGTCTGCGGACGCACGACCGGTACGCCGGCCAAATCCGTTTCCAGCTGCATCAGCAGCTCGTTTTTGGTCGGACCGCCATCGACATACAGCTGATCGACCTTGAGGCCGGAGACCAGAACACGGTCGAGGACATCGACGATCTGGTGAGCGATGGAATCCACCGCCGCCCGCGCCACCTGCGCCCGCGAGGTGCCAAGTGCCACGCCGCCGATAATGCCCACTGCATTGGCATCCCAATAGGGAGCGCCAAGGCCGCCGAAGGCCGGAACGATGGTGACGCCGTTGCTGTCCGTGACACTGGCCGCAAGCGTTGCGAGGTCAGCGGTGCTGATGCCCAAAAAGTCCGCCAGCCAGACGAGGGTCGATCCAACCGAGCGGATATTGCCCTCGAAGGCATAGGCGATGTCATCCACCTGCCACGCAATCGTGCGGCAGACGCCGAGATCGATTTGGTCGGCCGGGACCGAACTGTCATAGAGGCCCATTACCGACGAGCCGGTGCCCTGCGTGGCCTTCACCTTGCCGGGCTGGAAAGCGCCGTGGGCAAAGAGAGCCGCATGGCTGTCTGCAAGGACAGCGGTAACAGGCGTGCCGTCGGCAAGCGGTGCGATGCCGCTGACCTTTGCGAAATCGTATCGCGACGGCACGACGCGCGGAAGGGAAGCCCGCGGAATGTTGAACAGCGCCAGAAGGTCGGCGTCGTAATCGCCCTTCTCCAGATCGACGAGCTGCATGCGCGAGGCATTGCCGATTTCGACCACATGCTCGCCGCCGAGGCGAGCGATCAGGTAGCTGTCGATCGTGCCGACACAGATCTCGCCGGCTTTGGCGCGCGAGCGGTCGGGATCGACGCGATCGAGCAGCCACTGCGCCTTGACGGCGGAAAACATCGGATCGAGCGGCAGGCCGGTTCTTGCCCGGATCATCCGCTGCGTTGTTTCCGGCACGGCTTCGCAGAGGCTCAGCGTGCGCTGGTCCTGCCAGGACAGAAGCGGCGACAATGGTTTGCCGGAGCTACGTTCCCACAGCAGGCAGCTTTCACGCTGCGTCGAAAAACCGATGGCGACGATATCGCCCGCAATTTCGGGCGACACCGCTTCACGAATGGCGGCCAGCACGCTTTGCCAGATTTCTTCGGCATCCTGCTCGACCCAGCCCGGCTGGGGCGTCGACAGGCCGAGCGGATGCTGGCCGCGGGCAACAACCTTGCTGTCGCGATCGACGAGCAGGGCTTTTGTCGAGCCCGTACCCTGATCGATGGCGAGGACGAAGGGGCCACTCATGGCTCAGCCCACCAGCTTGCGGGCAGCATCTGCAATGCCCTTGGCGGTCAGACCAAAATGCTCGAGCAGAAAGTCGTTGGAGCCGGTCGGCGCAAAGCTGGTAACGCCGAGGAATTTTGCGCGTGCCGGATGGTTTTCGGCAAGAGTGGTGGCGACGGCGGCACCGAGACCACCTTCGAGCACGCCTTCTTCGGCGACAACAAGACCCTTGGTTTCCTTGGCGGCCTTGATGATGGTTTCGGCATCAAGCGGCTTGATGGTTGAAACGTTCAGGACGCGAGCGGAAATGCCTTCGGCGGCGAGAATGGCCTGCGCTTCGAGCGCGCGGGAGACCAGCGTGCCGGTGGCGACGAGCGCGACATCCTTGCCATCGCCGGTGACGTCGATCTTGCCGAAGGTGAAGGCGGTTTCGCGATCAGCCGGGGTAACCGAAGGCACTTTGTGGCGACCGACGCGCATATAGATCGGGCGACCGGATTTGACGGCCCAATCCATGGCGGCCTTGGTCTGTTCCGGATCGGCCGGCACGAGCACGTCGAGATTGTCGATCGCCCGCATCCAGCTGATGTCTTCAATCGAGTGGTGGGTCGGACCCAACTCACCGTAAGCCATGCCCGGGCTCATGGCGCAGAGCACGATACCGTAGTTGGAATAGGCAACGTCGGCCTTGACCTGTTCGGTGGCGCGACCGGACAGGAATGGACCTGCGGCGCAAACGAACGGAATGAAACCGCCATTGGCGAGACCGGCGGCAACGCCGACCATGTTCTGTTCGGCAATGCCGACATTGATCAGGCGATCCGGGAAGCGGTCACGGAAAGCGTTGAGATTGCTGGAACCAACCGAGTCGTTGCAGACGGCAACGATACGCGGATCGGCTTCGGCGAGGGCGATCAGCTTTTCGGAAAAAGCGACGCGGCAATCGAAGGTTTCGTTGGACACACTGCTATGGGCGTTCATCAGGCAAGTTCCTTCAATGCGAGTTCGACCTGCTCCTTGGACGGAACCTTGTGATGCCATTCGACACGGTCCTCGATGAACGAGACACCCTTGCCCTTGAGCGTGTTGGCGATCACGGCGAGCGGCTTGCCGTTGCGGTTCTGCGTAAAGGTTTTCAGCAGTGCTGCGGTATCATTGCCGTCGATTTCGGCGACTTCCCAGCCGAATGAAGCCCATTTGTCGGCGAGCGGGTCAAGCGAGGCGGTGTCTTCGGTGCGCGCGCCCTGCTGCAGACGGTTGCGGTCGACGATGACAACCAGATTGTCGAGCTTGCGGTGGGCTGCGGTCATGGCCGCTTCCCAGTTGGAGCCTTCCTGCAATTCGCCGTCGCCGGTGAAAACAAAAGTCTGCCAGTTCTTGCCCGACAGTTTGGAGGCAACAGCCGAGCCGACACCGATCGGAAGACCGTGGCCGAGCGGACCGGTATTGGCTTCGACGCCCTTCACCTTGAGACGGTTGGGGTGACCGTTGAGCTTCGAAAGCGGCTTCATGAAGGTTTCGAGGTCTTCGACCGGGAAAAAGCCGCGCAGAGCCAGAACCGAATAAAGCGCCGCCGCACAGTGGCCCTTGGACAGAATGAGACGGTCGCGGCCCGGATCGTCAGCCGTTTCCGGCGAGATGTTGAGGACGCCGAATGCGGCCGTCACCAGCGCATCCGTCACCGACAGATCGCCGCCGATATGGCCGGCGCGGGCAGCGTCGATCATCTGCACGACGAGGCGGCGGACCTGCTTGGCAACGAGCTTGAGCTGTTCGGCGCGCTCGCTTTCCGGCAGGCCGCGGATCGCCGCGACGTCGAGCGGCTTGTTGTCTGGCCAGACTGAGATGGTCACGGCGTCTCCTCCTGTTTTTCCTCCGCATGAATATTTATTCACGCTTGATTTAATATTCATGATACGGCAGGATTAACCCATGTCAAGCGTGGTTCTGAAAATTCCAAAACGGTCGGGAGCGGGAAGCGGATGCTTCGCGACCACGTCATTCATGCTTGAAAATCTGCAGTTGCAGCCGGCAATCGCACAGCCTGCATTCCAATGGCGGCGTTTATTTCCTATGCCTCGCACACGCGTCGGACGGCCCGCTGAGGTTGAGTCTCACGCATATGAGACAGGAGCCAGCCGCCCATGAGCCGCACCAACGAACTGCGCATGATCACGCGCGTCGCCCAGATGTATCATCTCGAAGGATTGAAGCAGAGCGACATATCCGAGCTGCTGCGAATTTCGCAGGCATCCGTCTCGCGGCTTTTGAAACGGGCGGAATCGGAAGGCATCGTGCGCGTTTCGATTGTCGCCCCCAGCGGCACCTATCCGGATCTCGAAGCCGCCATCCGCGAAAAATTCGGCATCAGCGAAGTCATCGTCGCCGATTGCCGCGAGGACAATGACGACGCGGTGTTTTCCGCCATCGGCATTGCCGCCGCCCACCTGCTGGAACAGACGCTGGAGGATGGCGATGTGATCGGCGTGTCCAGCTGGAGCGCGACGCTGCAGCAGATGCTGGATAACATCCATCCGATCAAACGGGTGCGCGCCGAACGTGTGATCCAGCTTCTCGGCGGCATCGGCGTACCGAGCGCGCAGATCCATGCCACGCAACTGACGACGAGGCTGGCGCATCTGATCAATGGCGAACCGCAGCTTCTGCCCGCCCCTTGCGTGACCGGCTCGCCGGAGTCCAAGCGCATTCTCGTCTCTGACCCGCAGGTGAAGGCGACGGTGGACCAGTTCAAGCGTGTGACCACCGCCTTTGTCGGCATCGGCGCGATGGCCCCTTCGCAGAACCTCATCTATTCCGGCAACACGTTTACGC
Source organism: Endobacterium panacihumi (assembly GCF_050847465.1). Taxonomy (NCBI): domain Bacteria; kingdom Pseudomonadati; phylum Pseudomonadota; class Alphaproteobacteria; order Hyphomicrobiales; family Rhizobiaceae; genus Endobacterium; species Endobacterium panacihumi. Next base: position 74,163 of record NZ_JBOZRA010000007.1, on the reverse strand, counting down.
AAGCCGAACTGGAAGAACTGGCCAGTCGCGGCGCGGTCGGTGACATCTGTCTCCGGTTCTACACCGCCGACGGCGAGCCGCTGGCCGGCGAAATCTACGAGCGTGTCGTCGGCATGACTTTGGAAGAATTGCGGGCCGTGCCCCGCGTGATCGGCACTGCCGGCGGCAAGCGCAAGACGGCGGCCATCGCCGGCGCGCTGCGCGGCAAGCTGATCGACGTCCTCATCACCGACCGCTTCACGGCGGAACGGTTGAGCGAATTCACCTAGAAGCAAACCATATCAGGGAGGTCCCATGTCACGCTTCACCAACAAGACCGTCGTCATCACCGGCGCAAGCCGCGGTATCGGCGCTGCCATCGCCAAACGTTTTGCCCGCGAAGGCGCCAATCTCGTCGTTTCGGCGAACGAGGAATCGGTGCATGCCGTGGCCGAGCAGATCCGCGCCGATGGCGGCAAGGCGATCTCCTTCGTCGGCGACGTGACGGACAAGGCAAGCGTGGTGGCTCTTTATGACGCGGCGGAAAAGGAATTCGGCTCGGTCGACGTGTCGATCCAGAATGCCGGCGTCATCACCATCGCCAAGATCGAGGACATGACCGAAAACGAATGGGACAAGGTCATGGCCGTCAACACCAAGGGCGTGTTCCTCTGCGCCCAGGAAGCGATTGCCCGCATCCGCAAGCATGGCAAGGGCGGCCGCATCATCAACACCGCCTCCGGCCAGGCCCGCGACGGTTTTATCTACACGCCGCATTATGCCGCGTCCAAGATGGGCGTGGTCGGCATCACCCAGAGCCTTGCCAAGGAAGTGGCGACCGACAACATCACCGTCAACGCCTTTTGCCCCGGCATTATCGAAACCGACATGTGGGCCTACAATGATGAAGTCTGGGGCAAGCTGCTGGGCGATTACGCGCCGGGCGAGTTGATGAAGGAATGGGTGCAGGGCATTCCGATGAAGCGCGCCGGTTCCGGTGAGGATGTTGCCGGTCTCGTCACCTTCCTCGCCAGCGATGATGCCGCCTATATCACCGGCCAGACGATCAATGTCGATGGTGGCCTGATCATGTCGTAATACGCTATTCGAACGGTCCGTTCACCGGAGCGGGCCGTTCGAATGCACAAAATGCGAGGTTATGCCCTTGCAATTTGCTCAATTAAGAACTTATGTTTGGAATGTTCTCAGGGCGGGGTGCAATTCCCCACCGGCGGTATCGGAAGCAATTCCGGAGCCCGCGAGCGCCTTCAAGCAATTGAAGGGTCAGCAGATCCGGTGAGATGCCGGAGCCGACGGTATAGTCCGGATGGAAGAGGACAATGCGAAGACCACCCTTCAACGGGTGTGCGACGCTTGTTCGCCCAAGGGATGTTTGTGTCCGTTTTCTAAAGAAACGGCCACGAGTTTGGTGTCGGTTCGCCGGCATAACCCTTGAAAGGCTTGGAAATGACCATTTCGAAAATTGAAGATGCGATCGAAGCTATCCGCCGCGGCGAGATGGTTGTTGTCGTTGACAACGAGGATCGCGAAAACGAAGGTGATCTCGTCATCGCGGCCGATGCTGCGGAGTCGAAGGATATCGCCTTCATGATGAACCATGCCCGCGGCCTCGTCTGCATGGCCATGGAGGGTGAGCGTCTCGACGAACTCGACATTCCGCTGATGGTGGCGCGCAACACCGAGTCGCTGAAGACCGCCTTCACCGTATCGGTCGACTACATTCCCGGCACCACGACCGGCATTTCCGCCGCAGACCGCTCCGCGACCGTGCGTGCGCTGGCGGCAGGCGATGCGAAGCCGGATGATTTTGCCCGTCCCGGCCATATCTTTCCACTGCGCGCGCATCCAGAAGGCGTTCGTGCCCGTCCGGGCCACACTGAAGCCGCCGTCGAATTGGCACGTCTCGCCGGCCGCGCGCCTTCGGGCGTGATCTGTGAAGTCGCTAATGACGACGGTACGATGTCGCGTCTGCCGCAGCTGGAAGTTTTTGCCGAAAAGCACGGCCTTCTGGTCGTCACCATCGAAGACCTGATCGAGTACCTCAACACGACCGCAAAGGTCGATGTTGCCGCCTGACCGGCAATCGACGACGGACACAAAAACGGCCGCCCGGACTGGAACGGCCGTTTTTTTTTCGCTCAGACGTCGGCGCGCTTGTCGTGTCATGCGACACGCGAAAGGAGATAATCGACTTCCGCGCGTGCGGCAGACGTCAACATTTGCGCCGGCTTGCGCTGAGCATCCGAACGGATGACGCCACGGCGTTTCAGGACATGCTTGCGTACGGCAAGTCCGATGCCAAGCTGCTGTTCGTAACGGATCAGCGGCAGATGGGCATCGAACAGGTCATGCGCCTCATCCCGCTTGCCCTCGGCACACAGTGAAACCAGTTCGGTCAGCATGTCGGGAAAACCGTAACCGGTCATGGCGCCGTCGGCACCGCGTTCGGGTTCGAAATCCAGAAACATGCCACCATTGCCGCAGAGGATGGAGAACGGCCGCAATTCGCCCGCCTTCTGCATCGCCCGCAGTTTCGAGATCTTTTCCAGCCCCGGCCAGTCCTCGTGCTTCAACATCAGGCAGGACGAGTGATTGCTGATGATTTGTGCAATGACACCCGGCGAAATAATTGATGATCTGGTCATCCGTGCGAAGCGCCGGCGTCGGCGCGACCATCACGCCTGCTGCCCCCATATCCATCGAGGTGCGGCAAGGGATTTCATCGCCGCGAATCCCGGCGCCGATACGCCAACGATGATCGGCACTTTGGCGCGGGAGACGACACGTTTGATAATGGCACGGCTTTCCTCCGGCTCCAGTTTCGGAGCCTCGCCCATGATGCCAAGAATGGTGATGCCGGTGCAGCCGCTGTCCAGATAAAAATCGGTCAAACTGTCGATGGAATCGAAATCGATGGAACCGTCTTCAAAAAACGGCGTGGTCGCGATCGCATAAACACCCTTGGAGTCGACGCTGAATGTCATTCTGGTTCTCTCAACAATTGCCAGGCTGAAGAGGTAGGCAGAGTTCCTCCCTGTCGGTAATTAGACGTTGGCAAAGAGGTCTCCGTCGATACCGATGACAGACGTCCGGGTCTCATTCTCCTGCCTGACAATCTCGTGAGGCATGGTTGAGAGGAACATTTTGCGCCTCATATGCTTTTCGCAGGAGACAAGCCTTCAGAAACCTGCCTGCGCGAAAGATCGATCATGTTTCAAGCCACCCGCCCCTGCCAGAAATCGTGGGAAACGCTGCTCTCGATCCGTGAGCGCAACGTTGCACCGCTTCATGCGGACGAGAATGACGCGGTCGCGCTTTACCTGCCGATTGCGCGGCGAACCGGCAGGCCGATGGTGCTGGCGCAGGTCGGCCAATCGCTTGACGGGCGCGTGGCGACCGTGGATGGCGACGCGCGAGACCTTTCAGGGCAGGATGGTTTTGACCATCTCCACCGCATTCGCGCACTGGCGGATGCGGTGATTGTCGGCGTCGGCTGCGTGCTGGCCGACGATCCGCGGCTGACGGTTCGCAATGTCAGCGGGCCGAACCCGGTGCGCATCGCCATCGATCCGAACGGCCGCATTCCGCACGGCTTCAAGCTCCTGGACGGGCAGTCGAAAACCGTCATCATCCAGGCCGATGACCAGCGGGCGCGCACCGATGTTGAAACGATTTCGTTACCGCGCAATCAGAATGGCCTGCTGGAGCCGGCGGATATTCTGGATGCTCTTGTTGCACGCGGCCTGACCAATATCCTGATCGAGGGCGGCGCGACCACGATCGAGCATTTTCTCTGTCACGACCTCGTCGATCGACTGCATGTCTGTATTGCACCGATCATCGTCGGTTCGGGCCTGCCGGGCCTCAGCCTGCCACCGATCAAGGCGCTGTCTCAGGCGCTGCGGCCGAAAGTGACCGCCTACAACCTTGGAAGCGACGTGCTGTTCGATTGCGACCTGCGGACAAGTGCCGTGGAGCAGTGCGATCATGGCAGCGAAGCAATGGTGGCTGTTCCTTAAAGCCCGCGCTCTACCGGCGAGCGAACATGTCCCAATGCCCGACTTCGCATCCGGATGTACTGATCAGGTCGATCCGTTGCCTGCGCCAGTCCTCGATATCGGCTTGATCCAGAAGACGTGTCTCCGCAGCGGCTGTGGCCATGCCGGTGATGAACCGGGTTTGCAGTTCCGCATGTTCGATACCCAGCCGCCATGGGCTGTCGGCCATCTCCACGCGAAAACCTGATGTTTCAAGCAACTGGCACAATACGCCACAGGCATCGGGACCGAGCGCCGGACCAAAACCCTTTTCACCACGCTGATGGCTGTTGAATGCTTCGACTATCACCTGATCCGCAGGGTGAGGATCGGACCAGACACAGCGGCCGTCGTAGTTGAGGGCCGTATAGAGGGCAGCATTTGGAGAAACCAGCGACTTCACCAGCCCCTGAAGAAACGCCGTCGAAACAAGATCGAACAAGGCCGACGCGGTGATCAACTGGGCCGTGCTCACATCCTCGGGAGAGAGTTTGGCAAGATCAATCTGCACGCATTCAAGGCTCGGAAGCTGCATATGGCGTTCGCGCGCTTCGGCGAGTAACGCCGGATCATTGTCCAGCAATCGCCAGCGCCAGCGGCCGGACGCCGGAAAGAACGCGCGTACGGTCGATCCCGTACCGCATCCCAGATCGACGACCATTGCATCGTTGCCGGCTGCGTCGGCATGTGCGATCGCCTGTCGTAAGAGCCTGGCATCCCGCGCCGCATGGTCCGCTTCCTCACGCAGGTCGAGCCAGCGTGTTTCAAATCCGCTCATAAGATACCTTCCAGAAAATCGGACAGGGTTTTGGCCGTTCTTGGCCAGTCGGGCAAACGTCGGCCGGTGGCAAGCGATCCGTTGGCCAAAGTCTGCCGTTGCGCCGCATCGTCCATCAGTCGCGCCAATGCATGCGCGAACGCCGTAGCATCACCCGGGTCGACAAGGATACCCGCGCGCGGATCGACCAGATCGGGGATGGCGCCGCCATGGCAGCCGACGATCGGCAGGCCACGCACCATGGCTTCGGCGAAAGCCATGCCAAAACCCTCGTAGTGACTGGCAAGTGCGAAAATATCGGCACGGTCATATTCAGCCGCGACATTAAAAACAGCGCCGGTCACAACAATACGTTCCGACAAGCCAAGCTCATCGATCTGTCGACGCAGAGCCTCGGCAGACTTCATGTCCATCTTGTCACTGCCGACAATGCGGCATTGCCAGGGACGATCGGCGAGAAGAGCGAGCGCCGCCACCAGTGTCTTGTGATCCTTGCGCGTCGTCAGCGAACCTACCGACAGGATCATCGGTTCATCGCCTCCACGGCCCTGAGCCGGCGGCGCCTGTTCGGTACCCGGTATGGCAACACAAATGTGGTCTTCGGCACATTCGAAATCCGCAACGAGCGTGCGTGCCGTCGCCGGGCTTGTAACCACGACGCCACGTGTCGTCCTTAGTGCCGCCGTCTCGCTTTCCTTCAGCTTTTCCGCCACATCGACCGAAACGCCCGTTTCGAGCGCCAGCGGATGGTGAACGAGCGCGACCAGTCGCAACCGTTTTGCCTCCACCTCGGCAATCCCGGGCATCGCGCCGAAGGCAAGTCCATCAACGACAACGAGGCTGTCATCCGGCAGGGCCGCCAGTTGTGCAGCCGTCGTTTCAAGCTCCGCCTCAGTCGGAGCGGGAAAACCGCCAGGCAATTCCAGATGATCGACCACCCAGCCCAGCGCCTGCAACTCGTCCATCATGCGGCGGTCGTAACCGTAACCACCACTCATCGTCTGAAGATCGCCGGGTATGGCGAAAACCAGATGGCGCTGCGAAACGGTGCCGGTCAAACCGCGGCCTCATACCAGGCGCGCGCCACGTGGCTTTCGTGCAGGGTGATCTTCATCCGCTTGATACGCGCGCCACCTGGACCGAGATCCCCCGCCTGAATGCGCCCGCGCAACTGATCGAAAACATGCTTGGCAAGCACTTCCGTCGTGGTGACCTTGCCTTTGAAGATAGCGAGGTCATCGAGGTTCTGATAGTTCAAGGGCGCAATGGTTTCCTTCAGCACCGTCGTCGCCAGCCCGATATCGACGCCCAACCCATCCTCATCCAGATCCTCGGTCATGAAGGCGGCATCGACCACGAAGGTGGCCCCATGCATGCCCTGCGCCGGACCGAAGACGGGACGCGGCAGGCTATGAGCAATCATCATGTGGTCGCGAACTTCGACAGCAAACATTTTCAAACTTTCCCTTGGGTTCAACGATAACGGATGCGGTGGCAGAGCGTGCCGGCATCAGCAAGAATTTTTGCGTAATCTTCGGCAAGGCTTCCGAATGCGGTTTCGCCGGAGAACAGTCCGTCGAGACGCTCGTCGGCCAGCAGTTCAAGTGCCTTTTCCATGCGACGCGTTAGCGGCCATCGGGCGCGGCGGTGATGCGGCACATGGCCGACCTGCGACCCGACAATCGACAGGCGCTGACTATGAAAACGGCCACCAAGCGACACCTCCGGCATGCGGTCGCCATACCAGGACATTTCGACGATCCGCGCCTCAAAGCCAGCAAGGGCGACGGATGTTGCCAGACCGGCAGCGCTGGCTGATGTATGGATGACGACATCGCTGCCACCCGCAATCGCCTCTGCAGCGCTGGGCGGTGAGAAACGGCAACCGAATTTCTCCACCAGAACAGCGCGGCCGTCATTCACATCGACAACAGTAACATTCGTACCGGGAATTTTCGCAGCCAGAAATGCGACCAGCAGGCCGACCAGACCGCCGCCGACGATCACCACCTTGTCCCCCGGCAGGATAGCCGCATCCCATACGCCATTCAGCGCCGTTTCCATATTGGCGGCTAAGACGGCGCGCGGCGTCGATACGATATCAGGCACCCGGATGGCCATGGCCGCTGGAGCGTGAAAGACATCCTGATGCGGATGCAGGCAAAAGACCGTCTCGCCGATCCGCTCGGCCGGGCCTTCCTCGATCGTACCGACAACGGCGTAACCGTATTTCACCGGAAACGGAAAATGGCCTTCCTGAAGCGGTGCCCGCATCGTTTGGTATTCACCCGTCGGCACAGCGCCATTCGCGACCAAGGCTTCCGTGCCGCGGCTGATAGCACCGAACAGGCTTGTGATCCGCACATCGTCTTCACGCAATGGACCGAGCGCGGTCTCGCGCAGTGTTGCCTGGTTCTTTCCGGTCAGCCAGAGTGCGTGGGTCATCGTCATGCGCGCCCATCCGCCGGAGCTTCATCGACGGCAATGTCGCGGCGGCTCCGATGACGGGCGACGGGCCTGCGCCAGCGACGAGCGCGATCAGGCACTAGGCGGCTCAACACACGCGGCAAATGTCCTTCCTCAGGAATGGCAAACAGGCCGAGCCTTGTCGTCCAGCGCCCGAAGGCTGCAGAGGCCGTGAACATCGTGAAAGGAATAGCAAAACAGAGACCGGCAATCACCGGCAACGTCCACAGCACCCCGATCCAACCGACGCCGAGAAAAATCGTCACCGCCAGCGAAACGCCGATAACGGTCTGCACGCCCATCGCCTTCACGGCAGAGGAAAAAACAACGCCCAACCGTTCGCGGTTCTGACCGCTCCATGTGACAGACCGCCCGAAAAGGAGGCCGATCAAAAAGATCGACACGTAAACCGCCATGATCGGCGCCATCAACATCGAGGCCAGCACTTCGATGATGGACGACATGCCGAAACGCAAAAAACCGCCGTAACTTCTGACGGCACCGCGGGTCAGCAGCACATCGAGCATGCCGGCGAGTTTCGGTGCAATGGAGAGGAAAAAGATCGAGAAGAACAGCCACAGCCCAAGCTGCAGATAAGTGGCATCAAAACCGGACGAGGCACCTTTCCACGTGGCGGCAAATGTCGCCAGAAGCCAGGCCGGCGGCGCCATATACATCAAAATCGCCTGCAGAACCTGAAAACGGCTGATCGGCTTCAGGCCTGGCTCGAACAGGAAACGCCAGTATTGCATATTGCCTTGGCACCAGCGCAGATCACGCTTGGCAAAATCCGGAAGCGTCGGTGGGTTGGCTTCGAAACTGCGGGTTTCGATGGGCAGAACGCGCACCTCGTAACCGCCTCGCCGCATGAAAGCGGCTTCGAGCTGGTCGTGACTGAGGATATGGCCGCCGAGCGGCGGTGAGCCGGGCAGAACCGGAAGCTCGCAATGGCCAAGGAAAGCGGAGGTGCGGATCAGGGCATTATGCCCCCAATAGGCACCGCAATCGGCATTCCACCAAGCCGACCCCATGGTGAAAGAGCGCATCCCATGCCGCATGCCGAACTGGAACATGCGGGCAAAGCCGCTTTCCGCCGGCATGCCGACCACCAGCGTCTGAAGAATGCCGATCTCCGGCCGCGCCTCCATGGCCGCTGCCAGACGGGTGACAATCTCGCCGGACATGACACTATCGGAATCGAGCGGCAGGAAAAAATCGTAGTCGCGGCCATATTCCTCAAGGAAATCGAGAATATTGCCGGCCTTGAAACCGGCATTGACCTGCCGGCGACGGTAGACGGGGACATTGGCTCCATCCTCGACAAGACCCGCCGCAAATCGGGCAAATTCCGCCTCTTCGGCTGCTGCAATGCGCGTATCGGATGTGTCGCTGAGAACAAAAAAACGAAAATGCCGTTCAAGCCCTGTCGATCGCAGGCTGCGCGCCATTGCGTCCAGGTGCGTAAAGACCGGACGTGGATCCTCATTGCGCAGAAAGATCGTCAGCGCGGTTTGTGATCTCAGTGTTTTTGGCTGAGTGCCGTGCCCCTGCGGATAAAATGGATAGACGCTTCGGGCGGGATTTCCGGGACCATGCAGCAATGTCAGGCCGATGACGGCATTCCAGAAACCGAGGACCGTCCATGGCGTTGCAATCAGAAAACCCAGCAACATGATGGCCTCGGCACCACTGATGCCACCGGGCGACAGGATGCGAAAAACCAGGAAACCGAGAGTACTGATCGTTGCGAGATTGAGGAAGAGCACGATGCGGCGGCGCCATGCCACAGGCAAACCTGCATAATCAAGGGCCGAGCTTTTGTGTAAACCCAAAGGCTCCTGCTCAAGCCGTTCATTCTGCGCGGCAATATTCGTGGGGCCGCTTTGCAAATCCATGGAAATTTCGCTTTCGCTTGTCTGCTTACCTACAGGCAACTAGGCAGTACCCACGACCTGACAAGCCGCAAAAACGATCGATTACGCAACTGTGTAGAACGCTGACGGACATCATCGCTTCCAATCACCGCGACAACGGCATCAAGGTGACTAAGCATCAGAAAATCCTGAGATTATAACAGCTGCGTGATCGGGTGAGCAAAAACGCGTTTCTTGCGTTTCTTCCTGCGACAGGGGTCGGAATCCACTGCCGGACGCCCTACCTCAGATCTGCATACCAACACGCCAGATGCCCTTTTGCCTGCCAGCTCGCAAGCAAATGCGAAGGAGAACCGATGTCGAACCTTCCTGCCAGCTTTATCTCCGAACAGGACGAAGCCCGGATTTCGTGCGAGCGCGCGGTTTCTGAACTGCGTTACGGGCGGCCCGTGATTGTCGAGACCGACGGGCTGGCATACGCGGCACTGTCATTGGATACGGCGACACCGGAAATGGTGAAACGATTTGCCGAGATCACCCAGAACCAGCACGAGCTTTTCCTGACCAAAGACAGGGCTGGCGCACTCGACATCGATGCTCCCAACGGCATTTTTCTGGCACTCGACGGCCTGACTTATGACGATATCACCGAGATCGCCTATGGCCGGGGCACCCATCAATTGCCTGTCTGGCGCTCGCCCTTGGCCCCGCTGACGCAGTTCGGCCGACTGGCCCGCTTGGCCTTGCTCTTGCCGGCCTTCATCTGCCTGCCAATCGAAGAAGACGACGTACGTTTTGATGGTTGCGCACGGCTGCCCTGTTCAGCCTTCGATGATGCGCCGGTGGCTGAAGCCGAGTTTTCGGTAGTGGCGCGTACGAAGGTTCCCCTCAAAGGCATCGAGGCCGCCGAATTCGTGGTGTTTCGTGGCGGCTTAGCTCAGCGCGATCAGGTTGCCATCGTAATCGGCAAACCGAACCTCCAAAAGCCGGTACCGGTGCGCATACACTCCTCCTGCATCACAGGAGACCTTTTCGGTTCGCTGAAATGCGATTGCGGCGATCAGTTGCGCGAAGGCATTTTGCTGTTGGAGCAACGTGGCGGCGGCATCCTCCTCTATCTCGACCAGGAAGGTCGCGGCACCGGCATTGCCGCCAAGATGCGGGCCTATGGCTACCAGGAGGAGGGGCTGGATACGATCGACGCCGATGCCCAGCTCGGTTTTGATGAGGACGGCCGGCGGTATGGTGCGGCCGTCGCCATGCTGGAGGCGCTTGGCGTGACATCCGTAGAGATGCTGACCAACAATCCGCGCAAGATTGCGGCGCTAGAGAAGGCCGGTTTCGACGTTCATCGCCGCACGCCGGTTCTGGGCGTGGTGACGGCGGAAAACCGCAATTATCTTGCGACGAAGGCCAACCGTTCCGGACATCTGCTGGACGTTGAAGCCATGCGGCAGGCTGCGGAATAAATTCTCCGCGCTTCGCCGCACACCGGTCACTTCACCGCTTCGGAAAAATCCTGCGTCATTGTGGAGCATTACACCTCCACTTGACAACGCCCGCCCTATGATCAAACCTAACACAAAATAATGGCGTCTATTCCATTTTTATGGAAGCAGGAGGTGGGATGCCGGACATGCTGGTGAACCTGTATGCATCGGAATGTAGCGCTTTGGCAGAAAACGCCAATGGCCATTCCGTGACCATTCGCCCTGCCCTGCCGCCTGAAATGCATCTTGTTGTCGAATGGGTTCGCGCGCATTTCAGCGACAATTGGGCAAGCGAAGTGTCCGTTGCCTTTTCCCGCCAGCCGATTGCCTGCCTGATTGCGGTGAAAAACGGCAAGCTGCTTGGCTTTGCCTGTTACGACACGACAGCGCGCGGCTTTTTCGGCCCAACCGGGGTGGCGGAGGACGCGCGCGGTCGCGGCATCGGCCTGTCGCTGTTTTCCGATTGCCTGCAGACGATGAAAACGCTTGGCCACGCCTATGCCTTTATCGGCGATGCAGGCCCTGTCGACTTTTACAAAAGCGCCGTCGGCGCGATCGAAATTCCGGCCCGCGACAGGGGGCTTTACGAGGGCATGCTGCGGCGCCCGAAAACACAATCCTGAATAAAAGGGAGAGAGATCCTGATGTCCTCGACACCATTGGCGCTTTTTGTCGGCCTGCCCAACCCGACCCTTTCCGACGATGAATTCAAGCTGTTCCGCGACACCAATCCGCTCGGCCTGTTTGTCGGGCGCCGCAACCTGCGCAATCCCGAACAGGCAAAAATCCTGATCGAGCGTTTTCGCGAAGCCGTTGGCCGCGATGATGCGCCTGTATTCACCGATCAGGAAGGCGGCCGGGTGCAACATCTCGATGGCGGACCATGGCCGCTGTTCCGCAGCTTTGGCGAATTCGCCAAGCTGGCCCGCAAGGATTTCGAGGCTGGTCGCAAGGCGCTGCGCCTGTCCTCACAGGCCATGGGCTCGATGATGTCGGAACTCGGTCTTTCCAGCGGCTGCTCGCCGGTTCTCGATCTGGTTTTTGAGACGACCAGCGATGTCATCGGCGCGCGTTCCTTTGGTCCCGACCCGGAATTTATCGCGGCGCTTGGTCGCGAAGTGGTGGATGGGCTCTTGGAAACCGGCAACCTGCCGGTGATGAAGCACATTCCCGGCCATGGCCGCGCCACGCTGGATTCCCACAAGGAGCGCCCGGTCGTGGACGCCTCCAAGGAAATCCTGACGATGACCGATTTTGCGCCCTTCGTTGCCTTGAAGGACACGCCTTGGGCCATGGTCGCGCATGTGGTTTATTCCGAATACGACCCGGAACTGCCGGCGTCGATTTCGCCGACCATGCACGAAGTGATCCGCAAGGATCTCGGTTATGACGGCGTGCTGATCTCCGACTGCATCTTTATGGAATCCCTGCAAGGCACGCTGCCCGAGCGCGTCAAACAGGTGCTCGATGCCGGCTCGGACATCGCGCTGCACAGCCATGGCGATCTGGCCGAGAGCGAGGCAGCGGCCAAGGCAGCACGCCCGGTGACGCAGAAAACGCTTGACCGCATCGCCGCCGGCAATGCCCGGCTCGGCACTCTCAAGATCGATTACCGCCGCGCGCAGGAAGAGATCGAAGCCATTTTTGCGGAAAAACTCGCTGCATAAAAACCTCGCCTGCCCATTATAAAAACAAGGGGAACCGACATGAGGAATACCGTTTTCATAACAGCCGCGCTGGCCCTGCTTGCCGGCACGGCATCCGCCCAGACCGTGCTGACCGCCAATATCGAACCCGCAACCACATGGGTGCGCAACTTCAACCCGTTCAACCAGACATCGGCTCGGCAATCGACGCTCGATTTCATGTATGAGCCGCTGATCGTCTTCAACCGTTTCGACAGCAACAAGCCGGTCTATCGTCTGGCAGAAAGCTACACGCTTGCCGACGATCTGAAGAGCGTCGATTTCAAGCTGCGGGTTGGCCTGAAATGGTCGGACGGCAAGCCGCTGACGGCAGCGGACGTCAAATTCACCTATGACTATATCAAGAAATTCCCGGCGCTGGATTTTGTCAGCATCTGGACCTTCATCACCGGCGTCGAGGCTGTTGACGGCCAGACGGTCCGTTTCACGCTGAAGGAGCCAAGCTCGATTGCCGCCGAGCAGCTGTCGCAGCTGCCGATCGTGCCCGAGCACATCTGGAAGGACATTGCCGACCCGGTGACCTTTGCCAATGAAAACCCGGTGGCGAGCGGCGCATTGACCGAAATCCCACGCTTCACCGGCCAGACCTATGACCAGTGCCGCAACCCCAATTATTGGGATGCCGCGACGCTGAAGGTCGATTGCCTGCGCTTTCCGCAGCTGGCCGACAACAACCAGATCCTGACCGCGACCGCCGACGGCACGCTCGACTGGGGCGTCTCCTTCATTCCCGACATCGAGAATGTCTACGTCGCCAAGGACCCGGAACATTACCATTTCTGGTATTCGCCGAGCAGCATGGTTGCATTTCTGTTCAATCTGGAAACCGCCAACGAGAACAACAAAAAGGCCTTCAACGACCTGAAATTCCGTCAGGCGATGAGCATGGCGCTCGACCGTGCCACGATGATCGACATTGCCGGTTACGGTTATCCGACGCTCAACGAAGACCCCGGCCTGATGGGCGAGCTCTACAAGAGCTGGGCCGACGAGAAGGTCGCGGCCGATCTCGGCAAATTCGGCAAATATGATGCCAAGGCCGCCAAGGCACTGCTGGACGACGCCGGTTATGCCGACAAGGATGGCGACGGTTTCCGCGAAAACCCGGATGGTACAAAACTGTCCTTCTCGATCGTCGTACCAAGCTCGTGGACCGACTGGGTCGATACCGTCAACATCGCCATCGAGGGCATGCAGGCGGCGGGCGTCGATGCGAAGATCGAGACGCCGGAAGAGGCCGTGTGGACCTCCAACCTGATCTCCGGCAAATTCGACGCGGCGATCAACAGCCTGCCGGCATCGGCCTCGCCGTATTACCCCTACAAACGCGCCTTCAGCGCTGCCGACAAGGGCAAGACCCGCTTTACTGCGCAGCGCTGGTTCAACCCGGAGCTGGAAGCGCTGGTGGTGGAATTCACCCACACGGCGGACCCAGCCAAGCAGAAGGAAGTGATGGCGAAGGCGCAGCGGATCGTGGCTGAAAACATGCCGATGATCCCGGTCTTCAACAATCCGAACTGGTACCAGTACAACACCAAGCGGTTTACCGGCTGGTCGACGGAAGAGAACCCGTTCGTGAACCCCTCGATCTCGCGCACCAACCCGGCGCGCATTCTGCACCTTCTGGCGCTGAAGCCAGCCGGCTGAGGTCATCAATCCGACGGCAGCAGTATCGACAGATGTTGCTGCCGGTTTGAGGGAGCCGAGCATGGCCTTTCTTCTACGCCGCCTGGGATTTTATCTCGCAGCCTTTCTGGCGGCCGCGACCATCAATTTCTTTCTGCCACGCCTGATGCCGGGAGATCCGATCCAGCTGATGTTTTCCAGCGCCGGCGCCGAACTGCCGCCGGAAAGTCTGGAATCGCTCAAGCTCACCTTCGGTTTCGTCGATGGGCCGCTGTGGAAGCAATACCTCACCTATATTGGCAGCATCTTTACCGGTGATCTCGGCCGTTCGATCAAATATTTCCCCCTGCCCGTCACCTCGGTTCTCGGCCATGCGCTGATCTGGACACTGGTGCTGATGGGCACTGCGACGATCATCAGTTTTATCCTCGGCACATGGCTGGGTGTGATGGCCGCCTGGAAACGCGGCAGCCGTTTTGATGTTGTTGTGTCGGTGACATCCATTTTCGCGACCTCGGTGCCGGCGGTCGTCACCTCGCTGATCGTGCTCTTCGTGTTCGGCTTCACGCTGGACTGGTTCCCCAACGGTTATGCCGCCGACCCGTCGCTCGATCCCGCCTTCACGCTGCAATACATTTCCAGTGTCGCCTATCACGGCGTGCTGCCGATGCTGACGCTGTGTACCGTGCTGATCGGCGGTTTTACCGTCACCATGCGCAACAACATGATCAATCTTCTGGGCGAGGATTATATCGTCATGGCCCGCGCCAAGGGGCTTTCCGATCGCCGTGTCATGCTGTGGTATGCGGCCCGCAACGCGCTGCTGCCGACCGTTTCGAGCCTCGCCATCGCCATCGGCACCATCTTGGGTGGCTCGTTGGTGACGGAAGTGGTGTTCAATTATCCCGGCCTCGGCAATGTGCTCTATCAGGCCATTCTGGCGCGCGATTACCCTGTCATTCAGGGCCAGTTGCTGATCATGACCGCCACCATGCTGGTCGCCAATTTTATCGTCGATGTCAGCTATGTCCTGCTCGACCCGCGACTGAAGGCGGCATGACATGAAGACACTGCTTCGAAACCGCAAGGCGCTTGTGGGACTGGCGATTATCGCCACCATCGCCATTCTGGCGATCGCAGCACCTCTGCTGACCGAATACAACCCCGCCACCCGCACCGGCCGGCCGCATCAGGCCCCGTCCATGGATCATATTCTTGGTACGACCCGTATCGGGCAGGATGTGTTTGCCCGTGTGCTTTATGGTGCACGTACCTCTCTCATGGTGGGGTTTGGCGCCGGCCTGCTGATCACCATCGTCGGCACCGTGCTCGGCATCGTTGCCGGTTATCGCGGCGGTAAGACGGATGAAGTCATCAGCTTCTTCACCAACATGGTGCTTGTGGTGCCCAATCTGCCGCTGCTGCTGGTTCTGGCCGCCTTTATCGGTCAGGCAAGCCCGGTCGTCATCGCACTGATCCTCGGCGCCACCTCATGGGCGTGGGGAGCGCGGGTGACACGCGCCGAAACGCTCTCGGTAAAACAGAAGGACTTTGTCAAATCCGCCGAGATGATGGGCGAGAAACAATGGCGCATCATGGCCTTCGAGATTTTTCCGAACGTCATCTCCATTGTCGGCATCAATTTTATCGGCAGCGTGATTTTTGCAATCATCACGCAGGCGACGCTGGAATTTTTGGGCCTCGGAGACCCGCGCGCAATTTCCTGGGGCAACATGCTGTTTGCCGCGCAGAAGGCATCGGCGCTTTCGGTCGGCGCATGGTGGGAAATTTTGACACCCTGTTTTGCACTCGCCTTTCTCGGCATCGGCATGTCGTTGTTGAATTTTGCCGTCGATGAGATCGCCAATCCACGCTTGCGCACCGGCAACCGTCTGGGTCGTTGGTCGCTTCTCGTGCGCAATGGGGAGGGTCGCCTGTGAGCCAGCCATTGTTGTCCGTGAAAAACCTGACGATCGACTATATCGGCGATCAAACCGATTTCCGTGCCGTCGACAATGTCAGCTTCGATGTCGCGCCCGGCGAAGTTTTTGGGCTTGCCGGCGAATCCGGCTGCGGCAAAAGCACGATCGCCTTTGCCATCAGCCGCCTGCACCGGCCGCCGGCGCTGATCCGCACGGGGAGCGAAATCCTGCTCGATGGCCGTGATGTTCTGGACCTCGACCCGAAGGCGCTGGCCGCCTTTCGCTGGCGCGAGGTGGCGATGGTTTTTCAAAGCGCCATGAACTCGCTCAACCCGGTTCTGCGTGTCGAAGCGCAGTTTTATGACGTGCTGAAAGCTCATCTCGGTTTGACGAAGGCGCAAGCCCGCGAGCGCACGGCGGAGATGCTGAAACTGGTCGATATCAACCCCGACCGCATGCGCGATTATCCGCACCAGTTTTCCGGCGGCATGCGCCAACGTATCGTCATCGCCATCTGTTTGGCGCTCGGGCCGAAAATGGTTGTCATGGACGAACCAACGACGGCGCTCGATGTCGTGGTGCAGCGGGAAATCCTGCAGCGCATCAATGAACTGAGAAAACAGCTCGGTTTTTCCGTGCTGTTCATCACCCATGATCTCGGGCTGATGGTGCAGTTCTGCGATCGCATCGGCATCATGCTTGGCGGCAAGCTGGTGGAGCAGAACACGGCCGAAGCGATCTATAAAACGCCGCAGCACGACTACACCAAAAAGCTCTGGGCATCCTTTCCGTCGCTGCATGGAGGTGTGCTGGCATGAGCGAGATCATTCTGGCACTCGACAATGCCACCAAGACATTTGGCCATGGTGCGGCCACCGTTCACGCCGCCCGCAACATCTCGCTGACGCTCAAGTCCGGCCGGGCGCTGGCACTGGTAGGCGAATCCGGCAGCGGCAAGACCACATGCGCACGCATGGCGATGCTGGAATATCTGCCCAATGCCGGGCGTGTTCTGTTCAAGGGCCAGCCGATGGAGAAGGCCGGGGCGAAGGACATCGCCGCCTACCGGCGTTCGGTGCAGATGATCTTTCAGGATCCGTTCGCCTCGCTCAACCCGGCGCAGACGATTGCGTATCATCTCAAACGGCCACTTAAACTGCATCGGCCGGAGCTTGGCGGCCGCGACATCGATGCCGCGATCCGCGAACTGCTGGAACGGGTGAAACTCGACCCGGACATCATCGCGCCAAAATACCCGCACGAGCTTTCCGGCGGCCAGCGCCAGCGTGTCAACATCGCACGCGCACTGGCGGTGAAGCCGGAGGTCATCGTGGCCGACGAGCCGACCTCGATGCTCGACGTGTCTGTGCGGCTTGGCGTCTTGAACCTGTTGAACGACATGAAGCGCGAGATGAACCTCGCCATGCTTTATATCACCCACGATATCGCCACTGCGCGTTTCGTGGCCGAGGATATTGCCGTGATGTATGCCGGGCAGATCGTCGAATGGGGCGCGACGGCCGAGGTGATCGACAATCCGCAGCACCCTTACACCCGCCTGCTTTTATCGGCCGTGCCGGACCCGGATATGCGTTTCGACGATGGCGGCAGCGACATGCGGCCTGACCATGTGGACGCGGTGCGAAGCCTTTCCGCCCGGACGGATGGCGACCTGATCGAAGTCTCGCCGCGCCATTTCGCACGATTGACGGCAAAAGCCTGAGCACACTATAGCCTGACAAAAGCCAAACTTGATAAATCAGGTTGACTTTTGTTCTGTCTCGTAGAAAGCCACTCGCGAACGTGAGACGGGGCCTTGGCAAACCCGTTTCCTGTCGTTACGGGAGCGAGAATGGCAATGGCATCGAAGACCTCTTATCCATCAGCATCAGCAGCAGCTGGCCGTCTCAGCGCGTTCTTCGCCGGGTTGCTGACCGCGCTTACCATCACTGTGACAGCATCTGCTGCCCATACGCAGGAGACAAAACCGCTGCGCATCGCGCTCGCCACCAGCATTTCCAACCAGGCGGCAGAGATTGCAGCCGAAGAGGCGGAAGCCGAGGGCCTGAAGGTCGAGCTAATCGAGTTCAACGACTGGAACACGCCGAACCGCGCCGTGGCCGACCGTGAGGCTGATGCAAACCTGTTTCAGCACATTCCGTACCTCGAATTCACCAATGCCAACACCGGCAATGATCTCGTTGCCATCGCACCGGCTTTCAGCACGCCTTTTGGCCTCTATTCCAAGAAGGTAAAAACGCTGGCCGAACTGCCGGACAATGCGCAGATCGTTTTTTCCGGCGATGCCGTCAACACCGCCCGTTCGCTGCTCCTCCTGCAGCAGGCCAAGCTCATCGAACTGAAACCCGGCGTCGGCACCAATGCGACGCTGGAGGACGTGGTAAAATGGATCAAGCCACTGAAGATCACCCTGCTCGACGGCCCGCAGATTGCCCGCGCGTTGGATGACGTGGATGCGGCCGCCACCTATCCGACCTTTGCGAAGCTTGCCGGTCTCGACGCCTCTTCCGGGCTGATTTTCGAAAACGACCCGATCTATGCCTTCCAGTTCGTGACGCGTCCCGATATGCGTAACGACAAAAGGCTGCGACGTTTTGTCGAGATTTATCGCAATTCGCCAGCCGTTAAGGAAAAGCTGCGGTCGCTTTACGGGTCGATGGTTTCGTTTCCCTGACGGAACGGTCACAGTGCATTTGAACAGGAAAAACGCCATGCATGGTGAATACAAGGTCCAGGGCGGCAAGCTCGTCGTGGTCGATTTCGACACGGCCGACGGCCGGCTTTCCAACGTGCAGGTATCCGGCGATTTCTTTCTCGAGCCGGCGGAAGCTCTGGCCGATATTTCAGGCGCGCTCGAAGGCCTGTCCGTCGCCGTCAAGGTTGAGGATATCACCACCGCCATCCGCACCAAATTGCGCCCCGGCGCGGAAATGATCGGTTTCAGCCCGGAAGCAGTGGCGATTGCCGTGCGCCGCGCGCTCGGCGTGACCGGCACATGGCGCGATTACGAATGGCAGATTATCGAGGCGCCGCCACAGCGCCCGGCCATGCATCTGGCGCTGGACGAGGTGCTGGCCCGCGAAGTGGCGGCTGGTCGCCGTGGCCCCTGCCTGCGCTTCTGGGAATGGGAACGTCCTGCCATCATCATCGGCGGCTTTCAATCGCTGCGCAACGAAGTGGATCTGGAAGCAGCCAAGCAGTTTGGCGTAGAGACCGTGCGGCGTGTCACCGGCGGTGGCGCGATGTTCGTCGAACCGGGCAGCGCCGTAACCTATTCGCTCTATGCACCGGTGGAACTGGTGCGCGACATGAGTTTTGCCGATTCCTATGCCTTTCTCGACGACTGGGTTCTGAAGGCGCTAAACGAGCTTGGCATCGACGCCTTCTACAAGCCGCTCAACGACATCTCGAGCTCGAAGGGCAAAATCGGCGGCGCGGCGCAGAAACGGTTCTCGTCCGGCGCCGTGCTGCATCACGTCACCATGTCCTATGACATGGATGCTCAAAAGATGGTGCAGGTGCTGCGTATCGGTCGTGAAAAACTGTCCGACAAAGGCACGACCAGCGCCGTCAAACGCGTCGATCCGCTGCGCAGCCAGACGGGTCTGCCTCGTGAGGAAATCATTCGCCGAATGAAGGAGACGTTTGTGTCGCTGAACGGCGGCACGCCGGGTGTGATTACGCCGGAAGAATATGCCGCGGCGGAAAAGCTGGCGGCGGAAAAGTTTTCGACAGAGGAATGGTTGCGGCATATTCCGTGAGGGGCAGCGAGGGCAAAAGCTCTCGCCAAACTACCTGTGCGAAACAGATGACGAAGGTTGCATACCTCTCCGTCGTCATCCTCGGCCTTGAGCCGAGGACCTTCTGCCAGCTGATATCATTGACGTGATCAGATCCTCGGGACGAGCCCGAGGATGACGAAAATTTCCGTGGGAGCTCGCATCAAACGAGCGAGCGCATACCCTCGCTCCACGCTTGCTCGATCAGGCTGGCTGCTTGGTCTTGCGCAGGTACGGCAGAACAGTATCGAACGAACCAAAGCGCTGGATGGCGTCTTCGTTCGACACTGCGGCGGTGATGATGACGTCATCACCCTGTTTCCAGTTGGCCGGTGTCGCCACCTGATGTTTGGCCGTCAGCTGGATACTGTCGATGGCACGCAAAATCTCATCGAAATTGCGGCCCGTCGTCATCGGATAGGTGAGGACCAGCTTGATCTTCTTGTCCGGGCCGATGACGAAGACAGAGCGAACCGTGGCATTGTCGGCCGGCGTGCGGCCTTCCGAGGTCTCACCGACACCCGCCGGCAGCATGTCGTAAAGCTTGGCGACCTTGAGATCCTTGTCGCCGATCAGCGGGTATTCGACATCATAACCGGTGGCGGTGCGGATATCGCCTTTCCACTTGGCATGACTTTCGACCGGATCGACCGATATGCCGATGATTTTTACGCCGCGCTTCTGGAACTCGCCTTCAAGGCCGGCCATGGTGCCGAGCTCTGTGGTGCAGACCGGCGTAAAGTTTTTCGGATGCGAGAACAGCACGGCCCAGTTATCGCCGATCCACTCATGGAAGGAGATCGGTCCCTGGCTGGTATCGGCCTGAAAATCCGGTGCGATATCGTTGATGCGTAGGCTCATCTCGGTTCTCCTGTTTTGCAGACAAATAGATCGCAAAACCGGTTTGGAAAGGAGTTCGCACGTTCTCAATACCGCGATCGGCGGAAAATAAACGCGCGCCAACCGCCATGAAATCGCGAGATATTTTTCGTCGTCCGCAAATGGTTTAAACGACGAAAGCGCATTTCGAAACCGAAATGCGCTCCTATCAATATTGATGCCGAACCGAAGTTGCGATCAGCCCGTCGGGGCCAGCGTCGCACCGGCAAAATGCGCCTTGAAATTGTCGAGCAGCTTGTGACGCTCGAAATAATGCAGAAGCTCGAGCTTGTGCGTGCGCGTATTGTAATAGGCGGCCGCCATCGGGTTTTCCTGGCCCTTCTGCAGAAAGGTCACGGATGGATTGCCATGCAGCAGCCGTGTCGGTGCCGGATCTTCGCCATACTGGCGCAGGAACGGTATGGTCACCGAACCCTTGTATTTCTGAGCAACGCTGCCGGTAAAAATGTTCTTCTTGCCGACATAACGATTGAGAATGCCGATCTTGCCGTTCGGCCGCGTTGTAATCTGTTTGCCGGGTTCGAGAAACTCCGACAGCAATTCCCGTGCGCCGGGCATGCCCTGGATTTTCTGGCCCTTGAAATAAACGTCCTCGCCGACCGTCAGCGTATAGACGCGACGAACGACCTGAAGATGGGCGGAGGTAACCACCTTGACGCCTTTGACCTTCTGGGTCGGAGAGATCATCCCGAAAACGCTCTCGTCGGAGACTTCCTCGATGATCAGATTGTAGTCCGTCAATGCTACCTTATCGATATCCGAAGTGCTCATTGGAAGATTCCTTCAAAATCTGAAGATCAGGACAGAGCGTGGGAAGGCGCCGGCGGAAACCGCCGACGCCAGCTTTGGATAAAAGACTTAGGCAGCCTTGGTGGTCGCGAGATCGTAAGAAGCGATCATCGGCGACTGCGGGTTCTGCTGTTCGTCGAACGGGGTGTACTTCACTTCAAGCTTGGTGAAGTTCAGCTTGATGGTTTCGACCGGACGGTCGCCGTTCGAGTCGATCGAATAGCTGGCGATCAGCGTGTTGGTCAGCAGATATTCGATGTAGGTTTCGCCCGGGTTACCGGTCGTGACCAGGTGGATGGTGGCGCGCTTGCCGTTACGGCCCGAGCACGCTTCCTGGAACAGCTTGGTCGACGAGGAATCGCTGACCTTGGTGAGGATGACTTCCGAAATGGTCGGCTCGGAAGCTTCGCGGTTTGCGGCCGAACCGGCTGCAGTGTTCAGGTTACGCGACACGTTCCAGTGAATGGCTTCGATGTCCATCCACTTGCGGTGCTGTTCGTGCGTTGCGTCACCCTGGATACCGTCGATCTGGAGATAAATCGGCATGCTATCACTCCTGTTTAAAGGTCTAAGGTCTAGTTGCGTTTAAGGCGTCGTTGCCTTTCGCGATCGTCCTGGGGCGCGCTTGCGTCCCCCGGCTTCTTCATCCGCCCGCCGACCCCGACCCCCGTCCGGCGCAGCGAATTCCTGTTGCGGCTTTGCGTCCTCGGCATCGATGCCAAAGTGCTGGCCGTCAAAATTGATAATAATATTCCTGATCTTGCGACCCTCGGTGATGACATCGAGGAAAAATGTAGACAGCACCGGCAGAAGATCGCGGGCGATCATCACCTCGATGGCGCGCGCACCCATTTCGCTGCTTTTCGCACGCGAAACCAATGCCTCCCGCGCTTCCGCAGACAGCGTCACACCGGCGCCGTAAGTACCGGTCACGCGTTGGCGGATACGATCGATCTGAATATCGATAATGCCCGACAGCGTTTCGGCCGTCAGCGGCATGAAGGGCAGAACCGTGGTTCGACCGACGAAAGCCGGCTTGAAATGCTTCTGCAATTCCGGCAGCAGCAATTGCTCCAGTGCCTCACCTTCCGGCATCGTATCGGGATCCGCCGCCAGCGAGGCCAGCAGTTCCGAGCCGGTATTGGCCGTCATGAAAATCGTGGTGTTCTTGAAATCGATGTCGCGGCCTTCGCCGTCGCGCAGCGTTCCCTTGTCGAACACCTGATAGAAAATTTCCTGAACACCCGGATGCGCCTTGTCGATCTCATCGAGCAGCAGCACGCCATAAGGACGGCGACGAACGGCTTCGGTCAGAACGCCGCCTTCGCCGTAACCGACATAACCGGCCGGAGAGCCGAGAAGCATGGAAATCTTATGCTCCTCCTTGAACTCCGACATGTTGATCGTGGTAAGATGCTGGCTACCGCCATAAAACATGTCGGCAAGCGTCAGTGCAGTTTCGGTCTTGCCGGTGCCGGACATGCCGACCAGCAGGAAAACGGCAGGCGGACGGCGCGGATCGTTCAAGCCCGCGCGGGCAGCGCGCATGGCGGCGGCGATCCGGTCGATGGCGGCATCCTGGCCGAGCACGCGCTCTTTCAGACGCGCATCCAGCGTTTTCACCGTTTCGACCTGATCCGTCAGCAGCTTGCCAACAGGAATGCCGGTCCAGCGGGCAATGATGGTAGCGACGACATCACGATCGACCACGCGCGGAATGAGCGGCGCGTCGCCGGCAGCGGCAGCAAGGCTACGCTCGGCAGACACGAGAGCTGCACGGGCACTTTCCGGCGTCATGGCTTGCGATGGGAACGGCGCGACATTGGCGGCACCATCCGTCGCGGCGTCATCTGCCGAGAGCGGAGCAATGGCACTGTCCTCAGAGAATGCCTCCTCAAGGCGGTCCGCTTCGCGGGCCAGCTGCATTTCCTTGTCGTATTTTCCGGTCAACGCCTCGATTTCGCGGGCGATATCCTCGCGCTCGGCGCGGATTTCCGTGAGACGCGCGGATGTCTCTTCGTTCTGCGGTTCGGCTTCCAGCCAGTTGGCTTCCGCCTCCAGCATGTCGCTTTCGCTTTTGAGGTTCTTCAGTGCTTCCGGCACGGTCTGGCGTGCCAATGCGACAGCGGCCGCAGCCGTATCGAGAATGCTGATCGCCTTGTCCGGCAACTGGCGCGCCGGCAGGTAACGGGCCGAAAGCTGCACTGCTGCAACGATCGCCTCATCGCGAATGCGGACCTTGTGGTGAAGCTTCAGGTTTCCGGCCACGCCACGCAGCATGCGAACGGCCGTCTTTTCATCCGGTTCGTTGACGAGAACCGTCTGGAAACGACGGGTGAGCGCCGCATCCTTTTCGATATAACGCTTGTATTCGCTCCAGGTGGTCGCCGCGATCGTCCGCAGCTCGCCACGCGCCAGCGCCGGCTTCAAAATGTTGGCGGCATCGCCATTGCCCGCCTGCCCGCCGGCACCGATCAGGCCATGCGCCTCGTCGATGAACAGGATGATTGGATTGTCGGACGCCTTGACGGCATCGACGACACCATGAAGACGACGTTCGAACTCGCCCTTCACGCCAGCGCCTGCCTGCAAGAGACTGAGATCGAGCAGCAGAAGCTTGACGTCTTTCAACCGCTCCGGCACGTTTCCGGCAACGATTTCAAGGGCAAAAGCTTCGGCCACAGCGGTTTTGCCGACGCCGGCTTCGCCGACGAGGATCGGATTGTTCTGACGACGGCGCATCAGGATATCGACGACCTGACGCAATTCGCCATCGCGGCCGATGACCGGATCGATCTTGCCCGAACGGGCATCCTCGGTCATGTCGCGGGTATAAAGACGCAGAAATTCATTGCCCTGGGACGCAGAAGCCGGCGCATTCAACGCCGGCTCCGACTGGCCGCCGGTTTCGCCTTGCGCCTTTTCCAGCAGACCATCGAGTTTCGCCCGGTTAAGCGAACGCAGCGACGGCGCGATACCGCGTGCAGCGACACGCAGCGACTGGTCAGCATTCAGGGCCGACAGAATATCGGCAAGAATAACGATGGAACGGCCGGACTGCAGCGAAGCAGAAAGCCATGCTTCGCGTGCAAGCGACAGCAAATTCTGTGAAAGCGCAAGTGCAGCACCGTCTTCCCGGCGTATATCGGCGATTGAGGCATCGAGTTCAGTGCGCAAAGCTTCGGACGCGACGTCAAGCTCTTCGAACACGGCGGAAAAGGCCGGCTGATCGAGGAGCGCGCGCAACCAATGGGCAATGTCTACGGCGGCATGCTGGTGACGCGCGGCAAGCGATGCCGCTGTCTCAAGACCGACACGCAAATTAGGCTCAAGCGTTCTGATCAGACGGTTGAGATCGATATGCGACATCAGGCAAGTCCTGTTTGCTGTTGGCTTTACGGTGCTCTTCTCGAGATGTCCGGCGACAACTAGGGCGATCAAACCACCTTGTCCAGTCGTAAAAATCCCCTATTTTTCGAAAAAGTATCTCGTGTCTTCGTCATAAAATTGACACCTCTTGTCTGAGGTTGACAAGACGTTATATCGCCCAACATTATAGCCTTAGTTACGAAATACCTTATATAAACGGAGATAATCGTCGCGTGAATGTGCGCCAGATCGTGGATCCACTTGATGAAATGCGTCCCTGCGGAGAAAACGTCAGGGAAAGTACTTCTGCGCGTCCAATATACTATAGAATTAAGGATGCCCGTAATGCCGCGAGAGCTGCAGAACGAGGAATAACGCCGGGTGAAAATATTGGCTTGTCACCTATCTGGCAGGACGTAAGCAACCTTGGATTGCAGATTCTTACTTCAGAGAGTAAAGATGTAGAAGTATTAGCATGGGTTGCAGAAGCCCAGGTGCGACTGCGCGGCTTCGAAGGCCTGCGTGATGTCTACCAGTCCATCGTGTCGCTTTTGGAAAACCATTTCGACGACCTTCACTCGATCGGCGACGAGGATTTCGAGGAGCGCTTCAGCCCCTTTGCCGGTTTGAATGGTGTCGGCTCCGAAGGCACGATCATCCAGGCTATTCGTTTGAGTTCGTTGATCCCGGGGGGAAAATTCGCACAGTTTTCGCTGTGGGATTTCCAGCTCGGCCAGCGTCCCGGCGAAGACGACCGTCGCGAAGATCTGCAGCAGGCGGCGCTGGAAGCCGGTGTCGCGAATATGTCAGCGCATTTGCACGTTCTCATGGAGTGCATTTCAGCTTTTGACCGTATGGTAGAAATACTTGACGAACGCTGCGGCAGGCAGGCTCCACCAAGTTCTAATACACGCAATGTGTTGCAAGAGGCCGCTTCCGCGATCCGCGTTCTGGCCGGCATCAGTGAGCCGGAAGTGGTGCAAGCCATTGAAACAGCACCGGAAACCGAACAGACGAACGCCGTGGCGGCAGCACCTGCAGAAGATCAGGCCCGCACGCGCCCGGTGACGGCCGACAGCATTCGCTCCCGCGAAGAAGCTTTCGAGCTTCTGATCGCGGTCTCGCGCTATTTCCGTCGCACCGAGCCGCATTCCCCCATCTCCATGTCGATCGAGACGCTGGTGCGTCGCGGGCGCATGGATTTTTCCGAACTTCTTGCCGAGCTTTTGCCCGAGCAGCATGCGCGTCACGCGGTGCTGACGGCGGCCGGCATTCAACCCTCCACCGAAAACAGGGGAGGCTGACAAGTTTTTATTGCAATCGGGCCTTGTCCGATTGGCTTACGCAACAATCTGAATTCGTAATTTTGCCGATGGCATGAAGGAGACTTTTGATGGCAAGTGTACATGAAAAGCTGGAGCGGGTTCGCAAGCCTCGCGTCCACATCAAGTACGAAGTGGAAACCGAAGGCGCCATGGTGGTGAAGGAGCTTCCCTTCGTCGTTGGCGTTCTCGGCGATTTTTCCGGCAACCCCACCCAGCCGCTGAAGCCGTTCGGCGAACGCAAATTCGTGCAGATCGACCGCGACAACTTCGACGACGTGATGCGCCGCATGACGCCGGGCCTGACCATGTCGGTAGACAACACGCTGCAGGGTGACGGCACACAGCTGCCGGTTTCGCTGAAGTTCGAAAGCATGGAAGATTTCGAACCCGGCTCGATCGTCAACCAGGTTCCGGCGCTCAAAGCCCTGCTCGATGCCCGCAACGAGCTGCGCGACCTGATGAGCAAGGCCGACCGTTCGGAAGAACTGGAACGCCTGCTCGAAGACATTCTGCAGAACAAGGCCGATCTCTCCCAGCTCGTCGCCCAGCTTGGCGGCGACAAGAAGGAAGAAAAAGGTCCCGTCAACTGAGTGCCGGCGGTGCGCGACAACTGGTGAAACGCCGGTCGCGCATCAGAAAATGCCCGTCTGTTTGTTTTGAGTATCGCCTGCCCCGGAACAGCTTTTCCGACGCGCTGCTCATAAAAAAGGATTTGAGACATGAGCGCTGACACGCAAGTGCAAAGGAAGGAAGAGGCCGGTTTCGCCGAGGAGCAGAACCTCCTTTCCCAGGTCGTCGCGGCCACTCGCCAGACCGAACCGAACCGTGCGCAGGATCTGCTTCGCACGCTGACCGACCAGGCCCTCAAGGGCACGGTCACCTATGACCGCAACCTGACGATCACGCTGAACAACGCGATCGCCGAACTCGACAAAACGATTTCCACCCAGCTTGCCGCCATCATGCAGGCGCCGGAATTCGTCAAGCTCGAAGGCACCTGGCGCGGGCTGAACTATCTGGTCAAAAATTCCGAGACCAGCGTCAACCTGAAGATCCGCGTTCTGAACGCCTCCAAGCGCGACATCAGCCGCGACCTGTCCAAGGCCGTGGAATTCGACCAGTCGCGCCTGTTCAAGTCGATCTACGAAGACGAATTCGGCACGCCGGGCGGTGAGCCGATGGGCGCCATCATCGGCGATTACGAGTTCGACAACTCGTTCGACGACGTGCAGACGCTGCAGGGCGTTTCGATGATCGCGGCAGCGGCTTTCGCGCCGTTCATCTCGGCCGCCAGCCCGCGCATGTTCGGCTTTGACGATTTCCGCGAGCTTTCCAAGCCGCGCGATCTCGAGAAGATTTTCGAGACCGTCGAATACGCCAAGTGGCGCGGCCTGCGCGACAGCGACGACTCGCGTTTCGTGACGCTGGCCATGCCGCGTGTTCTCTCGCGCATGCCCTACGGCCCGAAAACCAACCCGATCGACGATTTCAACTATGATGAAACCGGCGGCTCGCAGTCGGGTGAACTACCGCACGAAAACTATTGCTGGATGAACGCAGCCTATGTGATGGGTACGCGCCTCACCGACGCGTTCGCCAAGAGCGGCTGGTGCACGGCCATCCGCGGTGCGGAAAACGGCGGCAAGGTCGAAAACCTGCCGATGCACGTTTTCGCCAGCGATGACGGCGATCTCGACCTGAAATGCCCGACCGAAGTCGGCATTACCGACCGTCGCGATGCTGAACTCGGCAAGCTCGGCTTCCTGCCGCTGTGCCACTACAAGAACACAGACTATGCCGTGTTCTTCGGTGCCCAGACCGCCCACAAGCCAAAGATCTACGATCGTCCGGAAGCAACGGCCAACGCCGCTGTTTCGGCCCGTCTGCCCTACATGATGGCCACGTCGCGTTTCGCCCACTACCTGAAGGTCATGGGTCGCGACAAGATCGGCTCCTTCATGGAAGCGGAAGATTGCCAGAACTGGCTGAACCGCTGGATCTCCAACTACGTCAACGCAAATGACGATGCCGGCGAAGAATCGCGTGCGAAATATCCGCTGCGCGACGCCAAGGTGACCGTGCAGGAAATTCCGGGCCGCCCTGGTTCCTACAATGCGGTGGCCTGGATGCGTCCATGGCTGCAGATGGAAGAACTGACGACCTCGCTGCGCATGGTCGCCCGCATTCCGTCCAAGTCCTGATTTGACAACACGCGCGGCGGATTTCGCCGCGCGTTCTCTCCTTTTTTCATTCGATATTTCGGCAAAACATAATGACCATGGGTTCCAGCACAGAATGGCGGCGCCGGGCGGACCAGTTGATCTCGTTGATAGACGAGGCGCTGAACGTCCAGGTCAACGCGATCCTGCACCACCCTGATTTTCAGGCGATGGAGGCACGGTGGCGCGGCATTGCCATGCTCGTGCGCGAATCCACCCGTGGCGGCGACGTCAAGATCAAGCTCTTGAGCCTGAGCTGGAAGGAACTGGCGCGCAGCATGGAACGCGCCTCGGATTTCGATCAGAGCCATCTGTTCGAACTGATCTACAGTCGCGAATTCGGCATGCCGGGCGGCGAGCCTTATGGCCTGCTGATCGGCGATTACCAGTTTTCCCACGAGGAACCGAAGGGCGGCGATCCGGTCAGCACGCTGACGCAGCTCGGCATGGTGGCAGCCGCCGCCTTTTGTCCCTTCGTGGCCGGCGCGTCAGCCGGTGCTCTTGGCCTTGAGGATTTTCAGGAACTCGGCCGTATTCAGGATTTTTCCTGGCTGGCAAGCGACCCGACCCGTATCCGCTGGAACGGATTGCGGGCACGCGACGATTCCCGTTTCCTCGGCCTCGTGGCGCCGCGCATCCTTATGCGCGCGCCGTTCGAACCCTTCGCCCGCCACCGCGATGACCGTTTTCCGTTCCGAGAGGAGATTGCGGAGGATGGCAGTTCGCTTCTGTGGGGCAATGCCGCTTTTGCTTTCGCCACCGTCGTCATCCGCAATTTCATCGACAGCGGCTGGTTCGCCGATATCCGCGGCGTCACGCAGGATACGATCGATGGCGGCATGCTGAGCACATCGGAACTCGCACCTTACGATTTCGGCACAGAGAGCGAGGGCCTGTCGGCGCAGGCACCGGTGGAAATCCGCCTTACGACCGGCCAGGAACAACAGTTCTGCGATCTCGGCATCGTGCCGGTTGCGACGACCTACCTCTCGGCCTCGGCCATCTTCAATTCCAACCAGTCGATGCACGCGCCGCAGCATTATTCCAACGAAAACGCCCGTCAGAACGCCCGCATCGCTGCCATGCTGCAATATGTGCTCTGCGCCTCGCGTTTCTCGCATTACCTCAAGGTGATCATGCGTGACGAGATCGGCCAGCTGTCCGATGCCCGTTCGATCGAGCGGAAGCTGGAAGATTGGCTGACCGCTTATACGCTCGGCAATGACGATGCCGATCTGGCTTTGCGCACGCGTTTTCCGCTGCGCTCCGCCGGCATTACCGTTGCCGAAATCCCCGGCAAGCCGGGCACGTTCTCCTGTACCGTTCGTCTGCAGCCGCATTTCCAGCTCGACGACGTTTCCACCAGCTTCCACCTCATCGCCGAAACGATGAGTGGCAGCCGTACCGCTTCCGCGAATGAAGGTTCGCAACCCAGAAGGATGTCCGCATGACGCTGTCCGAAAGCATCGCCCGCCTGCTCAGCGAAAACGCTTTTGATGAGGCACTCGATGCAGCCAAGGCGCACCTGAAAGCAAAACCCTCCGATCAGGAGGCCCGCAATCTCTATATCGACCTGCTGGTTCTGGCCGGCGATTACGAACGTGCCGACAACCAGTGCGGCCTTGCCGTGACTTTCGCGCCGGATGCGACGATGGGCTTTGCGCTTTTGCGCAACGAGTTGCGTGGCATGGCTGCCCGCAATGCCTGGTATGAGACCGGCGCCGTGCCGGAATTTCCGCAAGGCCCAAGCGAACTCGACAAGCTGGCCGTCAAGGTCGGCATCGCCCACCGCGAAGGCAATGGCGACGAAGCGGTTGCCGAACTGCAGCACCTCGAAGAGCTGCGCGGCGAACGCGCGATCCTGCTGAACGGCAAGCGCATCGACGATTTCCGCGATCTCGACGACCGCACGCCGCATGCGCTGGAAGTGATCATGACTGGCGGTGCCTATTTGTGGATCGATTTCGCCAAGATCGCCGAACTGACGATCGAGCCGATTGCCCGCCCGCGCGATCTCGCCTTCCGCCGCGCCGAACTGTCGCTGATCGACGGTGCCGTGGCCCCCGTTCTGCTGCCTGCCATCTATCACGGCACGGGTGCGGATGACCGCCTGCGACTGGGCCGCGAAACGGAATGGGTGGAGGAGCCGACTGGCATCACCACCGGCCGTGGCCAGCGTTCGTTCCTTGCCGGTGACGATCTTGCCTCCTTCCACGACACGGAAAGCCTGGAAACGGCAACGGCTGAAGCTGCCCGCGAGGTTGCGCATGGTTGACCCGCTGGAGCGCTATCGGCCGCGTGATCGCGTTCTCTCTCGGTCCATTCTGGACCGGTTGATCGACGACGCGCCCGATCGCGACTTCGACCCGCCGGCAAGCGTGACCGACCAGACCCGCCAGATGCGGGAAGCGATCCGTCGTGACCTGGAGTCACTGCTGAACACCCGTCGTTGCCCCTCCGCGCCGCCTTCGGAACTGACGGAGCTGAAGGATGCGCTGGTGAGCTACGGCCTCGACGGCATGGTCTCGGCCAATCTGGTGACGGATGAGGCCAAGCTTGCGCTTGCCCGCATGATCGAGCGCCGGATTTCCATGTTCGAAACACGGCTGTCGGATGTGCGCGTGACGATCCTGAAAAGCCGGACGATGACCGAGCGCGCGCTGCGTATGCGCATTCAGGCGACCTTCCGCCTGCATGAAGGCATGCCGCCGATCAGTTTCGAATCCACCATCGACCCGTCGACCCAGCGTTTCCTCGTGGAGGCGGCCAATGGCTGACGGTTTTCTGCATCGGTACAACGAGGAACTCGGAGCGCTGCGCAAGCGCGCCGCGCGTTTCGCCGACGCCTTTCCAAAAATTGCCGGCCGCCTGCGCATGACCGGCGATGTCGCCGACGATCCGCATGTCGAGCGCCTGATCCAGAGCTTTGCCTTTTCGGCCGCACGTGTGCGCCAGAAACTCGATGACGAGTTTCCTGAACTGACCGACGGTCTTCTCGAAACGCTCTACCCGCATTATCTGGCACCGCTGCCGTCGATGAGCATCGTGCGCTTCAACCCGAGCGATACGCTGGCTTCGGTGCAGACCGTGCCGCGCCATACGGAAATTCTGGCCGAGCCGATCGGCGGCGAATCCTGCCGTTTCCGCACCACGCAGGATGTGGAAATGGCGCCGATCGAGATCACCGGCGCGACACTTCAGGGCCAGCCGATCAATGCGCCGCTCTCGCCCTATAATGGCGTTGCCGGGTGCCTGCGTCTGTCGCTGCGCACGCTCGATGCCAGAAAGCCGTTCGGCGAGCTGGGTGTCGATCGCCTGCGCCTGCACATCCCATCGGCCTGGAGCCAGGCGGTGGCGATCTATGAACTGCTCGCCAACCACACGATCGGCATCGCCCTTGCGCGTCATGGCGATGATCGCAACCCGGTTTTTCTGCCGGCGCGCCACCTGAAGCCTGTCGGGTTTGACGAGAAGGAAGCCATGCTTCCCTACCCGGCACCGAGCTTTATCGGCTACCGGCTTCTGACCGAATTTTTCGCCCTGCCGCAAAAATATCTGTTCCTCGATATCGAGGGTTTGAGCGCCTGGAAGGATCAGGCGCTGGAGATTTTCATCTATCTCAAGGAAACCGACGCAAAACTCGAGCGCACGGTGTCCGCCCGCGATTTCGTCTTGAATGCGACCCCTGTGGTCAACCTCTTCCGGCAGACCTGCGAGCCGATTACGGTCGATGGGACTCGTACCGAATATCGGCTTCTGCCGGATGCCAGACGCCAGAAGACCCGCGAAATCTATTCGGTCGAGCGGGTTCTTCTCACCGGTTCTCGCGGGCAGGAAGAACATTGCCAGCCGTTTTTCGGACGCAGCCAGCGTGCCGGAAACAGCACCGCCTATTGGCAGGCCTATCGCCGGTTTGACGAGGAAGACGGCACAAGCGACATGGACATCGCCTTTGTCGATCGCGACCGTCGTTTTGCCGGCCCGATCGATGCGGTGGCCGGTGTCGATACGCTGTGCCTCAACCGCGAACTGCCGGAACAGCTGCCGTTTGGCGGCGGCCATCCGTTCCTGCAGCTGGCATCGGGCCATGAAGCGGTTTCGGGCGTGGAAGCGCTGATGCCGCCGACGCCGTCCGTGCGCATGAACGATCAGGACGGCCGCAACTGGCGCCTCGTTTCGCATCTTCTGCTCAACCACCTGTCGCTGTTCGACAATGAGGGTGCAGCGCTGAAGGATGTTCTGTCGCTGTATGCCTTCCGCGACAGCCCGGAAACCAAGCAGTTGGTTGATGCGCTGATCAAGATCCGCGCCGAAAGCTCGACAGCGCGGCTCGGCAGCGGCGGCATGGTGCCGGGAACCGAAATTGCGCTGGAATTCGATCCGGCGGCGATCGACCGCCCGTCCGCCTATCTGTTCGGCGCCGTGCTCGACCGGTTCTTCAGCCTCTACACATCCGTCAACAGTTTCACCCGGCTGACCATTTCCATGAAGGGCCAGTCGAAACCGATTGCCCACTGGCCGGCCCGCGCGGCCGAACGCCCATTGCTCTGAAAGAAAGGACTGCGTTTCACCCCATGGATCTCTCGACGCTTCGTCAACCCGACGCACCACGCGACACGCTTGTCGACCTGCTCGAACGCGACCCCGGCCGCTTCGATGCGGTAACGGCTTTCCGCGTCGCGCAGACGGCTGCCGGTACGGGTGAGACGAGCGGCGAGCTGGAGATCGCCTCGCATATGGGTGTTTCGCCGGCACCGCTGGCCGTCAGCGGTTTTCGTCAGAAAGGCGCACGCGCCTCTATCCGCAGTGCGCTCGCCGGGCTGACCGGGCCGCTCGGCTCGATGCCGGCCAACTATAACGAACTGATCATGCGCGAGGAGCGGAACAAGTCGAAGGGGCTGGCGGCCTTTTTCGACTTGTTCAGCGCACGCATGGCAGAGCTTTTTGCCGATGCTTCCGAAAAATACCGCATCGCGCGCCGCCTGCGCTGGGGCCAGCGCCGTGAAGATAACGGCTTTATCACCACGCTGTTTGCGCTGACCGGCTTCGGCACCCGCAAGCTGAAGGAAACCAGCGGCATCGACGAGGATGTCGTGCTGCGCTTTTCCGGCTTTTTCGCATCGCGCAACCGCAACCCCGCCAATCTGCGCGCCATGCTCAGCGAATTCAGCGGCCTGCCGGTGGAGATCGAACTGTTCCGCCCCCGATGGCTGACCATCCCCATTCAGGAACGCAGCAAGATGGGCGCACCGCAAGGCGTCCAGCTTGGCGTCAACGCATCCGCCGGCTCCGCCATCCATGATTTCAGCGGCGGCTTTCGCGTCATCGTCGGCCCGCTCGCCTATCGCGACTACCTGTCGCTGACGCCGGGCGGCCGCAACATCACCGAATTGTTTGCGCTGACACGGCTTTATGTCGGCTCCGCGCTCGATTTCGACATTCAGGTCATCCTCAAGAAAGAAGACGTGCCGTTCTGCCAGCTTGGACAGGGTGATGCCGCCGGTTCCGGTGATCAGCCACGACTGGGCTGGAACAGTTGGGCGCGCGTCGCGCCGGCCGCGAAAGACAGCGACGATGCCGTGATCGTCGAGCCCCGGCCGGCAGCGGTTTTAGGAGGCGAACATGCGGCTTGAACTGAAAGCCATCACCGGCGCCAGCGCCTTGCCGGCCAGCCGGACAAAATGGTTCTTTGAGCAGGGCAAGCGCACGCTTGGCCGTTCGCCCGATTGCGACTGGCAATTGCCGGAGGACCAGCGTTCGATCTCGAAACTGCATTGCACGATCGAGCGTGATGCCCGCGGTTTCGTGCTGCGTGACCAGAGCGCCAACGGTTCGCGGGTCGATGGCGTGGTGGTGCATGAAGGTGAAACGGCGCGGCTGTCCGATCAGTCGCGGCTGGAAGTCGGCCCCATCGCCTTCTCGGTCATCATTACCGGTGAGGCGCATCAGGATGTCGACGATCCGGACAGTTCTTACGCGATCAGTGACGAACCGCTGACCATTTCCGCCATTCTGGCCGATATTGCGCCGGGCGGCCGCACCGCGACCGGCGTTCTCGGCAACAAGATGTCCGAGGACTGGCTGGAGCCGATCGTGAAAAAGGAAGGCCCCTCGCCCTCGCGCAATGTCGATATCGGCTGGAACGGCCCGCCGGAAATCAAACCTTCCGGCAATCTCCTGCCCGATGACTGGAATTTTGACGCCGACAAACCGGATCATTCGGAATACGGCAATTATCTCGAGCACAATTCGGCAACGCATGTGACGATTCCGGTTGCCAAGGCGCGTCCGACCGAGGCGTTGCAGACCGTCAACGACAATGCGCCACAGCCTGATATCGAGCCCGTGAAGGCACCGGTGCAGCCCGTTGTCGCACCGGCTCGCAATGTCGATATCGAAGCAAAACTCAACCCGCTCCTGCAGCGCTTGGAAGATGCGCTGGAGGCGAGTTTTGCCACGTTCGGTCTGGATTTACCGGCACCGGAAATCGAGCAGGATTTCTTCAACAGCAGCAATGCCGATACGCTGGTGACCCGTATCGAGGAACTGGCGAGCCGCCAAGCCAAGCTGCAGGCGGCGCTGGAAAATCTCGTGCATCACGTTGCCCAGGAAATGGAGCCACGCATCATCGAATCCCGCATCGATGCGGCAGGTTCGATGGCCTCCTTCGGTTTCCTGCGCGGCCGCGACTACTGGCAGTCTTACAAAAATCAATTCGAAAAAGACGGCAGGACGCTGTCGGTTCAGGACGTTTTCCGCGACGCCATGATGCGAACGCAAGACGGGAACCGCATGGCGAACCTGCCGAAAGCAGAGAGAGAAGACCTGAACGATGAGAAATGAGAACCGGGTCGCCTGGAGCGAAGGCATGTTCCTTCGCGTCCAGCATTTCCAGCAGGCGGACCGCTGGACGGAAAGGCTGGTGCGCACCACGACGCGCGGCCTTTCCGCCTATCCGTGGGGCGTGGCTGAAATCGGCATCGACCGCAGCGCGCTCGCCATCGGCCAGTTCGCGCTCGCCAATCTGCGCGGCATCCTGCCGGACGGCACGCCTTTCGAAGCGCCGCTCGATACCGACCTGCCGCCGGCCGTCGATCTCGATGAAAGCGTCAAGAACGCCATCATCTATCTGGCGCTTCCGGCCCGCCAGCCGGGCAAGCCGGATGTGGCGCTGAACGGTGGCGCCCGTTTCAACAGCGTGCGCATGACCGCGTCCAATTACGAAGCGCCGGACGCCAATGTCGAAACCGATTTCATGGCACCGATCGATGTCAGCCGCTTGAGCCTGCGTTACCTGAAGACAGGTGACGACCTTGCCGGTTACGAGCTGATCGGCCTTGCCCGCGTCATCGAAGTCCGCTCCGACCGCGCCGTCATTCTCGATCCGGATTTCATCGCCCCCAGCCTCAACTGCGCCGCCGAGCCAAGGCTTTCCGAGCTGATGACCGAACTGCTCGGCATCGTGCGCCACCGCGCCGAGGCGATTGCCGAGCGTATCGGCGACCCGACCATTCGCGGCACGGCCGAAGTCGGCGACTATTTTCTGTTGCAGATCCTCAACCGCGCCGACCCGATGCTGAAGCATATTGCGGCCAATGCAACGCGCATCCACCCGATCGATTTTTACGAGACCTGCATCCAGCTGGCCGGAGAACTCGCCACCTTCACCACCGAGCGCAAGCGGGCGACCGATTTCCCGCCCTACCGCCACGACGACCTGAAGGCGACGTTTGCCGCCGTCTACGAAGACCTGCGCGCCTCGCTGTCCTCGGTTCTGGAACAGGCGGCCGTTTCGATCGAGCTTGCCGAACGTCGTCATGGCGTACGCGTCGGCACGATCAACGACCGTTCGCTGCTCAAGGATGCCGGTTTTGTGCTCGCCGTGCGTGCTGAAATGTCGGCGGAAGATGTCCGCCGCAAACTGCCGTCGCAGATCAAGGTCGGCCCGGTCGAGCGTATCGCCGAACTGGTCAACGTCGCGCTGCCGGGCATTCCGGTGCGTCCGCTGCCGGTTCTGCCGCGCCAGCTGCCTTACCGTTCCGGCACGATCTATTTCGAACTCGACACCAAAAATCCGCTCTGGAAGCAGCTTGAAACCTCGGGCGCCATCGCCCTGCATCTTGCAGGTGATTTCCCTGGTCTCGAAATGGAAATGTGGGCCCTTAGAGAATGACCAACGAACCCGCATCGAAATGGCAGAGCCTGCCGACCGTCGTCGAACTGACCGAAGACGGCATCAAGAAAAAACAATCCGCCGCACGCATGGCGGAAATGCTGGACGACGTGCTCGACACGCCCGGCATCGACGACCTTGCGCCGAAACCGCTGCCGAAAGGCGGCTGGTCGGTGGAAACGCTGGTGCGCGATTTCCGCTTCGGCGGTGAGGAAGTGCCGACGCTGGTGCGCTCCGCCGCACCGCTGCTGAACCTCGCGCATGCGCTGCGTTACACCGACGAACAGCCGGATATGGAACAGCTGCGCCGCGTGGCAGTGGAAGCGGTTGGCCGTTACGAGCGTGATCTCGCCGGTTCCCGCATCAGCCCGGAACGGGCGCGTGCCGCCCATTACATTATCTGCGCGACCGTGGATGATGTGGTGCTGAGCAAGCCCTGGGGCGTGCGCGCCGGCTGGGCGCGTTCCGGCCTCGTTTCCACGTTCCATATGGATGTGACGGGCGGCGACCGCGTTTTCGATCTGCTTGACCATTTCCATCAGAGCCCGGGTGCCAACAAGGACCTGCTGCTGCTGATTTACCTGTCGCTGTCGCTTGCCTTCGAGGGCCGCACACGCGTGTCTGCGCGCGGCAATCTCGAACTCGGCCGTATCCGTGACAGCCTCTACAAGACGCTGCTTGGCCAATATGGCGTCTTCGAACGCGAGCTTTCGCCACACTGGAAAGGTGTTTCGGCAAAACACAAGCCGCTCAGAACCGCCGTGGCGCTGTGGACGCTTCTGTCGCTGCTCGCGCTGGTGTTTGCGCTTGGCTACCTGTTTTTCACCTTCTCGCTGAACAACGCGTCGGACAATACTTTTCAGCAACTGGCGCAACTTTCGCCAGCTGACGCGCCCAGCATTCTCATCAATCCTCCACCGAAAGAGGCCGAGCCGGAGATCATTGCCAAGATCACGGAGCCGCCGGTCAAGCCACAACTGGTGCCGGCGAAGCCGACAAAACTTGAAAACTTCATGCGGTTCCTGCAGCCGGAAGTCGAACAGAACCTCGTGTCGTTGCGGGAGACCGCCAAGAACCGTGTTCTGGTGCGCATCAACAATGCCGGTCTTTTCGATGTCGGCAGCGCCGAGGTCAGCGACGAGTTCAAGCTGCTGATCTCGCGTATCGGCGGGGCGCTGGCGCAGGAGAATTTCCGCGCGGTTGTTGTCGGTTATACCGACAATGTGCCGATCAAAACCATCCAGTTCCCGTCGAACTGGCATCTGTCGCAGGCGCGCGCCAAATCCGTGGCCGACATCCTGGCCGCCTTCACCGGCCCCGGCGCCATCATCGCCGAAGGTCGTGGCGAGGCGGATCCGATCGCCAGCAATGCCACGCCGGAAGGGCGTGAAAAGAACCGGCGCACGGAAATTCTCGTTCTGGCCGACCCAGAGGAAGAGTTGACCGGCGCGGGCGCCACCTCGCCGCCTCTTGAAGTTGATATTCGAAATATGCCGGCCAACCCGGCAGTAGAGGGCCATTCGCCATGAACCCGATTGGCATGTTTTACACGCTCCGTTCCTATGTCGAGGCCTATGCGGGCCTTGTCGGACGGAGGTTCATCTCGGTCATCTGGGTGGCGGCGATCTGCATCGTCATCTGGTTCTATGGCTATCTGGCCGCCTTCGGCGACTTCAAGCCGCTGGCGACCCCCACCAACCGCATCATCCTGATCGGCGTCATCATCGCCGCCTGGCTGGCCTATCTGATCTATTCGGTCATTCGCGACCGTCGTCGCGACAAGCAGCTTGTCGACGGCATCGAGCGCGATGCGGAATCGGAAGCCGCCGCCAGCCAGCAGGCTGAGGTCAACGACATCCATAACCGCCTGAAGGAGGCGCTGCAGCTTCTGCGCCGCGTCAGCAAGAAGCGGTTCGGTTATATCTACGAGCTTCCCTGGTACGTCATTTTCGGTGCCCCCGGCTCCGGCAAAACGACGGCGCTGACCAATTCCGGCCTGAAATTCCCACTCGGCGATGCGCTGGGCAGCAATTCCGTGCAGGGTATCGGTGGTACGCGTAACTGCAACTGGTGGTTCACCGACGAAGCGATCCTGATCGATACGGCCGGCCGTTACACGACGCAGGACGACCTCAACGGCTCGGCAAAGGCCGGCTGGGAAGGTTTTCTCGGTCTTTTGCGCAAATACCGCCGCTCGCAGCCGATCAACGGCGCGCTGGTCACGCTTTCGATCGGCGATCTGCTGACCCGTGATCCGGAAGCACAGCGCGAGGAAATCCGCGTCATCCGCCAGCGCCTGTCCGAACTGGACGAAAAGCTGCAGGCGCGCGTGCCGGTCTATCTGGTTCTGACCAAGGCCGACCTCCTGACCGGTTTCGTCGAGTTCTTCGACGGCTTCAACAAGTCCGACCGCGAACAGGCCTGGGGCACGACCTTTGGCCTCGACGAGAGCTACAAGACGATCGATCTTCCCGATCGGTTCACCGAGGAATTCACGCTTCTGCAGGAACGTGTCGGCTCTATGCTGATCGAACGCCTGCAGCAGGAGCCGAATGCCGAATTGCGTGGCCGCATTTTCCGTTTCCCGGCGGAACTGGCGGCGCTGAAGGAACGCCTGCACGATGTGATGAGCGAACTGTGCACCGGCTCGAAGCTGGTGGAGCCGCCGCTGCTGCGCGGTATCTATTTCGCCTCCGGCACGCAGGTCAACGAGACGGCGGTTTCAACCTCCGCCCGTGCACGCCGCAGCTATTTCCTCTCGCGCCTCTTCAAGGATGTCATCTTCGACGAAGCCTCTCTGGTTTCGCGTGATCGTCGTCTTTCCGGCCGACAGCTGCTATTCCGCCGCGCCGCTTATGCCGCTGCCGTCTTGGTACTCGCCGTGGTGCTGACAAGCTGGACGGTCACCTATTTCCAGAACAAAGCAGCGCTCATCGCCGCCGAAGAACATATCGATGCCTATGAGAAACTCGCACAGGGCATCAATGTGCGCGATGTCGCCGATGCGGATTTCCTGCGCATCATGCCGGCGCTGGACAATCTGGCGGCAGTCACCGGCGATTTTTCCAGGGATCGTGTCTGGCCCGTCAGTTTTGGCCTCGATCAGGAAGACAAGGTAACCGGCCGCCATCGCGATGCCTATCAGCGTGCGCTGAATGCGCTGCTTCTGCCGCGCATTCTCGTGCAGTTGCAGAAGGACATGGCCGACACTAGCGATGTGGCAAAAACCTTCAACGCCCTCAAGCTCTACGGCATGCTGGGCGGGCTCGGATCGATGGACCGCGAATTCATCGAGCTTGAAACGCAGGACATGTTCAATGCGCTTTATCCCGGCGATGGTCGTGCCAACGCCCGCAGATCGCTGAATGCACATGCGGCTGCCATGGCACGCGGCACGCTGCCGCCGATCGGCCTCGATCCCTACCTGATCGCCAAGGCGCGCGAAACGATCCGCTCCCAAAGCCTTGCCAACCGCGCCTACGATATCCTCAACGACTATCGGGCAGCGCGCGCGCTGCCCGCCTGGAACCCGGGCACCTCGCTTGGTCCGGTCGGTGAACAGGCCTTCGAGCGCAGTTCCGGCGCGCCGCTTCGTGAAGGCATTCCCGGCCTGTTTTCCAGCAATGGTTATCGCAGCGTCGTCCTGCCGAAAGTGTCGGATGCCGCTCGCACCGCCATCGAGGAAACCTGGGTCCGCAACGAGGAAAACCCGGCGGGCAGCACGATCGAGGCGATCACGCAGTCGACAATGCAGCTCTATTTCGACAATTTCGAAAAACGCTGGTCCACCGTTCTGACCGATATGCGGGTGAAACCCTCGCAGACCATCAACGATGCGGCAGAGACAACCAAGACGCTGGCGACAAAGCCGGTTACCCCGGTCGAAATGCTCGCACGGTCGATTGTGGAAAATACAGACCTGCGCAATGCCGGCACCGAAATCGCCTCGGCAGCGACAAGCAGCGCCGTATCGTCCACGGCACTGGCCGGGGTCACGAATGCGCCGGATCCTTATTCCGGACTTCGCGAAGCGCTGGCGGAGCCGACTGACGGCGCCGCTGCTGCGGTGACCGGCGGTCAGCCTGCCGATGGCCCGAAATCGCAGATCGGCCAGCTTCAGCCGGCCCTGCAAAAGGTTGCCGACCAGCTGTTCCGCGCCACGACCTCATCGGCGGAAGTCGCCAAGGTCTTTGACGTCGACAGCCAGTTGACCGATGCCAATCAGGACCTGTTGCAGCAGGCCCGCCGCCTGCCCAATCCGGTCGATGCCTGGATGGCCGGCGTCGCCGCCGACGTCGGCTCGCTTGCGGTCAAATCGGCGCGCGCCCGCATCAACGATGCTTGGGCGGCCGAAGG
This sequence comes from Endobacterium panacihumi, assembly GCF_050847465.1. NCBI lineage: Bacteria > Pseudomonadati > Pseudomonadota > Alphaproteobacteria > Hyphomicrobiales > Rhizobiaceae > Endobacterium > Endobacterium panacihumi. The sequence goes on along the minus strand of NZ_JBOZRA010000007.1, from coordinate 33,333 downwards.
TGCGAGCTATTGCTCGAACGTCGTCACCGGCCGTTATCCGTTCGAGCGGGAATCGCCGCGCGATGTGGCAATGACCGATTTCGTGCGTCTGTTCGGCCCGAAAGGCCTGTTCAAGAGCTTCTTCGATGCCCGGCTTTCCGCCTTTGTCGACACCAGTTCGTCGCCATGGGGCTGGAAGGGCACGTTTGGCGCGGCCAGCATTCCGAGCGAGGCGATTGCCCAGTTCGAAAATGCCGACAAGATCCACCGCGCCTTCTTCCCGGCAGGCAGCGAAAGCCCGTCCATCGCCATCAACGTCAAGCCGGTCTCGCTGTCGGACAATGCCAATGCCGTCATGCTGGAAATCGAGGCGGAACGTCTCGTCTATTTCCACGGCCCGGTGCAGGCGAAATCGATCGCATGGCCCTCGACGGATGCCAGCAACCTGTCGCGCATCGCCTTCCAGCCCGGTGGCTGGCAGCAGGCGATTACCGAGAATGGCGACTGGTCGCCTTTCCGGCTGTTCGACAGCGCAAACGTGACCTCCGAAGGTGACGACCTGTTCCGCGCCCGCTTCACGCAGGCAGGCAAAACCGCCGAGTTCGAAGTGCAGTTCGGCTCCGTGCTCAACCCGTTCCGGCTGGAGGCGCTGAACGCGTTTTCATGCCCGACACAGTTCTGAGGACGCCGATCATGCCGCCACGTTCCGCTCTCGATCCTGTCAGTATGGAGGCCGACCGGATCGGCTTTTTCGGCAAGCTTCCAAGCCATGGCGATTTTGTCTCGACCGGCCTTCGCCGCTCGGTTCAGGATGCGCTCGATGCCTGGCTGCAGGCCGGCATCGCCAAGGCGCATCATCATGCCGGCGAAAACTGGGAGCAGATTTTTCGCAACATGCCGGCATGGCGTTTCGTCGCCGAGCGTGGCGTCTGGGGGCCGGTCACGGTCGCCGGCGTCATCGTGCCCAGCCGTGACCGGGTGGGGCGCAGTTTTCCGCTGGTCATCACCGCGCAATTGCACGAATTTACCGGCGACACGCGAAAACTCTGCCTGGACGAAACATGGTTTCTGGCGTTGGAGGCTCTGGCCGAGACCGCTTCCCGCCGCGATTTCGATCTCGACACCTTTACCGCCAGCCTGAAGCGCCTTCGACACTTGCGCCCGTCCGACCAGCATTTCGAACAGCGCGCCGGCCAACCTCAACGGCCGGATACGCTCTGGTGGCGCTTTGACCCCGCTGACCGCCAGAACAAGGGGTTCCGCAGCGGCGGAGCACCGCAGCCGACCGATTTTCTGGAACTGCTGATGGCCGGCATGGAGGCATCGGGACCTCCCCAGCCAGAGCCGGTTGCGGAAGCAATGGTGGAGCCGGAGGTCGCGTCGCTTCAGCCGCAACCGCCTGCCGCCGCCAACATCAACAGGATCGAACCCGAACCTGTCCATGAGCCAAGCCATAAGCCTGCGCCTCACCCTGTTGCAGCACCCCGAAATTTTCGCCTGCGGCACGACAAGGCGACCCATGCCGGCACGCGCCTCAGCCTGAATGCCGACGAGATTCTGGCCCAGCATACGCCCTTCCTGTTTGCAGTGGCCGATGGGGTCGGTGACGGCAACGAGGCCGTGGAGGCAAGCCGCCAGACCATCGCCATGCTGGCGGATACTGCGCCGCAAGACACGATCGAGAGCCTTGTTCAGGAAATGAAAGGCAAGCTCGGTCGTGCCAATGGCGTCCTGCAATCGACGGGCGGTTCCTGGGGGCGCAAGCCGCCGAGCGCCAGCCTCGTTTCGCTTGGGGTGGTCGAAGATCGTTTTGCGCTGATCTGGGCCGGCGACGCGCGAGCCTACCTGCTGCGTGATGGCATGATGCGCTGCCTCACACGCGACCATGTGTCGGTTGGTCTTCGCCGCTCCCTCGCACGCGCCATCGGTCTGTCGGGACAGCTTTCGCCGGAAGTCATTATGGATGAGCTACAGACCGGCGATCGTTTTCTTCTCTGCAGCCATCCACTGTCGCGCGTGATACCGGAGCGCAACATCGCCGAAATCCTGCTGTCCGGCGATATCGACGACATCGCCAACACGCTGATTCAGGAAGGCCTGATCGCCAATTGCCGCGAAAACCTCAGCGCCGTCGTGATCGACGTGAAGGATGGCAATGGCCGGTGATCCGGATTTCGGAGAGATAAAAGACCGCTTTGCCAGCCTGTGGCAGAGCCTCGCGCAGGACGGTGCCGGCCAACGCAGCGATGAGGATCGTCGCATGCTTATCGATCGCGTGCGCGACGCGCTCGATCGCGGTGAAAGCCGCATGCGTGACGCACCGGTCGAGATCATCGCCAATACGTTCGTGATCGAAGAGCGGTTGGCCAGCAGCCGTTCCACGGACATTTTTCGCACCCGACATCGCGATCTTGGCTCCTTGCATGCCATCAAGACCCTGCATCCCGACCATGCAGACGACCCGATTGCGCGGCAATTGCTGCTGCAGGAAGCGGAAATCGGTCTGTCGTTACGTCATATGAACATCGTCCAGACGCAGACCCTCCTGCGACTGGACGACGGTCGCCCCGCGCTTGTGCTGGAATGGTGCGAAAACAATCTCGCGGATCGCTTTGACTCGACCTCAAACTCGCTCGACGACGTCCGCCGGATCATGGCAGCTATTTTGGAAGGGCTGTCGGTCATCCATGATCGCGGCATCGTGCATTGCGACCTTTCGCCCGGCAACATCCTGTTCGCAGAGCCGTCGCTTGAAAGCTTGCGAATAGCCGATTTCGGCATCGCACTGCGTTGCGGCGAGGCTCATCGAAATCTCGATATTTCCTTTGCCGGTCATCCGGATTTTGCAGCCCCGGAGCAGAAGGATGGCGTGGCGATAGACCACCGGGCCGATCTGTTTGCAGTCGGCCGTATCCTGTCTCTGATGCTGCGCAATTGTGGCGATGCTGATGCGATCGACCTTCACGCCCTTGCCGGTCGCCTTTCGCAGCCGTTGCCGCAGGACCGACCCGAACATGCAAAAGCCGCCTTGCAGATGCTCGGCGGCTTTTAAAAGTCACTCAGCTAAAAAAGCTGATCAGTTGGCGCCCGGCAGCGGTGCTGCGGCTGTTGCTACGCTCTTCTGGTAGATGGTGAAGAGTTTTGCGAAATCGACCATGCCGGCATTGGTGGCATAAAGCATGTCACCCTTAGCCATCTGGAAACGCTGCATCAACGCCAAGTTGGAAATGTCCTTCATGTCGATGCGGTAAACGGCCGGCTTGTTTGCAACGCTGTAGGTGGTGACCAGCTTCTGCTTTTCAGCAGCGCTCGGCAGCGGCTTGTAAACCGTTTCGTTGCGCAGCAGGTAAACGTTGCGGGCGTTGGCGCGATCGTCCAGCAGACCACCGGCGCGGCCGAATGCCTGTGCCAGCGTCAGTTTGCCCGGTTCGAATTCGAATTCACCAACGCTCTTGAAAGCGCCGAAAGCGGTGAAGGTCGGCGAATCCTTGCCGACAAAAATCTGGTCTTCCGGCAGAACGTAGACGTTCTGGGCATTGTCGTTCATCAGACGCTGGATCGGCGCGCTGGCCTGCTGGCCGCCGCGGATGAGCGTGACGGTCGCAGAACCCGGCGCCGAGGACGAACCGCCGGCAAGCGCGATGGCATCCAGCACACGTTCCTTGCGGGCCGTCAGCGGGAAGCGACCGGCGGAACGGACGTCGCCATTGACGGTGAAGCCGGTGGACGGCTTATCGACGACGGTAACGACGGCCTGCGGATTGACGGCGGACCCCTTGAGGCCGTTGACGATACGCGACTGCAGCGCTTCCGGCGAGGATTCCAGCACACGCTGGCGGCCGACGAAGGGCAGCGTCACCGTGCCGGCAGAATCGACCGTGAACTTACCGAGGTTGAGCGTCTTGCTCTGGGTGGAGGAGAACATGCCCTCTTCACCGGTATCAAGAATGGTGACCTCGATGACATCGCCGCGACGCAGGCGCTGATCGGCATAACCACCCGAACGCATGCCGGCCAGACCGAGATCGGTCGGCGCATAGGAAACGGGCTGCGTGATCGGCGGCGCCATCGGAGCATCCGCAAGACGGGTGACGGGCACGCGCTCTTTGGTCACGGGATCGACAGTATTGTAAAAGGCACCCGCGCCCGGGCCATCGGAAGGACTGGCGCATGCACTCAAAAGGGCTAGAACAACGAAGGGCGCAAGCTTCCGCATCACGTATCCTTGAATAAAAGAATCGGTTCAACGATAAGTATCAGCGAGGTTCGACGCGGCAACACTTCAAGCGGGAAAAAACCAATTGTGACCGTTTCGCGGCCGGGGCTGTGACTTATCCGCAACGCGCATCAGGATAAGCAGGGTAAAAGCCGCAATAGTTTTACCCTATTCTCGATCGACCATCCGTTTTCCGGAATGTTTTCAAGCAAATACTGATGGAATGGCGACGCCCAGACACTCAGCATCGCGACCCAGTTTTTCCCAGGCGACATCACCCACCGAAACACCCTTTTCGAGCGCAGCACGACGTTTGCGTGCAGCGCTGTCACCCGGCATACGCACCGGGCCGTTGTTCCATGCCGCCGGCGGATTGCTGCGGCATTGATCGGCCAGAAAATCCGATTGCGTGGTGAAGGCATCCAGTCCCGCGAAAAATGCCGGATCGATGATCTGTAGAAACGCGCTTTGCGAAAAGACGCCGGCCGGCGCATTGGCGCGTCCCTTGCCGGAAAGCCCCTGCCCCAGCAGTTCGACGATCAACGCAAGACCAAAACCCTTGTGGCCCTTCAGCTGTCCACCCAGCGGCATCATCGTGCCGCCATGCTCCGTCACCTCACGCGGATCGTCGGTCGGTTCGCCCGACGCTGTCAGCGCCCACGCCTCAGGAAATTTCTGGCCAGCCTTCGCCAGCGTCTGCGTCATCGTCGTCGTGGTGATCGAGGCGGAAACATCGATCAGGATCGGATCAGAAGACGTAGGGAAACCGGCCGCCATGGGATTTGGGGTCAAGAGCGGTTTTGTACCGCCATAGGGTGCGACGCGGCTTGCGGCTGGGTGCGACACCGAGATCTGCACGATCAGTCCGCGCTCGGTCACCTGTCGCATGAAAGCGGAGAGCGCACATGTATGGTGACAGTTGCGGATCGCGGCCGTGACCACGCCATATTGTCCGACACGCTCGCAGGCCTGATCCAACGCTTCGGACAACAGCCACGCGCCCGGCAATGATTTTCCGTCCCAGACAAAGGCGGCGCCACGATCATTGACCACTTCGTAGTGCCCGGACTTCGCCAGAGAGCCGTCTTCCAGCGCTTCTATGTACCAATGCAGAAGGCTGACGCCGTGCGTCTCATGGCCGATCATGTCGCCTTCCACGAGAATGGCAGCGGTGGCTTTTGCCTTGTCGGCTTCCATGCCGGCGCGGGTCAGCATGTTTTGGGCAAAATCGGTCAAGGCAGCGCGTTCGATCAACGGCATCTTTACATCCATCATCTGTGGGGAAATGGGTGCGGGCCGCACATGCGGTGCGGCCCGGTTCATTCAGGTCGGGATCACTTGAAGCGGATCTGCGAAAGCTGCAGTTCCGAGTTCGTGGCAATCGTCGGCTTGAAATCCAGGCGCTTGGACACGCGGGTAAAACCAACCATGTGGAACATCGGGATATCGGCGATGATATCCGTGTTGACCTTGGAAAACAGTTCTTTCCAGAGTTTTGTACGCTCGTCGCCGGTGGCAGCGGTCGCCTTGGCGATCATCTCGTCGACAGCCGGATCACGCACCATCGAATGCGAGCCACCGGAGGCGTATTTGACGAACGCGGTGAAGACGGGATCACCAGTGGCATTGTCATGCTGCGACTGGGTGAGCGTCGGGCCGGAATCCTTGACGAAGGGGGCGACGAAATAGCCGTTCCAGACGGAAACGTCATACATGTCGAGTTTGACGTTGAGACCGACCTCCTGAAGCATCGCCATGATGGCTTCCATCGTCTCGGTCGCATTCGGATATTGCCCGTTACGGCCGATGATGCGGATTTCGCGGTCGACCGGTACGCCATCAGCCTTGGCTGCCTCAACAAGTTCCTTGGCTTTTTCAGGGTCATAAGGCCAGGCGGGGATATCCGGGTTATAGCCGATCGTGGTCGGCACCACGAGATGGGTAGCAATCTTGGCTTCGGCCGGGAACAGCGTGCCGAGCATGGCCTGACGGTCGATGGCAAGGTTCATCGCCTCGCGGATACGCCGGTCATTGGTTGGCGCCTCGCGTGTATCGATGCGCAAAGACGTGGTTTCCGAGTTCGGATAGGCGAAATCGGTTTCCTTGTTGGTGGCATCCTGCACGGCAACGGCCGGCACGATATCCGCTTCCCCGGCTTCCACCATTGCGGCGGCAACAGCACTGTCGGAACGGAACAGATAGGTCGCCTGCTCCACCTGCGGCTGTTCACCCCAGTAATTCGGATTGCGCTTCAGCACGATATTCTGGCCGACCGTCCACTGGTCAAACGTGTAAGGTCCGGTGCCGATGGGCTTGCGGGTATATTCATCCGCAGGGGTCGCCTCGGCGGATTCCATCGGGATGACGGTCATCAGCAGCGGCAGGATCGGCTGGGCCGGCTTGGTGGTGATGCGGATGGTGTTGGCATCCGGGCTTTCGAAGGAAAACTCCGTGCCGCCGAGATATTTGCCGCCGACTTCGCAGGTGATCTTCTTGTTCTTGTTACGCTCCAGCGTGAATTGCACATCCTTGGCGGTGAAGGGCTTGCCGTCATGCCATTTCACATTCGGCCGCAGCTTGAATTCCCAGGTGTCGTCATCGACCTGTTTCCATTCGGTGGCAAGGCGCGGCTTCAGTTCGCTGTTGGCGTAATCGAACTCCACCAGCATCTCGTTGACATTCTGCGAGATGACGCGGCCGACATCCTGACGGGCGGCCATGCAGGGCTCGACGACATCGACGGTTTCGGCCAGCACGACGGTGACGTTCTTCTTGGCGTCCTGCGCCAAGGCGGGGATACAGGCCAGGGCGATCAGGGCCGTGGACAGGCAGGCAGTTGCGATCTTGGATTTCATGTCAGTCTCCTCCCATGCGCATGACGCGCGGTTTGCAGTGAATGGCATTCCCTTTTTTAAGGTGGTCAGCAGGCGGCTCCTCTTCGCCGGCAAACCCGATTACGGCACATAAACACTAATGCATGAGCGTATTGTGCAATACGCCCGAAGCAGGCGCCGAGCGGGTAACGAACCCGCCCGGCAGTTCGAAAACTCAGTTCGCCGAGGCGATCAGCTCGCGCATCATCTCGACCTCTTCCTCGGTCAGATCGACCAGCGGTGCACGCACCGGGCCGGCATCAAAACCGCGAAGACGGACACCGGCCTTGATGGCCGAAACGGCATACCCCGCCTTGCGGTCACGGATGCGGGCGAATGGATAATAGAAATCTCGCAGCAGCTGTTCGCAGGTGGCGTCATCGCCGGCGGTAAAGGCCGCGTGGAATTTCAGCGCGGTTTCCGGTACGAAGTTGAAGACGGCGGACGAATAGGTCGGCATACCGGCGCCGCGATAGGCCTGTGCAAAAAGCTCATGCGTGGGCATGCCGCCGATATAGGACAGGCGATCGCCGAGCGCGACGGTGACCCGGCGCACGGTATCGATATCGCCGGTACCATCCTTGAAACCGATCAGGTTGGGGCATTCGTCGGCCAGCTGCGCCAGTTGTTCGGCGGAAACGCGGGCCTGGCCACGGTTATAAACGATGACGCCCATGTTCGTGGATTTGCACACGGCGCGCACACGGGCGGCAATGCCATCGGCGGGCGCTTCGGTGAGGTAATGCGGCAGAAGCAGAATGCCATCACCGCCAGCCTTCTCAATTTCCTTCGCCATGTCGCAGGCGATGCGCGTGCCGTAACCGCAACCGGTGATGACAGGTGCATCACCGGACACGGCGCGGGCGGTTTTCACCACATCCACGACTTCACCGGGGGTGAGCGAAAACAGTTCCCCGGTGCCGCCGGCCACGATCAGGCCGGCGACGGGGTAGGAGGAAAGCCATTCGAGATGCGCCGAGAACGGTTTTTCGGCAAACCTGTCTTCCACGTCGAAAGGCGTGACGGGGAAGGACAACAGGCCGTTGCGGATAATCTCTCGCAGGTCGTTCGGTGCAATCATGAAGGGCTCCTCCTAAGCTTTATTTCAGTTGCGCAGATCTGCCGGCAGCAGTGCCTCCGGGAAATTCTGGTAGGATACCGGACGCAGGAAACGGCGGATCGACATCGTGCCGACGCTGGTGGCGCCGAAATTGGTCGAAGCCGGATACGGGCCGCCGTGCACCATGGAATCCACCACCTCGACACCGGTCGGGAAACCGTTGACCAGAACACGGCCGGCCTTGCGCTCCAGAACCGGCAGCAGTTCCTGCGCGAGGCCGAGATCGCTGTCGTCCATATGCATGGTGGCCGTCAGCTGGCCGGCGAATTTTTCCGCCAGATTGACCATCTCTTCGGCCGAGCCAACACGCACGACGAGACCGAGCGGGCCAAACACCTCCTCGCCGAGAGCATGATCGGCAAGCCATGTCGCGCCTGTGGTTTCGAACAGGTTCGGGCCGGCATTGCGGCCTTCGCTCTCGGTGGAGAGCACCGGGGAAACGGCATTGCTGGAGCGCATGCGCTCGACGCCTTCCTTATAAGCGGTGGCGATGCCATCGGTCAGCATGGTCTGGCCGGCAACCTTTTCGAGACCTGCCTTGGCGGCTGCCACGAATTTATCGGCTTCCGGGCCTGCGACGACGACAGCGATGCCGGGATTGGTGCAGAATTGGCCGGCGCCCATGGTGAGCGAGCCGGCCCAACCGGTGCCGATCGCTTCACCGCGCGCCGAGGTGGCGGCCGGCAGAAGGAACATCGGGTTGACGCTGCCGAGTTCGCCGAAGAACGGGATCGGCTCCGGGCGCTGGGCGCAAAGGTCGAACAGGGCGCGACCACCGGCAAGCGAGCCGGTAAAGCCGACCGCCTTGATGGCCGGATGGGTCACAAGTGCGGTACCGACATCGCGACGGCCGCCCTGAATGAGGCTGAACACGCCAGCCGGCATGCCGGTACGCTCGACTGCGGCGGCAACCGCTTCGGCGATGATTTCGCCGGTGCCGGGATGGGCGGAATGGCCCTTGACGACAACCGGGCAACCAGCGGCGAGCGCGGCAGCCGTATCACCGCCAGCCGTGGAGAAGGCCAGCGGGAAGTTGGAAGCACCGAACACGGCGACGGGGCCGATCGGGCGCTGCACGAGACGGATTTCCGGACGGGCCGCCGGCTGGCGATCCGGCTGGGCGGCATCGAAACGGGCATCGAGATGGGCGCCCTTGCGGATATGGTCGGCGAACAGTTTCAGCTGGCCAGTGGTGCGGCCGCGCTCGCCATTGAGACGACCTTCCGGCAGGCCGGTTTCCTGCGTACCGATCAGCGTCACGGCTTCGCCGCGCTTGTCGATTTCTTCGGCAATGGCTTCGAGGAAGACGGCGCGTTCTTCACGCGACTTGGCTGAATAGGCGGCAAAGGCGCCTTCTGCGGCGCGGCAGGCCTGATCGACGAGATCAACTGTGCCGACGGCAAAATCATGCGCGGGGCCGTGTGCGGGTTCCGATGTGAATGTCGAGGGGCCGGGCGTCCACTGGCCGGCGATAAAATGTTTGCCCGTTGGGGTCCAGGTCATCAATGCTCTCCTTCCGAAGCGTTCGCTTCGGTTTCCTCTGTATTGTGCGGAAGAAGGCCTAACATGCGGACGCGCCTTCATCCATGCCAAGAAACACCTACAGCGCCCTTGGAAAAATCCGGCCGTCAGCCACCGAAACTCTTGGTCTCAACCGTCCAGTCGCGCGCCTGACCGGTGAGGCTGCAGCCGAGGCCGGGCCGACCGGGCACGATCATGCGGCCATCCTTGATTTCCAGTTCTTCATTGAAGAGCGGCGCCAGCCAGTCGAAATGTTCGACCCATGGCTCATGGGCGTAAGCGGCGGCCAGATGGACATGGATTTCCATGGCAAAATGCGGGGCAAGCCGCATGCGCTTGGCTTCCGCCTGCGTGCAGATGCGCATGAACGGCGTTATGCCGCCGACACGCGGCGCATCCGGCTGGATGAAATCGACCGCATCGGCGCGGATCAGCGCCATATGCTCCTCGGCGCTGGCCAGCATTTCGCCTGTTGCAATCGGCGTTGCCAGTTCGCGCGCGAGTGCCGCGTGGCCCTCGGCATCGTAGGCGTCGAGCGGTTCCTCGATCCATTCGAGATTGAGCGGCTCGACAAGACGGCCGAAACGCAGTGCGGTGGTGCGATCCCATTGCTGGTTGGCATCGACCATCAGCGGCACGCGGCCATCGAGATGGGTGGTGATGGCATCGAGACGGCGGATATCCACCATCGGGTCAGGCTGGCCGACTTTGATCTTGATGCCGCCAATGCCCGAGGCCAGAGAATGATCGATGGCGTCACGGATTTCCTCGACGCTCGACGACAGGAAACCGCCGGACGTGTTGTAACAGGCGACACTATCGCGATGCGCGCCAAGAAGTTTCGACAGCGGCAGGCCGGCACGCTTGGCCTTCAGATCCCAGAGGCAAATATCGATGGCGGCGATCGCCTGCGTGGCAATGCCGGAGCGACCAACCGAAGCGCCGGCCCAGCAGAGCTTGTCCCAGATGCGTGCATTGTCGTTCGGGTCCTCGCCGATGAGATTGTCGGCGATTTCGCAGGCATGCGCATAAAGACCCGGACCACCGGCGCGCTTGGAATAACTGAAACCGAGGCCGCTATGGCCCGCTTCCGTGGTGATTTCGCAGAACAGGAAAGCCACCTGGGTGAGCGGCTTCTGCCGGCCCGTCAACACTTTTGCATCGCTGATCGGACGCGCCAGCGGCAGATAGGCAAGCGAGAGTGTGACCGAGCGGATCGCATCCAGTTTGGACGGGCCGGCAGCAAAGCCAGCCTTGGGAGGCTGGGCAGGGATCAGACGTTTATCGGGATTGAACATGGCTTCCTCCTCCGCTGTTCGCCGGTTCGGACATCTGCCGCAAAGTTGCAAAGACAGAAGACCGCCAGCACCCTTTTTTCAAACTAATATTTCAGTTAGACTCATATATCAATCGCAATTTTGCATTCTTGTGTATTAGCATCGCCCTCGGTATGAATGCCGGAAAAGGATTTGCCCCATGAATTCGCAGCTTGCCGCGACCTTTGGCCTTCCAGCACCCGGCTTTCCCGTTGCCGTCGGCGGCACGGTGCAGCGCGTTTATGACGACCTGCGCAAGCGTATCATCACCATACAGCTGCCGCCGGACACGACATTGTCGCGCGGCGAACTGACCGAGACCTACGAGGTCAGCCAGACGCCGATCCGCGAGGCACTGCAGCTCCTCAAGCAGGAAGGGCTGGTGCGCATCTACCCACAGTCGCGCACGGTCGTCACCCGCATCGACGTGCTGCAGATCTACGAAGCCCATTTTTTACGCGTGGCGCTGGAGACCGAGGTTTGCCGCCGCCTTGCCGCTGATCCCGAGCTTGATCCGGCGATCATCACCCGCGCCCGCTCGATCATCAAGATGCAGCGGGCGGTGGCCGACGATCCCGAACAGATCACCATTTTTCAGGAACTGGACGAGCTTTTCCACCAAACCCTGTTTGCCGGCGTCAAGCGCAGCAACCTGCACCAGCTGGTGCGCGAACGCTCCGGCCATCTGGAACGCATCCGCCGTCTGCACCTGCCGGAAACGGGCAAGATCGTCAGCATTCTCGACGGCCATCAGGCGATTGTCGAAGCGATTGCCGCCCGTGACGAACGGGCAGCGGTTGAGGCGATCCGCGAACACCTCAGCCGCACGGTGGCCAAGGTGGAAGACATGAGAAAAGAATTTCCGCATTATTTTATTTGAAGTGACGCTCATCCAACATGGCACACGAGACGGTGCCGATTGCCTCTTCTCTCCGCTTGCGGGGAGAAGGTCCGGAGCGACAGCGAGGGGATGAGGGGCAGCCACAGACGTCGACTATAAGGCATCTGCCCCTCATCCGCCTGCCGGCACCTTCTCCCCGTAGAACGGGGAGAAGGGTCGATGCCGCCACCTATCAATTCACCGGCGTCAGCAAAGGCCTGCCCGCAAAAAACGCATCCAGATTATCGACAGCCAGCTGTGCCATCCGTTCACGCGTTTCTTCCGTGCCGCTGGCATGGTGCGGGTAAAGCACGACATTATCGAGCTTTGCGAAACGCGGATCGGGGTTCGGTTCGTTGAGATAGACATCGAGACCGGCAGAGGCGATGCGCTCCTCTTCCAGCGCCTTAATCAGGGCCGGTTCATCCACCACCGTGCCACGGGCAATGTTCACGAAACTGCCGGATGGGCCGAGCGCATCCAGCACATCCGCCGAAATCAGGCCTTCGGTTGCCGGGCCGCCCGGTGTTGCCGCGATCAGCACATCCGCCCATTCCGCCAGTTTTACCGGATCGTCGAAATAGGTGTAATCATTGCCCGGTTTCGGGCTGCGGGTGTGATAACCGATCGTCAGGCCCACCGCCTCGCAGCGCCTGGCAATGGCAAGGCCGATCTGACCCAGCCCGACAATACCGGCCTTCTTGCCGAAAGTGGAGGTGGTGAGCGGCATCATGCCCTTTTTGCCCCATTCACCGGACCGCACATAGGTATCCCCCTGCGGTAGTCGCCGCCGCGCCGCCAGCATCAGCAGCAGCGCCATGTCGGCAACATCGTTCAGCAGCACTTCCGACGTGTTGGTGAGCATGATGCCGCGCCGGGTCATGGCATCGACATCCATCTGGTCATAACCGGCAGACGAACAGGAGGCGAGTTTCAGCGCCGGCAGTTTCGACAGAAATGCCTCATCCACCGTGACATGGCCATTCACCACCATCGCAGTGCAGACAGGACTGGCCTTAGCAAAGACAGCCTCGCGCTCCTCGCCCTTGGCGAGATCCAGACGGTGCAGCGTGTAGCGTTCCGCCAGCATGGCCATCTGTTGGCTGCGGAGGGGATAGGCGACAAGAACATCGGGTTTCATGCGGGGACTAATCCTTCATTGCTGAGACGGGCGCTGCGGCGGGCGGCCTGAACCTCGGGGTCTGGATCGAGGCTCGCGGCCAGCAGCGCCTGCGTATAGGGATGGCGCGGCGCATCAAAAATCTGCCGGACGGTGCCTTCCTCGACGATCTCGCCCGCCTTCATGACGATGACCCGATCGGCGAAGTCGCGAACCACCGGCAGGTCGTGCGCGATGAAAAGATAGGACAGGCCGAACTCGCGGCGCAAGCCGTCCAGAAGCGCAATCACCTGCGCCTGAATGGAAACATCGAGCGCCGAGACCGCCTCGTCGCAGACGATCAGTTTCGGTTCCATGGCAAGCGCGCGGGCAATGGCGATACGCTGGCGCTGGCCGCCGGAAAACTGATGCGGATAACGCTCCGCCATATCCGGTTTCAGCCCCACCTTGACCAGAAGCTCGGCCACCCGCTCCTTCCATTTTGCCTTGGGCAGGATGTCGGGGTGAATGACCCAGGCCTCGGAGATCAGCCGGAACACGCTCATGCGCGGATTGAGCGATTGCGTCGGATCCTGAAACACCATCTGCAGATCACGGCGCAGCCCAAAGATCTCCCTGGGTGACATCGCCAGAAGATCGTTGCCGCGGTAAAAAACCTGACCCTCCTGCGGATCGTCAAGCCGCACGATCGCGCGCGCCAGGGTCGATTTTCCAGAGCCGCTTTCGCCCACCACGGCGACAGTTTCGCCGGGCATGATCGAAAAATTCACGCCCTTCAGGGCATGGAAAGCGCCATAGGTCTTTTTCAGCCCAACCGCCTTCAGAAGCGGTTCGCCCTGCCGGTCACGCTCGGCCGGCATATCGCCCTTGCCGGGCGCGGCATCGATCAGCTTCTTGGTGTAGGCATGTTGCGGGTTGCGATAAACCTCGGCGGCATTGCCGGTCTCGACGATATGACCGGAATTCATCACCACCACCCGGTCGGCGATTTCGGCAACGACGCCGAGATCGTGAGTGATGAGCAGCAACCCCATGCCGGTCTCGCGCTGCAACTCCTCCAGCAGCGCCAGAACCTGCGCCTGCACGGTCACATCCAGTGCCGTTGTCGGTTCGTCGGCGATGAGAATGTCCGGCTTGCAGGCAATCGCCATGGCGATCATCAGGCGCTGCCGCTGGCCGCCGGAAAACTGGAACGGATATTTTTTCATCGCAGCTTCCGGCTCGGGAATGCCGACGCGTTTCAGAAGCTCCAGCGCCCGCGCGGCAGCGTCCGCTCCGGGTTTGCCATGCGTGGTCATCATCTCGGCAATCTGCCAGCCAACCGGATAGACCGGGTTGAGATGGGCGAGCGGATCCTGAAAGATCATGGCGATTTTTGCGCCATTGATCGCCCGCCTCTCCTCCGCCGTCATCTTCAGCATGTCGCGACCGTTGAAGAGGATGGTGCCGCTGGTTATTTTTCCGGGCGGCATGTCGATCAGGTTCATGATCGCCGAAGCCGACACGGATTTGCCGGACCCGCTTTCACCAAGAATGGCCAGCGTTTCGCCGCGATCCAGATGCCAGCTGACATTCTGCACGGCCTTCACAGTGCCGGCGGCGGTGTGGAATTCGACCGAAAGGTCACGGACTTCAAGCAGATGTTCAGCCATTTTTGCGACCTCCCATTTCAAGGCGCCAGCGCTGCGTCGGATCGAGCGCGATGCGCAGCCAGTTGGACAGAAGATTGAGCGAGAGTGTGGTCAAGATGATCGCCAGACCCGGCCAAAAGGACAGCCACCACGCATTGGTGAGATAAGGCCGTCCCTGCGCCACCATCAGACCCCAGGTGATTTCGGGCGCCTGAATGCCGATGCCCAGAAACGAGAGCGAGGATTCCGCCAGCATGACGAAGGCGAAATCGAGCGTCGCGATCGTCACCAGTGTCGGGAAGATGACCGGCAGGATGTGACAGAAGACGATTCGCCAATGTGAGGCGCCCATCACCTTGGCGGCCTGCACGAACATGCGCTCGCGCACTTCCAGCACTTCGGCGCGGGTCGTGCGCAGGTAAATCGGGATGCGGGTGATGGCGAGAACCAGCACGATATTGGCCACCGACGGTTCCAGCATGTAGAGCACGATCACCGCCAGAAGCAGCGACGGGAACGACATGATGACATCGCCAAGCCGCATGATCCACTGCGCCGCGGATGCCCGGCTGTAACCGGCAATCAGTCCGAGCGCCGTGCCGACGACCGACGAAGCGAGCACGGCAGCGGCCGCCACCAGCATGGTGTTTTGCGCGGCAACGACCACGCGGGCCAGCAGCGGCCGCCCGAGTGCATCGGCGCCGAGAACGTAAAGCCAGCCGCGGGTGATATCGAACGGTGGCGCGTTGCGACCGCGCAGGTTCTGCTTGGTGGCGATTGCATCCATCAGAAGCGGGCCGAACAGCGCACACAGCACGACGATCAGCAGAAAAAGAGCGGCGAAAAAAGCGAACTTGTCGGCCCACAGCATGGCGAACCAGCGGGCGAACGGCCCGTTCGATTTTTTCGGCGCGGCGAGGATTTGGGTGTCTGTCATCGTCGTCATCGCTCAATACCGGATACGGGGATCGAGCAGCGCATAAGCAAGGTCGATCAACAGGTTCATGATAAAAATCGCCAGTGCAGAGACCATGATGACGGCCAGCACGACGGCGAAATCGCGAAGAAGAATGGAATCGATCATCAGCTTGCCGATGCCCGGAAAACCGAAGACGGTTTCGACCACAACGGCGCCGTTGAGGATGGCGGCGGCCTGATCGCCGATAACGGTGATCACCGGCAGCATGGCATTGCGCAGACCATGCACGAAAATGATCGAGCGGGATTGCACGCCCTTGGCCCTTGCCGTTTTCACATAAGCCGAGGAGAGCACACTGATCATCGAGCCGCGCACTACCTGCAAAATCAAGCCGAAGGGACGGATGAACAGCACGCCGACCGGCAGCACCCAATGCCAGACACTGCCGGTGCCGGAGGTCGGCAGCACATGCAGGTTGACCGCAAAGATGACGATGGCAACGATCGCCACCCAGAAATCCGGGGCAGCGGCGCCGATCAGTGAAAAGAAGGTGGCGATGCGATCGAATACGCCGCCGACGCGAAATGCCGCCAGCGAGCCGATGACGATGGCGGCGATGGTGACGAGCACCATGGTGATGACCGCCAGCCAGAGCGTCCAGGTGAAGGCTTCCAGCACGACATCCATGGCCGGACGCGCCTGCCGCAGAGAATTGCCGAAATTGCCCTGCACCAGATCCATGACGTAACGGCCGAACTGCACGATCAACGGATCGTTGAACCCGTGCATTTGCCGGAACTGGTCACGCATTTCCTGCGTGGCATCGATGGGCAGGTAAAGATTGGTGGGATCACCCGTCAGCCGCGACAGGAAAAACACGATCACGATGAGCACGACGAGGGATACACCACTGGCTATCGCTCGTTTGCCGATGAAACTCTTCATGCCACTCCTCCCGGGTGATTGCATGCGGGTTTTGACACCCGGTTTCCATTTTTCCGCCGACATAAGCTTGGCCTGTCACCCTCCAGTGACCGACACGCCCGTTTTGCTCAGCAGAAGCCTCAACTGAAATATTAGTGCATCTAGAATTTTTGTGAACTGTTTTTTCTGAAAATTGTCAAATGTGATAGGGGTTGACCCAAACACCGGCTGGAGCCAACAACCGCAGCAACTTCCAGGTGCGGCTCCCGCTAACCCGATAAGCACCCAGGTCTGTAGATCACAAGCACCAAGGCCAATACCCAACATGGGGGCACCCGAGTTGACAATAGGCATCGGATGTAATGTCTCGATCGGCGAGAGCAGCTTTTACGGATAGCTCAGACAATGTCGCTTGTGCGCCAGAGTGACGACGCGCTTAAAATTGACAAACTTGCAACTCGCGCGCAGCGCTGGAGGCAGTTGGCTGTCAGGCAGGCATAAGTTGCAACTGCCTTGCTTGGGTTCATTTACAAGTCGCTAAGGCCTCGTTAAAAGGCACCCTATAAAACAATGACTTCAAGAAGGCTTTGTATGAAACGCGCGCTAATCACTGGTATCACGGGCCAAGACGGCTCGTATCTGGCTGAACTTCTTCTCGATAAAGGCTATGAGGTTCACGGCATCAAACGGCGCGCCTCGCTGTTTAATACCAACCGAATCGACCATCTCTATCAAGATCCACATGAAAAGAACCGCCATTTGGTTCTCCATTATGGCGACATGACCGACTCTTCGAGTCTGGTTCGGATCATTCAGCAGGTTCAGCCTGACGAAATTTACAATCTTGCAGCACAGTCTCATGTCGCCGTTTCTTTTGAGGAGCCGGAATATACGGCTAACTCCGATGCGCTGGGCGCGTTGAGAATTCTGGAGGCCATCCGTATCTTGGGCCTCGAAAAAAAGACACGGTTTTACCAAGCGTCGACCTCTGAACTTTATGGCCTCGTCCAGGAAATTCCGCAGCGCGAGACTACACCTTTCTATCCACGCTCGCCTTATGCGGTGGCTAAACTTTATGCTTACTGGATTACGGTGAACTATCGCGAAGCCTATGGAATCTACGCCTGCAACGGTATTCTTTTTAATCATGAAAGCCCTGTCCGCGGCGAGACATTCGTAACCCGAAAAATCACTCGCGCTCTTGCCCGTATCAAGCTTGGGCTGCAAGATTGTCTTTATCTCGGGAATCTCGATGCCCGCCGCGACTGGGGTCATGCCAAGGATTATGTCGAGATGCAGTGGCTGATGCTGCAGCAAGAACAGCCGGAAGACTTTGTTATTGCAACTGGTGTGCAATACAGCGTTCGCGACTTTGTCAACGCGGCCGCCCGCGAAATCGATATGGCGATAGACTGGCGCGGTGAGGGTGTGGATGAAAAGGGCTACGATGCTGATGGGAAATGCATCGTCTCCGTCGACCCTCGCTATTTCCGCCCGACCGAGGTGGAGACATTGCTCGGCGATCCATCCAAGGCGAAGGAAAAGCTTGGCTGGGTTCCAAAGGTTACCTTCGAAGAACTCGTTGAAGAAATGATGCGCGAGGACCTGAAGTCGGCACAACGCGATGAACTCGTCAAACGCCACGGCTTCTCTGCCTACGATTTTCATGAGTAAGCCATGAACAAGGATGGTAAAATCTTTGTGGCAGGACACCGCGGGATGGTGGGTGCCGCCATTCTGCGTAGCCTGCAAAAATCAGGCTACAATAATATCGTTACCCGGACGCATGCCGAGCTTGACCTCGTCAACCAGCAAGCGGTTACGGATTTCATCCAGGAACAGCGACCTGATTTTATATTCATGGCCGCTGCCAAGGTTGGCGGAATTCACGCAAACGACACCTTGCGGGCGGACTTCATCTATCAAAATCTCATGATTGAGGCGAATGTTGTCCACGCTGCCCATCAGGCAAATGTCGAACGCATGCTGTTTCTTGGCTCAAGTTGCATTTACCCTCGCGATTGCCCGCAACCGATCAAGGAAGAATATCTTTTGACCGGCTTGCTTGAGCAAACCAATGAACCCTACGCAATTGCCAAGATTGCGGGCATCAAGCTGTGTGAGAATTATAATCGCCAATACGGCAGAAGATATGCGTCGGCGATGCCGACAAATCTGTACGGACCAAGCGATAATTATGACCTCAACAAAAGCCACGTCCTGCCTGCGCTCATTCGCAAAGCCCATGACGCAAAACAGCGAGGCGATGCTGATTTGGTGGTTTGGGGATCAGGCAATCCGATGCGTGAATTTCTCTATGTCGATGACATGGCAGAAGCTTGCGTGTTTTTGATGGAAAATGATTTTGACGAAGGCCTTGTGAATGTCGGCACGGGTGAGGACATAACCATCCGGCAGCTTGCCGAAACAGTCATGGACGTGATTGGTTTCGAGGGAACCATAACCTACGACAGTTCAAAGCCCGATGGTACACCGCGCAAGCTTCTGGATGTGAGCCGGATGCGTGAGATGGGCTGGAGCGCGAAAACCGGGCTGAGGGATGGCATCGCGAAGTCGTACGCGGACTTCAGAACCCGTTATGCAGCAAACTGACTCGAACGATCCGATTGTGACCATCGCGGTTCCCTCTTTTAATCAGGGAGCCTTTCTCGATTGCGCGCTGCGTTCGATATTCGAACAGAACTTGCCCTTGGAAGTTTTCGTTATGGATGGCGGTTCCACGGATAATTCTGTCGATGTCATAAAGCGATGGGAGCACCGGCTTGCAGGCTGGCGCAGCCACCGTGATGAGGGGCAGGCTGCGGCAATCAATGAGGGCATTGCCCGCGGCAAAGCGCCGTTTGTAAGCTGGTTGAACAGTGACGATTGGCTCCTGCCGAATGGACTCCCACACCTGTTAGCCGCCCTTAAGAGCAATCCACAAACACCTGCTGTTTACGGCAAAGCCTGGAATTACATCGAGAGAACCCGCCAACAAACGCCGGTTTGGACCGAGCCATTCTCAGAACGAAGGCTTGCAGTTCGCTGCATTATCTCACAACCCGCTACTTTGATGCGGAGAAGTGCGTGGGAGGCCGTGAATGGACTAGATGGCAAACTGCATATGACAATGGACTATGACTTGTGGTGGCGCCTTTTCAGACGGATAGCCCCCCTGACGTACATTGATAAATTCGTGGCGGTCAACCGAATTCATGAAGAGACCAAGACAAGCACATTCAGACAGCGACACTATAGAGAGGCCATAGAAACCGTTCGCAGACATCACGGGAGCGTGCCATTAAAGTGGTGGCTCGCCCAGCCTTACGCGGTTTGGTACAAAACGCTTCTAAATAAGATGCGTCACTGAGTCTGATATCTGGCGGAGTTAAAAAATCAATGCGCTTCATGAAGCCACACGCCCCGCCTACAAGGTTGCGCGGCAAATCAGTTGTCGTCGTTTTCGTGGCCAGCCATTGCACAAAAGATAGTTAAAGCGGCAAACATATCGTCAAAAATCTCATCCGAGGCGAAACAAAGATGAATTTTTCTTTTATTGTGCCGGTATATAATACCGGTCATCTTCTTGAAAAATGCGTGACTTCGATCATCGAAAACAACGCCAGTTCGTATGAGATCATCATAATCAATGACGGATCGACAGACGATTCGCTTGCGACCGCCGAGCGGCTGGCAGCCCGATATCCGGTCATCAGAATTGTCAATCAAGAAAACCGTGGTCAGGGCGCGGCTCGCAACTCCGGCATCGCGCTCGCCAAAGGTGATTACATCTGGTTTGTAGACAGTGACGACTGGCTTTTCAGCGGTGCTACTGCCCGTATAGGCAGTATCATAGCCAAACACTTGCCTGACGTTGTTGTCTTGAATTTTGCCACGGTCACCGAGGATGGACAAACCAGACCGGTCTCCACCGTGAACCAGCAGTTCGTCGGCCAGATTTGCCGCCCGTCTCTGGATCAAAATCTGTTTGCGAGCGTGTCTTGCTGGACAGCCCCACCGTGGAGGCTGGTATGCCGACGGGATCTGCTCCTAAAAGAAGGAATCGTCTTCGCTGAAGGTCTTTTTTATGAAGACCACCCTTTCGCGATCCATCTGATGCTTGTGGCAGAGAATGTTTTTATCGCTCCCTCCATCTCTTACGCTTACTTTCAGCGCTCAGGCTCAACCACGCAGCTAAATGATCGAAAAGCGTTCGATTTTTTAAGCATTCGTCGCATTTCTATAGAGCTGCTAGAACGCTTCGGTAAATTTAACGAATTTGCGAATGTGACTGCAGGCTATATATCGCCACTCAATTTTTATGAGGCTCATGTTCCGGAACCGTTTCGCAAAAAGTTCATGACGGACCTTGGCAAGGATATCCGCGTGGAAGAAATGGCTCTGCTAGAGCAATTGGAATATCCGTCCTTGCTTGAGTTTGCGCGTAAGGCTGTTGCTGGAGAAGAGCTAAATCCGATATCGCCATCTTCCGATCGTCTGAAAATTGTCGGGAAGTCACTTGGCTCCCGCGAAGGGCGCCGCCGCATTCGGCACGCAGTTGTCCGGCGCTTAGCTACCATAGTGCGTAGGCTGTCTAGCAAGCTCCACTCGGCAGGCCGAGACATCAAGCAGGTTATAGCAACGGGTCATCTGCAGCGATCTTATTATCGAGTCGGCATTGGCACACGGCTAGAGCATACTCGCGTGGAGGTCAGAGTTAGCCCAGAAGACCGTGATTACCTTCTTGTAGGCAATCATAGTCACGTAGGTGGTGTGTATGTATTCGAACGCGGCGTGGGAACAGTCACTATTGGCGACTACAGCTCGGTCGGCCACGGCACCACGATGATTTGCACACAGCCTGACGGTATCCATATTGGAAATCAGGTTCTCATTTCCTGGGATGTCACAATTGTAGACAACAATTCTCATCCGCTCGACCCCGAACTAAGGGCCGGCGATGCATATGACTGGCTGGCTGGTGTAGAGGCCGGTAGACAGGGCATATTCAAAGATTGGCAGAATGTAACCAGTGCCCCTGTCCGGATTGAAGACCGGGCTTGGGTTGGCTTTGGCGTCAGTATCATGAAGGGCGTAACAATTGGCGAAGGTGCAGTGGTTGCGGCAAAATCCGTCGTTACCAAGGATGTTGCACCCTTTACGGTGGTTGGTGGCAATCCCGCACGCTTTATTTCCTATGTCCCCCGCCAGAAATGGAATTGGGAAGAAACGCTAGCTGCCATTCACGGCGACCCGGCGATGGATGCGACACTAAGAGAAAGCTATATATTCAAGGACCACGGCGTATCGCTTGAGAAATACATTGCATCCGAAGAATTCCGCGAAATATCGGCACTGATTGACGCTCGTTACCAAAGGCCTGTCGACCTGTTTGACGTTGGCGCCGGCAACGGCGTCTGCGCGGCCGCATTTGCAATAGCTGGCCACCAAGCCATGGCCATCGAGCCGGGAAACAGCAATATTGGCGGCATCGAGGCGATCGTGGCCATGGCGGAAGCGGGAACGCGTATTGATCAGACGATTAAGGAACGCTTGCGGTGGGCTCAAGCTGACATTCTGACCTACTCTTCCGATGAGAAGTACGATGTAGTTCTTTGCCGTCAGGCGCTGCACCATTTCGCTGACCCCTATCTGGCCCTGAACAATATCGCAAATCTTCTGAAGCCCGGCGGCATGGCCCTTTTCGTACGGGAACACGTCATATTCGATGAAGAAGACAAGCAGCTTTTTCTAGCAGGTCACCCACTTCAAAAATTTTACGGCGGGGAAAATGCGTATCGCGTCGATGAATATGAGGACTTCATCGAAAAAAGTGGTCTGCAACTCACGAAAACATTGAAGTTTGCCGACAGCCCGATCAATTACGAGCCTCACAAACTTGCGGATATAGAGACATTGAGTGAAAGAGATATTGCAGGGCGACCCTACACGTTCATCGCGCTCAAATCGCCGGAGCAATAATCGTGAAAATACTGATCGTCGGCTCGCGAGGTTTCATCGGTTCACATCTGGCTTCCGCTGCGCAACGCTTTGGAGCCGTTGTTTGCTATAACTTGTCTGGCACCGACGGAAATGCCGATGTCTCTGTGCGGTCCCGGCACATCGCCGAGATGTTTGAGACTGAACAGCCAGATGTGTGCGTCAATTGTTCAGGCGCGGCGCACGTACAAAATTCGTTTGCTGACCCTCTCAATGATTTTTCTCGCAATTCGGTCGATGTGTACGAGATGCTTTCCGCGATCAATCGCGCAAGTCCAAATACGCGTTTCGTGCATCTTTCGAGTGCGGCGGTCTACGGGAATCCTACTATTCTGCCCATAAGTGAAACGGCGGCTCTCAACCCGCTGTCTCCCTATGGTTTTCACAAGCTGGCGGCTGAACAATTTTGCCGCCAGTTCACGAAACTCTACGGAACGAAGACGGTTTCATTGCGGATTTTTTCCACCTACGGACCGGGCCTGCGCAAGCAGTTGCTTTGGGACACATTTAGGAAATGGAAACAACAGCCAGAAATCGAATTGTTCGGCACCGGCGAGGAAACACGCGACTTCATTTACATCAGCGATTTGTGTGAGGCGATTCTCACCATCGTTCAAAACGCAGCCTTTGCTGGTGAAGCCATCAATGTCGGTAGCGGCATCGCTGTTTCCGTACGCGAAATTGTGTCGCTTCTGACAGATAGCCTAGGCGGAGACAAGAAAATTAGTTTTGTGGGTCAGAAGAGGGAAGGCGATCCGGACTGTTGGCGAGCGGACATCGGATCGCTAGAAAGTCTTGGGTTTAAGATCCAGACCACGATCGAAACCGGAGTAAGGACCACCGCTCAATGGCAAAAAGAACACGGATAATTATTCCTTTCAATTATGACGAGGGTTGGACCGGCGGCAACTATTATATTTCCAATTTGGTCGCATCGCTGTCGCTTCTAGCCGATGATCGTCAACCCGATGTGATGATCCTCAGCCATAGCCAGAATTCGTTTGAATTCATCGTGGAAACCTCAGGATACAAACGGATCAAGTGGATTTCTTCGCTTATGATGAACGGCGTCGACGGTGGCCTTTCCAGGCGCCTGAGACTGATGTCGAAACTTTTACCCTCTTTTTTGAAACCCAAGCCCGCTTTCGACGCGATCTTTCCTTTTCCAATCGACACAAAAGAGAGGGCACGAACGATATGCTGGATACCGGACTTGCAGGAAAGGGCCCTGCCCAATCTGTTTTCAGAAGAGGAGTTGAAATACCGTGCCGCACAGCACCAGTATTATATCGATAATTTCGAGCACATCCTCTTTAGCAGTCAGAATGCCCTAGCCGATTTCGAGCGATATTATCCTGGTTCTCGAAATACCAAGCATGTCATGCCATTCGCTGTCGCACCAGCGCCAGTAAGTCAAAATCCGCACGAGGTTCTGCAGCGGCTTGAAATACCGCAGGCATTCTTTTACTGCCCCAACCAGTTCTGGATCCATAAGAACCACAAAATCGTCATCGACGCAGTCCATCAACTGGCGCAGGAAGGTGTCGCGGTAACAGTAGCCTTTTCCGGTAAAGAACTTGATCGCCGTGACCCTGAACATGTCAACAACCTTAAGGCCCGTGTGGCGGCGCTTGGCCTCGAACAGCAAATCCGTTTTCTTGGTTTTATAAGTAAAGAGGACCAATACGCGCTCATAGAAACTGCTCTGGCGTTGCTGCAGCCGTCATTGTTCGAAGGCTGGTCCACTGTCATAGAAGAAGCAAAGTCGAAGTCGCAATTCGTACTGGCGTCAGATCTCGGCGTTCACCGCGAACAGCTTCAGCAGAACGCGGATTTCTTTGATCCACATGATGCCTCTGACCTTGCCCAAGCCCTTAAAAGACGCCTCCGCAGTGGCGCAGCCAAAAATGTGAAAATCGACTACGAGGCCCATCGCCGCGTATTTGCTGATACGTTTTTGAGTATCGTCGACCACGTAAGAACAGGTAGCTGATATGCACGTGTATGCATCGATCAGGAGAGCACAGTGATCACTTTACTTGCACAAGCAGGGCGTTACCGCGGACTGATTTACAGTCTTGTACATCGCGATATCACTATGCGTTTCCGTCAGTCGGCGTTCAGCTTTCTGTGGTTGATATTACAGCCGATTTGCATGCTGCTAGTCTATTCATTTGTGTTCCAAGTGGTGATGAGAGTTCGGTGGCATGATGCGAGTTTTTCCGACAACGCAGTGCCAGTCGGCTTGATCCTGTTCACTGGTCTATCGATATACGCGGTGCTTGCTGAGACATTAATACGCTGCCCAGCAGTCATCACTGGGAACACATCCTACGTGAAGAAGGTCGTTTTTCCCCTTGCACTTCTGCCCGTGGTCGTTGTGCTAAGCGCACTCGTACTGGCTGCCATCGCGTTTGCGCTAATCGCAATGCTTACTCTTTTTTGGCAGAGCTATCTTCCGGCGATTACAGTCGGCATTGTTGTGCCGATGACAGCGCTTTTTTGCATGTGCTTAGGCATCGGCTGGTTCATCGCTGCTCTCGGCGTATATTTTCGCGACGTCAATCAGATCATGCCATTCCTGAGCACCATCATCCTTTTCACCGCCCCTATATGTTATCCGAAAGAGATTGTGCCTGAGCAATTCCGATTCCTGATGGCGATAAATCCTTTGACAATTCCGGTGGAAACAATCCGGTCTATGCTTTTTGGTGGTTCGATCGATTTCTTCTCCCTGATAACTTACTGTTTTATATCGCTTTTCATCATGTTTGCGGGCTATGCATTTTTTCAGCGGCTCAGAATAGGCTTTGCGGATGTTCTCTGAAATTGCGATTGAAGCTCGGGCAGTTTCGAAAACCTATAACTTGTACAACAGCAGTGCCGCTCGACTTCGCAGCGCCATGTTCAGGTTGTCAAATCACTCCAGCTTCGCTGCGCTCGAGCCGCTAGATCTTGAAATCCGGCGCGGCGAATTTTTTGGCATTATCGGCCGAAATGGCAGCGGCAAATCAACCTTGCTTCAGGTCATCTCCGGCATCGTCCCTCCGACTTCGGGACAAATCGAGGTGCGTGGACGCGTCGGTGCCATGCTCGAGCTTGGAGCCGGCTTTAACCCTGAATTCACAGGGCGAGAAAATGCGCGTCTTAACGCACAGATACTTGGGCTGTCGGCGACAGAAATCACCCAAGCCATGCCGGAAATCGAAAAATTCGCGGATATCGGTGAATTCATCGACCGACCTGTTATGACTTATTCGAGCGGCATGTTCGTCCGCTTGGCCTTCGCGGTGCAGACTGCCATCAACCCAGACATCCTCATCATTGATGAAGCGCTGGCCGTCGGTGACATCTTTTTTCGCAAAAAATGCTACGATCGCCTCAACCAGTTGAAAGCCAACGGAACAACGGTGATTCTTGTCACACATAGTTCCGAAGACATCATCTTTTACTGCGATCGCGCACTTTTGCTGGATCACGGCAAGGCACTGTTCTGTGGAGATGCAACCGAAGCGGTCAATCGCTATTACGAACTGGGGCATGTTCCGGCACCGGAGCTTAGCCGCAAACATGATGAAAACTTGGTGCCCACCACCATGACCTTCGAAACCGACACCGCTCTTGCAGAAATACAGTGGCCGACTGATGGCGTTTTCTCACTCGTTGATGCGGAACGGCAGAGTGGCGATGGCAAGGCTGTATGCACCCGATCCCGTCTCCAAGACGAATTCGGAGTTCCAAAGAATGTGTTTCGACAAGGCGAAACTATGCAGCTCCTCGTAGAATACCGGATGACGGCTGGTATCGGTGTGCCCTGCGGCGGTTTTGTGATCCGCACGGACAAAGGGACCATTGTCCATGGTCGTCACACAGCCCAAACGAATTCAGCGGTACCTAATTTTGTGGCGAATGATGGCATAATCCGGGTCGCTCACGACATTAAGCTCGATATCGCAGTCGGCGAGTATCTCGTAGATCTCGGTTTCTCCAGCTTTCCAGCCGAAATATATGCGGAGCGCAATTCCATTCCCGCCTTGGAACTAGAAGCTACGGCGGCGCGCCATAGCGTACTTACCAATGCACTCAGCTTCTCTGTAGTGGGTCGCAATGGCGGCGGGTACACCGCACAACCGTTTTATGGGCTGTCGGACATACCATCCCATTGCTATCTGGCCATGGTTGGCCCGGGCTCGTCCGATGACTAAAATTGGCATCCGCCGGCGCATCATTGTCTATATCAAGAAAAAGCTTGGGATTTCTCTTGGCCTTTTCCATCTTTACGAGGGGCCTCTTATCCGTCAGCCCGAGGCGCATACTGCGACCCAGACGAGCAACAACCAGCCGATGATTTCGGTTGTCACCCCCTCTTACAATCAGGGGCACTTTATCGCTGCGACCATAAACAGCGTAGTAGGCCAGAACTATTCGAGCCTAGAGTACATTATCCAAGATGCCTGCTCCACGGACGAAACTGCTACCATCATCGCGACGTTCGGCTGGACATGTCTCCAAGCATATTATGAAGAGGATCATGGCCAAGCTGACGCCATAGCACGTGGGTTTAGCCGGTCATCGGGCGATATAATGTGCTACCTAAATTCAGATGATCTGATGATGCCCAACACGCTCCAACGCGTGGCAGATTTCTTCCATGATCATCCACAAGTTGATGTTGTTTATGGCGATCGCTTGGTGATCGACGAAAACGATCGCATTGTCGGGGATTGGCGACTGCCAGATCACGCTGAGAACGTCACTTATCTCGTCGATTATGTGCCTCAAGAAACCCTTTTCTGGCGCCGGCGTATCTGGGACAAAGTTGGCGGTATAGACACGAGCCTCCAGTTCGCGATGGACTGGGATCTCATCCTTCGGTTTCAAGCGGCAGGCGCTCAGATCCATCATCTGCCTGAGTTCCTAGGCGCATTTCGTGTCCATGCGAGCCAAAAAACACATTCTGCGATTAATGTCGGAAAACAAGAGATGGCACTGGTACGAAGACGTTATACCACCCGCCTAAGGCGGCTTTTGCTTCAAGTGCCGCATATTCTATATCTGGCGCGCCATATTCAGATCAACCGTAGGCCGATAAAGTGGTACGACTGAAAGCGCAGATATTCTCGGCCAATATTACAACGCAATTCACTTAATCAGGCGAGATGAGTATGAGCGAGTTCGACATCACGGTTGTGGTTCCGACTTTCAAATCAGAGAAAGTAATCGGCCAGTGTCTGCAGTCGATATTGTCACAATCTGGCGCCGAGACGGAGATCGTTGTTATTGATGGCGCCTCACCTGATAATACGCTAGCAATAGTTCACAGCTTCAAGACAGCGAAAATCAACGTAATCTCTGAACCGGATCGCGGTGTATATGACGCCATAAACAAAGGTGTCGCGCGGTCGCGGGGAAGGATGATTGGCGTCCTAGGGTCAGATGATGTCTATTGCGAAGGAACACTTGCTACCGTGAAGGATAACATGCGGCAAGGATCCGGCATCATTGCAGGCCTGACCGAGATAGATGGGGTCATTCGCGCCGATGAACCTTACGGTCAGACCTCACTGATCAGCGGCATCCCTTTTGGCCATAATTCGATGTTTGCGTCGCGAGAAACCTATGACAAGGTCGGATTTTACGATCTCAACTATCGCATCTGCGCGGATGCACAATGGGTTCATCGGGCAATCAAGGCGGACATTCCGTGCCTGAAAGTCGAGCGGACTTTTGTTCGCTTTGGCACTGGAGGTCTCTCCTCAACAAATCCGGATGAAATCATGGCCGAGGCATACCGGGTTATTCAAGAGAATTTCCCCTTTTTGACCATGACGGAAGCGAAACAGATAATGTATGCTTACCGAAAATGGGGAGGCCAGGATGCGTTACCTGATCTGATGCAGAAATATAGGATGCACAGCAAATTTGTTGAGACAATGCGCGATGCATTCCCGACGATAGGTTCCGCGGCGCCTGCCACCACCTCAGCCAATTTATTTCATAAAATCAGTACATATCTTATGAGAAGAATAAGCTGATCCATCTGAGTCATAATAAAGAGGTAGTATGGGTACGACAGACAGGTTAGCATATCCAAGCCGCATAACGCGGCCCCCTGCCTCTACCATTGCAGCGTCCGTAACCCTATTTTTTTTGATCATCATGCAGGTCACACCCCTTTTTTGGGGGGCTTCCTTTGCGATTGACTGGACAAACCATGTCTGGATCATCGGCTATTATACGCAGTATCTCGCCCAAAACGGATGGTTTCCAAACACCATGGATATCATTCAGAATTTTGGGGAACCAATGCCGATTTTTTACGGCGTTTTCTTTTACCCCATTATGTCTTTGATTGCGCTGCTAACTGGCGCAGAATATGCAGTACGCTTCACCGCGGCCGCGTTGTTCATTCTTCCGGCTGTCGCCTATTGCCTTTTTTTTGCTAGGTTGACGCAAAATTTGACTGCAGCTGTACTTCTCTCTCTGCTCGTCAATGCATCTGTATATCAACTGACAAACATTTATACACGATCCGCGATCACCGAGTTCTTCGCGTGCCAATTCCTGCTGCTAGCCATTCCATTCATCGCATATGGCTGCATAAGCCGGACAAAATTGGGAGTATCTGCACTTGTTTTCGGATTCTGCTTGGCGACACTATCGCTTGGCTCGCATCCAATAACTTTCTATACGTTTACCCTTTTCAGCATACCGTTACTCGTTGTTTTATTTCCTGCCCTGGCGAAAGTTATAGACCGAAAGCAGATTTTATATGCGGGAGCTTTAACTGCAATTGTCATCACGGTTCTTCTGCCTTGGGTGGTCGCGACGCTAAAATACAAAGACGATCTGACAATAAACACCATAATGAAGTCTTCCGGTATACTAATTTATTTTCCCTATTCTATTGATTCATTTAGAGGTAGGCTCGGCTTATTCTATACAGATCCACGCGTAATAGCGCAAGGATTGCAAAACGTTTCGACCCCCTTCCTCGACGCCCCCTTCCCGATCGTGTCGGCGATCGCTGCATGCTACCTCGCCTATAAATTGCATGTATCAAGGAAGAAATATGCGATTTATTATATCACCGCACTTCTAATTATTCTGGTTCTTTTCATATTATGCGTCGTTCCGCCGGATATTCCATATGACATAGAACGACCCGACGAGCTTAGGGTAACGGCTCTTGACAGCCCTGTTGCCAAAATCATGCATCCAATTCAGTTTATTTATCGGCTTGCTGGTACATTTACACTGATCATTGCAATGCTGTTGGTCTGCGGGGTCGCCTTAAGAGCGAAAGACGAGAGTAGACCATCTTATAACATTCGATTTTTAGCTGTTTGTACCGCTATTTCGATGCTGTGCATTATGCAAAAATGCGCAACCACTTATGACCAGTATGTCGGCTATCCGCACATCAATATGACCATGGAAGACCAAGTCGCGCGTCAAGCTGATTACCTGACGCAGACATCTAACTTTGAACAATATCCAGCGACTTTCTACGGCGCTGGCGCTTATTCAATGCCTCTTATCAACACGATGGCCGATGACGCTGCGCTGAAAGACCGAGATCGTATCTATTTCAACTTTACAGAATGGAACGCGCCACAAACTGTGCGCTGCGACAAATCTTGCGCGTTGATCACAAATATCGCCAGCTCCAAATTTACTAAGGTAGTACTACGCGGCCAGGCGCAGGCCAAGGTCATGACCTTGTATAATGGGAATCTCGTTTTTATTGCGGAACCAGGCTTGCATAGCGTTGAAATTCAGCATCAAGGTAGAATGCTGCTTTTTATTCAGGTCTCCATTGCACTTGTCATCGTTTGGCTTTTCGTGTCCACAACGTGGCTCGCGGGATGCCTGACGCAGCGGGTAAAGAGGGTCAGGGCATGACAAGCTTCAGCAGGACGCAATAATGACAACCACCGCGAGCCGACTCGGCTTATATTGTGCGACGCCTATTGGTACAACCGGGTTACACGATGGGCGCGTTGACGCGTCAATATCATAAACTCTTATTTATTCGACGGATATACCGTGCTGGATCTCCTATACATTACCGGACTGCTCGCTGCCTGCTTCATCATCGGCTTCGTGGTTACTCGAAGCATTGACCTTACCGGCCGCCATTATGCAGCTCCTTTACTCGGATTCGGCACCCTCGCTACTATGGTTACCTTGCTTTATAGGTATGGCTTCAGCGTCACGGCGTGTTTCTGGGTGTCGATTGCAGTTGCGCTTACTTGCCTGATCAGCACCTTCAAAGACATTCGCAAACTTTTTGATCGAAAAAATACAACCCCAATCTTGCTGGTTATGGCTGTGATCTTACTAGGCATTGCGCCAAAATGGGTAGGTGGGCCTCAATTCTATTCTCTCCAGGTAAATCCCTGGGACCAGATGAATTATCTGAAGATGTCCACGACATACAGCCTGTTTACTTACGATCAGATCAAGCATCCGGTTGGAGAATGGTTGTCACAGGGAAACATGAACGGCTTCACCAGCTACGCTCTTGATATGCGGCCAGGCGTGAATATCGTACATGCCAGCTCGTATTGGCCTCTCTTTGATACAGCCAATGAAGCTTATTATCCATACATGGCTTTTCTTCAGCTGTTGATGGCTTGCTCGGTTGCTTTCCTGATCCTTCAACTCGCACCGAAGCGAGGTATTTTCGCTTTTATACTTGGCGCCATATTTTCACTGGGTCCACTTTATCAGCATCCTCTGGATCTTAATGCATGGAGTCAAATGGCAGGCATGCCGCTAGCCTATATGACCTTCGCGCTAGGCTGTGCCTGCGTGTCTCGCCGAAATTTTTCCGGTTCATTGTTGATTGCGTTTGGGATGTCATTGTCGGGCCTATTTTACATATACCCCGAAATCGTTAGCATTGTAGCAGTGGCGGGTATCGTTGCGACGCTTGCGCATTTCGCCTGGCAGAGGGATATCCTTCCGGCGATCTGGGCCCTGGGTCCGGCAATACTCGCAACCGGAGTTGCAGCACTTTACTACGATGCCACCCTATCTTTCTTATTCAGTCAGGGGAAGTTTGCCCAACAACCACTTCTTGAATGGGCCGTCTATCACGATGCCCAACTTCTCGGGCGCGATGTCGATTACTACGCTCCCATGGTCATGAAGACGCCTTTCAGTTTCTACCAATACATGTCCTTGCCCATAGACCTTTTTATGGGAGCGGCCGGAATGTCTTATCTTCTGCCGTGGAAGGGGTTGGATGAGAGCACATTGTTTCTGTGGAAGGGCGCTGCAGCCCTTTACATCCTGTGCTTGTTGTCCTGCGCCTTTCTTGCGGCAGCGAAAAACAGAACGAAACTTCCGATCATCCTTGGCTTGTTGGCCTGCTTCGCCATTCCATCCTACGTATTTTTCAACGGTTACTTCTGGAGTGCCGGAAAGGCACTGGGTATGGCAAGTCCAGCACTTTTCGTTCTAATGACACTGCCTGTAATCTTCAAAGTCGCAGCAAAATTCCGCCTTACAGCAATGCTCCTCCTTGCAATTCATCTGGGCTTTGCGATCGCTCGCCCGATCGAAGCAGCCAACCCTGATGGGGTTCTTTACCCCGCGCCGTATTCGCATCATTTGCCCAAGCCTACGCGCAATTGGGACATATTTGCTTATGGGTCCGCCTTGACGGAATGCCGTGGTGTTCATCTCAATTTGAAAGATCCACACTTGGATACATTTGTCCAAGTCGCTTTAACAGGTAAAAAAATAGGCTGGCGTAGCCTGCAACCTATCCGCCCGTTCTATGAGGAGACGACTGATCTGCGACAACAGCCTGGAACTGCCGACTGCCTTGTGACCGACCTTGATGGCCCTGCAGGCTACAAAACGACCATCGACCTTCGCAGATCGAATTAAACCACGATAGAGCGGAGTGCGTTGACTGCAAGCTCACAAGGTTTAATCATTTCTCCTACGGCTGACTAGAAACGATTTATTGATAAAAGGCGCCTGGGTGTGGAACCTCAACAGGCCATCTAGGCAGTGTCCCCATAAAGGGGGGTCATCTTGGCGACTGTGTGTGTTTCAATCTCCGTGAAAGGAGATTGCCATGCGCCGTCACGAACTGAGCGACGAAGAATGGGACGTCATTGCACCACTTCTGCCGACCAATACCCGTGAAATTGAACGTGTTGACGACCGCGGAGTGATCAATGGCATCCTGTGGCGCTTCAGAACCGGATCGTCCTGGCGCGACGTGCCGGAGCGTTATGGACCGCGCACGACGCTCTACAATCGGTTTTCCCGCTGGCGCAAGGCGGGCGTTTGGGATCGTCTTCTGGACGCCGTTCAAAGCGTTACGATGGAGACATCGTGATGATCGACAGTTCCTGTGTCCGGGTTCACCAGCATGGTGCCAACGCTAAAAAGGGGGCTCTGCCGATCCTTGCATGAGACGTTCGCGCGGCGGCCTGACGACAAAAATCCATGCTCTTGTCGACGCAGATGGCAGACCGGTTCGGCTGGAACTCACCGCTGGCTAAGCCGCCGATGCACCGATGGCTGAGAAGCTGTTGAGCGACCTGCAGCCCGGCGCGACGATCCTTGCCGACAAGGCATACGACACCGATGCCATTCGTAACTTTGCCAAGCAACGCAAATGCTGGGCGAATATTCCTGCAAAGGCCAATCGAAAGCAGACATTCAGCTTCAGCCCCTGGGGTAAGCATCCGGCGGAGGCCGCAGGTCAGGCCGCCTGAGCACTCAGCGTCTTGGGTGTCCAGTTCCACGGCAGCAATTGCTCCAGCCTGCTGATCGGTGTGTCCGCAATGTTGGCGAGGGCGTCGGC
>NZ_JBOZRA010000006.1:0-326021 GCF_050847465.1 Endobacterium panacihumi | reverse complement strand
CCGACAGGTCCGGGTTGATCTGCTTCAGACGGATCGCAGCCGAAAGGCCGGCAGGACCGGCGCCGACGATCACAACGTCGAATTCCATCATCTCCCGTTCGGGAAGCTCTGTCGCTTCGGTCATGTCTCGTTCCCTTCCTGCACCCAAGGCATCTTATGTGATCGTTTTCTTTGACAAAAGCGGTCGGCCTTGTCGACCCAGCAAAGCGACGCGAACCATGCGTTTTCCGGCATGCGGCAACACGCCTCTTACGTTTACGTTCACGTAATATAAAACACAAGTCAACGTCCGCAAGTTCCCTTTCCGTCCATCGATGCGCTGCCTATAACTACACAAACCTCTCTTTCGGGAGAGCGATCAAACAAAGGAAAAGCGAAATGGATCTTGGAATTTCCGGCAAGCGCGCCCTCGTACTGGCCTCCTCGCGTGGGCTCGGACTGGGCATTGCAACGGCTTTGGCGCGCGAAGGCGCGAACGTGCTGCTGGTTGGACGTTCGGGTGAAAAGCTGGCGGAAAACTGCAAGGCCATCAACGCCGAAGGAAAAGGCAAGGCCGAATGGGTCTGGGGCGATCTGGCGGATGAAAATTTCGTGGAAGCCATGGTGACCGCCGTCAAGGAAAAGCTCGGCGGCATCGACATCCTCGTCAACAATACCGGCGGCCCGACGCCGGGCGTCGCCACCGACATGACGGTCGACAAGCTTTCCACCTTCTTCGAGACCATGGTGCTGAAGGTGATCGCACTCACCAATGCGCTTCTGCCGCAGATGCAGGAACAGGGATGGGGCCGCATCCTAACCGTCGGTTCCTCCGGCGTGTTCGAGCCGATCCCGAACCTTGCCCTGTCCAACACGCTGCGCTCCGCGCTGGTCGGCTGGAACAAGACGCTGTCGACCGAAGTCGCCAATGCCGGCATCACCGTCAACATGCTGCTGCCGGGCCGCATTCATACCGACCGCATTGATGAACTTGACGGCGCCAATGCCAAACGCCAGGGCAAGAGCGTCGAAGAAATCCGCGCCGCCTCGCTGAAGACGATTCCCGCCGGCCGCCTCGGCAAGGTCGAGGAATTCGCCGCGGCTGGCGCCTTCCTGTGCTCGGAACCGGC
Organism: Endobacterium panacihumi; assembly: GCF_050847465.1. NCBI lineage: Bacteria > Pseudomonadati > Pseudomonadota > Alphaproteobacteria > Hyphomicrobiales > Rhizobiaceae > Endobacterium > Endobacterium panacihumi. Next base: position 324,912 of record NZ_JBOZRA010000006.1, on the reverse strand, counting down.
AAGCTATATTACCGGCTCGATGCTGCGCGTGGATGGCGGCGCGGCCAAATCCATCTGAGCCCAAAATACGATCAATTATCGCAAATACCTCGAAACGACTTGTGAAATACTGTGGCGCCGAACAAAAAAACATACTCGGCGCCATACAAATCAGGCACGCTTCAAGTTTTACTTTAATTGCACTTCGTCAATTGATGATGGCTAAATACGCATAATCTAATGGCTTTCCGATTATTCGATCGGAGACGATTATGCTCGAAGAACTCTTCGGAGGAGGAAAGTCCTCTCCTCCGCCCAGCAACAACAACACCCAGCCGACGACTCAGCCGTCGTCGCCACCACCTGCGTCAGAACCGACATCGGGCACGACCGAACCGGCCGAAGACGAAACGGCGGAAGACGACATGGTGACCGATCATGATGACGGCACCTATTCGCCGGCCCCGGTAGCGAACGACAACAATGATCGCCCGGAAGACGTGGGCGCGCAGGAACCGGCAAACGAACCGGCTGCATCACACCCGGTCAATTCCGGCGAGGAAACCGAAACGGAAGCGCCCTCTTCCGCGCCTGTCGCGACGGCTCCGCCGGAAGACGACGAGCACGACGAGGATGCCGGAAGCGAAAGCCCGCAATCGCAGGCCCCGGCCGATGCCACGCCTGCGCCATCGGTTTCCCCGAACGGCAACACAACAGTGCCGGTTGCGCCTGGCCAGCATGACGGCAGCGTGGGCGATGTAGCCGCGACACCCGAGACATTGCCCATCAAGGCCGATCCCGTGACGCGCATAACCGATCTGATTGCCGGTTATGAAAAGCTGCTGTCGGAACCTGCTGCTGGCGAAACGGACGAGGCGCGCACACGCGCGATGGAACTGGCGCAGAACCGCGTTCTCACCAACCTGATCGACAGCATGTCGATGGCGGATGCAAGGCTGGAACTTCTGGATGACGGCAATGATGACAACGATCGGGTGTCGCTGATCAACCGGTATTATGCCGAGGCCGGCCGCTGATACGGCAAGATTTTCCGACATGACGACACCGAAGCCGCGTTGTACGATGCGGCTTCATTTTATCAGGGAGGGGACCATGCGCCTTGCCGCAATAGTGCTGGTGATCGTCGGCATACTGACCGCGCTGACCGGCCTTTTGTGGATCGGGCAAGGCACCGGCGTTTTCCCCTACCCCGCCTCCAGTTTCATGATCAACCAATCCCCCTGGATTTTGCGCGGCGTCATCACCACCATCGTCGGCGTGGCAATTATCTGGGCGGCGCGGCGTTTTCTGCGCTGAGCGCAGTCATCGATCCGCCAGCAGGAAAACAAGGCAGTTTATCGTGAGCGAAAACAATACGAGCCCCGCGGAAAACACCACCAGCCTGCCGCCGGAACTGCCTCAGGGGCCGATCTACAAGCGCGCCTACAAGTCGATGTGGATCGCTTACGTTCTGGCACTGCTCGGCGGTGCCGGATGCTTTGGGCTGCATCGTTTTTATCTCGGCTACAATCGGTCGGCACTGGTGATTCTGGTGCTGACGCTCGGCGGTATTCTGCTTCCGATGATCGGCATTCGCAGCGTCACGCTGACATGGTGGGTTGTCAGCATCTGGGTGCTTGTCGATCTCTTTCTCATTCCGGCGATGACCCGGACACGCAATGCGGAAATCGCGGCCGAAATCGACCGCGATCTCAAAGATCAGATCTGAGGCCGCTTTCAGCGTGTCCCGACGATCTGCGGCAGATCGGCGATCAGGCTGTCGCGGACGGTAAAACTGATCGGCGTATCGGTGTGGCGCCTCGTGTCCACCAGCAGGCGCGCAAAGATCACTTCCCGGTTTTCCCGCCGCGCCCAGCCGACGAACCAGCCGATCGGCCGGCTGCCATCCGCCTTGCCGGCGCTGTTGCGCATGCTGCCCGAACCGGTCTTGCCCTGAATGTGCCAGTCACCATTGCCCTTGAAGGCCGGCACGATCTGTCTGGTCTTTTTCACCGCTTCCGACGAGACAGGCAGCTTGCCATCAAGAAAACGTTTGAGAAACGCCACCTGCTCATCCGGCGAAATTTTCAAGGACGACATCAGCCAGGATTCGGTCAGACCATCCGTATTACCCGGTCCGCCGGTGACATCCGCATTGCCATAACCGAAACCACGCACGTAATCGCCAAATGCCTTTTTGCCGAGTTTTCGCGTAATTTCCTGCGAATACCACACGATCGAATCCCGCTCCCAGATGGTCGGATCCGTGTCCTGCTGTTCGCGCTTGGAGCGGTTGAATTTTGTCTGATAAGGCCAGCGCGGGTTTTGTGCATCGGTCAGGATACCGGCATCATAACCCATCATGGCCAAAGGCAGCTTGAAGGTCGACTGCGGATAAAACTGCCGGTCGCAGGTACCCTTACGATAGATCTGCTTACCGCTCTTGGCGTCGATGACAACCGTGCATTCCACCTTCTCGGCGGCGGACGCAGCCGAAAGACCGGCCGCGAAGGCAGCAATTCCGAGGGACACGGCCGCAAGACAGGATCGTCTGAAAATCATCATGAAAAATCTCTCCGGGTTTCCTGACGGCTTTTCTAGGGCCTGTTGCAGGCGCCGATCAAACGATGATATCTGCGGTGAGCCATAAATTAATCTAGGTCATCACTATGGTTCGCCCGCATCTGCCACTCAATGCCCTGCGTGCCTTCGAGGCCGCCGCCCGCCACCTCAGCTTTACCCGCGCCGCGATTGAACTGCACGTCACACAGGCCGCCGTCAGCCATCAGGTCAAATTGCTGGAAGAACGCATCGGCGTCACGCTCTTCCGCCGTCTGCCGCGCGGGCTGATGATCACCGAAGAGGGTTTGGCGATGCTGCCGATTCTGCAGGAATCCTTCGACCGCATGGCCGGCATGCTGGACCGCTTCGAAGGCGGACACCTGCGTGAAGTCCTGACAGTCGGCGCCGTCGGCACATTTGCCATCGGCTGGCTTCTGCCCCGGCTCGACGATTTTACCGAGCGCCATCCGTTCATCGACATCAGGCTCTCTACCAACAACAACCGCGTCGATATCGCCGCCGAGGGGCTGGATTATTCGATCCGTTTCGGCAATGGCGCATGGCATGACATCGATGCCGAACCGCTGTTCGAAACGCCGCTTTCGGCGCTTTGCCTGCCCTCAGTCGCGCGCGAACTGAAAAAACCGGAGGATATTATCCGGCACCGCCTTCTGCGCTCCTACCGCACGGATGAATGGCCGGGCTGGTTCGAACAGGCCGGCATCACCGCGCCACCGATCCGTGGCCCTGTCTTCGACAGTTCGATCCTGATGGTGGATGCCGCGCTGCAGGGTTTTGGCGTGGCACTGGCACCGCCACTGATGTTTTCCCGCCAGATCACCACCGGCGCCATCGAACAGCCGTTCGACATCACCGTATCGCGTGGCAAATACTGGCTGACGCGGCTTAAGTCGCGCAGGGTGACACCCGCCATGCAGGTATTCCGGAGCTGGTTGCTGGAACAGGCGGCGGAAAACGGCAACGGTGGCGACGAACGACCTTTGAAGTCCTGACCACTCTCCTCATCACCACATAAACTTGCCACTCCACTTGCCCCGGATTAGATTTCCACCATGCAGCAGGAATACATTATCGATGGGCGTCGCACTGTTTCACTGTCAGCGTTTTTTGAAGAGTTTGAGAATGTTGCGCTGGACACGACTTGGGGCAGAAATCTCGATGCCTTCAACGATGTCCTGAGAGGCGGATTTGGAACGCCTGACGACGGCTTCACGCTGAGATGGACACATTCGGCAGAGGCGAGAAAATCTCTCGGTTATCCTGAAACAATACGACAGCTTCAGTTCAGGCTGGAAAAATGCCATCCGGACAACCGCGCGCATGTCCGATCCGATCTTGAACGGGCCATAGGCGGCGTGGGGCCGACTGTGTTTGATTGGCTTATTGAGATTTTCGCGATCCACGGGCCGGGCGGACGAGAAGATCAGGACAATGTGCGTCTCGTTCTCGAATAGCGGGGACATAACCGCCCGCACCTTGGCCCGTGAAGCGATCCTGCCGACACAATATAGAAGACTTGCCATCCGCGCGCCTCTGTGGCATCAGGCGCGCTCTCGATTTTCGGGCAGCTTTTGCTTGGCCCCATTCGTTCGGGGAACATCCCCGTTCCATCCATTTCTGACGTTTTAAGGAGCACGGCCATGTCACGGGCGCTCGGGCTTGATTTCGGCACGACCAATACTGTTCTCGCATTGTCTGAGGACGGCAGCACCACCAATTCCATGTCCTTCACCAGCAGCGCCGGCACGACGGATTCCATGCGCACGGCGCTCTCCTTCATGAAGGATGCGCAGCTCGGCGCGCAGGCGCTGAAGGTGGAAGCCGGTCAGGCCGCCATCCGCCAGTTCATCGACAATCCCGGCGATGCGCGCTTCCTGCAGTCGATCAAAACCTTTGCCGCGAGCCCGCTCTTCCAGGGCACGCTGGTCTTTGCCCGCCGCCACTCCTTCGAAGACCTGATGGAAGTATTCTTGAACCGCCTCAAGTTCTACGCGGACGGCGCATGGCCGAGCGACATCTCCCGACTCGTGGCCGGCCGCCCGGTGCATTTTGCCGGCGCCAACCCGGACCCGGCGCTCGCCACCGAACGGTATAATGCGGCACTGACCCGCTTAGGCTTCCCGGAAATCCACTACGTCTATGAACCGGTCGCAGCCGCCTATTACTTCGCACAGACGCTGAAGAGCGACGCCAACGTCCTCGTCGCCGACTTCGGCGGCGGTACGACGGATTATTCGCTGATCCGTTTCGAGCGCATCGCCGGCAAGCTGAAGGCAACGCCGATCGGCCATTCCGGCGTCGGCATCGCCGGTGACCACTTTGACGCGCGCATGGTTGATCAACTGGTGGCGCCGGAAATCGGCAAGGGCACGCATTTCAAGAGCTTTGACAAGCTCTTGGACGTTCCGGCCGGTTATTACGCCAACTTCTCGCGCTGGAACCAGCTGTCGATCTTCAAGACGACCCGCGAATTCACCGATCTGAAATCGCTGGTGCGCTCGGCCACCGACCCGGACAAGCTGGAACTGTTCATCGACCTCGTCGAACATGACGAGGGGTATCCGCTCTATCAGGCGATCTCGGCCACCAAGATGGCGCTCTCTGCGGCCGAAGAGGCGGAATTCCACTTCTCCCCGCTTGGCAAAGCCGGCCACAAGACGGTCAAGCGCGGCGATTTCGAAACCTGGATCGCCGACGATCTGGCAAAGATCGAAGGTGCGCTCGACGACGTGCTGACCAAGACCAACACCTCCGCCGATCAGGTCGACAAGGTGTTCTTGACCGGCGGCACCTCCTTCGTGCCGGCTGTGCGAAAAATCTTTACCGAACGGTTCGATGCCTCGAAGATCGAAAGCGGCGGCGAATTGCTGTCGATCGCCCACGGTCTGGCGCTGATCGGCGAAAGCGGTGATGTGGAGGAATGGTCGGCGTAAAGCATCCCCTCCTGCATTTCTGCAATGCTCATGCTAACGTCGCTTAGCGAACCCGGCGAGACGGTTTATGGATGGGCATAAAGACATAGATCGCACCATGCTTCTCGAAGCATTCGACCGGCTTGGCACGCAAGCAGCCAAACATGGCACGATGATCGATATCGTGGTCTATGGTGGCTCTGCCCTGATGTTTGCCAGCAATTTCCGCTTTGCCACCGGCGATGTCGACATCGCCCCTTTGGGTGAGGACAAGCCGGATTGGTTTGACGCAGCAGTTGCTACAATTGCTTTGCAACTGGGCTTCAAGGAAGGCGAAAACTGGCTGAACGATGCCGTCGCCTTCCATCTCAGCCGGCTCGCCACGAAAGACGCGATCACTGGGAATATGGCACCTTTCCCCGGACCGGAGAAACGGCAGGCCTTCGCGTCTATGTGCCCACCGCCGAATACATGCTGGCCCTGAAGCTGAAGGCCATGCGTGTTCTCGACCCTTCCAAGGGCGAACAGGAGCAAAACGACATCCAGAATCTTCTGACCGTCAACAAAATTGCCGACGTCGACGGCGCCATGGATATTATGGCAAGATATTTCCCCATGTCGGCGGGACATAACGACAAGCGTTTCCTGCTGCAGCGGATGTTCCATTTCGAAAGGGAGGAAGACAATGCGCCCGTCTACCCTTCGCGAGGTCTCTGAACGCGTGGTGGCCGGAGCAGATCCGGTCAAACAGTTCTCGGAATTCCTCGATCATTTTTATGACCGGCCAGATCAAAGACAAATGCAGGCCTGCCTGCTTGAAGAACCGATGATGTTGGACGATGTGCGGCTGAATGCCTTTTATGCCGCCAGCGCCGATTATCTGTCGAAACGCTATCGGCTTGGCAGCATTCCTGCCTGGAGCAATGGACAGGATCGCTGCCTCGACAGTCCGTGGTTTACGCAAGAGGACCAAGCGGTGCGCGGCTATCTGAGCTTTTCATCGCCCGCCGAATTCCGCTGCCGCAACATTTTTACGGAAGCCGTCCCGTTGAGACGCGCCAGAACGTGGCAGGCTGAAGAACGTTTGCAGCAACGCCTCGCTGCGGCTTAAATCCGGACATTCCGGGTATAGCCCGGCCAAGACGGTTTCCACCCGCAGCCATCGTGCTATAGGGTAGCGCCATGAACCCCAGCGCCAGCCATCTCGACCCAGCAGAGCTTGCCGCCCTTCTGCATTTCTATGCGGATGCGGGCGTCGAATGGATGCTGGAAGACGCGCCGGTGGACCGGATTGCCGAGTTTGCCGAGCAGCAGGCGGCGCGGGCAAACCGCGCGCAGCAACAGGCTCCGGCGCAGCAACAGCACCCGCAACAATCCGGCGACGCTTCCGCACCGCAGGCCGCACCGGCGCAGGGCAAAGTTTTGCCCGGCCGCGCGCCGCCGCCGCCACGCCCGTCCAGCACGCCCGTTGCCATTCCCGATGATCAGGCGATTGCCGCCGCCCGTTTTGCCGCCGACAGCGCCCGTTCGCTGGATGAATTGAAGACCGCTATGGAAGCGTTTGGCAGCTGCAATCTCAAGCACGGCGCCCGCTCCACCGTGTTTGCCAGCGGCACCCCCTCCTCCGGCATCATGGTCATCGGTCCCATGCCGAATGCCGACGACGACCGCGACGGCATGCCGTTTTCCGGCCGTCAGGGCCAGATGCTGGACCGTATGCTGGCCGCCATCGGCCTTACGCGCGACACTGTGCTGCTCTCCAATGCCGTTCCATGGCGGCCGCCCGGCAACCGCACGCCCTCGCCCGCCGAAATGGAAATATGCCGCCCCTTCATCGAGCGCCAGATTGCCCTTGCCGAACCTAAGCTGATGCTTTTGCTCGGCAACTTTACCGCTAAATGCCTGATCGGCGGCGATGCCTCGATCTTTTCCATGCGCGGCTCCTGGCGCGATGTCACCATTGGCGGCTCGACCATCCCGGCACTTGCCAGCCTGCACCCGCAGGATCTCATGGCTGCCCCTGCAAACAAGGCACTTGCCTGGCAAGACCTGCTCGTTTTCAAGGCACGACTGGCTGATCTCTAGCCAAAAATACAATCGATTAAAGAAATATGACAAAAGCCATGCGCATCCCGCATGGCTGCACGGCTTTTGCGTGCATTGCGAAAATCACGCTGCACTGCGATATTCAAATCATGTCTTGGGAGGAATTCTGGTTTAAGGAACCAAGGCAATGACCACGAACACCCGCCCGATCCATTCGGGTTTTGAAACGCTTCAGATTGCAGGCCTCTACGCTCGCACGACGGAAGGTCGCCACCACTTCGGCTCGGTCACGAACGAGCAGTTGACGGCAGCCGGTTTTGCCCGTCGCGGCACGCTGACGCGCCCGACTTCCGTTTTTGCGGATTTCCGCGAACGTTGATCGTTAAGGCGGCAATGATCCGCCATTCGGCTCTTATTCGCGATGACGGCGTCAGGTTTATTTGATCTGGCGCATTTCGCGTTTTGAAGAACGCGGCATAGTTTGCAACCGCATACCCTACCGCATCGGCCCAACGATCGGTCTCCACCCTCTGGGCTTGATGTGAGCATTCACGCATCTGCGCGTTGATCGTGCGCCCGACCGGACGCCAGCGCGTTTTCAAGGGAGTGACGACATGAAAATGAGCATCCATCCCCTGCGCTCACTGCGCGAAAGTCTGCGCGACATCGGCACGGCCATCAATGCCTCGCGCCAGTATACGCGCTCGACCCGCAGCAAAAAAGCACCACAGTCCGACGCCGGCATTCATTTCTGAAAGCGGGTGCCGGTCACGCCGGTGGTGTCGCCTTTCGGGCAGCCTTGCGCTCCAGCCCCAGCTGGTGTTCGCGGTAGATGATGAAGATGCCGGCCGACACCGTGATCGCCGTACCGATCAGCATGGTCACCGTCGGGATATCTCCGAACAGGATGAAGGCTATGACGATGCCGAGCAGGATCGACGTGTAGTCGAACGGCGCGACCGTCGAGACATCTGCATTGCGATAGGCCTCGGTCAGCAGAAGCTGGCCCACCCCGCCACAGAAACCCGAACCGATCAGAAATACCGCTGGCCAGAAAGCCAGTGTCGACCAGCCGAAGGGGATGGTGACAAGCGAGAAGATCGCGCCCGATAGCGAAAAATACAAAACGATCGTCGCGGTTTTTTCCGTGGTCACCAATTGCCGGGTCTGGATCATCGCAAAACCGGCAAGGAAAGACGATATCAGCACCGAAGCGGCGCCGATGGCCTGCGTGTTGCCGAAGCCACCATCATCGAACATGGTCAGTTTTGGCCAGGAAATCACCATCACCCCGAAAATGCCGATCGCCACTGCCGACCAGCGATAGACACGCACTTTCTCTTTCAGGAAGATGGCGGCACAGACGACGCCCATCAGTGGGGAGGCATAACCGATGGCGATCGCATCCGGCAAAGGCAGCAGTACGAGGCCGTAGAACCCAAAACCCATTGAGGCGATGCCGAGAAAACCGCGTTTGAAATGACCGAACAGGTTGTTGGTGTGGAAGGCGGCGCGCAGATCGCTGCGGAAAGCCAGATAGGCCATGATCGGCACCAGCGCGAAGGCGGACCGGAAGAACGTCACCTGCCCCGCCTCGACATCGGGACCGGCCGCCTTGATGCATGTCTGCATGCCGAGAAAGGCGACGACGGAAAAGAGTTTCAACGCGATCCCCTTGAGGGGATTGACCGCTTCGGGCGCCATGTCGCACTCGTTGTGAAGGCAGGCCGGAGAACCCGCCTGGCATAAATTGAAATATCAGTTGGTATGCCAATCAATGTGGCCAAAAAGAGTTCACATCTTCTTACGAAGGTATGATCCGGCGGATTAATAGCGAATGGCACAAGATGGGCCAACGGAAGGACTGCGGCCATGCGCCCCAGTCGGGCCGCTTCACGGCGAACCAAGTATTAATGATAAAAATCAAACACCATTGTCGAATCCTCCGCCTTCCCCGGCGGACAGCACTTGTCTTCACCCGCGACCGACCGCACTATGCCGCAAATCGATACACATCAATTGGTGGCGTTACTGTGGGTAACATCAACATATGGCCCATCAAAAAAGATGGTTTGCCATCATTACCATCGTTGATTAGCAATATTTACTAGACACACGCGCCATGTAACATTTTGACGCGATGTTCCAGAACTTTAGCAATCGTTCAGCTTTGGCTGCCATTATCCCGGCAACTCTTGGCTAACATCAAGAAACTCGCCTTTAATATTTGCTATTTCCAGGAAAGATCATGCGCACAGACACGGGTCAGATCGTCAATCTGGCAGATTACCGTCCGACGGACTTTGTTCTTGAACGCGTCGACCTGACTTTTGAACTGGACCCGACCAATACAAAGGTCGATGCCCGCCTGATTTTCCATCGTCGCGAAGGCGTCGATCCGAAGGCGCCGCTGGTTCTCGATGGCGACGAGCTGAAACTGTCCGGCCTGCTGTTCGACCAGCGCGAAGTGCCGGCCAGCCAGTATGATGCCACGCCGGAACTGCTGACGATCCGTGACCTGCCGGCCGAAACGCCGTTCGAGATCACCGTCACCACCTATATCAACCCGGAAGCCAATACGCAGCTGATGGGCCTTTACCGCACCAACGGCATCTATTGCACCCAGTGCGAGGCGGAAGGGTTCCGCCGCATCACCTATTTCCCGGATCGTCCGGATGTTCTGGCGCCCTATACGATCACCATTATCGGTGACAAGGCGGCCAACCCGGTCATGCTCTCCAATGGCAACTTTTTGGGCGGCGCCGGTTACGACGAAGGCCGCGCCTTTGCCGCATGGTTCGATCCGCATCCGAAGCCGAGCTACCTCTTCGCTCTTGTCGCCGGCGATCTCGGCGTCATCGAAGACAAGTTCGTCACCATGTCCGAGCGTGAAGTCACGCTGAAAATCTATGTCGAGCACGGCAAGGAAGACCGCGCCCACTATGCCATGGATGCCTTGAAGCGCTCCATGAAGTGGGACGAGGAACGTTTTGGCCGCGAATACGATCTCGACATTTTCCAGATTGTCGCCGTCTCCGACTTCAACATGGGTGCCATGGAGAACAAGGGCCTCAACGTCTTTAACGACAAGTACGTTCTGGCCGACCCGGCAACCGCGACCGACCAGGATTATGCGAATATCGAGGCGATCATCGCCCACGAATATTTTCATAACTGGACCGGCAACCGCATCACCTGCCGCGACTGGTTCCAGCTTTGCCTGAAGGAAGGCCTCACGGTTTTCCGCGACCACGAGTTTTCCGCAGACATGCGCTCTCGTCCGGTCAAGCGCATTGCCGAAGTGCGCCACCTGAAATCGGAACAGTTCCCGGAAGATGCCGGCCCGCTGGCCCATCCGGTGCGCCCGACCGTCTATCGCGAGATCAACAATTTCTACACGACGACCGTCTACGAAAAGGGATCGGAAGTCACCCGCATGATCGCCACCCTGCTCGGTCAGGATGGCTTCAAGAAGGGCATGGACCTCTATTTCGAACGTCATGACGGCGATGCCGCCACCGTCGAAGACTTTGTCAAATGTTTTGAAGATGCCAATGGCCGCGACCTGTCGCAATTCTCGCGCTGGTATCATCAGGCCGGCACGCCGCTCGTCTCCGTTTCCACCGCCTATGATGCGGATAAGTTCACGCTGACATTGGAGCAGAGCATTCCGGCCACGCCCGGTCAGGCGGACAAGGAGCCGATGCACATTCCGCTGTCGTTCGCGCTGATCCTCGACAACGGTTCGATCGCCGAACCGGCGTCCGTTTCCGGTGGCGAAGTCACTGGCGACGTCCTGCATCTCACCGAACGCAGCCAGACTTTTGTCTTTACCGGCATTTCCTCGCGTCCGGTCCTCTCGCTCAACCGCTCCTTCTCGGCACCGATCAACCTGTCCTTCGATCAGCCGACCGAAGATCTGGTCCACATCGCCCGCCACGACAGCGACCTGTTTTCGCGCTGGCAGGCGCTGACCGATCTCGCTCTGCCGAACCTCGTCCAGGCCACCAGCGACGCCCGCGACGGCAAGCTGGTCACCTGCGATAACACCTTCATCGCAGCGCTTCTCGAAGCCACCGCCGATGCCAGGCTGGAACCGGCTTTCCGCGCCCAGGCCTTGGCCCTGCCGAGCGAATCCGATATCGCCCGCGAACTCGGCTGCAACAACAATCCCGATGCCATCCATGCCGGCCGTCAGGCCGTGCTGGCACTGATCGCAGACGCCGGCCGCGACACCTTCCTGTCGCTGACGGAAGAGATGATCATCGACGGCGCGTTCACGCCGGACGCGGCAAGTGCCGGCAAGCGTGCATTGCGCAATGCCGCACTCGGTTATCTGGCTTTTGCCGAAAACACCCCTGCCCGCGCAGCCGAAGCTTTTGCCAAGGCCGACAACATGACGGACCTTGCCCAGGCACTGACGCTGCTCGCCCACCGTTTCCCGGAATCGGGTGAGGCCAAGGACGCGCTGAAGAACTTCTCCGAGCGGTTTGCCGACAATCCTCTCGTCATCGACAAATGGTTCCTGATCCAGGCAACCATTCCCGGCGAAGGCGCGCTTGCCCGGGTGAAAACGCTGATGGAAGACGAAAAGTTCAACGCCAATAACCCGAACCGCGTGCGGTCGCTGGTCGGCGCTTTCGCCTTCTCCAACGCCACCGGCTTCAACCGCGCCGATGGCGAGGGTTATCGTTTCCTCGCGTCGCAGATCCTTGCGATCGACCCGAAAAACCCGCAGCTGGCCGCCCGCATCCTCACCTCGATGCGCTCCTGGCGCTCGCTGGAATCGGCCCGCGCCGATCACGCCCGCGCAGCCCTTATGGAGATCGAACGCGCACCGCAACTCTCCACCGATGTGCGCGACATCGTCGAGCGCATGCTCAAGGCCTGATCGTTTTCAGGTCAGGACAAGATCGACGCCGGGGTTTTGCCCCGGCGTTTTTTTTGCGGCTGGGGAAGCCGCGGATATCAATCGCTTACGTGTCCCGTTCGGCGCTTTTCCGAAAAGCCTCATCGAACCGCTTTGTTGCCGCCGATCCGGATGCCGCGTTAAGCAATTCAGGCCAGTCGTCCGGCGGATTACCGCTTTCGAGCATGTTTCTGAACACCGCATAGGCATCCGTTTTCGCGCCGTAGGTGCGCAGAGTATTCTCGTCGTTCACCCATGCAAAAATGATGATTTTGGCACTGCTGCTGTAACGGAAGAACAGGCGAAATCGCCCCGCTCCAAATTTTGTACGAAACCAGTAGCGTCGATTTGTACCGAGCGTATTGCCCTGAACATAGGCCGTCGATGCCGGGTCTCGCGGGATCTTGTCGAAGATCAGAGTCACCAGCGCCGCGAGAAGCTTGGTACTGGCACTGTTCCGATAACTGTCCGGCTTCTTTTGGGCGAGCTCTTCCACGGCTGCAGTCAGCTTTTCCAGCTGATCGAGCAGTAGGGGATGAGCAAGAATCGTCCAGCCGTGAATGACGAGCATCGATCAGAGCGCCACATCACCTTCGATAGGATCGTCGAGATCCACATCGGAATCCCCCACTAAGGCATGCATGCGATTGCGCAAATCCTGTGGAATGCCGGAAATTCGTTCGGGATACTTTTCCATGTCCTTCGCCAGAAAAACAAGGAACTGATCGATCAACGGGTCGCCTTCATCCACGTCATCGCGCTCGACCGACACATTGCGGTTTTCATCGATGCAGAAAGCGACACGCCCGCCCAGTTCAAGCCCGAGTGCTTCCCGCACGGGTTTGGGGATCGTTACCTGACCCTTTTCAGTGATCGTGCTGACTTTTCGCAACAGAGCCGGCATTTGGACCTCCATGACTTGCTGAAATGTAAGGAAAATCGCTTACACTTTCAAGGCCAGTCACAAACCGGCCGAGAATCACAACGGAATCAATTCGTTAAAAATTTATTACCGCCCCTCTGGACATGAAGAATCACTAATGATTCACTGGCTTCAATTCGCGAGCGGCATTGCGAATCACCACGAGGGATAAAAACGGTCACTATGGCGAACGTGCAGCGGGCAACCGCGGCCGATGAACGGCTGCGTCTCAAATTTCCTGTTTTCGCAGCTCTCCGCAGCGCCCTTTCCGGCGGTGGCCTTTCCCTGCGTCCCATCCTGTCCAGCCGTATCCCTCGCGCAGAGATGTTTCTGAAGCGGTCCATTCCGCTTCTGATCATGGCCTTCCTGATGGTCATCGCCGCCTCGCGTCTGCTGGCGCTGGTGTCGGAACATGACCGCCTGCAAGGCGCTTCGCGCGAAACCACACGCCTCGTCGCCGCCACCGCCAGCGCCGCCTTTGCCGGCAATGCCCAGAGTTTTTCCGGCAGCGATCGCGCCGCTGCCGAAGCCCGGCTGTTTGCCTTCCTGCCGAAGGATCGCTTCGAGCCGGGCGCCTTCATCATGTTCGTCAATGCGTCCGGAACCATTTTCGGAGGCTCATCCGGTGCCGCGCCTTATATCGGTCGTCGCCTCGATGCGCTTCTGCCCGAAACCGCGGCTGTGCGCCGTTTCGACGATCAGGACGGCATCATCGAAACCGTGTTCGACGACATGCCGCTCTACGCCGCCATTCGCCCGGTCGGCACCGATGGCGGGCTGATTATCTCCGCCCAGTCGCTGGTGGAGGCAAATGCCCTGTGGCGCCAGCAGGTTTCCCTCAACGTCACCCTTTTCGCCGGCATTTCCGCCATTCTGTTGATCGTGCTTTACGCCTATTACATGCAGGTGAAACGCGCCCGCGATGCCGACGAGATCTTTCTCGAATCCAACCTGCGTGTTGAAACGGCCTTGTCACGCGGTCGCTGCGGGTTGTGGGATTTCGATCTGCCGAACCGCCGGCTCTACTGGTCGCGGTCGATGTATGAAATGCTCGGCCTGCCACCGGGCGACAACATGCTCTCCTTCAGTGATGCCGCCCGCATGATGCATCCGGCCGACGGCAACCTGTTCGCACTTGCCCGCGCCGTCGGTCGCGGCAATGCCAAGCAGATAGACCAGGTTTTTCGCATGCGTCACGCCGCCGGCCATTATGTCTGGATGCGAGCGCGTGCGCAGGTGATGGAAACCGGACAGGGCAAGACCCACGTCATTGGCATTGCCATGGATGTCACCGAACAGCATCGTCTCGCCCAGCGATACGCCGAAGCCGACCAGCGTCTTGCCGACGCGATCGAATGCACCTCGGAAGCCTTTGTGCTTTGGGACAAAAACGATCGTCTCGTGATGTGCAACGAGCATTACCAGCAGGCTTACGGCCTGCCCGACAATGTCCTCGTGCCCGGCACCGAGCGCAGCAAGCTGATGCTGGCCGCCGCCCGTCCCGTCGTTGAACGCCGGGTGGCCGATCCCGATGTCAGCGGTTTTTCGCGCACCACGGAAGTGCAGCTTGCCGATGGCCGCTGGCTGCAGATCAACGAGCGCCGCACCCGCGATGGCGGCATGGTGTCGGTCGGCACGGATATCTCGCTGCTGAAACGCAACCAGGAACGCCTGCGCGAAAGCGAACGCCGCCTGATGGCGACGATCGGGGATCTTTCTTCCTCGCAGAAGAAGCTGGAGCGCCAAAAGGCCGAGCTTTCGCTGGCCAACAACAATTATCAGGCCGAAAAGGACCGCGCAGAAGCCGCCAACAAGGCGAAATCCGAATTTCTCGCCAATATGAGCCATGAGCTGCGCACGCCGCTCAATGCCATTCTCGGCTTCTCCGAGGTTCTGGTGAACGGCATGTTCGGCCCGGTCGGCTCGCCAAAGTACAGCGAATACGCCCGCGACATCCACGACAGCGGCAAACATCTTTTGAACGTCATCAACGACATTCTCGACATGTCGAAGATCGAGGCGGGCCATATGATGGTGCAGGCCGAGCGCATGGACCTGACGCCGCTGATCGAGGAAAGCCTGCGTCTCACCGCCATTCTTGCGCAGGAAAAGGGCGTCAGCTTCAACCACCGTCTCGCCGATGGCCTGTCCATGGTGGGTGATCGCCGCGCCATGAAACAGATCCTGCTCAACCTCCTGTCCAATGCGGTGAAATTCACCGACAAGGGTGGCCACGTTGAACTGCGTGCTCATCGCACCGACAAGGGCCTGATGCTGACGATTGCCGATACCGGCATCGGCATCCCGAAGGCGGCGATGAGCAAGATCGGCCAGCCGTTCGAACAGGTGCAGAGCCAGTATGCCAAGAGCAAGGGCGGCTCGGGCCTCGGCCTTGCCATTTCCCGCTCGCTCGTTGCGCTCCATGGCGGCCGCATGCGAATCCGTTCGCTGATGGGCAAGGGCACGGTCGTGTCACTGTTCATCCCGCACCGCAAACTGCCGGCCTTGCCGATGCAGAGACGGGCTGGTTGAAATCATTTCCCCGTCCGCACTTTTCCGGTCAAATCTGTCGTGTGATATCGCTATTGGTAAGCCAGCCAAGCACTGGTTCGCTTGCCTTGCCAGTCTTGGTGACAAAGACATCCTCGCAGCCGGGCGTTGACGTCATCGCTACACGGGCATCTGCAAGTGTTGCGGCCTCGCCGACAAAAGAGAAAAGCCTGACGGTTTCGGCCATGCTGAGCTTGCCTTCAACCGGCTTGTAAAGTAGCAACTGGGCAAGTGTGGCGTCCACCGGGTTCTGCTGCGGCGCAGTCTGGCCGGCTGAATGCAGGATCCGATCCGCGATAAACTTGTTCAAGGTGCTTTCGTGGATGACGTATTTGATCGTGCCGTCGGCGGCAAAGATCAGGATACGGGAGCATCCTTCGCGGATGAGATCACGCAGCTTGGACAGGCGAAGCGTGTCCTCCTCGCCGTTTTCCTTGAGGATATGGCCCTGGATTTTGGCACGCGGTTTCATGGCGTCGCGCACCGGCATTTGGTCGATAACCTGCGCCGGCGTTACACGCTCCATGATTTTGGAAACGGCATCGTTTGCTTCCTTGAAATTTTCGCGGGTGAAATAGAAGGTCAGGACCGTTCCGACCCAGGTCCCAAACAATGGTGTCAGAATATTAAAGGTCTGCTCGCCGGGTTGTCCGTAGAATACAGCGCCGGCAGCCACACCGAGCAGACCCACGAACGAGCACAAAAACACTATCACCGCGAGCCAGTTGATAAAACCTCGCTCAGCTTTGACGTTGGCAGGAACATTGCCATTTCCCGATATTTTCCCTGCCATGTCAGCCCCCGGCTATCATATCCCCAACGTCACCGCATCGATCGTCAGCCACAAAAATCCAGATAACCAAGCAGGCCGCCCATCGTGACCTTGCGGCTACGGCGGCGGAACACACCGTATCCCTCGCGGGAGCCGCCATCATTGGTATTGCCTTCGATCGTGATCAGACGATCCCCATCTATGGATTCGACAAGGCCGGCGTGCCCCTTGCCACCCCCGGTATCCAGCAGGAAAATCATCGCCGGCTTGATCAGCGCCGGGTTTGCGGCATCAGCCGTGACAACCGACTTGGCTGCCGCGCGCATCGTCCACAATGCATGGACACCGGCCGTTTTCGGCACGTCGAAGGCCGTCCCCGAACTTGCCTCAGCTTTCTGGAACACCCACTGCAGAAAGCACACGCACCAGGGATAATCGCCCTTTGTCGGATCCAGACCGGCAGCACGAATATAGTCATCGACGCGCGGGCCGCGGTTCGAACCGATCGGCTGTTCGGTGACGCCAATCTGCGAAGCGGCCATTGCAATCACAAAGCTGCGCGCATCCCCGCGCGCGGGCAGGACCTGGAACGTCGGCACGGTTTCGGCACCGAACAATGCCGCCCATGTCGTTTCGCCAACCTCGCCATCGATCTCCAGCTCGGCTCCGCCGACCCCCGAATGTCTTGCCTGGAACAGACGGACCGCATTCTCGGTCGCCTCGCCGAAATCGCCATCGGGCAAAAGCCCGGCCTTCAACGTCTGGTTCAGGCGGTCCTGAATGCGACGAACGGCCAGCGAGTCGAATTCACCACGCACGACAGGCCGGCCAGGATAACGAAGATCCGTCTCACCGGCAGAAAACGAAATGGCACCGGCATTTGTTACTCCATTAGGCATGTAAACCTCCCCAGTAATATTTGCGACAGAAGATCACATTTATCAATTCTTGAAAAGAGAAATTACAACCTTAAGTAATTAATTTCCCGCCTATGCTCTATAGAGCGCCCGTTTCTTGCAGACAGGATTTGAAAATCTCCCGCCCCGCCTTCGACAGCCGCTTCACCTCACCCTCCAGCGTTTTCAGGTCCGGGCAGTCCCCTGCCCGGCACAGCTGTTCGATCAGCCCCTGCGGCGCCTCGCGCGGGTTGAAATCGCCGTCGATGCATAGCCGCACCGTCTGCGACAGCGCCGTGAACAACGTGAGCGCCTCAAGCGCCGTATCGAGATCACCCGGCGTCATCATTTTATCGCCCAGCGCTTTTAACGCCTCTGCCGTGCTCAGCCCACCCGTGTCCACATCGACACCCCGCGCCGGTGCAATCAATTGCAGATATTGCGCAATGAACTCGATATCCACCAGACCGCCGGCAATCAGCTTGAAGTCCCAGATATCCTTGGGCGGCTTTTCCTGGGCGATCAGCGCCCGCATCTCGGCCACCTCAGCCGTCACCTTAGGCACATCGCGTTTCTGCGAAAGCACCGCGTCGATGATCGCATCCGCTTCTGCGCGCAGACTGTCTTCGCCGCAGATTGTTCGCGCCCGTGTCAGTGCCAGATGTTCCCAGGTCCAGGCCTCTTCCCGCTGATATTTGCCAAACGCGTTGATGCGTGTCGCCACCGGCCCTTTGTTGCCGGAGGGGCGTAGCCGCAGGTCCACCTCGAACACGATGCCTTCAGCCGTCGGCGCGGAAAGTGCCGCGATCAGCCGCTGTGTCAGTCGGGAAAAATAGCGCATGGAATCGAGCGGCTTTGGACCGGAGGATTCCTCGGCGCTGTCGTCATAATCGTAAAGCAGGATGAGATCGACATCGGAGCCGGCGGTCAGCTCAAAGCTTCCAAGCTTGCCCATGCCGAGCACAATCACCCGCCCGCCCGGATAGGTGCCGTGGGCACCTTCCATCTCGCGCAGAACGGCGGCGAGCGCCTGTTCGATCAGAAGATCGGCAAGCTCGGTAAATCCGCGCGCAGCAACATCCGCCGAAATCGCCCCGGTCAACAGCCGCACGCCGATCAGAAAACGCTGTTCAGCGGCAAAAATCCGCAAGCGGTCCAGCACATCCTCATGATGAACCGAACCGCTCAGAAAATTGGTGAGCCGCCCCTTCATATCCGCCTTTGTCGGCATTTCCGTCATCAGGCGTGGATCGAGCAATCCGTCGAACACATGCGGCCGCGCGGCGATGATATCGGCGAGACGTGGCGCGGAAGACAGGATAGTGACGAGCAGCGACAGGATGGCCGGGTTGTTTCCGAGCAGCGAAAACAGCTGGATGCCCGCCGGCAGACCGGAGAGAAAACTGTCGAAACGAAGCAGAACATCGTCCGGCCTCTTGCCGGCAGCAAAAGCGGCGAGAAGATCCGGCATCAGCGCCGTCAGCCGTTCGCGCGCTTCCGCAGACTGCATGGCGCGATAACGACCGGCATACCAGCCACGAATGACACCGGACATGACGGATGGTCTCTCGAAACCGATCTTCTCCAGATACTCCAGCGTTTTTGGATCATCCTGCCCCGCAGCAAACACCAGCGAGATTTTGCCCTCGCCGCCTTCCGGTTCCTTTTCGAACAGACGCGCATAACAACGCTCGACGGTTCGAAGCACCGTATCCATGCGGGCCGAAAACGCGGTCGTGTCGGCGAAGCCCATCATCAGCGCGATGCGCTTCAATTCGGCTTCGGTGGTCGGCAGTTTGTGGCTCTGTTCGTCACGCACCATCTGGATACGGTGTTCCACATCCCGCAGGAACCAGTAGGCCGCCATCAGTTCACGTTCCACCACCGGCGTGATCCAGCGCGCCTGCGCCAGTGCCGCCAGCGTCTCATCAGTGCGGCGCGAGCGCAGATCGGTCATGCGTCCACCGGCAATCAGCTGCTGCGTCTGCACGAAAAACTCGATCTCGCGAATGCCGCCGCGCCCCAGCTTGACGTCATGGCCCTTCACCGCGATGTCACCATAACCCTTGTGTGCATGGATCTGCCGCTTGATGCCGTGAATGTCGGCAATCGCCGCGTAATCGAGATATTTGCGGAACACGAAAGGCTGCAGCTGTTTGAGAAACAGCGTGCCCGCCTCGATATCTCCGGCCACCGGGCGCGCCTTGATATAGGCGGCGCGCTCCCAGTTCTGGCCCCTGCCTTCGTAATAGATCATCGCCGCATCCATGGAGACGGCAAGCGGTGTCGAACCGGGGTCGGGCCGCAGCCGCAGATCGGTGCGAAAAACATAACCCTCACCGGTGCGCTCCTGCATGATGCGCACCAGCCGGCGCATCATCCGCCCATAGGTTTCTGATGCATCGAGCGGATCGGGAATCGTGCCCGTATCGATCTCGTAAAACACGACGATATCGATATCGGAGGAATAGTTGAGTTCGCCGGCGCCATGCTTGCCCATGCCGATCACCGCCAGACCACTGCCGCGGCTCGGGTCGCCGGGATCGGTGAGCTGCAGTTTTCCCGAACCATGCGCATTGAGCAGCAGATGATCGATCGCCGCCGCAACGCAAGCATCGGCCAGCGCCGTCAGCCAGCGCGTCGTATCGAAGGCGGAAAACATGCGTGCCAGATCAGCGATGGCGATCACGAAGGCGGCCTCGCGTTTAGCGCGCCGCAATGCCACCATCACCTCGGCTTCGGAAGGCACACTGCCACCCTCAGCCGGCCGCCAGCAGTTGCGAGCACGTTCGACAACTCGGACCAGCAACTCGTCCAGTGGTTCACCGATGGCGGCGGAAAGGATGGAAGGCGTGATCGTTGCCGTCTCGCGTAGATAAGGCGACAGGCTGAAGACCGAAACGACAAAATCCCTGAGCGGCGTTTCTTCGGAAAGCAGTGCCGCAATGGCAGGCTCGGCACCGGCCATCTCCTTCAGCGCTGTCATCGACGCCTTGGCCTCAGTCTTGTTGAACGGCCGAATGACATCCGCTGTCACGGCATCGAGCCGTTTTTCGTTCGTCATGGTCATTCCTCCTCACCTCGCTTGCCTGCAAGCTCTAACCCGACACGCGAATTTGAGGAAGCACATCAAAATAGATGACTTGCCAACTATTGACGAAACACACTTTCGGCAGATTTAATCAAGGCCCACATCCATGGAGCCGCCCGGCTCCATCAACCGCGCTCGCCTCCCCTCCCGATGAACGGAGACATCTGGATTTTCGGAGCCTCCGCGGTCCCTACCTTCGGGAGAGATTATGAGTTCTTCAGACTATATGCTTCTGGCCACCGCTGTCGGCGGTGTGGCCTTTCTTGTCCTGCTGATCGTTTCGAAAATCAGGTTCCATCCCCTCCTCGCGCTGATTGTCACCTCCATCGCCGTCGGCCTCATCACCGGCATGCCGGGCGACAAACTGATCAAGTCGATCGAAAGCGGTGCCGGCGGCACGCTCGGTGCGGTCGGCCTCGTGGTGGCACTCGGCGCCATGCTCGGCAAGATTCTTGCTGAAGGCGGTGTCACCGAGGGCATTTCCAACCTGATCATCGCCAAAACCTCGACGCGCATGCTGCCCTGGGCGATGGCGGGCGCTGCCTTCGTCATCGGCATCCCGATGTTCTTCGAGGTCGGCCTTGTCGTGCTTCTGCCGCTGATCTTCAGCGTCGCGCGCAAGCTGGAGGCCCAGAAAGCCATCAATGGTTCGGCCTATGTCTATGTCGGCGTGCCGGTCATCGCAGCACTTGCCGCCATGCACGGCATGGTGCCGCCGCATCCCGGTCCGCTGACGGCGATCGCCTCGCTGAACGCCAATATCGGCGCCACCATGCTCTACGGTTTTCTCGCCGCCATTCCCGCCATCATCATCGGCGGTCCGGTTTATGGCGCGATCGTCACGCCACGCCTGAAGGTCAAACCGGATCAAGCGTTGATCGACCAGTTCTCCGTCGACAACAGCGCAACGGACACGACGACACCGGCGCAAACGCCGCCGGGCCTTGGGCTCAGCCTGCTCACCGCGCTGCTTCCGGCCGTCCTGATGCTGTTCCACGCCATTGCCGAACTGGTCTTTGCCAAGGACTCCGCGATCCTGAACATCACCGATTTCCTCGGTGATCCGGCGATCGCCATGCTGATTGGCGTGCTGTTTGCGGCGTCGGTGCTGATCTATGCGCGTGGCGGCGATACCGAAAAGCTGCGCAATTCCATGTCGGCCAGCGTCAAGCCAATCGCCAATGTGCTGCTCATCATCGCAGGCGGCGGTGCCTTCCAGCATGTGCTGACCGACGCCAAGGTCGGCGATGCGATCATGCATATGAGCCAGCAATTCTCGCTGTCGCCGCTGGTGCTCGGCTGGTCCATCGCCATGCTCCTGTCGGTCTCCACCGGCTCGGCCACCGTCGGCATTGTCGGCGCCTCCGGCCTGCTTGCCCCGCTTGCCGGCACCGACATGGCGCTCAATGCATCGCTTCTGGCCCTGTCGATCGGCTGCGGCTCGCTGTTCTTCAATTATGCCAACCATGCCGGCTTCTGGCTGGTGAAGGAAAGTTTTGGCATGTCGATGGGGGAAGCGACCGCGACCATTTCGGTCATCCAGTCGATCGTCTCGGTCGTCGGATTGGTGATGGTTCTCTTGATGAACCTCGCGCCGCCATTGGTGTGACGCTCGGGCGCAAACACCTCTCCCCAACGAGGGGAGAGGCAAAACTCAGGCCTTCACCGCCGGAAACACTATCGTCACCGTCAGCCCCGGAACCGCAGCATCGTCTCTATTGGTCGCTGAAAGCTCCAGCCCGCCGCCATGTAGTTCCATCACCGCTTCCACCAGTGACAGGCCAAGACCCGTGCCCGGCTTGGTGCGGCTCTCGTCCAGACGCACGAAGCGTTTCTTCACCTCGTCGCGCTTGTTCGCCGGAATGCCAGGCCCATTGTCACAGACGGACAACCGCAATCCATCGGCAGCCTTTGCGAGCTTCACCACGATCTTCTTCTCGCCATCGGCTTCCGCGGCATATTTGATGGCGTTGTCGATGAGATTAAAAATCGCCTGACCGATCAGTTCGCGATTGCCGTTGACGGTCAGCCCCGGCTCGATCTCCGTCGTCAGTGTCAGACCCGCTTCGTCGGCCACCGGCTCATATAGCTCGGCACAATCGGCGGAAATGGCGGATAGCTCGACCGGCGTCATCTCGGCGGCAATCGACCCAGCCTCGACCCGTGAAATCATCAGAAGCGCATTGAAGGTGCGGATCAACTGGTCGGACTCGCCGATAATGCCTTCCAGCGCATTGCGGCGCACCGTGTCGTCGCTTTCGTCCAGCGCGTCGGCCGCCTTGTTGCGCAGGCGTGTCAAAGGCGTCTTCAGGTCATGGGCGATATTGTCGGAAACCTGCCGCAGACCCTCGTTCAGCTTTTCGATCCGCTCCAGCATGGCGTTGAGATTGCTGGAAAGCCGGTCGAACTCGTCGCCCGAACGCCCGACAGGCAGGCGCTGCGAAAGATCCCCGGCCATGATCTTCTGGCTTGCCGCCGACATGCGGTCGATACGTTTCAACGCGTTGCGGCCGATGCCGAACCAGATGATCAGCGCGCCGACACCCATGATGGTCAACGCCACCATCAATGCCTGCCGCACGATGTAACGAAAGCGGCTGGGATCGCCGAGGTCGCGCCCCACCATCATGCGCAGCCCGTTATCCAGCTGCTGCACATTGGCGATTGCCATATGCCGGCCCGGCCGTGGTGATTCCGAATAAGGCTCGTAGGTGAACGGCATATCGGTCCAGCCGGTCGTTTCCAGCACGCCCGGCTGCACAGACTGGACATTGCCGGCCAGCATTTCGCCATTCGGCCCGGCAATCACATAGAGGTTCGCACCCGGCTGACGGGCACGCCGCTCCATGATGCGCAAAAGCAGGTTCACGCCACCGCGATTATAGGCGCGTTGAATGTCGGCAATCTCCTCCTGCACCGTCTGCTGCGTCTGCTGCACCAGCAGACGTTCAGACATTGCCGTCACGTAAAAGACGAGGAATGCGGCACAGAGCGCAAAGAGAATAATATAGAGGCCCGACAGCCGCACGGCCGTCGAGCGGAACATCAGCCGAAGCCGGGTGAAAAAGCGGTTCACGCCTCGTCCTTGATCATGTAACCGGCGCCGCGAATGGTCTTCAGCAGCGGCTTGTCAAAGTCCTTCTCGATCTTCGAGCGCAGACGCGACACATGCACATCGATCACGTTCGTCTGCGGGTCAAAGTGATAGTCCCAGACGTTTTCGAGCAGCATAGTGCGGGTGACGACCTGACCGGCATTCTTCATCAGATATTCGAGCAGGCGGAATTCGCGCGGCTGCAGCAGGATTTCCTTGCCCGCGCGCTTCACCTCGTGGCTCAAACGGTCCAGCTCCAGATCGCCGACGCGGTAGACCATGTCCTGCTCCGGCGCGCCCTTGCGACGCCCTAAAACCTCGACACGAGCCAGCAGCTCGGAAAAGGCATACGGTTTTGGCAGGTAGTCGTCACCGCCGGCACGCAGACCCGTCACGCGGTCATCCACCTGGCCCAGCGCTGAGAGGATCAGCACCGGCGTGTTGATACCGCGCTTTCGCAGTTCGGAAATCACCGAAAGCCCGTCACGACGCGGCAACATGCGGTCGATCACCAGCACGTCGTAAGAATTTTCCGTGCCCATGAACAGGCCGCTATCGCCATCGCTGGCATGGTCCGCCACGATGCCGGCCTCGCGAAAGGCCTTGGTCATGTAGGCGGCAGCTTCAAGATCGTCTTCAATCACCAGAATCTTCATATGCGGGACAATAACCTCGCCCGAGGCTTCGGTAAAACCGGATTTCTCTGTCCCCACATCCTGATCGCGATTGATATCCATCGACCTACTCCCTTAAACATGAGAGGCGCCCGAACCATTTCCGTTCGGACGCCCCGTTTCACATCAAGACTGAAGAAAAATCAGCCTTCGTTGATCGGCAGCGCCACGAAGCGGCTCGATCCATTCGCCTCGACCTGGAACAGCGCACGGGTGCGGCCGTCCTTCTTGGCCTGTTCGATCACCTTGTTCAGATCGGCGGCGGACGAAACTTCCTGATTGTTCACAGAGGTGATTGTCTCGCCCTGCTTGACGCCGCGCGAGGCGGCTTCGGAGTCAGGATCGACATCGGTAATGGTGAGGCCTGCGCCGTCTTCCGAAGGCACAACACTCATGCCGAGGCTGGCAAGCGCCTGTTCGGTGGAAGGCTTGGTGTCTTCCTCGGTAGAGTTGTCGGCCTTGACGGCTTCGTCAGCCGCCATGTTGCCCAGCGTCACCGGCACCGACTGCGACTTGCCATTGCGCCAGATCGACAGCTCGACCTTGGTGTTGGGGGCAAAAGCTGCAACCTTCTTGGCCAGATCGCGGGCGTCGTTGATCGGGTCGCCGTTGACGGCGGTGATCACGTCACCCTGCTTGATGCCGGCCTTCAGGCCCGGAGACCCTTCCTGCGGCGCAACCACCAGCGCACCCTTCGGCTCGGACAGGCCGAGGCTTTCGGCGATATCCTTGTTCACCGGCTGGATCTGCACGCCGAGCCAGCCGCGCTCCACCTTGCCGTCCTTCATCAGATCGGCCACCACGTCCTTGGCGGTCGAGGCGGGAATGGCGAAGGCGATACCGACATTGCCGCCGGAGGGCGAGAAGATCGCGGTGTTGATGCCGACCACTTCGCCATTGAGGTTGAAGGTCGGGCCACCCGAGTTGCCGCGGTTGACGGCGGCATCCACCTGGATGAAGTCGTCATACGGACCAGAGCCAATGTCACGGCCACGGGCAGACACGATACCGGCGGTTACAGTGCCACCGAGACCGAACGGGTTGCCGACGGCGACCACCCAGTCACCGACGCGCGTCTTGTTGTCGTCAGCGAAATTGACATAGGTGAACTTGCGGCTCGGGGCATCGACCTTCAAAACGGCCAGATCGGTGCGGCTGTCCTTGCCGATCAGCTTGGCATCCAGCTCGGTACCGTCATTGAGCACAACCGTATAGGCCGAACCGTCGGACACGACGTGGTTGTTGGTGACGACATAACCGTCTTCGGAGATGAAGAAGCCGGAGCCCTGTGCGGTCGGGCGCAAGTGATGCGGACGCGGGCCGCCGCGTTCGGCGCGGTCACGGTCACGCGGGCCACCCTGCGGGCCGCCAGGGCCCTGCTGGCCACCGAATTCACGGAAGAAACGCTTCAGCGGATGATCGTCGGGGAGGTTTTCAAAACCACGGCCACCGAAGGAAAAGCCGCCACCGCCGCGCTCGTCATTGGAGGCGGTTTCGGTATCGGACTGGACGCGGACGGAAACGACGGCGGGGGAAACAGCCGAGACGACATCGGCAAAACTTGGAACCTGCGGCGCGGTGACGGTGACCGGCGCTGCAAAGGAATTAACGACCTGGGCTGGGATACCGGTCGAAAGCATGACCGCCGCGAGACCGGCAACGGTCGTCGTCTTCAATACGGTCTTCAGCGAGGGGCGGCTGAGCGTGCTCTTGAGCATGTGTGGTACCTTCTTCTCTTCTTGGGTGCGCCGGAGGGGACGGCTGCGGTGGATGAAGAGAGATATAGGAGCCACGACCTTAACTGCACGTGTCCGGCACATGAATTGTTCGTAATGTTTTGACGATCGGCATTTCCGTGCCGGAATCAAAAAGGGCGAGCCCGATGGCCCGCCCCCGCTGCGATCATGTCGGGCTGATCAGGCAGCCTTCTTCTCGTCATCGAAATGACCGCACCAGTCACTCGAGGCAACGACCGGCCACAGGCCGCGTGCGTTGGCGTCCGGCTGCGAAACCGGCGGGTTGAAACGACAGAGACCGGCGTTCTCGACAACAGCGCCAGCGTTTGCAGCGTGGTCTTCGTAAAACGAGCAAGCCTTGCAGGATGCGGTGTTCGACATGAGAAAATCTCCTTTGGGGTTATATCAGGCCCAAAACTTGAGACCCGAATTCATAATATTAGAATTATTCTAAACTTATAGACCGTTGTTTGACAAGAGCTTTTCTCATGATTTCCTCGCAGAGGCATTTTTTGAACGACGCCAGCCTGTGCCGTCTCTGACGGAAATAACGGACGCCAAATTTGAATAGAGCCATGCTGCGGAGCATGCCGGAGGCGCGCCTTTTGCGTAAATCTCGTAATAGCTGACAAAAGCACACGTTTTAACGATGTAAGTCACAGAAATATAACGATAAAATAGATGAGATCCGGTACTGTTCGTAACTTCGAATTAATGACTTTTATCAATATTCTCGGAAAATTTTATTTGTCGGAGATTTTCGTGAGCCTCAGGTCCTTTATTGCCGGTGATGCGTCGGATGTTATGGACGCCTTCAACCGCTCCCAGGCTATTATTTCATTCAAGCCGGATGGCACCATTCTGGATGCCAACGACAATTTCTGTGCCGCTGTCGGTTATGCCCGTGAGGAAATCGTCGGCAAGCACCACCGCATCTTCGTCGATCCGCGCGAAGCCCAGTCCCCGGCCTATGCCGCCTTCTGGAAAAAGCTCGGCTCAGGCGAGTTCGACCGTGGCCAGTACAAGCGATTTTCGAAGACCGGCAAGGAAATCTGGATCGAAGCATCCTATAACCCGGTCATCCGCGGCAGCAAGGTCGTCAAGATCGTCAAGATCGCCAGCGATATCACCGCCGAAAAGGTCCATAGTCTTGAAAGCGACGGCAAGCTCGTCGCACTCGAGCGCGCGCAGGCGATGATCGAATTCACGCCCGAGGGCAAGATCCTCAACGCCAACGAAAACTTTCTCGGTGCGCTTGGCTATACGCTCGACGAAATCGTCGGCAAGCATCACAGCATGTTCTGTGAACCGGCCTATGTTTCCACCCAGCAATATGCCGAGTTCTGGCCGAGACTGGCTGCGGGCGAATTCTTCAATGACGAGTTCAAGCGCTTCGACAAGTCGGGAAATGCCATCTTCATCCAGGCCACCTACAACCCGATCCTCGATGATGACGGCAAGGTCTTCAAGGTGGTAAAGTTCGCGACCGATGTCAGCGGCCGCGTGCGCGCGCTGCAGGAAATCGGCGCCGGCCTTCAGCGTCTGGCCGAATGCAATATCCGCTTCACCATCGACACTCCTTTCGTGCCGGAATTCGACCACCTGCGTCATGACTTCAACGAGTCGCTGGCAAAATTCCAGCAGACGCTGGAACAGGTTCTCGCCCAGACGACCATGCTGTCGGCGAAAAGCGGCGAAATGAGCGAAAGCGCCAGCGGCATCGCCCATCGTTCCGAGCAGCAGGCGGCCGCACTCGAGCAGGCATCTGCGGCACTCGAAGAAATCACCGTTACCGTCGGCCAGTCGTCGGAACGTACGGCGGAGGCCCGCAAGCTCGTCATCGACGCCCGTTCAGCCGCCACCAAGTCGGTGGAAGTGGTTACCTCCACGGTCAACGCGATGGACCGCATCGAAGCGGCATCCAGGGAAATCTCCAACATCATCGGCGTCATCGACGAGATCGCCTTCCAGACCAACCTGCTTGCACTTAACGCAGGCGTCGAGGCCGCACGCGCCGGTGAAGCCGGCAAGGGTTTTGCCGTCGTGGCGCAGGAAGTTCGCGAACTCGCCCAGCGTTCGGCTTCGGCCGCCAAGGAAATTTCCGGCCTGATCCTGAATTCCTCGCGCGAAGTGCAGGAAGGCGTGCGTCTTGTCGGCGCAACCGGCGACGCCCTGAAGGACATCGAACGTTACGTTCAGTCGATCGACACCAATATCGAGGCGATTTCCGTTGCCGCGTCGGAACAATCGACCAGCCTTCTTGAGATCAATTCGGCGGTCAACTCGCTCGACAAGATGACCCAGGAAAACGCCGCCATGGTCTCCAACATGAGCGCCATTGCCGGAACACTTGCCAACGGCGCAAGCGAATTGGAACAGCTGGTCAAGCGCTTCAAGCTCAACCGCCGCAAATGGGTGCGCGAGCCCGGCTCCGACGCCGCCGTTCGCGGCACGGATTCGCGCGGTTTCGGCCGCCAGACGCTCTATCTGCCGCACACCGAGGTTCCCGGCGCCGCCGCCTCGATGATGAAGGTGGCATGAGCCTTCCACGAACGATGAACAATAAAAAACGCCGCGAGCTTTAAGCTCGCGGCGTTTTTTATTCTGAAAATCCGATCCGGGAATTTTATCCCTTCGATAACTCGTCGATCCGCGCCTTCTCCTCGTCAGACAGCGGTGTCACCGTCTTTAACGGTGGACGGCTGCGCACGAACAGGATCATCGTCAGTGCTCCGATCACAAGCAGCCCGATTGGCGCTGCCCACAGCGCAATCGTCTTGGCGCTCAGTCGCGGCTTCAAAAGCACGAACTCACCATAACGCGACACAACATAATCCAGCACCTGCTCGTCGCTATCACCATCGGTCAGCCGCTCGCGCACCAGCACGCGCAGGTCCTTGGCCAGTTCCGCATTGCTGTCGTCGATCGACTGGTTCTGGCAGACCATGCAGCGTAGATGCGCCGAAAGGTTTCTGGCCCGTTCCTCCAGAACGGGGTCCTTCAACACCTCATCCGGGTTGACCGCCAGCGCGGGAAGCGCGCTGAACAGAACGAAGATCGCAATCAGAAAACGGCGCATCATTCCGCAGGCTCCATCACGGCGGCTTTCACCGGCTTTGCCGCCTTGGCCTTGCGGCTCGGCGCACCAACACGCAGGCGACGGTCGGACAGCGATACGAAACCGCCCAGCATCATGATCAGGCAGCCGCCCCAGATGCACAGAATGAACGGTTTCCACCAGATGCGGACGACCATGCCGCCGTCGGTCATCGCGTCACCCAGCGAAACGTAAAGCTGGCTGAACCAGAAGGTGACGATGCCAGCCTCGGTCGTCGGCATACGCCGCGCCGTATAGAGCCGCTTCGACGACCATGTATCGGCCACAACCACACCATCCTTGCTGATGGTGAAATGGCCCTGATCGTCGGTATAGTTCGGCCCCACCGCATGGCGCATGCCGTCGAAAACGAGGCTGTAGCCACCGGCCTCGGCCGTCATGCCCTGTTTCATCTCCAGCACCGTCTCGGTCTCGTAGGTGGAGACGATGATGATGCCGAGCACGGTCACGCCAAGCCCGAAATGCGCCAGCGCCGTGCCGAAAGCCGAGCGCGGCAGACCCACCAGACGCCGCCATGCGACGTTGAAGGCAAGCTTGCCGAAATTGGCGCGGTACCAGAGGTCCGCCAGTGCGCCAAGCATCAGGTAACAGGCCATGGCCAGACCCGCCGCCGCCATCACCGGACCACCATTTTCGATGTAGTAGAGCGTGAGACCGGCCACGAAGGCGAGACCGATCACGGCATAAAGCCGCTGCATCGCCCCCAGGAGATCGCCACGTTTCCAGGCCAGCAACGGACCAAACGGCACGGCCAGCAGAAGCGGGATCATCAGCAGGCCAAAACTGAGATTGAAGAACGGCGCACCTACGGAAATTTTTTCACCGGTGATCGTCTCCAAAACCAGCGGATACAGCGTACCGGTCAGCACGGTGGCGCAGGAAACCGTCAGAATCAGGTTGTTGAGAACCAGCGACCCCTCGCGCGAGATCGGCTGGAACAGGCCGCCGCTTTTTAACCGCGGTGCGCGCCAGGCAAACAGCATGAAGGCGCCGCCGATGAAAAGGGTCAGGATGCCGAGAATGAAGATGCCGCGCGACGGATCGGTGGCAAAGGCATGCACAGACGTGAGCACGCCCGAGCGGACCAGGAACGTACCGAGCAAAGACAGCGAAAACGTCATGATCGCCAGCAGCACGGTCCAGATTTTCAGCGCCTCGCGCTTTTCCATCACGAGTGCCGAATGCAGCAGCGCGGTGCCGGCCAGCCATGGCATGAAGGACGCGTTTTCGACCGGGTCCCAGAACCACCAGCCGCCCCAGCCGAGTTCGTAATAGGCCCAGTAGGAGCCCATGGCGATGCCGGCGGTCAGGAAGGTCCAGGCGGCCAGTGTCCACGGCCGCACCCAGCGCGCCCAGGCAGCATCGATACGGCCCTCGATCAATGCTGCGACGGCAAAGGAGAAACAAACGGAAAAGCCGACATAACCGAGATAAAGCAGCGGCGGATGCACCGCGAGACCGACATCCTGCAGGATCGGGTTGAGATCCTGCCCCTCGGCCGGCGCCGGGTTGAGGCGCTGGAACGGGTTGGAGGTCAAGAGGATGAAAAACAGAAAAGCTGTCGAAATCCACGCCTGAACGGCCAGAACATTGGCTTTCAGCGTTTCAGGCAGGTTCTTGCCGAAGAGCACGACCAGAGCGCTGAACAGTGTCACGATCAGCAGCCAGAGCAGCATCGAACCTTCGTGATTGCCCCACACGCCGGTATATTTGTAGAGAAGCGGCATCAGCGAATGGGAGTTCTCCCAGACGTTCTTCACCGAAAAATCGGAGACGACATAGGCCCAGGTCAGCACCCCGAACGCGAAGGCTGTTAGCGTAAACAGCACCAGAGAGCCGACCGGCGCCAGCGCCATCATCGCCGCATCGCGCCGCGCCGCGCCGATCACCGGCACGACGGAAACGATCAATGCGACGGCGAGCGCCAGAACGAGAGCAAAATGACCGATCTCAATGATCATGGCTTTGTCGCTCCCGTCGTCTCGACCTTTGCCGGTTTTTCCTTCGGCGCTGCCATGCCGTTGCCCGAACCGTCTTCCCACACACCATCCTTCTTCAGGCGGTCGGCCACTTCCTTGGGCATGTAGTTCTCGTCATGCTTGGCCAGCACGCTGTCGGCCACGAAAGCATGCGACGTGTCGAACGCACCTTCCGTCACAACGCCCTGCCCTTCCCGAAACAGGTCGGGCAGAATGCCGGTATAGCTCACCGGCACGGTATTCGTGCCGTCCGTCACCACGAAGGAAACGGTCGAACCGTCACCACGTTTGACCGATCCGGCCTCGACAAGCCCGCCCAGACGGATACGCGTACCGGGCGAAATCTGCGCGGTCTTCAAATCGCCCGGCATGAAGAAATAGGCGACCGACTGGCTGAAGGCGAACATCACCAGCAGCACCGCCACCATGATGAAGGAGACGCCACCGGCAATCACCGCCATGCGTTTCTGTTTGCGGGTCATGGTTTTGCTCCTTCGCCGATCGGCTGCTGCGGCTCAAGGCCCATTTCAGCACCCAATGCCACCAGTTGACGGCCCTCACCGGTCGTCGGCGCAAATGTCTTCAGGCCCGTGTCGAGCGCCTGCTGCGCCCTCAGGCGATCGCCGAGCACGGCATAGGACCGCACAAGCTGCAGCCAGCCGGCGATATTGTTCGGCTCCTGGCTCATGCGTGTCGCAAGCGCCTCGACCATGCCCTTGATGGCAGACTGCTGGTCTTCGGCGCCCATGGACTGGATCGCAGCCACCGCCTCGTCATTGTTGGTGAGATCCGGAATCACCGTACCGCCGGTCTTGGCGATATGTTCGTTGACCAGCGCCATCCACGGCGCACCGGCGGGGCTGTCCTTGGCAAGCGCTTCGAAAGCGGCGCGCGCCTCATCGTTCTTGCCCGCCTGTTCCAGCGCCAGCGCCAGATAGAAGCGCACGCGCGCATCATCCGGTTTCAGCCGGATTGCTTCCTCGAAAGCGGATCGTGCATCCTCGATGACGATACCGTCATTGGCCGCCACCAGCGTTTCACCGAGACCCGCCAGCCGTTCCGGGCTTGCCCCCAGGAAACGGATGGCATTGCGGTAAGCCATTTCGGCATCGCCCATCCGCTGGGTGCGAAAATAGATCGGCGCGAGCAGGTCCCAGCCCGCGCCGTCACGCGGGTTCTGGGCCAGATGCCGCTCGGCCTTGGCCACCAGAAGATCAAGGTTGTTGCCGGGATTTTCCAGCCGTGCGGCCAGCGGCTGCGCCGGCAGCCAGGGGCTGCCAAGCGCCAAGTAAAGACAGAGCCCGATCGCCGGCACGACGAGCGTCACACCCATCACCGCCAGCGAGGCACGGCGTTTCGCCGGCGAGACCGCAGCATCGCCATCCTTGTCGGCGGTCGCGATCAGCCGGCGGCCGATCTCGGCGCGGGCATATTCCGCTTCCTCGTCACCGATCAGGCCAAGCCCCTTGTCACGCTCGAGTTCACGCAACTGGTCACGATAGACCGCCGCCTCCCCTTCCGCAGAATCGGCAACCGGCTCGGCGCCGCGCGCCAAAGGCAGGATAAGAAGGGCGGCCACGGCCGCCGTCAGACAGGCAAAAATAATCCAAAGCAACATATGCGCCCATTACCGCAAGCGGCCTGCTAAGAAAACAGCATGGCACGCAGTGTCGCGAATTTGAGACCTCACGTCCCAATTCCACGCCTTTATAGAATGGTTCGAATATACCCGCCTTTGACTTGGGACAAACAAAATTGACGTGCGACAATCACGATTGCCGCCAAACGCGGGTTTTGCACGAGAAATTGAATGGCCCGGAGGATCTGTCCGCCCTGACAACGATGATCAGATCAGCGGCGTCCAGGTGCCATCGGC
Organism: Endobacterium panacihumi; assembly: GCF_050847465.1. Classification (NCBI taxonomy): domain Bacteria; kingdom Pseudomonadati; phylum Pseudomonadota; class Alphaproteobacteria; order Hyphomicrobiales; family Rhizobiaceae; genus Endobacterium; species Endobacterium panacihumi. The sequence continues at coordinate 291,775 of NZ_JBOZRA010000006.1, read as the reverse complement.
GTTCCGGCAGGCGGTGCCGCGCGTCTTCACCTCGGCGCGACCGTTCGGCGTGATCGTATGCGTATATTGGCGGCAATTCTGCGCGCCGACCTGGAAAGGCGCATTGGCGACGACCTGCCCCTTGATGCCGCTGCCGGCCCAGGCCACGGGCTGACCACCCGGCGAGCCTTCCAGTGCGCGATATTCGGCTTCCAGCGCCCGCTGCTTGTCGCTGTTGTCGATCTCGACGCCGCTGCGCGAAATCACACCGCCTTGAAGCGCCGAGATATAGGATGCCGAAGACACCCGTGTTCCGCCACCCGTGGTGGTGCAGCTCGCCAGCATGCCGGTCGAAAAAAGCGATAAAACGGCAATTCGGGCAAAATGAAAGCGCATGCGTCTCCAACCGGTTAGGCAATCATCAAACGGTTTCGCACGACGCCGTCCATTTGTTTCGGACAACCTTATGCGACGTCCATCATTTAGCGCTTTATCCCCGCCGGTCGAGGTGCAAAATCAGAAGATTTACCCTTTCCGTCTCACTTTCGCGACAGGCGCGGGGATCGGGCAACACATGGCGCGGGGACCGCGCCTTCGTCAGACTGCATCCTTGACCACGGATGGCAAGACCAGCCGCGCCCGAAGGCCGCCACGTGCGCCACGCGAAAGTTCGATCTGCCCCTGATATTCCGAGGTGATTTCCCGCACGATGGACAGGCCCAGACCGGTTCCCGGTTTGCTTTCGTCCAGCCGGCGGCCGCGTTTCATGGCTTCCTTGATCTCGTCGGGCTCCAGACCCGGTCCATCGTCCTCAACGACGATCTCGATCCAGTTCTTCTTGGCAGGATCGGCGCCCTCCGGCGCTTCGCCGACCACCGCCGTCAAGGTTACGGCCTGTTGTGAGTGGCGTGCTGCATTTTCCAGAAGATTGCCGATCGTCTCCTCGACATCCTGCTGTTCCATGGCAAGCGCCAGCCCGCCCGGTGCCACCGAAAGCGCGAAGGATTTTTCCGGGTTGAGACGCCGCATCACCCGCACAAGCCGCTCCAGAACCGGCTCCACCTCGGTGCGTGCGAGCAGCGATTCCCGCTGCGCGGCAATACGGGCGCGGTTGAGATAGGATTGCACCTGTCCCTGCATGGCCTCCGCCTGGCTGCGCACCAGTTCGGAATGGCCCTTGTCCAGCAGCCGCGATTCGTTCAGCAGCACGGCGATCGGCGTTTTCAACGAATGCGCCAGATTGCCCACCTGCATGCGCGCTCGCTCGACGATGCGGCGGTTGCTTTCGATCAGCGCATTGGTCTCCACCGCAAGCGGCCGGATTTCGCGCGGAAATTCGCCTTCCAGCCGCTCCGCCTGCCCGCGCCTGACCTTTTCCAACGCACGGCGCGCCTGATCGAGCGGTCGCAAACCAAACAGAATGGCGACGCCGTTGACGACCAGGCTGCAGACACCGAAGATCACCAGCGCGATATAAAGGCTGCGGTTGAAGGCGGCCGTGTCTTCCTCGACGACATTCAGGTTGCCGGACACGCGAAACCGCGCCGCCCGCCCCTCGCCGTCGAGCACGACCTCGGTTTCCGCCACGAGCACATTGTTTCCGTAGGCATCGGTCGCCGGATAGAAACGCTCATAACGGTTGTTGAACGGCACTTTCAGGATCGTCGGCACGGCAATATTTGAGGCACCGAGCGAGGACGACGACAGTGGTTGCGACGCAAACGTGCCGAGCGGCTCGATGATCCAGTACCAGCCAGTTTCCGGCTGCGAGAACCTGAGGTCGCCCAGTTGCGGGCTGCCGGTGATATTGTTGTCGTCGCCGATCGCCACCGAATTGATGACGTTATACAGCTGCGCGCGCAAAAGATCGGTAAAGGCGCGCTCCGAAGACTGGCGATACAGCGCGGTGATGACGATCGAGATCACCACGAGTGCCACCGCGGACCACATGGTGGCCAGCAGAAGAACGCGGGCGGTGACGGATCTAATGATCATCGGCTGGTGCTTGCATGCGGTAGCCGAGGCCACGCACGGTTTCGATCAGGTCGACGCCGATCTTCTTGCGAAGACGGCCGACAAAAACCTCGATCGTGTTTGAATCGCGGTCAAAATCCTGGTCGTACATGTGCTCGATCAGCTCGGTGCGCGACACCACTTCACCCATGTGGTGCATCAGGTAGGACAGCAGCCGGAATTCATGCGAGGTCAGCTTCAGCGCCACGCCATTGACGGTCGCTTTCGATGCCTTGGTATCCAGCCGAACCGGCCCGCAGGCGATCTCCGAAGAGGCATGTCCCGCGGCACGGCGGATCAGCGCGCGAACGCGCGCGAGCACTTCCTCGACATGAAACGGCTTGGCCACATAATCGTCGGCACCGGCATCGATGCCCGCCACCTTGTCGCTCCAGCGATCGCGCGCCGTCAGCATGATGACCGGCATGACCTTGCCGTTGCTGCGCCATTTCTCCACGACGCTGATGCCATCGAGTTCCGGCAGACCGATATCGAGAATGACGGCGTCATAAGGTTCGGTATCGCCGAGAAAATGGCCTTCCTCACCATCGAAGGCCTGATCCACCACATAACCGGCTTCCTTCAGCGCATCAGCCAGCTGCCGGTTGAGATTGACGTCGTCCTCGACCACGAGAATGCGCATGTCGGTCCTTCAAAGCATTTTCAAACGGAATATCCGGCATCGAACGACACCGGAGAAGAAGATTACATCGGCACCCTTACGGTAACCTTGCGCGGACGCTCGCCACTGCCCTGCACCAGCACGGTAATGATGCAGGTGCGCCCGTCATTGGACGGCTGGGCGGACAGAAGCTGGCCACCGGTATCACGCACGACCTTCGTCGCGGCATCGCCGCAATCGCTCGCCACCAGCAGCAAATAATCGCGCGCGGTCGCCTGCATCGGCACGAGGCCGAACAGAAAGCAGGTTGCAATCGCACCGATCATCGATTTTTTCATAGCCACCATTTCCACCCGCAAGAGGGACAGAGTGAGTTCCAATCGTTGAGGAACTATGTATCGAACAGCGGCTGAATGGCAAATGAATGGGGGCGACCGCAACCCGCCGCCCCGTTTTTACACCATATCGTGAGCGCTCAGACACCACCGATTTCTGTCTCGGCGGTGATCCGCCCATAGATGGCGATCAGTCCGCCGATCGCTCCTGCCGTCGTCACCGCAAGGTCCGCAAGCTCACCCTGCGTGCCTTCGTCCAGGTTCAGGCCGCTCATCTGCAGAAGCGAGGCGCCAATCGCGATCAGCGCGCCCCACACGGTTTTCGACTGGTGCCATGCCTTCATGCCATCCATGACTTTTCTCCTTCGTCACGTTTCGAAACTGAAGCTTTCAATCGTCGCAACACCCAACGGCACCGCCCGCCCAAGCTGGCGCAGCCTCACCAGAAGGCGCGTCTGCAACACACCGAAATCGGCCATCTGCTCGGCCACGCCATAAAGATAGGCCGGCGCCGTCACGTCGACGCTGCGCACCACCCCATCGCCGTTCAACACCTCCACCCGGTAGCGCTCGTCCGGCTCGTCGAGCGGAATATCCGCCGCCTCCCAGCTATCCGCATCCATGCGCCCGCGCCGTATCCAGGACACGGCAATGCCGCCGTCACTGCGCCGGTCGGCCCGCACATGCACAGGCGAAAGCGGCATCTCGGCGCGCATGCCGCCCGCAAAGGCAAACGGCCCCGCCCTTCCACCGGCAGCGCCACCCGCCTCCACCAGCCAGTTCAACCCGACGCCACGCTCTTCCAAAGCAAGCCCCAGCGGCACAACCGCCGCATCCAGCACGACAACCGCCGCGCCCGCATCCGCGCCCGCCATCATCGCATCCTCGGTGCCGGCCAGACCGCGCAAAAGCTCCGTCAGCCGCCAACGCCCCGCCGCGATCTCTTCCGCTTTCGCAAAGCCGATCACCTCCCAACTTCCGGCAAAACTCTTCACCGCGATCCGGTTGTCGCCATTCAGGACCGCGCGTTGCTCGGAGGAAGAAAAACCGTCGAAAAACAGCTCGCATTCCAGAATATTGGCACGGTCGAACCGCCCGCTGACACCTGTCACAAGCGGCATTGTCAACCGACCCATCCGCGCCGGGCGCTGGATCAGGCTGCGCGTGCGAAAACCTTCATTCGATGGCGAAGACGACACTGCCATGCGCCGCCAGGGCCTGCAAAACGCCGCCACCCGCGCAAAATTCCGGGCTTCACCAGGTTCGAACAGCGGCAGGTCGAGAAAATGCACGACCGGCGCGAACGAGGCCGAAGGCTGCCCGCCGACAACACGCCCGCCCCCCTCCTGCGGCAGAACAGCAGCCGAGGCTGCGGGCACGAACCGGCGCGCCTCGACCCTGCGCACAGTGCCGTCCTCGATCCGCTCGACCACAAACACACCATCCGGCCCTCCCGCCAAACGCACCGCATCCCCGGTTTCCAAAGCCAGTTCCGTCGGTGAAAGGGCAAAGGAAATGCTGCGCCGCGCCAGCCGGTTGTCTCGCAAAAGATCCTCGACCGCGCCTTGCGCCGTCTCCTGCGCCAACACAGCCGGCATGTCACAGCGCAGGATCCGCTGGCTCTGCGCCTTCGCCCGCCGCGAGCGTGCGCTCGCCTGTTCGTAGTCCAGCACCGGGTTGAACGAGGTCAGGATCGCTTCCGCCGCAAAATCGCTGTCATGCCCGCGCGTTTCCGACCAGAGAGGCTGATCTTCAACATCCACCAGCACGCCGATATCCGTCGCCTGAAGGCTCACCCGCCCCCTTGAGCGAAATTTCAGATGCCCGCCATCCTCCACCACATCGATACGAAACGCCTGCAACAACGGCTCGATCAAGGCCCGCGCTGAAGCCAGCTCTCCCTGCACATAACCGGTCAGGTCGCCGCTCACCTCCGACACATCGAAATCGTCGAACCCGTGTTCGGTGAGAATGGCAGCGATCGCATCGGCCAGCGTCGTCGCGCCCAGCCGCCCGTTCAGCCAATGACCCGTGCGCCAGTTGCCGCCATCACTCCAGATGGAAAGATCATCGGGAAAGGCCGGAAACGGCCGCGCATCCCAACTCCAGACAAACACATGGTCGGGATCGACCATGCCTGCCGCCGCCTGCTCCGGTGCCTGCCACCAACCATGATGCGCTTCGAGAAACCGCCGCTGCATGCTGTCGGAGCGCCCGCCGCTGGAAAAATGCGGCATCTTGCTCTCCGACGATTTCGGGTCGACAAACAGGTTCGGCTCATTCGCCCCCTTGTCGATCGCCGCACAGCCAAGCTCGGTAAACCAGATCGGCTTGCCCTTGGGCACCCAGACCGTCGGCTGCCCGCTCTCGCGCCCGCCTACCCGGTCGAAATGCGGATTGCCCCACCAACCGGCCAGATCCTTGTAACGAAACGTCCAGGGTTTTCCCGCCAGCCCATCGGTAATCGGCGACCTTTTTCGCGCAGCCCGATCAGCCTCGCTGGCATAATACCAGTCGAACCCTTCGCCGCCTGATATCGCCGCCCGCAAGGCTGTCACATCGTCCGCCAGCCGTGCCCCATCCGGATTGTTTTGGCCAAGATCGTCATCCCGCCAGTCCGAAAGCGGCATGTAATTGTCGATGCCGACGGCATCGATGACAGCAGACGCCCAAAGCGGATCGAGATGAAAGAACACGTCACCGGAGCCATCCTGCGGGTGATAGCCAAAATATTCGCTCCAGTCGGCGCCATAGGTCAGCTTTGTGCCCGGCCCAACCACTGCCCGCACCTCGCCCGCCAGCCGCACCAGTTGGCGCACGAAAGGAAAGCCGCCCGCCTCGTCACGCACCTGCGTCAGCCCGCGCAGTTCCGAACCGATGATCAATCCGTCGACACCACCGGCATCGACACACAGATGCGCATAATGCAGAACCATCCGCCGATAACCGTCCGCGCGCTCCGCAAAAGTCTCGACCTGCCCGCGCGCAACCGCGCTTTTGTCGGGTGATCCCGCCTGCCCCGGCGCCGGATGACAGGAAATCCGTCCCCGCCACGGATAAGCCGCTTGCTCGGCCCCGCCATGCGGGTCCGGCAAACCATTGCCATGGGGCACATCCATCATCACGAACGGATAGAGGTAAACTTCCAATCCCCGCGCCTTCAGATCCGCGATCGCCTGACGCACATCGGCATCCCCGGGCGTGCCGCCATAAGCAGGCCCGCCGCCTTCACCACCACTGGCATTCTTGCTGATCAGATGCGCCCCGGCACGCCCAAGCCCGGCAACCGACCAGGTCAGGCTTTCATTCCTGCGCTCCCGCACCTCCACCCCCGGCAAAACCCGGCATTCCCCCGCCCGCAGATCCGTCCCGAACCACGAAACCACCAGCGCCACCCGTTCGAGGTTCGGGCACACGGCAACAAGCTCGTCGATCGAAGCCTGCCAGTCCGTCGCCGCCGTCAGCGTGTTGCGGTTGAGAATGCGGGCGGCCCCCTCGCCAGTCGTTTCCTTCACCTGCACGCTGGCATAGCCATGTTCGGTTGCACCGGGAATGATGGTCACGGCCCGGATCTGGCTCTCCAGCACACCCACCGGCCGCACCACTTCGAACTGCATTAGCGGCAGCCGGTTGCCGAACACATCGAGCGGCAGATGCTCGAACACCGCATAGGCCAGCCCACGATAGGCCGGCGCCTTGCCTTCACCCTGTTTTGCCTCGATTAAGGGATCCGGCAACTGATCCTCTGAACCGGGATGCACCCGCATCTCGATGCCGGTCAGATCGAGTTCCTTGCCATCCGCCCAGACCCGTCGCACGCCGGCAATCGGGCCCTCGCAGATCCCCACCGCCAGATTGCCGAAGTAGGAAAACGTCTCCACCGTCGGCCCGCGCGTCGCCTTGGCCCCGCTGCGCTCGCGCGTCACCTCCTCTTCGAACCGTGTCGCCCAGATCAATGTTCCACCGACACGCGCAGTGCCATAAACCCGGTTGATCGCCGTCCCCTCATCCGCACCGGGGATGCGCGCCGTCGCCAGCCTCGCGCCCGAAATGGTCCGGCTGCCATTGATCAGCGCCCGATCGAGCATACTCCCGGCCAAAGCCCCTGCGGCCCGCCCGATGATCGCGCCGACAGGCCCAAACACACCACCAAGCGCGGCCCCCGCCGCCTGAAACAGGATCGTGGCCAAAGGAAAACCTCAAAAAATCCGGAAAAAAGAGACGCAAGCATTGCTGCGGTTCGGCAGCGGTCGCCTCTTCGAGGCTTTACATGGACGCCATGCGGTCAGGCCTTGCAAACAAAGGCCCGAGCCTTACCAGGCGCAAGCTCGATCAAGGCTTCGCAACGCTCAATTCACGCACGTATAAATTGTGATAACCTGTTGCCGTTCAGGAGCAGAAGCAGCACGCGCCGCGCCAGCCGGCGCGCCGGTGAGGACAGGCCGCACCGGCCTCGGCAAAGGCCTTGCTCTCGAACATGGAGGTGATGCTATGACGCTTTGGCCGATTAGCGTTACGCTTACCTTGCGGGTTACCCGGACGAGCTGGCAAGTCTCCGTCCGGATAACGATCCACAAGTAAGTAAGTGGCGGGCGGTGTGCAACCATCGCCCGCCACTCCATCCATATACACCGATACGCCCCAAAACTCAACCATTCCGCTCATCGTCAAACCGGTGCACCGCCGCAATCCGCCGCTTCCAGGAAGGCACCAGAACCGAACGCGCCACCGCCGCCTGCTCATAGGCGTGGATGAAACGGTCACCCCCGCAAAAAATGCCCGCATGCTTGGCCGCACAATCCGGCCGCCAGCGAAACAACAGCACATCGCCCGGCTCCATCCCGGCCGGCGGCACCGCCGGTCCGAACAGCCGCAACCCCGCCGCCAGCAGCCGGTCGTCGCCACTGCGCTCGGCCCAGTCCGCCGCATAGGGTGGCACCACTTCCGGCTCCGCACCATAAAGCGCCCGCCACACGCCGCGGATCAATCCGATGCAATCGCAGCCGACGCCAAGCGTCGCGCCCTGATGACGATAGGGCGTGCCGATCCACTGTTCGGCCAGCCGCACCACCCGCTCGCCGATAACACTCACGGAAAGACCGGGCTGCCGTCATGCAGCCGCTCCCCATCGGCAAAGGAATAGGCAAAATCCGATCCCGGCACATGCGGAAAGCCGCGAAAATTCAACTGATTTCCAAATTTCTGGCGGCAGGTCGCAAACGCCTTGTCGCACCCCGCCGTCACCGAAAAAACCTCGCCGCCGACGATCTCACGCTCACTCGGCAGCCACAGCGTCACATCCGCCGTGCCATCGGCGTTCAGCACATGCCCATCGACTTCCAGTTCGCCGCCTGCCTCCAGCCGCAAAACACCCTGCCCGAAAAAACCACTCGCAAAAGCCTGCAAGCCCGCCACCACCAGCCGCGACCGATCGCGCACCGAAACCACCGTGCCGGTTGCGCGATAGGCGGCAAGGTTCACCCGGCAACGCCCGTCCCCCAGATCGGCATCACAGCGGCGCCCGTAAACCCGCCCCTGCGGTTGGTCCAGCCTATGCGCCAGACTGCGCAATTCGGCGGTAAATTGTTCACCCGCCCGGCTCACCTCACCGATCTCGCGCACGCTCAGGCGCATGAATTGGTCAGGCGCGCGCCAGTTCACCACGAACAATTCCACCCGCGCGCCGTCATAACACCCCGCCGCCAGATCAGCCTCGGCAATCACATCGCTCGCAAAACCACCCGCCACCATGCCGGCACTTGCGGAAAGCCCGGCCTCGGCCTCTTCCTCGCTCGCCGAAAACCCGCTCGACGCCAGAAATTTTGTACCATCCATCACCAAATCACCGTCATGGTCGGTAAAACCCAACACCACGCCATCACGGCGCAAAACCCGCCAGCAATGGCAAAGCGTGGTGACATCGCCCTTCAGATGCGCGGCAAGTCCACCCGGGATCGATCTCATGGCAGGATCTCCGTCAACGGAATGGTCGGAATGCGCCCGGCATCGAACCCGGAAAGACTGACATCGATCCGGTCGATGTCGAAACGCACCGGCACATCGAACTCATAGCCCGCCGTCACGGTACTGCCCGGCGCCGGCGCTGCAGCAAAAGCCACGATACCGGTGGCACTATCCAGCGCCCAGCCCTCCGCTGGAACAACACCATCAACGGCCACAACGGCCGACCCGGCCACCGGCTTGGCGATCACCCGCTCGAACCCGCCACCCGCATCCGCGTAAGTCTTGATCAGCTGAAATGCCGTCCGCACGCCATCACCCGTGCCGATCACCTGATCGTTCACAGACACCGCCGCCAACGGCCCGCAGGATTTGAAATCCACCGGATCGCGAAATCGAAACCCGTAAAGTTGGCCGCCACGCGCCTCAAAAAACGCCAGAACCTCATAAAGATCGGCCACCGATTTGACTCCGGAGCCGGCATCGTAGCTGCGCCGCGAATTGCGCCAGCGGCCATTGCGCTGCTCGCGCCCGTTGGAAAGGTTGACGATCTCGGTCCTGCGCACCGGCCCGCCGCTGACGCCCAGCGCCACCCGCAGCGGAAACCGCACCTCATGAAACCCGCTCATGGCAGATCACTCCCAAAGCCCCGATATTTTGCGCATCACTGTCCGCCCCGCCCCCGTGAGCAGCGGTGCCGGCACGTGCCTGCAACAGGACCGCACCGCATCGACCAACAATCCTGCAAGCTGCTCAGGCCACGCCTGCCTCAAATCCCACGCTGCCCGCGCGCGACACTGCGCGCCAGCATGGCCGAAATCTGCCCCTCGCTCTTGCGAAAGCTGGCCGCATCCGTCGCCGTCACGTTGAACACGATCTGCGCCGCCTGTCCGCCACCACCCGCGGCCACACCCAGCGCCCCGTCCGGCCCGCGCCGCAGCGGCAATATCGCCTCCGCCCCCGCCTCGCCCATCAGGCCCAGATCGCCGCCGCCCATCGGAAAGAAGCTCGGCGCACGCACCACGCCCCCATCGGCAAACGGCGTCACCGAGCCGACAAGATTGCCGATCGCGCCGGAGAGCAGTCCCTCCAGCGGCTTCAAACCTGCCGAAAGCGCGATATCGGTCAACCGGTTGCCCAGCCCCTTCAACACATCGTCGAGCCCGCGCCCACCCACAGTCGCGGATCGCAACGCCGAGGTCAGTGCCGCGCCAAACCGCTGCGAGCGCCCCTCCAGATCCGCCATCACATCGGCAAGCGCCTGCGCACCGGTCAGCGTTTCGGACATGCTGTCGTCGTTTTCCATGGAACAATCTCCAGACTATCAGTCGGACCAAAACTCTGGCACGCATCAGGCCGCAAAAAGACAAAAGGACGGTCATGCTGACACTCACCGGCGAATGCGGAGAGCGATTCACCGCCAAACTCGAAAATCCGACAAGCGGCGCGACCACGCTCACCTTCCAGACGGGCTGGTGTTCCGGCACGGCGAAAATCTTCCTGAATGATGGCGAATATGCCCGGTTGGCCGATATGCTTAAGTCCGGCAAGAACGCGCATTTCTTCAACGAACTCGGCAGTCTCGACGTCAAGTTATCCGCTTCCGGACCGGGCAAGATGCGCGCCGAAATCTCGATAATCCCCGACATAGCCGGAAACGACAGCGTCAGAATATCCTTCGCCGCATCGCGTCCGCAACAGGCATCACTCACCCATCCGGAAACGCCGCCATCAACCCCTCCAGCCGGACCCTCGAAAACCCGACCCCGCGCCCGGCAAACCCGCCGGCCACGCAGAAAAACTCCCGCGGCGTCAGCGCCCAGAAAACCGCAGGCTGAAGCCGCAGCCGGCACAGTCCGGCATGCATCACCATCTCCCAAGGAAACGGCTGCACGCCCGCCTCTCCTGCTGCGGCCCTCAAGGGTTTGCCGCCACCGCCTTCGGCTGTGTGCCGTCCCCGCCGAATGTTGCCTCCAGCAGATCACCGACAATGCGCGCATAACCGGCCAGACCGCCCTCGATGCTTAATCCCGCCACGTCCTCATCGGTGAGGAGATTGCCGCCGCCGCGCAGGCCCGCACCGATCACGGTGATCATGTCACCAGCCTTCAGCCGCCCGGAAGAAAACCGTTCAGCCAGACCGGAAAGGTCGCCAACGGCAAAGGCCGTTTCCAGCTCGGCCAGCGCCCCCAGCGTCAGGCACAAAATCCGACGTTGACCATCCAGCACCGCCTCCACCTCGCCGCGATGCCGGTTGGCGCGCGCACCCGAAAGGCTCTCCATCACAGCGCTCCAAACACGAGGCTGCCGGCCGATTCCAGCGCCAGTTCGAACCGGATCTCGCCATCATGTTCGCCGGCATATTCCAGCGCGGTGATCTGGAACGGTCCACTCACCGTGCCGAAATCCGGGATCACCACCTGCCATGCCAGAATGGCGCCGGCAAAAAACGCCGAACGCACCAGGGCGTCCGAAGCCTGATCCTTGAATATGCCGGCACCGGTGAGCGAGGCCCGCTGCACGCCCGCGCCACCCAGCAGTTCGCGCCAGCGGCCGACGCTTTCCGCATCGGTCACATCCACGGTCTGCGTATTGAATGCCAGCCGCTTCGACCGCAGCCCTGCAACGGTCTGAAAACCGTTGCCGCCTTCCAGCTTCAACAGCAGGTCCTTGCCCTTTTGCGCCACCATTTTCTCTCCCCTTGCCAGAAATCGAGCTTTGCATCGGACGATCACAACCGATCCGTCACCGCCCTGAACCGCATTTCCGCCAGCTGAAACTTTGTCTTGGGCTCCCGCCGCGTCCGCGTGCCCTGATGTTGCAGGTTCACCAGATGAGCCCCCTCCAGCGTCAACGCCGCATCATGCAGAAGCAACCGCACGCGCGCCGCAATCCCCTGCGCTTCACGCCGCCCTTCCGCCACCGACCACACTTCCAGCGTCACCAGATGCACCTGCAGCGTCTCGCCATCCTCGTCGCGGCTGTCGATCTCGCCAAACACCACGCACGGCATTTTCGCCCGCGCCAGCATCCGGTCGCGCACGCCGTCCTCACCCACCAGCGACCGCAATTCGGCATCTCCGACAAGCCGCGCAAACATCGCCTTCATCAGCGCATTGGCCGCCATCACGCACCCTCCTCCTCGCAATGGCAGACGAGGTAACGCCGCGTCTCGTCCGGATCCCTCACCGCCCTGATGACGAACAGCCGCTCCCCTTTGCGAAACCGCTGTCCCCCCAGAATGCCGGCGCGAAACCGCACCCAGATCCGATGCGTCACCAGCGCCGTTTCCACGGCCGCCCCCTTTTCGGACACCACAAACGACACCGGCTCGATCCGCGCCCACATCGATGACAGAACGGACCACGCCGAAACCGCGCCCCCCTGTCCATCCGGCTGGGCCTCGGCCACCTCCAGATCCAGTCGCGCCGTCATCTGTCCGGGATCGAAAAAGGTGACCGGCATGTTTCAGAGCCTCCGCAGCCGGTAAGACGCGATCAGCCGCTCATATCCATCCGGCACACCAGCCGGCTGCTGTTCCAGCGACACCACGCCACGATAGGCGAACATATGCGCCACATGCAGCAGCAGCGCCCGTTTCAGCCCGTCCGGCACATCGACACCAGTCTCACCAAACCCGGCGACAAAGGTGATCTCGATACCGTTCATGACCTGCCCCGGCACCGGCGTTTGCCGCAGCCAAAGCCGCGCGGGACGTCCCTCGCCATCCAGCAGATGATCTTCAAGTGACACTTCAAGCGGCGCGCCGGCATGGTCATAAACCGTCACATTCTCAATGGCTTGCACCGGATATTTGACGATCCGTAATATGCCGTCATGCGGCCACGCATCAAGGCAGAGCCGCCAGGTTTGCGACAACAGGCAAAGCCCGGTTTCACGCTCCAGATGTCCGCGCGCGGTGGTGATGAGGGAGGCAAGCAGCGCATCCTCATGGACATCGTCGAGCCGCAGATGCGCCTTCACCTGCGCAAGCGTGATCGGCTCCGCAGTCGGCGGAGTGGCCAGGATATAGGTCATGGAAAATCCTTGAAGGAGATGGCCGGATTGTGGGGTCGCCCCTCATCCGGCTCGCTTTCGCTCCGCCACCTTCTCCCCGTTCTGACGGGGAGAAGAGATATGCCGCACCCTTTCGGCCCTCTGCGAAGTGACAGGAGGCACGTCCCCTCTCCCCGTTTTACGGGGAGAGGGTTAGGGTGAGGGGCAGCCCAGAGAAAGGATGCTCAAGAGCCATCCCCCAACCTCAGTTGGCCGAAAACTTCACCACCTTGATCGCCTCAAAGTTCTGCACCCCGCCACCAACCCGCTTGGTCGTGTAGAACAGAACGTACGGCTTGGCCGAATACGGATCGCGCAAAATCCGCACACCCGCACGGTCCACCACCAGATAACCGGACCGGAAATCGCCGAACGCGATCGCCGTCGCATTGGCGGCAATGTCCGGCATCTCCTCCGCCTCCGCCACCGGAAACCCGATCAGCGACGCCGTCTGCCCGGCCGATGCCGGCGGCCGCCACAGATAGTTGCCATCCGCATCCTTGAATTTGCGCACCTCGGCTTGGCTGCGCCGGTTCATCATGAAGGTGGCGTTCTGCCGATGTTTGGCCTTCAGCGCATAGATCACGTCGACCAAGGTATCGGAGGGATTGGCCGCCTTGAAACCACCCGCGACACCGGTCGCCACATGGCCGAGACTGCCCCAGGCCCAGTCCTCTTCCGCCACAGTCGGATAGGTGAGAACCCCCCTCGGCTTGTTGACACCGTCGCCGCGTACAAAAGCGTCACCCTCCTGCTCGGCAAACACCACATCCACCTCGCCGGCGATCCAGGCCTCGATATCCACCGCTGCATCGTCGAGAAGCGCCTGTGTTGCCGCCGGCATGGCGTAAAGTTCCATGGTCGGAAACGTCAGTTCGGAAAGCTGCGGCGTATCGGTCTGCGGCCGCGCCGCCGTCTCGGCCACCCAGCCGGTCGCCAGCCCCGCTGCCGCAAACGGCTTTTTCAGCACCGCGCCCGAAACGGTGCGCACCGTCGAAAGCGCACGCATCGGCGAAACGACCGAAACGCGCCGCCCGATCTCGTTATCCGTCTCAGGCGGCACCAGATAACCGCCATCCGCACCAACAAACCCCGAAAACGCCTTGGCCTCCAGTTCGCGCAGACCCTGCTCGTCGCCCCGGCGGATATAGGCATCGAACGCCGCCTTGTGCTCCGCCGCCTCCGGCCCGATTTCGCGCCCTGAGCCCAAGGCCGGCCGCGCCTTCTTGAGCAGCAGCAGATCAAGCGATTTCCTGTTGTCGTCGATGGCGCGGTTGATGCGATCCATCTTGTCCCGCGTCACCACATCGGCGCTCATCTTCTCCTCGATCTCGCCGAGGCGTTTGTCATTGACCTCCTTGAAGGCCTCGAACGCCTCCATGAAATCCTCGAAAGCCGCCGTCACCGTATCCGGCACGGCCTTCACTTCAGGTGCCACACGCATCTGTTCCGTCATATCGGTCATCCCCAAGGTTAGATTTTACGCGTTGATTTGAAGGTTGAGGCAAACATCAGCTTTGCCGCTTGCCGCATCTGGCGGACGAGTTCGGTTTCCCGGTCGCGAAAGAAGCGCGCGTGCTTCACGTCGGAAACCCGCGCCGAGGGCAGCATCGGAAAGGTCACGACCGAAATTTCCCAAAGCTCGGCTTCGAGAATGCGCCGCACGCCAGTCTTGGCATCGGTGCGGGCCTTCACACTGCGAAAACCGATGGACAACCCATCCAGCGCGCCTGATTTCATCAGCGAAAACACCTCCCGCGCCCGCGCCACGCCGGGCGACAGCATGCCCTCGACATAAAGCCCGCGCGCATCCTCGCGAATGGTCTTCCAGGCGCCGATGGGTTCTGCCGGATCATGCTGGTAAAGCATGCGCACCTGCCCCGCCCCACGCTCCACCAGCGACTGGCGAAACGCCCCGCGTTCAATGGTGTCGCGGCCGAGATCGACCTCGCCAAAAACGCTGGCATAACCGGAAAACACACCATCACCAGTCACGCCCGCCAGTTCCAGATTGGCAAATTTGCGCGCATGGGGTCGCGGCCCGCGATAAGCGTGCATGAAAACTCTCCTCGATTTTCAGATTGCTGTTTGTGCCGCAGCAAGTCTTGCCCGACACAGCTGCCACCCGATATGCCACGGCTCAACGACACGACGGGCAGCCGCCCGGGCAAAGGAACAGGACATGGCCTGCAGCACCTGCGCGGAATTTTCATCCTCGCGCCCGATCCACCGGCCGGCCGATCTCACCTCGGCAATCCTGTCATTGCAGGCCGCCATCGCGGATGGCCGGCTCACCGTGCTGCCCGACGACATCACCAACACCGCCGCTGCGCCCTTCTCCACGCTCATCGCCGAAGGCCCGTGGCACGACTTCGTCGAGAACCGCTTCAAATGCACCGCATGCGGCAAAAAATACCGGCTGCGCGCCGAGACATATCACGGCAGCGGTGGCAGTCTGGAAGGCGTGTACGGGATCTGAACTGGCACATAGCTGCCCGACCAAACCGACTGTTCAGCCAGCCGTGTTGAGCCTCGACCACATCCGCGTTATAATTCCACCCGCAAACCCCGCGCGGGAGGAAGACATGCAGACGCTGTTCCTGATCGCACTCGGCTTCGTATCCGGCTCGGCCATCATCGCCGGCTCCATCTACATGGCCGTAAACCCACCCGGCATTTTCAGAAAACCCCTGTTCGCCAAACCGCTTGACCGATCGGATAACGGTGGTGACGCAAATGGCGCGGTCTATGCCGGCGCCATTAGCAATGACGGCGGCTGCAGTTCCGATAGCGGCGGCGGAGGTGGCGGCGACAGCAGCTGCTGACGCCTATCCCGATTTGCGGCCATAACGCGCCGCGATCCGCGACAACGCCCCCAGCACCCACCAGGCGCAAAGGCTCGCCGCCGCAGAACCCGCCAGCATCAGATCGGTCGCCGAAACGGCATCGGCAATCCCCGCGCGCTCCGCCAGCCAGATGCCGGCCGGCCCGCCAAAGATCAGCCCGCAGCTGACGCCGGTCGCAAAACGGCTCAAGGCCTCGCGCCGGCTCTTGGGCAGAAGATAGATCAGCGAGACCGCCGCTCCCGCAATCGCGCCCACCACCTTGGCGGCCCACACGCCGGCATCGTTGCCGATACCGGCTCCGAGATCGGTGCCGAGTTCAGTCATTGTTAACCATTCCCTGCGAGAGTGAGGCTCTGTCACATGTCAGGACGATATCTGCCTGCATGCGAAGATAACGGCGCCGAACCGGCACCGGGGCGAAAAAATCCGCCCGTTCGAAGTTGCAGAAACCATCGTTTCGCCCCTCGAAACCACTTTAACTTTCGACGTTTTCGCAAATCATGAGAATCGCTTGGCGCGATCTTCTGACAGAGTGAGTCCGGGTTTTAAGAGGTTGAGTCAGCAACTTCACAAGCCGGATGAAGACGGCCTTAAATATCCCCGTCCTTTTCCAGTTCCGGTGCCATCTGGCGGCCATGGCGAATGTGCGAGACGGTTATTCCCTTCGGCCCGACACGATAGTCGATGACATAATCGCCGGAAACAAACCTCCGTCGCCCTGGCAGAACTGTATATTCCTCACCTGCCATCGGATATTCCGCCAGAAGCCGAAACGACTGTTGCAATTGCTTGACCACAGCCTCGGCTGCATGCGGATTAAAATGCTCCAGATAGGCGCGTTCCTGCCGGATAAAGCGGGTCGCATTTTTCGAGAGCGTGAGTTTCATTCGGCGGCGTCCTTACGCTCGTCGAGCAACTCGGCGAAAAACTCCTCGGCGTCCATGCATTCGCCATTGGCGATCTGCTCTTCACCTTTCAGGATCTGCAGGACGTCGTTGCCCTCCGCCATCATGTAATACTTCAACGCCCGCACGATCACCCAGCTGCGGCTGCGCTCGCTGGCCTCGGCAATCTTCTCGATATCTTCCAGAATATCGAGCGGCACGCGCAAGGTGATCGGATCGGACAGAACAGGTTTGTCGGCCATGAGACCCTCCATTTGTAATACGCCGTATTACAAACTACGCCTGTCCGCCCCGCCTATCAATATCCCACCGCCTGCCGCTTCTCGTCGTCGGACAAAAACGCCGCCGCCCCCACCCGCGCCCACAGCGCCTCACGTTCGGCGGACAGGCCCGCGATGCGATCCAGATCCGGCTCCAGCCGCAGTTTGTCGCCAAACGCACCGCCCAGCCAGGCGGAAAAACTGCCGGCAATCCGAAAAATCATCGGCAGCACGGTCAGGCGATAAAAAGCCCGGTGCGCTTCCTGGTAATTGGCATAGGTATTGTCGCCGGGAATGCCGAGCAACATCGGCGGTATGCCGAGACCGAGCGCAATATCGCGCGCAGCACCATTTTTCGCCTCCATGAAATCCATGTCTTTCGGCGAAAGCGCCATCGCCTTCCAGTCCAGCCCGCCTTCGAGAATGAGCGGTCGCCCGGCATTCACCGCGCCCGCATAGCCCTCCTCCAACTGTTCCTTCAGCCGGTCATATTGGCCGGGCGAAAGATTGCCGCCATCCTTGGGCTGATAGACCAGCGCGCCGGAAGGCCGCGCCGAATTGTCGAGCAGCGCCTTGTTCCAGCCGGATGCCGCATTGGAAAGATCGAGCGCAGCACCCGCCGCCGCCAGCGGCGAAAGGCCGGAATGATCATCCAACGGATGAAACAGTTTTAGGTGCAGCACCGCCAGCCTGCCGTCCCCCTGACCGCCGCCCTCCACCTCCGCCGGCAGACGCCGCGTCACACCACCGGCGCGATAATCATAAGCGATTGGCCAGCCATCCCGCCCCTCGACAACAGCCACCCGGTCGGGCCGCAGCAGATGCAGTTCGCGCACCCTGCCTCCCACCAGCAGCGGCTCCACATAGGCATTGCCGGAGAGGAGCAGATGCCCATACAGCGCTTCGAAAAAATCCGCCCCGCCCTGCCGCCCGTTCGGCCGCGAAAGCAGCGAAAGCGCCGCATGCGCCTCCACTTCGGCACGGCCCTCATAGGCCAGCCACGGCACGGCGGCAGCAGCTTCCGCGATCATCCGCACGGCCCGATGCGCCACCGGGTTTTTCATAAACCCCGCCCGCGAAAGCGCCGCATAGGAGCGCCCCGACCATGACGCCGCCCCCTCGCCGGAGATTACCGCAAATCCCGCTCCCACACCGGTCATCGCCTTGGCCTCCGGAATTTTGGGCACGACCTTGCCCTCCCCCGCGAAAAACCGCGGCAGGCGAAAAGGAGATTTCATCGAAGGTAATCCTTGTGTTTGGCCGAAACAGCCCGCCGTTTATCTCAACGGCGCCGTCACCGCCGCACCGACATCATAATCCGCCGCAATCCGCATTTCCCTTATCGGCTTCACCACGTCGATCGACTGCTGATAAATCGGATGCGCCTTGTAGGCGCTAAGCGCCGCCTCGTCTTCAAACTCGCCATAAACCACGAGATCGATCTCGGTGCCCCACTGATCGGTCTTCACATTGGTGCCGATTTCCAGAAGCGTCGCATGCGGATTGGCCGTCAGCAGCGAAAGCCCCGCCCGCACGTCGTCGAGGTTTTCGGGCTTGGCCGTAAAAAACACGATATGGCGTATCATCGAAACTCCGCATGCCGTTCATCTCAAACGCTGCCTCGCTATCACGCAAAACCGCGGGCTTCAACGAACCGGACATTGCTTCGTACAGCGTTGACCGCCATCCCGTCAGGCCCATATTGAGCCGCACCAGAAGATACGAGACAGACGTGCAGACAACCGGCAAAAGATACCCGCTCTTCCTCATGGCGCTGGCAATCCTCACCGCCGCCATCGCCCCGGTCACGGCAGGCATCCTGTGGGTCAACGTGATCGTCGGTGCCGACAGCACCAATCTTCTCAATCACCTCGTCACACACGCCGGCTTCGAACACGCAGAGAAGAGCGAGATCGAATTGATCAACGCGGACGGCCCGATGCCGGAAATGTCCCGCCTGTCGATCCCCGTGGCCGAGAATGCCGAAGACCCGATCCCGCCATTGAAAAAGATCTGCGCAGACATCGGCCTGGAGCAGCCGCGCGCCGACCAGATCGCCGTCGAACCCGATACCATCTGCACCGGCCTGTGGAATGGCGAACGCATGCAGGTCAACGCGGCTCTCCAATGCAAGCCCGGCCCATGCCTGCTTTATATCGAGACCAGTGCGTTCGGCTTTTGACAACCAAGGGCGCCACATTACATATGCAGCAAACGCTGCCTCACGCCGCCTCGATGATCGCCATTTCCGCAGTGATCCGCGTCCATGGCACGGTCACCATGCCGTCACTGGTCTTTTCGATCAGCCCTGCCTCCAGCAGGGTAGTCACATCGGCATGCACGCCGCGATAGTCGCGCTGCAGGCCTTGCGTCAGTTGCCGGATGGATGTCGCCCCCGTCGCCTTCAATTCCCGCAGAAGCCGCCAGCGGTTCGGCGTCAGAACCTTCAGCAACAGATCCATGCTTTCGAAGGCAATCTCCGCTGCCGGATGAGGGTCGTTGCCGGCATCGATCGAACCTGCCGCTTCGGCAGCGGCATCGAAGAACGCATCCATGCCGGACACGTGAAGGTGGACTTCATTCATCTGTTCATCTCCTGCCGGATATCCGCCTGGAAATCTCTGATCATCTGCTCGAGACCGGTAAAAACATAAGGCTCTTCACGGTCGCGATAATGCCGGTGATCGCCCTTTCCGGCCTCATTGTCGTAACCGATCACCCTTTCGCCCGGGCGACCGAAAAACAGCGAATATTTCAGCACATGCGGAGGTTCTCCGGTCATCACAGGCAGACGCCAGACCTTCATCTGGATGATCCAGCCGCCATCCAGCAACAATTTGCGATCAAGGATCAGCAACGCATCTGCCATATGTAGAAAGTAGCATATGCTTCAAGCAGCATCAACCGAGCGCCGCCGCAAACGCCTCGCCATAACCCGCAACCAGCTCCGCCCTGTCCGTGCCATTGACGATTTTTCGCGCGCCCACCCAATCCGCCTTGTCGCGACCGAAAAAGAAACCCAGCCGCCAGCCGGTAAACAGCCCCACCCGCATGCCCTCGATCAAGATCCTTGCGGCAATATCGACGCGCATCGCCAGATCCGGCTCCGCCACCAGATCCTCCCCCGTCAGGTCGGACATCGCCTCGTAATTACGCTTGTGCGTCAGTTGCACGAAACCGCGCCCGAACCAGCTTTTGCCCTCCGCGTCCGGCCGCCAGTACGGTGTTTTCACAGAAGGCAGACGACCGGTCGCAAAGGCCCGCTCCAGCCGCGCCACGGCCTCATCATCACTCTTCGCCAGCGTTTCGCGCACCGGCCGCATGGTTTTCGCCGTCTCGTGAAAGGCGGTCGCCAGAACATAGGCCAGGGCGGGGTCGGAGGCTTTCGAATGCAGGCCCCAGTGGTCGAGAATGGCCTCCATGCCCGCCACCTGGGTGCGGGAAAGCCCGCCGGAGAAGGGGTTCTGCCGCACTCGGCCAAAAAATCGCGCTCTGTCCACAGCCATGCCAAAGCCTCGCCCGAATTAAATGACAAGTTTCAATCGGTTTAGAAAAACTAAATCGTTTTAACAACTTAAGGCCCGATTTACTTTTTGTTTGGGATATGGAACCAACGAAGTCACCAGGCGTTGGACGTCGGTTTTGAACGAAGGAGATCATGATGATGCACCAGCAAGCTTCTGCCGCGACCGTGAAGCAGCCGATCCCCCAGCATGTTGCCGAGCGCCTCGAATCCGAGTGGCGTCAGGTCCGCGAAAGCGCACCGTCTCCGGTCACCACCAAGCGCTGATAAAAACTTCCGTCCCGCGCGCTCGTCGCTGCGGGACGTTTTGTGCCGGCGGTCCAAACCGCGTTCCGGCCTCAGATTCCCCGCACACGCGGCTCTCCCTGCCCCTCCAGCACCAGCGCCGTCAGCGCCCAGACCAGTGCATCCAGCCGGTCAGGCGAACGTCCCGACGACAGCCCGTCCGGCCCGAAATCGCACATCTGGTCCTCCAGCTCGACGAACGTGCCGGCATGCAGAACGCGCCCCTGCTCGTAGAGTGCCGCCACCGGTTCGGCCCGCAAAAACTTTCCCCGCGTCGCCCGCACCATCGTCACCGGCAATCCGGCATCGACGCTTTTCAGCATGGCCAGCACCATGTCGCCACCCTGGTTGACTTCCGCCACCACCCGGTCGGCGGCAAACCGCGCATAGGCCTTTGTCACCGCCTGCGCCCAGCCACCGGGTGTCATGCCCTCGACGGAACAATCAGCCAGCACCACCGCCCGGCCATAACCGCCGGCAGACAGCGCATTCTCCTCGATCCCCGCCACAACGATGCCGCAGCACGACCCCTCGCCGGACCCGGAAGGCGGGTCCACCGCCACCACGATGCGTTTCAGCGGCCCATAGGCCCGTGTCACGCAGGCTTCCAGATCCGCCCGTTTCCACAAGGCATCGGCGCGATCCTCGATCAGCTCTCCGGCAATTTCCTGCCGTCCCAGCCGCGTACCGCCATACCGGCTTTCCAGCACCGCCATAAAACCCGGCGCCAGGTTCTTTTCGTTCGCCGCCGTCGACATCCGCACCAGATGTGTCGTCGGATCGGCAATGAGAGCCTTCAACACCGGCACCGGCCGTGGCGTTGTCGTCACCAGCTGGCGCGGATGGGCTCCCAGCCGCAGACCGAACTGCAGCATGTCAAAGGTTTCCTGCGCATGTTTCCACTTGGCCAGTTCATCGCACCAGGCGAAATGAAACTGCGGCCCGCGCAAACTCTCGGGATCTTCCGAGGAGAAGATCTGCGCCACCGCCCCGTTCGGCCAGACCAGCCTGCGCCGCGACACCTCGAAATCCGGTATCTTTGTCCGCGCAATCCGACAGATGCCGGAGGCGCCATCCACCATCACCTCCCGCGCATCCCCCAGCGTTTCCGCCACCAGCGCGATGCGCAGATCCGAGCGCGGCGCGGCAGAGGCCAGCGCATGCACCCATTCGGCGCCGGCCCGCGTCTTGCCGGACCCGCGCCCGCCCATGATCAACCATGTGCGCCAGTCGCCGGACGGCGGTTGTTGCGCTTCACGGCCGTTGAGGAACCACGTGCGCTGAATAGAGTGGACATGCGGCGTCAGCAGCTTTTTATCGGCGATGCTGCTTCCTCCCTCCGATCTCCCCCCTTGAGGGGGAGATGTCACCGAAAGGTGACAGAGGGGGGGTAGCAACGGCGCGGCAGACAATTCCAAAGCGGCATTTACGCCAGCATTATGCCCCTCTGTCCTGCCGGACATCTCCCCCCTTGAGGGAGGCCCGAAGGGCGGGCAGAGACACGTGGCTCTGCCCCGGTCATCCGGCAGGGCAGAAGGGGGTGTTTCTGGCTCCAAGCCGTCCGAGACCGGCGTCATCGCCGCTCCATCGGAATCAAGGCTTTGCGCCAATCCCGCGCCAGCTCCCAGAGCCGCCTGCGCACGTCGCCACACATCCTCGATCCCGCCCATCTGATCCTCATGCAAAACAAAGATGGTGGAGAGTTTTTCCTCAACCCGTGTCGGGCGGTCGCGCTCCATCCCCAGCCGCACCGCCGGGCTCGTCAGGGTCAAGACCGGCAGCGCGACACCGTTGCCGATACCGCTCGTCCGCGCGTTCATTGATAAGCCGATCGACTTCAAGCAGCGCCTCCTGATATCCGCCCGCATCCGCCACACGCTCGGCCTCGGCCTGGCGGTCGCGGGCAAACTGCCGCTGCAGCGTGTCGATCTTTTCCAGCGTGCGCACGATCAGCGACATGGCATCGATCGCCGCCTTGATATCGGCCCGCGCCAGCTTCTGCGCCGCCTCGTCGCCACCGACCAGCATCGCCTCGGCACCGACGCGCAAATCCCGAAACGTCTCGAACTGCCGTTTCAGCTCACATGTCGCGTCATTGAGGATCGGCCGCATGTCGCTCGCCGCATCCGCTTCCGCCTGCCGCGCTTCGGCCGATTTCACCTCAAGGATGACACCGCAGGCCGCATCCATCAGAGACTCATCCTCACCCCAGACGCCAAACAGGCTCAAATCGACAGTCTGAAAATCACCGGACATGCCAAACGCCCTCCGCGCCGGCCAAAAGACCAGCGCCCACAAACCCATCAAAAACCGGATTTCCTTTTGCCGGAGAGGGTCAAACCGCAACTCTCCGACCATGCACAAAAGCTATCAAACGACCGTCACGCCGTCAAGGATTATTTTCCTATCTGGGAAATTTCGTGCCAGCCGCCCGCTTGCACTTGCCCACCAATCCCGCATAGTGCGGCCCTTGCCCGCTTGTCCTTGCCCCTGCTGCAAAAGGTGCCGCCCATGCCAAAGCCGCTGCCGCTGTTTACCGGCCTCTCCGCCTTCCCGCTCACGCCTGCGGATGAAGCGGGCCGTGTCGATACCGATGCCCTGCAGACGCTTCTCGCCCGCATCATCGATGGCAAGGCGAATTCCATCGGCCTCCTCGGCAGCACCGGCGCTTACGCCTATCTCACCCGCGAGGAGCGCCGGCGCGCGGTGTCGGCCGCCGTCGAGGCCGTCTCCGGCACACTGCCGCTCATCGCCGGCATCGGCGCAATCCGCACAGACGCGGTGCAGGCGCTCGCCCGCGATGCGGCCGAGGCCGGCGCCGATGCGCTGCTTCTCGCGCCCGTGTCCTACACGCCGCTGACGGAGGAAGAGGTATACCAGCACTACGCCACGGTCGCCGCCACCACCGACCTGCCGCTCTGCATCTACAACAACCCGTCCACCACGCATTTTTCCTTCAGCGAGGCGCTCATCGCGCGCCTCTCGAAGATCGACACCATCAAGGCGGTGAAAATGCCGATAGCCAGCGACCTCGCCTTCGCTGCCGAAATTGCCAGCCTGCGCGAAAAAACCGACGAGGATTTTGCGATCGGTTACAGCGGCGACTGGCATGCCGGATCGGCTCTCCTTGCCGGTGCCGATGCCTGGTACAGCGTGATCGGCGGCCTGTTGCCGCATCCGGCCGCAGCTCTCACCAAGGCAGCGCTTGAAAAGAACGAGGCCGAAACCGCCCGCATCAACGCCATGTTCGAGCCGCTCTGGGCGCTGTTCCGGGCACATGGCGGGCTGCGCGTCACCTATGCTGCCGCCAACCTTCTCGGCCTGACCAAAGCCCAGCCGCCGCGCCCGGTCCTGCCCTTGCCCGACACGCTCCTGCCGGAGATCGAAAAGGCAATCGCCGCGCTGCCGGAACGGTGAGACAAACCCCTTGAGCGAGAACACGCCCATGTTTGCCAAGATCTACCACAACCCCGCTTGCGGCACGTCGCGCAACACGCTGGCGCTGATCCGCAATGCCGGCATCGAACCCGAGGTCATAGACTATCTGCAGACGCCACCGAGCCGTGCCGAACTGATGGAGATGATCTGGAAAGCCGGCCTCTCGGTGCGTGAAGCGATCCGCGAAAAAGGCACGCCCTATGCCGAACTCGGCCTCGATGACCCGGCGCTTTCGGACGACACGCTCCTCGACGCCATGCTCGAAAACCCCATCCTCATCAACCGCCCCTTTGTGGTGACCGAGCTTGGCACGCGGTTGGCTCGTCCGTCGGAACTGGTGCTGGACATTTTGCCGGACACGCATAAGGGACCGTTTTCCAAGGAGGATGGCGAAGCGGTGATCGGCGCGGATGGGAAAAGGCTGCGATAGGTCAGAGGAAGACCACCGCACAGTGGTCATCCGTATCTCTCAGGCAGCCTCAAGGCCGATGACGAGCCGCCTGCCCATCGCGGCTATGGCAGCCTCAAGCGTGGCAATATCGGTGCCATGCATGGGGTCCAAAATTCTGCGGACCTGCTTTTCATCCTTGCCCAGACGACGGGCAAGCTCGGTACGGGTGATACCCGCTCCCGCAAAAGTTTCCAGCAGAGCGAGCTTGGCAACGATATCGGCTGGCGGCGCAATCATGTTGTCATCTCGCTTGCCGGGGTGCGGCAGCGGCCGGCCCAGCCTCAAATATGTCAGCAGCGCATGTCCGAGTGCATCCGCCGCATTCTCCATTGCCTGTTCAGCATCGTCACCTTCGGTGATGGCTTCCGGCACATCGGCAAAGCTGACCACGATAATGCCCGGCTCTTCGCCCGCTTCAAACGTGGCTGGGTATCTATAGGTCTTCAACAGTCGATCTCCGGAACTGAAACCCGGCGCTCAAAGCCCAAGCGCCTTGCGAATTTTTGCGGCCGTCTTCGGGTCGACCTCGCGGCTCGGAAGTGTCGTAAACCTCTCCCCCACCCAGAGCATCGCGTGCCCGCCTTTGCCGCGCCCCTTCTCGATGCGGAAGGATAAGCCTCTGGCTTTCGCATCGGCCCTTATCTCGGCAATGAAACGGTCACGCTTTTCCATATGCCACGCCACCATTGCCAACGACCCAACATCGGACACATATGTCCGATTGTCAACAATCACGGGGCACAATACGTTAAAACACAATCATTTGCTTCGGCGTCCATCACGTCCCGCAAAACGTCCGCAGCACCCGCTGATCCACCGTCGGCGGCGTCATCAGGTCGGCGAATTCCGGCTGGTCCTCATACGGCTTTTCCAGCGCCTGCGTCAGCCGCTCGAAAAAGCTGAAATCACCATAATTAGCCGCCGCAATGGCTTCCTCGATCCGGTGATTGCGGGCAATGATCGCCGGATTTTTGGCTTGCATCGCAGCCCGCTGCGCCTCTGCGCCATGCCCGTCGCGCTCCAGCCTCAGACGCCATTGCACCAGCCATTCCAACGCCGCCGCCTTGACCGTCACACCAGCCTCCATAGGCGCATCCGAAAATCCGTCAAGAAACGCCACGTCACCTTCCGGCGTCACGGCATCGGCCAACCGTCGAAAGGTCAGCGTAAAATCCGCCTCGCCCTTGTGCATGGCGGAAAGCAGCCCCTGCACCAGTTCGCCATCGCCTTCTTCCTCACCCGACAAACCGATCTTCTGCGAAAACTCGCTCAGCCACGCCGCCTGAAACCGCTCGCCAAACTCCTTCAGCACACCGTTCGCCGCCTCCACCGCTTTTTCCTCGTCGGCATCGACCAGCGGCAACAGGCATTCCGCCAGCCGCGCGATGTTCCACTGGGCGATGCCCGGCTGGTTGCGATAGGCATAACGCCCCTGCGCATCGATCGAGGAAAACACCTTCATCGGATCGTATTCGTCGAGAAAGGCGCAAGGTCCAAAATCGATCGTTTCGCCCGAAATCGTTATGTTGTCGGTGTTCATCACCCCATGAATAAAGCCGACGCCCAGCCAGCGCGCCACAAGCTTGGCCTGCCGCTCAGCAACACTGCGCAACAGCGCAAAATACGGATTTTCCTCCGTTTTCAGGTCAGGATAATGCCGCTCGATCACATAATCGGCCAGCAGTTTTATCCCGTCATTGTCGCCTCTGGCCGCCAGAAACTGGAACGTGCCGATGCGCACATGGCTTGCCGCCACGCGCACGAAAACAGCGCCCTGCTGCGGGGTCTCGCGATAGACCGCCTCGCCGGTCGCCACCGCCGCCAGCGCCCGCGTGGCCGGGATGCCGAGAGCGGCAAACGCTTCGGAAACGATATATTCGCGCAGCACCGGCCCGAGCGCCGCACGCCCATCACCCCGCCTCGAAAACGGCGTCGGCCCGGCGCCTTTCAGCTGGATGTCGCGGCGTTTGCCGTTCACATCGATCACTTCGCCCAACAGGATCGCGCGGCCGTCGCCCAGCTGCGGCACAAAATTGCCGAACTGGTGGCCGGCATAGGCCATGGCGATCGGCTCGGCGCCGGCGGGCAGGACATTGCCGCCAAAAATCGCCGCCAGCCGGTTTTCATCGGCATCGGGCCCAAAACTCTCAGGTTCGAGCTGCAACTCGCGGGCCAAAACCGCGTTGAATTTTATGAGTTTTGGGCCTTCCACCGCTTCGGGGTAGACGGAGGCATAAAACCGGTCCGGCAGGCGGGTATAGCTGTTGTCGAAATGGAACATGAAAACCTCCGGCTCGATCGATCGGCTCCCTCGAATATGGGAAATGCCGGGGCTTTCGCAACCACGCAGACCGAATGACCAAAACCACATTTAGGTTTTGCCCGCGGCCTATCCCGCCTATATGAAGCGATGAAAAGCAGGAGTGCATATGGCCAGCCTCGAAACCATCATCGACGATTTTGCCTTTCTTGACGATTGGGAAGACCGTTACCGCTACGTCATCGAACTCGGCAAGGCTCTGCCGGAGCTTTCCGATGACAAGCGTGACGCCCGTTACAAGGTGAACGGCTGCGCCAGCCAGGTCTGGCTCGTCAGCCATGTGGCAGATGACGCCGCCGATCCGGTGATGACCTTCGAGGGCGACAGCGACGCCCATATCGTGCGCGGCCTCGTCGCCATCGTGCTGGCCGTCTATTCCGGGAAAAAGGCATCCGAAATCGCCACCACCGACGCCATCGAGATCTTTGATCGCATCGGACTGGTCGAAAACCTGTCCTCGCAGCGCGCCAACGGATTGCGCTCGATGGTCAAGCGCATCCGCGAAGAGGCTTTGGCGCTGGCTCCGGCTTGAGGATTTAGTTGGAGGAAAGATTGCCCCTCACCAACAAAATCGATGACTTAGCTAAAGCTAAGATCATGATTTTGTGTCCTCTCCCGCAAGGGGAGAGTTAGGCCCGCAGCGTCCTTATCTCCCCCCATGTGGGGGAGAATGGAATTTCAGCATCTTAGCCAAAGGCTAAGTGCTAGAAATTCCAAGAGAGGGGCTCACTTGCGGCAACCAATCCCCTCACATCCGCGGCCGAAAATCGCCATCCCCCCAATGATGCCGTCGCCTGCCACCAGCCGCCGCCGGCGCGTAATGCCGGGCGAGCGCCAGCAAGGCCGCCCGCAGCATCAGCTTGGCAGAGCGCGCCGGCCACAACCTCTCCCGCTCCACCACTTCCAGACCCTTGCCAAAACAGCAGACATCCACCGCCACGCCGGAAAGCTCTGGCCCAATCGCCTCCACGGCGCGGGCAAAGCGATCGCGCGCAGCCATGGCGCCATCGCTGATCTCGGCACCGCCCGCGCCGCTTCTGCCGCCGCTCGTCTCCAGCCGTGGCTCCCACGAGGCGGTAATGCGCGGCTGCATCTGCCCGCGGGTAAAATCGGCGGCCAGCCGCTCGCCGGCATCGAAAGCAGCAATAGGCAGGAAAGGCTCGCCACCACGATCCTTCAACCGGGCCAGAGGCGCAAGCGGCGATTCCGAGATGTTGCGGCTCACCCTTTGCCGCGCCCCCGCCACCAGCGCCGTCTCCTCCACCATGTCGCGATGCTGGTCGGCAAACTCCGCATCCCCTCCCGCAAGCGCCCGGCGCAGAAACGCCGACGCGGCAGGCGTTGCCGCAATCGCTCGGCCGCTTCGCAGAACCAGCCCCCGCGATACGGAGAGAACCAGTGTCGTGAGATCGAAATCCACCGCCTCACCCTGCCTTTCCAGCCGTACGGCCTGCATGTCCTCGGACACGATCCGGCACTCACCGCGCAAGACCATGCGCAACAGTTTCAAAAGCGCCTTTCGTTCGGCTTTTTCGCCCGTCTTGCCCCTGTAATCAGGCATGAGCCACCTCCTCCACGCGCCCGAAAGCCGCCAGCGCCATGCGCTCCACACAGGCAACAAAGGCGTCGAACAGCGGATCGTCGCGGCGGTCCTCGGTCAGATGGCAGGCATGTCTGACGGTCGTGCGGTCGCGCCCGCAGGCATCGGCGATATCGCCCATCGGCATGCGCAGCGCCACATGGCACACATACATGGCGATCTGGCGCACATGGAAGGCGATCCGCTTCCTGTCGCGCAGTTCGGCCATCTGGCCGTTTGCCAGCACCAGCGCCTCCCACACCAGAAGGCGCACCCCGCGGCAAATATGTTTGAGCGAAACCCCGATCCAGGGCGAACGTGGCGGCGGCACGGGGGTAAGAACCGGGCATGTGCCGGTGATGCGAATGGAAAATGCGGTCTGCATGAACAGCTCCCATCGATAAATAGGAATATATTCACACATCTATAACAGGCAATCGCAAAAAGGCAAAATATGCGCGCTGGTGAGCGCTTGTTGATTTCCCTAGGATATTTCCATTTTCAACAAAAAATAAAGGATTATTTTCCTCACAAACATTTCGAACAATAAAAAACCGGGCTCGGATCATTGGATCCTGCCCGGCATATTCTTGTCTGCAAAGGCGCGAAAAGGCACATCACCGGCCGGACCGCACCCCAGCGATCACGAACCCGCGACAGGCGTATCGCGTCTTATTTGCCGCGCTTGCGGCGCTGTCCGAGGCCCATTTCCTTGGCCAGGCGCGAACGCGCTTCGGCATAGGCTGGTGCGACCATCGGATAGTCTGCCGGCAGGCCCCACTTTTCGCGGTATTCTTCCGGCGTCATGTTGTAATGGGTCATCAAGTGGCGCTTCAGCGACTTGAACTTCTGGCCATCTTCCAGGCAGATCAGGTAATCGTCTTCGATAGACTTCCTGATCGGAACCGGCGGCTTCGGCTTTTCGACGGCAGCCGCGACAGGTGCCGGCGAAGACGTGTTGCTCAGTGCGGAATGCACGTCAGAGATCAGACCGGTGAGATCACCGACCTGAACCACATGGTTGCTGACATAGGCCGATACGATATCCGCGGTCAATTCCACGAGAAGATCCTGGCCCTTGTCGGATAGGGTTTCTGTCATACTAGTCTCCTGTTCCATCCATAGACAGCCGCGACCCGCGAACTGCCTTCGCAGAGACGCGATGGCCGCTTGCTCCTGCATGCCGTGTCCGCAAGGAACTGAGATCCACCCCTAGATCTCCGACAGGCAGTAAAGCCATGCCACCTGAAATTGACAGATGCTCACGTTTCCCCCTTAGATAGAAGATTACCGGCCCATCCAAGGAAGACATCGGCAACAATCCAAATATACTGAGGGCAATCGAGAGTTAAACCAAATTCAGCGCTCTACTGAGGAAGGAATTAGCACTGTTTTCTCAGAAGTCCAATTGCATTTTGAATATTTTGACTACAAAGAAAGTCATCCTCTGTTTTTTTAGGCTTTACTGAATGAATAGGAGACGCGGGTATTTCACCCCGGACAGAATTGCGGCAAAATTCTGTCGGCAGTCCATGCTTAAATCCGCTTAACGCGCTTAATTTCATGCTTAATCGAAAAAATCGGGCCAGCAGCCCAGCTTCCACCCCTATCGATCGCACCTTTGCGGCGCAATCTCCATCTCCCCTTAACCCTGCAAATCCTGCCTGATTCGCCGGCATTGTGCACGGCAAAACCGCCATTCCCCCGCATTGAAAGCCCGTGCGCCAAATTGGCACAGGGATCTTGCTGCAGTGCACAATAATGCTTGTTGTTACTGCACACCCGTTTTTCGTGTCTTGGAACGGGAGGGCGGGCGATGATGATTCCTGCCCTCTCCGATCATTCGAGCACTTTTCGTCGAAGCAGCCCGCACCTATCTAAAGACAAAACAGAAAGGAACCGGCGATGTCCGATGTCAAAACCGCGAAAATCGAGAAAAGCGATGCCGAATGGCGTGAACAACTGACGCCGGAACAATACTACATCCTGCGCCAGGCAGGTACGGAACGCCCCTTCACCGGCCCCTATTGGGACAGCAAGGAAAAGGGTCTTTACCGCTGCGCCGCCTGCGATGAACCGCTGTTCATCTCCGACACCAAGTTCGACAGCGGCTGCGGATGGCCGAGCTATTTCGCGCCGGTGAAGGAAGATGCCGTCATCGAACTGCGTGACACGACACATGGCATGGTGCGCACGGAAATCCGCTGCGCCAATTGCAACGGCCATCTCGGCCACGTCTTCCCGGACGGTCCGCCACCGACAGGCCTGCGCTATTGCATCAACGGCCACGCCATGGTGTTCGAGACGGCCTGACCCGTTGCGCGACAGACAAAAGGCGGCCTTTGCGGGCCGCCTTCCGGGTTTTCAATGATCGCCGGCCGGTTCAGCCGGCGGCGGTGCGCAGGGCTCTGGCAGCCGCCACCATGTTCACCAGCGCCGGGCGCACTTCGTCCCACTTGCGCGTCTTCAATCCACAATCCGGGTTCACCCAGATCTGTCGGTCGCCCAGCCGGCCGCGCGCCAGCGTCAGCAGCGCTGTCATCTCGCCGATCTCCGGCACGCGCGGCGAATGGATGTCATACACGCCCGGACCGATCTCGTTCGGGTAATCGTAATCGCGAAACGCATCCAGCAATTCCATCTTCGAACGTGACGTTTCGATCGAAATCACATCGGCATCCATGGCGGCAATCGCGCCGATGATGTCGTTGAATTCCGAATAGCACATATGGGTATGCACCTGCGTCTCATCCCCGACGCCGCTGGCGCACAGACGAAAACTCTCCACCGCCCAGTCGAGATAGATGCCCCAATCCTTCTGTCTCAGCGGCAGGCCTTCACGCAAAGCCGCCTCATCGATCTGGATCATCGCCGCGCCGGCATTTTCCAGATCAGCCACCTCGTCACGGATGGCCAGCGCAATCTGCCGGCACGTTTCGCTGCGGCTCTGGTCATCGCGTACAAAAGACCAGTTCAGGATGGTCACCGGCCCGGTCAGCATGCCCTTCACCGGCTTGTCCGTCAGTGATTGCGCGTAAGACCACCAGCGCACCGTCATCGGCTGCGGCCGCGATACGTCGCCAAAGATGATCGGCGGACGCACGTAACGCGACCCGTAACTCTGCACCCAGGCATGTTGCGTGAAGGCGAAACCGGAAAGCTTTTCGCCAAAATACTGCACCATGTCATTGCGCTCGAACTCGCCATGCACCAGCACGTCGAGCCCGATCTCCTCCTGCCAGCGGATCGCCGCTTGCGTCTCCTTCTCGATAAAGGTTTCGTATTGCAGGTCGCTCAGCGCCCCCTTGGCATGCGCCGAACGCGCCTTGCGCACCTCCGGCGTCTGCGGGAAGGAGCCGATCGTGGTGGTCGGGAAAAGCGGCAGCGCTTGCGACTGCAATGCACGACGCTGTGCAAACGGACTGTGACGGTGCTTCATTGCGGCATCGATGCCGGCCAGCCGCCTCTGCACGGCCGCGTCCTTCACTTTTGGCGAGACGGCCCGCGCCGCCACCGCCTGCGAAACATCGGCAATTTTCTCCGACACCGCATCCCGGCCGTGACCAAGCGCCGTACCGAGCGTGGCAATCTCGTCCAGCTTCTGCGTCGCGAAGGCAAGCCACGTCTTCAATTCGGCATCCAGCGCCGTCTCCAGCGCAAGATCGATCGGAACATGCAGCAGCGAGCAGGACGGCGCGATCTGCAGATTGTCCCGCTGTTTCGCCACCGGCTCCAGCCGGTCCAGAACGGCGGCAAGATCGGCACGCCAGATATTGCGGCCGTCGATCACACCGAGCGACAGAATTTTATCCGCCCGCACTGCAGAAAGCACGTTCGCAAGCTGTTCCGGCGCCCGCAGCAGATCCACATGCAGGCCCGCCACCGGCAATGTGGCCAGTGTTGCAAGGTTATCAGCAGGAGCACCAAAATAGCTGGCCAGCATGATCTTGATGCCCGGCACGGCGCGTGCAAATTCCGTATAGGCCGTCGTGAAGGCGTGGCGTTCGCCCTCCGTCAGGTCCAGAACGGCAATCGGCTCGTCCACCTGCACCCAGTCGGCGCCTGCCGCCTCCAGCTGCCGCAGCAGCTCGAGATAGACGGGCACCAGGCGCGGCAGCAGATCGAGCGGCTTGAAGGCAGCACCGCGCGCCTTCGCGAGCTTCAGGAACGTCACCGGACCAAGCAGAACCGGCCGTGTACGGATCCCGAGCGCGTTGGCCTCGATAAAATGCTCGACCGGCTTTGCGGAGGTCAGCCCAAAAGCCTGATCCTCCACCACTTCCGGCACCATGTAATGGTAATTGGTATCGAACCATTTGGTCATTTCCAGCGCCGGCACGCCCTGCGAAACACCGCCATGATGCGCATGGCCGCAATCGCCATGCCCCTCGCCTTCAGCACCGCGCGCCATGGCAAAATAGGTATCGAGCGTAACCGGCCCGCCCTTCCAGCCATAAATTTCCGGCACCGCGCCGACCATCACGGCCGTATCGAGCACATGGTCGTAAAGCGAAAAATCATTGGACGGGATGATGTCGATGCCGGCGTTCTTCTGGAGCGCCCAGTTTTCCGCTCGCAGTTTTTGCGCCACGTCGAGCAGCGTTTTCGCGTCGGCCTTGCCCGACCAATAGGCTTCGAGCGCGAATTTCAGTTCGCGATGTTTTCCGATGCGCGGAAAACCGAGATTGGCAGTAAAAACAGTCATTTCCTTGACCCCGAGGTTATGGGCAAGGTTTGCGGCATGGCGCCATCACGACCGGGCACAGGCGTGCCGGTCGCAAATGCGGCACACCGGGAGACCCCGCCCGTGGACGTTATCGATCGAGGCAGGTCTCCTGGCTTGCGGGTCGTCACCGCCATCCCGTCTTCCCGGAGCGCCCTTTCAGGCATTTTCTCCAGTGACATCCATCGGATGGCGGCTCGCCGCTTACAGTTGCGGGGGCAGCTCCGGCATGGATGCCTTGCGGCATCGCACCGGATTCCCTCTTAGCTCCGGGCAGATGCCCGCAGAACCACGATGCGGCAACCATGCCGCAGCGCGATCATCGCGTCAAGCGATATAAAGATATGCTTATATCTTTTATTCTTTATTCGACGCCGAGCGCTTCGGCCGAAATCCAGAACACGGCATCCTGCGATTCCGCCGTCTCCACCCAGAAGAAGTCCAGATGCGGATATTCTTCCTCCAGAATTTCGCGGCCCGAGCCGATCTCGCACAGCATGCCGCCCTCGGGATTGAGGTAATTGGCGGCGTCATCGAGGATCTTTCGCACCAGATCGAGACCATCCTCACCGCCATCATGCGCCATGGCCGGCTCGGCCTGATGTTCCGCCGGGAAACCGGCCATCGAGGCATGGTCGACATAGGGCGGATTGGTGATGATCAGGTCATAGGTTTTTCCCGCCAGCGGCGCAAAAAGATCGCCCTTGTAGAGCGCGACCTGTTCCGAAACCTCATGGTCGGTCACGTTGATTTTCGCCACTTCCAGCGCATCGCCGGACAAATCGACGGCATCGATCTCCGCATTCGGGAAAAACTTTGCCGCCAGCACGGCAAGGCAGCCGGAGCCGGTGCAGATATCGACGGCACTCGTCACCTGAAGGGGATCGGGCAGGAAGGAAGAGCCGTTTTCACCGAGATATTCGGAAAACAGGATTTCGCCGATATGCGACCGCGGCACGATCACCCGCTCGTCGACAAAGAAACGCACGCCCTGGATATAGGCGTGATTGGTGATGTAGGAGGTCGGCTTGCGGCTGGTCACCCGCAATTCGATACGCTCGGCCAGCAACTGGCGTTCGGCCGGCAGAAGGCGCGCATCGAGAAACGGATCCAGCGTATCGATCGGCAGATTCAGGCTGTCGAGCAGAAGAAAGGCAGCATCGTCGCCGGCCGTCGTCGTGCCATGGCCGAACCCAAGCTCGGCGGCATTGAAGCGCGAGATCGCGTAACGCCAGTAATCGCGAAGCGTCACCAGTTCTGTTGTGATATCGGCCATGGTCGCGCGGTCTCTCTTTGGGGAATGGCAATTGTTTTATCGTCTTCGGCCATTGGAGGCTGGACGGAACCGGCATTAGAATGGCAAGGGCGCTAAGGTCAACCATTCAAGCAGGATTGCCGGGTTTATGAGTAAGAAGCATACCGATCCGGTCGGGCCCCATATGGCATCGGGAGGCCGCGCCCAGCCGATCTCCCCCCTTGAGGGGGGCTCGGAGAGCGGGTTGAGACCCGTGGTTCAACCCCGGCAGCCCGGCAGGGCAGAGGGGTGTAATGCTGGCGCGAATGCCGCTTTCAAACCATCTGCCGCACCGTTGCTTACCCCCCTCTGTCACCTTTCGGTGACATCTCCCCCTCAAGGGTGGAGATCGGTAAGAGGCACCGCCGCATGAAACCCACCCGCCAGCGCCCCGGAAGGCCGACTAGGCCGGCATCACGACCGGCATCAAGACCGGCCGCAAAACCATCCACGCCCAGCAAGTCCCGCACCCCCGCCAAAAAGCCGGACGGCCAGCGCGTCACCCTGCCCCGCGCCCTCTCCAAACTCGGCTTCTGCTCCCGCACGCAGGCCGAAGAACTGATCAGCAATGGCCACGTCACGGTCGGCGGTCAAACGATCACCGACACCGAAGCCTGGGTCGATCTCAAGACGGCAAAAATCAGCGTCGATGGCAAACCGGTGACGGCGGAGCAATTCGTCTACCTGATGCTCAACAAGCCGCGCGGCCTCGTCACCACCCGCCACGATCCGCAGGGCCGCCCGACCGTCTACGATTGCCTCAAGGGCCACGACCAGGCCCACCTCTCCCCCGTCGGCCGACTGGACAAGGCAAGCGAAGGACTGCTGCTCTTTTCCAACGACACGCAATTCGCCAATGCGCTTCTCGACCCGAAAACCCACGTGGCGAAAACCTATCACGTGCAGATCGACCGCCTGCCCGACAGAACCATGCTGGAAGCACTCCGCAAGGGTGTCACCCATGACGGCGAATTTTTATCCGCCCGCCGCGTCGAGCTTTTGCGCGAGGGAGACAAAAACGCGTGGCTTGAGATCGAACTCGACGAGGGCAAGAACCGCCAGATCCGCCGCATGCTGGAAAGCCTCGACATCTCGACGCTGAGACTGGTGCGCGTGGCGATCGGTGCGCTTTTGCTGGGTGAGCTGGAAAAGGGCACGACGCGGGCGCTGACCGAGGAGGAACTGTCGGGCTTGAAGCAATTGAGCGGAATGGGAAGGTGATGCCTTCCCAGTGACACACATGGTAACCACGTGGTTTTCGCGTGCCCTCACTCCATCGCCAAGGTCACCGCCTTCTGCGCCTCCAGTTCCGCCAGCCGTTCCTGCAAGGCCGCCCGGATCGCGTAATAGCTGCTGGTGCCGAGAACCAGCCGTTTTGGCGCTTCTGCCGCACCGGCCACGACCATCATCGCATCCACCATTTTTTCCGGATCGCCGGTAATCTCGAAACTGCCATCGGCAACGCCACGGCGTACCGCACCGGCCGGCGTATCTTCGTATTCCGCCATCGGTTCGGCGCTCACCAGACCACGGCCAAAATCGGTCTTGGTCGGACCCGGCTCGACCAGCGTGATGCCGATGCCAAAAGGTGCCACTTCCTGCGCAACGGATTCGACAAACCCTTCGATGCCCCATTTGGTGGCGTGATAAAGCGAGAAATTCGGATAAGCGATCTGCCCGCCCTCCGACGACACCTGCAGAATGCGTCCGCCGCCCTGCGCGCGCAGATGCGGAAGCACAGCGCGGATCAGTTCGATCGAACCGATCAGGTTGGTGTCGATCTGATGGCGGATCTGCTCGCTGCTGGCCTCCTCGCCGGCGCCGAACAGGCCGTAAGCCGCATTGGAAACCACCACATCGATACGGCCGAGTTCGGCAAATGCTTGGATAACCGTCGCCTTCACCGCCGCCACATCCGTCAGGTCCATCGAGGCGATCCACAGCCGGTCGCCATGCTGCTGTTTGAGGTCGTCCAGCACGCCCGGCTTGCGCAGGGTGGCCGCCACGCGGTCACCGCGTGCCAGCAGTTTTTCGGTGAGGATGCGGCCAAAACCGGAAGACGTGCCGGTGATGAACCAGGTTTGTTGTTCTCTGTTGGTCGCGTCAGCCATGATCTTCTCCTTCTTGTACGGCATGATCGCCGCCTTCAGGGGATAGATAGACCCATCTCATTGATGTTATAATCCGTTCAAACCTGCATGAACCGGTGAAATTTACCCATGAATGACCAGCATGCCTGAACGCCCGTCCCTATCCGATCTCGATGCCTTTCTGGCGATCGTGTCGCATCGCAGCTTTCGCAAGGCGGCCGATGAACTCGGCCTGTCGCCCTCCACGCTCAGCCACATGATGCGCGGGCTGGAAACCACGCTCGGCCTGCGGCTCCTCAACCGCACCACCCGCAGCGTCGCACCGACCGAAGCCGGCGAGCGGCTGGCATCGCAATTGCAACCGGCCCTTTCCGGCCTCGACCGGGCACTTGCGGTCATCGACGATTTTCGCGGCCGCCCGAGCGGCGTGTTGCGCATCAACGGCGGCGAACCCGCCATCCGCCATCTGGTGCAGACCGTCGTGCCGGAATTTCTGGAGCGTTTTCCCGAAATCACCCTCGACCTCGTCACCGATGGCCGCTTCACCGATATCGTCGCGGAAGGCTTCGATGCCGGCATCCGGCTCGGTTATGCGGTGCCGCAGGACATGATCGGTGTGCCTTTTGGCGGCCGCGCCCGTTTCATCACCGTCGCCTCTCCGCAATACCTCGAAATGCGCGGCACGCCGCAAGTGCCTGACGACCTGAAGAACCATGCCTGCATCCGCCTGCGCATGCCGAGCGGCAAGCTTTTTCGCTGGGAGTTCGAGCGGCACGGACAGGAAGTGGTGGTGGACGTGCCGGGCGCGCTCACACTCGATCATCTTGAAACCATGGCGCAAGCCGCGACCAAAAAACTCGGCATCGCCTATCTGCCGCAGATGGTCGCCGGCCCTTATCTCGAAAGCGGCGCACTTGTGCCCGTTCTGGAAGACTGGTGTCCGTGGATGGATGGGCTGATGCTCTATTACGCCGGCCACCGCCACGTGCCGCCACCACTCAGGGCCTTTATCGACACGCTGAGGCGAGTGGATCGCAGGGCCACGGCGGATCGATAGTTTTTCTCCGATTTGCTTACAATCGATCAATCTAATGAAAGTATAAAAACAGCGTCATATTCCACTCCGGCCAGCAAGAGGCCGACAGAAGGGTTTTCAAGCATGGCGGTTCTCGTCACCGGCGGTGCGGGTTATATCGGCAGTCACATGGTCTGGGCACTGCTCGACCACGGCGAGGACGTGGTCGTCATCGATCGCCTCTCCACCGGCTTTCGCTGGGCTTTGGCGCCCGAGGCAAAATTCTACGAAGGCGATATCGCCGACCGCGCGCTTCTGGCAAAAATCTTCGATACCCATGCCATCGATGCCATCATCCATTTCGCCGGCTCCGTCGTGGTGCCGGATTCCGTGCGTGATCCGCTCAGCTATTACGAAAACAACACGGTCAAATCACAGGCGCTGATCCGCGCCGCCGTCGAGGCCGGTGTGCCGCATTTCGTGTTCTCCTCCACCGCCGCCGTTTATGGCACGCCGCGTGAGGCCGCGCCCGTCGTGGAAGACGCTCCGCTCAACCCGGAATCCCCTTACGGCTCGTCGAAACTGATGACCGAGATCATGCTGCGCGACACAGCCGCCGCCCATAATTTCACCTATACGGCGCTGCGCTATTTCAACGTCGCCGGCGCCGATCCGCGCGGCCGCACCGGCCAGTCGACGGCAGGGGCCACCCATCTCATCAAGGTCGCCTGCGAAACCGCCCTGGGCCGCCGCTCGAAATTGCAAATTTTTGGCAACGACTACCCCACCCCGGATGGCACCTGCATCCGCGATTACATCCATGTCAGCGATCTCACCGACGCCCACCTGAAAGCCCTGCAACGCCTGCGTTCGGGCGGCACCTCGCTTGTGGCCAATTGCGGTTACGGTCGCGGTTTTTCCGTACTCGACGTGATCGATTGCGTGCGCCGCCTGTCCGGCCGTGATTTTGCCGTGGAAGAGGTTGGTCGCCGCCCCGGCGATGCCGCTTTCGTGGTGGCCGATGCCTCGATCGCAAGGCACGACCTTGGCTGGCAACCGGCGCATGACGATCTCGATTTCATCATCCGCACCGCGCTCGCCTGGGAAGATCATCTGGGCCGCCGCAACGAGCGATAATTACCGCACCTTCAAACCCAACTCTGCCAGCAACAACCCCGCCTGATCCTTCGAGATCGTCGCACCGCGAAACTTTTTCGCATCGATCAGCCGCAGGCCGCCAAGGTCGGCACCGCGCAGGTCCGCACCATCGAACCGGGCATCCACCAGCCCGGCATCGCGCAGACTGCAGCCGGAAAAGACCGCCTTTCGGAAATCGCAACCGGTCAGGTCGGCCATGCCGAAATCCAGCTTCTCCAGCCGCTCGTTGTTGAAGGAAAGCCCGCGCAGACGCGCCGCCGAAAGCAGCGTTTCCCGGAACGACAGCCCAAGCGAACGGACGCGCGAAAAATCGGCACCGGTCAGCTTGCAGCCTTCAAAACGCGTGTCACTGGCTTTCGCCTCGACAAAGGAGGCATTGTTGAAATCACAACCGGACAACGTGACGTCGGTCAAATCGGCACCGGCAAAATCCGCATGCGCGCCACGGCAGCCAGTGAATTTCGCACCCTCCAGCCCGGCGCTGCGAAAATCCACATTGGCCAGTCTGCAGTCTTCAAAAATCCAGAAGGGCATGTCGAGACTGGCAAGATCGGCGCCATCGAGCGTGCAGTTTTTCAGCGATACGGTGAGGCCTTCGCGCGACCAGCCGCGCATGTCATCGGTGGAAACGTCGCGATCGCGGATATCGAATGTGGGTTGTTGTTCGGCCATGACGGTTCCTGATGCGATCGCGTTGCGCGTGTTGAGACGGCGCGGCAAGTGCCCTTCTCCCCGTCAAAACGGGGAGAAGGTGCCGGCAGGCGGATGAGGGGCAAGCTTCAAACTCGGCGCCTGTGGCGGCCCCTCATCCCCTCGCTATCGCTCCGGACCTTCTCCCCGCAAGCGAGGAGAAGGGTAACGCGGCACCGTCGCCACCCATACCAAAATCCCCTATCCGATTCCCTGCCTACTCTCCATGCGTCCCTCGCCCCGCCCACCTCGCCATGCTAGACCGCATCACGCATGAAGGAGACAACCATGGACGACGATACACGCACGGAAGACAAAACGCCGTCAGACACCGACGACGTCACCTTCGACCGCGAATTCATCCCCGCCCATGGTCATGCCATCGAGATCGCACCGGGCGTTCAGCGCATCACCTGCGGCAATGCCTCGCCCTTCACCTTCACCGGCACCAACAGCTATATTATCGGCACCGGCTCCACCGTCGCCATGATCGATCCCGGTCCGCAAGACGAGGCGCATTTCGATGCGCTGATGAAGGCGCTCGGGCCCAGAAAACTCAGCCACATTTTTGTCAGCCACACCCACCGCGACCACTCGCCGCTCGCGGCCCGCGTGAAAGACGCGACCAGCGCGTTGACGGTGGCGGAAGGTCCGCACCGGGCGGCACGGCCGCTGCATGCCGGCGAGATCAATCCGTTCGCCGAAAGCTCCGATACGGATTTCGTGCCCGACATCGCCCTTGCCGAAGGCGCCACCATCGAAGGCGATGGCTGGTCGCTTTCAGCCGTGCACACACCCGGCCACACCGCCAATCATTCCGCCTTTGCACTCGAAGGCACCGGCATCCTGTTTTCCGCCGATCACGTCATGGCCTGGGCCACCACCATCGTCGCCCCGCCAGATGGTTCGATGGGTGATTTCATGGCCTCGGTCGAAAAGCTGCTTGCGCGAAACGACCATATCTTTTTCCCCGGCCATGGCGGCCCGGTCATGGAGCCGCGGTCTTTTTTGCGAGGGCTCCGCACCCATCGTCGCATGCGCGAACGGGCGATCCTGGAGCGCATTCGCGGCGGCGACCGGCTGATATCGGACATGGTCAAGGTGATCTATGCCCGCACCGATATCCGCCTGCATGGCGCGGCCGCCCTTTCGGTTCTGGCGCATCTGGAAGATCTGGTGGAAAAAGGCATGGTATCGACCGATGGCCCGCCATCGCTGCTCGGCGAATACCGGGTGGCGTAACGATGCTTCCATGGCGGCTGCGCCTCAGTATCGGTGAAACGCCGGAATTACCCATAAAATCCACGATAGATTGCAGTGCCAACGCCGGATAGGAAAGAGGCACTGATGCGGTACCTCTTGCTTTATGGGGCGGGAATGGGCATATTTTTCTCGCTACGGGTCACCACACGTCCGCAAGGAGTGCAACAGGGTGGCCCTTTTGCGTTTAAGGCTCCATGAGCGATGGCGCATAGACCTTACACGAAGCCGCATCAGACACCGGCCCAACTCGCGCAACACCTCATTGATTGCGGAATGCCGCTGCCGGGGCGCACGCGCCAATATGCCGAAAAGAAGATCGCCCAGGTTGGGTATGAACGCCTTCGCATCTATTTCCGTAGTCGCCGTCAATTAAGCATGCCCGGAAAGCCCTTTATCCCGGGCACGAAATTCAGGGACATCATCGCCCTGTACGAATTCGATGAAATATTGAGGGCATTTTGCTTCCGACATCTCGGCCGGTTTGAAATCGTGCTTCGCAACCAATTGTCCGAAATTCTGTCACGCCAATATGGCTCACATCCCTGTTTCGACAGTGCCGCTTATCGAACCTCAAAAATGCGGGCGAGTGCAGTGGGGCGCCTGTCGGATATATTCTACAAAAAGACCGATCAGAGAGCGCGACACTATTTCGACGAATACAATCCGCCGATGATACCGCCCATCTGGGTGATGAAAGAATTTTTGACCTTCGGCAACCTCAGCCACGTATTGGATCAGCTGTCCACACCGGTTCACAACGATCTGACCACAGCTTTCGGCATGCCGAACTACGCCGTGCTGGAGAACTGGATTCGCGTCCTGATCGACCTCAGAAATGACTGTGCGCACCACGACCGGCTGTTCAACCGCAGCTTTCAGAAACAACCCCAGCGCTTTACGAGAGCCGCTGTTCCGACGGCGCCGCAGAACAAGCTCAAGGCCCTGCTGGAATGCCTTGAGTTCCTGCTGAAGGCGCAAGGTTACAATGATCCGATTGTTGCGACCGTTGCAAAAATGATTGTCCGATGTCCGGCAGTCATTCCTGCCGAAGTGGGTTATTAGAGCGGTTCCTCAATCTACCGCCAGCCCCAGCAATTCCGAATCCAGCGACCGCAAGAAACCCTGCGCGATATCGGCGCTCAGGCCGAGATCATGGCCGCCGTAGCGCGAGGCGACGCGCATGTCGACCATGGTCGTCTCGGCCTCTTCGCGCAGGCGGATGACCACGTCGAAACGCAGGCCGAGGATCAGCGTGCGCGTCTGCCCCTGCAGGATCACATCGCCGGGCCTGCCGATTTCCTCGACGAGCGCTTTGCCCGGCCGCAACTGGTCCGGACGCGGCAACGGGATCGGAATATTGTCCGGCACGGCGCCGCTTTCGGCCCGTGTTTTCGGCGCCGGTTTTTCAGTAATGTCCGGCTCCACCAGTTCCATGCCATGCTTGAGGTCGAGCGAAATACGCGTCGATTTCGCCACCTTTGCCACCGCTTCATAGATACGGTCGGCAGCGCCTTCGTAACGGCGGCCGGTCAGTTCCGGATAGGCGGTCAGCTGCAATTGCCGGTCGCTCGGTGTCACCAATGTGGCCCGCTGCAGCCATTGCTGATCGGCGTGAGGCTCGCGGATCCAGACCGGCGGATCGGCGACATCGGTCGCGACATCATAAAGCGGCGGCGTGGAAAAATAGAGTGTCGCGGCAAAGACCACCAGCACCACCGGTGGCGCGGCATAGGCCAGCGCCCAGGCGGACGCGACGCCGCCTTCCGCACCCACCTGCCACAAACGCATGAGACCGATCACCGCAAACAGCACCGCCACCAAGGCGATAGCCGAGGAAAACAGCAGGATGGCGACAAAATCCGGCCCTGTCAGCGGCCCGAACCGGTGCGCGACCAGCGCGATCAGGAACAGCACAAGCGCCGCCAGGCCGATACGCCGGGCAGCATGGGCCGACTGGGAAACGGGACGAACGAAACGGACGGTCATGCGGATTTTCCGGTTACAGGCGCTTCGCCCTTATAGGCGATCCCGTCGACCGTGGAAATCGCAAGCCTGCAACAGAGGCGGCGTCCATTAATCTCAGCCGGAAAAACCGCGATGCGGCTGGCTGATGCCGGCCGGCCAGGCCTGTAAGGACTGACTATGACGTTCCGCCCGCAGCATGGGAATGGAGACGACGAGCAAGACGAGGACGGCCACATAAACCAGACCCGGACGGGCTTTCAGACTATTCACCGGACACCAACTCCTGCTGCGATGGTGCCATGAATGGACCGCGAAGCTGACAGCCACCTGAAGGAAAGCACGCGGCGGCAAGTTTTATGACATTCAGGTGACTGTCAGGATCGGGTGCGATTTCGCCGGCAATCGAAACTGCCGGGAGCTTTCCCTTGTCCATGCATAATCTGTCCCATTCCGCCGGCCGCCCGTCATGGCAGCTTGCCCGTCCGCAGATCGGCAGCATCACGCTGGCGGCGATGACGGCGCTTTATCTGATTGCCTTCACCAATCGCACATTCCTTTCGCGGGCATTTTCCTATTTCGACAATCACCTGTCGCTTGCAGCCTTTGTCTTCGGGCTCACCTGCCTGTTTACCGCCTTCACCATCGCGATTTCGGTCAGATATCTGGTCAAACCGCTGCTGATCGTGATGGTGCTTTCCGCCGCATCGGCCTCGTGGTTCATGGACGGTTTCGGCACGATCATCGATGTCGACATGATCCGCAACGCCGCGACAACCACGA
Organism: Endobacterium panacihumi; assembly: GCF_050847465.1. Lineage (NCBI taxonomy): Bacteria > Pseudomonadati > Pseudomonadota > Alphaproteobacteria > Hyphomicrobiales > Rhizobiaceae > Endobacterium > Endobacterium panacihumi. Next base: position 248,224 of record NZ_JBOZRA010000006.1, on the reverse strand, counting down.
CATCGGAAGCGGGTCACCTGATCACGCCTGCCTATATCCTGCACATGACCGTGTTCGGTCTCCTGCCCTCGCTGATGATCGCCTTCGTTCAGGTCAAACACCGCAATTTCCTCGCCAAGGTCCGCTGGAACCTCACCGCCATCGTGCCGCTGCTTCTGCTGGCGCTTGCCTGCGGCGTCAGCAGCGCGCGGTCGATCGCGGCCGTCACCCGCCTGCACAAGGACCTGATCATGACGCTCAACCCGTTCGTGCCGATGGGCAGCGCGGTCGGTTTCGCGCTCGCCTCCGAGGCCGACAAGAACATCGTCGCCGCCCCGCTCGGCACCGATGCCACGGTGGCCGGTCCGACCGCGTCGGGCAAACCGCGCGTGCTGATCATCGTCACCGGCGAAACCGCGCGTGCGGAAAATTTTTCGCTGAACGGTTATGCCCGCGACACCAACCCGGAACTGAAGAAACGCGACATCACCTATTTTTCGCAGACATCGAGCTGCGGAACGGCGACGGCCGTTTCCGTGCCCTGCATGTTCTCCAACCTGAAACGCAGCGGTTATTCGCATCGCGCCGGTCTTGCCAACGAAAACCTGCTCGACGTCTTCGGCCATGCCGGCATCAAGACCGAATGGTGGGAAAACAATACCGGAGACAAAAATGTCGCCGACCGCACCACCATGCATTCCTTCTCCAACGCCAATGATCCGCGCTTCTGCACGGCCAATGAATGCCTGGACGATGCGATGATCGACCAGCTCGATACATGGCTTTCGAATGTGAAGGGCGACAGCGTGCTGGTGTTGCACCAACTCGGCAGCCATGGCCCGGCCTATTACCAGCGTTACACGCCGGAATTCGCCCGTTTCACGCCCGAATGCAAGACCGGCGAAATCGGCACCTGCGACCGGCAGGCGGTGGTCAATACCTATGACAACACCATCCTCTATACCGACCACATCCTGGCCTCGGTCATCGACCACCTGAAGGCACGCGAAAACAGCATCGACCCGGCGATGATCTACATGTCCGACCATGGTGAATCGCTCGGTGAAAACGGCCTTTACCTGCACGGCGCGCCTTATATCATCGCCCCTTCGCAGCAGACGCATGTGCCCTTCGTTCTGTGGCAGGGCGCGGAAATGAAGGCCACCGTCGATGCCGGCTGCGTGACCAAACGCGCCGGCGAAGACGCCTCGCATGACAACCTGTTCCACACGGCGCTTGGGCTGATGGCGGTGAAAACTTCGGTCTATACGCCAAAACTCGACGTGCTTTCCGCCTGCCGCGCGCCGGTGAGTGGAGCAAACTCATGACCCTTCCCGATTGCAGCTCCTTCGGGAAGGTCAGCAAACCGGTCACCAAACGGAGCGACGGTCCAATCCCCAGCCGATCCGCTTCTCCGAAACCACCGATCGGCACCCACCCGCCGATCGGCAAGGTGACCGGCAGTCGGCACCTTGCGGCAGCACTCGGCTATTCGCTGGGTGGTGCCGCAAGGCTGCTGGGCGAAACCGCGTTCCGCCACGAACTGCTGGCCGCCATCGGCATTTTCGGCGGTTTCGCCTTTGTCGGTGCCAACCTCTCCGAATACGTGTCGATGGCCGTGCTGTTCCTCGCCCTGATCGCCGCAGAAGCCCTCAACACGGCGATCGAGGAAATCATCGACCGCATCTCGCCGGAATGGTCCAAAACCGGCAAGAATGCCAAGGATCTCGGCTCGTTTGCGGTGTTCTGCCTGCTTGCCGCCAACGGATTGATGGCGGCTTTCGTCATCCTTTCCCGGCTTTTGTGACCATGAACCCCGCCAGCGCTCCATCCCCACTCGAAATTTTGGCCCCATCTCTGCTAGATACGGGTTACAGGATATCGTCGTACCCGAGTGGACGCTGGCATGCGGGCCGGGATGGAGCAGGCAGTTTGAGAGTTCTTCTGATCGAGGACGATGCGACGCTCGGCGAAGCGGTGCGTGACCATGTGGCGGCCAGTGACCATGCCGTCGACTGGATGAAGACGATCGACACAGGTGGTGCGGCGCTGGCCACCACCGCCTACGGTCTCGTGCTTCTCGACCTGCGCCTGCCGGATGGCAGCGGTATCGATCTGCTCAAAAAATTCCGCGGCCAGGGCGGCACGACACCGGTCATCATCCTCACCGCCCATGACCAGATTTCCGACCGTATCGAAGGGCTGAACAGCGGCGCCGACGATTATCTCGTCAAACCCTTCAATCTCGGCGAACTGACCGCCCGCATGCTGGCCGTCAGCCGGCGCTACAGTGGCAGGCCCGTGTCGCTGGTCAAAGTCGGCGATCTGGAAATCGACGCTGCCGACCGCCGTGTGACGGCCGCTGGCGAAACGATCACTCTGTCCGGCCGCGAATGGGCGGTGCTCGATGCGCTCGCCGCCCGCCCGAATGCGGTCGTTTCCAAGGCCCAGATCGAGGAAGCGCTTTACGCCTTCGGCTCGGAAATCGAGAGCAACACAGTGGAAGTCTATGTCAGCCGGCTGCGCAAGAAACTCGGCCGCGACCATATCGCGACGCTGCGCGGCGTCGGTTACCGGCTGGGGCGTGAGCAATGAACCCGTTTGCCCGGGCGACCGGCCCGTCGATGACACGCCGGCTGATTTTTTCCATCACTGCCATGATGGCGCTGCTCTGGCTCCTTGCCGTCGGCCTCGGCCTCGTGGTGATGGAGGAGGAATATGCCGAAATGTTCGACGGCACATTGCAGGACACCGCCGAACGGCTGGTGCCGCTGGTCGTTGACGACCTCGAACACAGAGGCATGCTCGGCGGCCCTGACGACAACCGCCCCAGCACCGCGCCCCAACAATTGCAGACCGGCAATTCCAGCGGTGACCGCGAATACCTGATCTATCAGGTGCGCGATGCATCAGGCCGCGTGCTGATCCGCTCGCATGACGCGCCGGAACAGGCGTTCGAAACGCCGCTCAAGGCCGGTTTCTGGAAAAACGCCACCTACCAGTTCTACACCGCCACCGATGAGAATGCACAGGTCTTCATCCAGGTGGCAGACGCTTTCGAAAATCGCGAGGAAGCCCTGCGCGAAGGCGCAATCGCGCTGTTTTTGCCGCTTGCCTTGCTGATCCCGGTCAGCGGCATCGCCATCTGGCTCGTGGTGCGCCGCGCCGTACAGCCGGTGGGCGATCTGCGCCGCGACATCGAAAGCAAGGATGGTGGCAATATGGAGCCGATCGATCCTTCCAACCTGCCGCGCGAATTGCAGCCGATCGCCACTTCGGTCAACTTCCTGATGACACGCCTGCGCACGGCGCTGGATGCCGAACGCGAATTCACCTCCAACAGCGCCCACGAGCTGCGCACGCCGATCGCAGGCGCCTTGGCGCAGACGCAGATGCTGATCTCAGAACTGCGCGACCCGACCAATCGCCACCGCGCCGGCCAGATCGAAGCCTCACTCATCCGCCTCAGCCATCTCGCCGAAAAACTGCTGCAATTGTCGCGCGCCGAAGCGGGCATAGGCATCACTGACAAGCCCGTCGACCTGACCCGTGTTCTCGACATGGTGCTGACCGATTTCTGGCGCGGCATGAACGAACCGCAACGCCTCATTCTGCATCGCGCCGAGGGGGCAAAGCTCACCGGCCCGTTCAGCGAAGACGCCTTTGCCATCGTGTTGCGCAATCTCATCGAAAACGCGCTGGTGCATGGCAGGCCGGGCACGCCGGTCGAAGTGTTTCTCGACAATGGCGGTCCGGTGCGCATCGTCAACGCTTCACCGGTGATGAGCGAAGGTGAACTCGCCACCATCCGCAAACGCTTTTCGCGAGGGCGCACGGAAGCCGCCGGTTCGGGCTTGGGTCTCTCGATCGTGGAACGGTTGCTGGGGCAGATGGGCGGAAAACTGGTGCTGTTGTCACCGGCGGAAGGGCGTGCGGACGGGTTCGAGGCGCGGGTGGAATTGCCGAAAGCAGGTTGAGGGAATACGCCGCATTCGCATTGTACCGCGCGCTTGACTGTCTCTCATATGAGATACATATTTACAGCGATTGATGCCACCACGGAGCATAAGCCGATGGCCACGAAAATGCTGCATGTCCGCGTCGATGACGATATCCGCGAAGACGCTTCCGAAGTGCTGGATGCACTCGGAATGACCATGTCGGATGCTGTGCGGATCTTTTTGCATCGTGTTGCCGCCACCCAAAGCTTTCCGCTGGAACTAAAAGTCCCGAATGAAGAAACGCGTGCCGCCCTCAAGGAAGCGCGCGATATCCGAAAGGCACGCAAGGCACGTTTTGAAACGCCGGAAGCGCTTTTCGCCGATCTGAACGGCAAGTAGATTTTGCAGCGAGCCGAAGTAAATGGCGAAGGACGGCAAAAAACATAGCGATGCCCGTCGGGTGCCCCGGCCCCGCGCATGCGATTATACGCAACCGTTTCGAAAAGACTGGGAGCGCTACAACAAGGCCGGCAAGACGGATATGAACCGCGCCATCGAACTGATGCTGCTGATCATGCTGAAAAAGCCGCTCGGCCCCAAATGGCGAGACCATGCCCTCTCCGGTAAGGAATGGCACGGTGCCCGCGAAGCCCATATCGGCGGCGATTTTCTGCTCGTCTACACCTGCGACGACGATTATGTCGAATTCGTTCGGCTGGGCTCGCATTCAGAATTGTTTGGGCGCTGACCAGCTCGATCAGTCCCCTCACCGCGCCAGCCATTTGCCCACCACACCACGATCCGCTTCCACGACATCGTGCCCGGCCTCGACCGTCATCATCGTCACCTCGACAGACCGCGCCGCCAAAATCTCCATCAGCTTCAACGCATCCGCCGCGTGGGCATCCGCATTGCCGGCCACGATCAGCACTTCGGCCTTGGCGCTCGAAACCTCCACCGCCGGAATATCGCTCAGCACCGGCACAGGCCGCATCAGCACGGCGCGACGGATGACGCCCGGATGCAGCAGCATCACGGCGGCCAAAAAATTCGCGCCATTGGACTGGCCGACAAAGGTCGTTTTCTCCAGATCCACGCCATAGGCCTGCCGTAACTGACCGACCATTTCGACAAAGGCTTCCGCCTCGGAAGCAATATCCTTCTGGTCAAAAGACCCATCCTCGAACCGGCGGAAGAAACGCGGCACGCCCTCTTCCGTCGCGCGGCCCCGCACCGCCAGCAGCATCGTATCGGGTGCCACCACACGGGCAAACGGCAGGAGGCTGGTTTCATTGCCGCCGCTGCCATGCAGCAGAACCAGCGTCCGGTCGTCCGGTGTTTCCGGCATAAAGATACGGTGCACGAAGGGCAGTTCGCGGTAACGGATGCGCGGCTCTCCGGGCAGGCTGAACTGCGGCAGCATGGCGCGGCTGTCCGCCTCGCGATCCTGCCAGTGCGGCGGAATGAACAGGGTTTTGCCCAGTTCTTCCTCGCTCTCGTCGAGCATGAAACCCGGTTCGTCCGTGGCATATTCGATCAAGGAGCCACCCGGCTCGCGGGCATAAAGCGAATAGAAATATTTGCGGTCATGCGCATTGGTCGGCGCGCCGTCCGTCGCTTCGATACTCTCCGCCACCCTGTGCACGGTGTCGACATCCGGAGCATTGAGCGCGATATGATCGATCGTGCCGGTGCCGGGAGCTGCCGTCCAGAAACCGGTCGCATCACGCACATCGACCACGCCGCCGGTCGCGGATGTCAGCCGCGTCTGGCTGCCTTCGGCCGGGCCTGCCTCCAGCCCGAAATTTGTCGTCAGGAATGCGATCGTGTCCGCCGGTTTTTCGGTGAGGATGGTGCCGCTGCGCAGGGCAACAACGGCATATTCTTCAGGAATCCCCTCACCCGTCCACGGTTTGCCACCGAAGGCGGAAAGATCCTCGACGCCGATCAGTTTGATGATGATGCCGTCCGGGTCTTTTAACCGCAGCACCGGCTCGCCAAACTCCTGCGCCGGGCCCTGCGTGGCAATGCCGAACTGCAGCGCGCGCGTCAGCCAGAAACCGATCGCATCGCAGGAGACGGCGAGCCCGATCTCGTTCGGCGCACCATGGCCGACACGGCCGGGAGATCCGTCTTCCCAAGCGAGAAAAGTGACAAGCGAACCGGGCGAGGCAACCGCTTCACCGTAGAACAGATGAAGCTGTGTGGCATCCTCGAAACCGGCGGTGCGTTTCACCAGCCGCAGCCCCAGAAAACCGACGTAAAAATCGATATTGGCCTGAATGCTGCGGGTAATCGCCGTGATGTGATGCAATCCGCTGGTGCTGCTTTTGCCGCTCGTCATTGTCCGCCGCCTCCTGTGTCTCTATTTGACGGTTGTTATAACCAATCGGAGCGAAGGCGCATGGTCAAACTTGTCGGAATCTCGGGCAGTCTCAGAAACAGATCGTTCAACACTTCGCTCTTGAACGCGGCTGAAAAACATCTGCCGGATGGCGTGACGCTCACCAAAGGCACGATTTCCGGCATCCCGCTTTACGACGGCGACCTTGAGGCGGCGGAAGGTGTTCCGGAAGCCGTGACCACGCTGAAACGACAGATGTCGGAGGCCGACGGCATCATCCTGTTCACGCCGGAATACAACAATTCCATTCCCGGCGTGTTCAAGAACGCCATTGACTGGATTTCCCGCCCGCATCCCGACATCCCGGACGTGTTCAAGGGCCGCCCATTCGCCATCGCCGGCGCGTCACCCGGCAATTACGGCACGCTTCTTTCCCAAAACGCATGGCTTTCGGTGCTGCACACATTGGGTGCGCAGGCATGGTCGGGCAAACGGCTGATGGTGGGCAATGCCGGCAAGGTTTTTGATACGCAAGGAAACATCACCGACGAGGCGATCGCCAGGCGGCTTGCCGATTTCGTTGCGGCATTTGCGGATTTTGTGAGGGCGAAGGGATAAGGTCGTCCAAGCTTGCAACCTTGACTTTTAGCGTGAAACTGGCTAAAAATTCCTTCAGGCAGGCTGACTTGAAGGTCGCTGTCATGCCAACCAGATCGGCGACGATCCGGTCTCGTAAACCACGGTAATGGGCAACTGAATGCGAGGCCTGGCATCTTGTCAGGCCTCAATCATTATGGGGTGTTCGCCGCCCCTCGAACAGGCATTTGCGAGCAAAATAACTCAACTGTTTGCGAGCAATCCTGCGCTCATCAATGACTTTCGGATGGGCCGACAGCACTTCCATCGTGATATCGTTATGGGCCTGCGGCTGGAGACAATAAACAACTGACCATGTGCGCCCATCCGCCATTTCAACAAAGATCAGGTTTTTGATCCCGCCAAAACTCTGAGATGCATGCGTCAGGCTGTTGCTTTCGATCCTTTCCCTGATCTTGTCGCCAAGCTGCTTCGACATGGCGTAACGGTCCGTATCAAAAGCTCTTCTGATGCCGTGATGATCCAGCATATGGTGATCCTGTCCATGCTTGGCACGCTCGGTAAAGACATGGCAGGAAAACACCACCGTCACCTTGAGGTCCGCGCCGGGATTGATGCCCTTTCCGGGAATGTAGGCCGGAAAGGCGTTCAGGTGAGAAAGATCATGGCGATCTGCTCCAACCTTTATCCAAGAGTATACTGTGGGAATTTTCAAGGCCGCCACCACACGTATTGCGCGCATCGATCTGTAAAACGGCTTCTTCGGCAATACCAGTGATGATCTGGAACACGTCCTCAATCATGGCGGCGTGACGAAGACCCAATTCCACTGCCACTACAAAATGCGTTAGAATGCATTCCACCGCGTCGCCCACATCCTTTTCATGGGCGCGACATCATTACGGAGTGCCCCTCATGCGTCCCCACCATCTCGTTCTGTTCGCCGCGTTTGCCGGCCTGCTTGCTTCCTGCCAGACGATGACGCCGGAAGAACGGCGCGCGGCCGATGAGAGCAGATGTGTCGGTTACGGTTTCAAGCCACGCACCGAAGGCATGGCGCGCTGCCTGCTGGATCTCGATCTCGACCGCCGTGCCGACATGCGGCAATGGCAGGACGAGATCAACAACCGCCCGCGCTTCTATGGACCGGTGATCGTGCAGCAGCCGGTCGTGGTGCGGCCGCGCTGATCAGCGAGAAGGTGTCGCCCCGGCCCTGACCCTGATCGCCGCCTGCGCCGCCGCAAGCCGTGCGATCGGCACACGAAACGGCGAGCACGACACATAATCCAGTCCGGCATCCTCGCAAAAGCTGATCGAGGCCGGGTCGCCGCCGTGTTCGCCGCAAATGCCGAGTTTCAGGTCGTTTCGCGTGCGCCGTCCGCGTTCCGCCGCCAGCTGGATCAGCTCGCCCACGCCCTCGAAATCTAGCGACACGAACGGGTCGTGTTCGATGATCCCCTTCTTCTGATAGGTCGGAATGAAGGTGGCGGCGTCGTCTCGGGAAATGCCGAACGTCGTCTGGGTGAGGTCGTTGGTGCCGAACGAAAAAAACTCTGCCGTTTCGGCGATCACATGAGCGCGCAAGGCGGCACGTGGCAGCTCGATCATCGTGCCGGCGAGATAAGTGGTCTCATGGCCCGTCTCCTTCGCCACGGATGCTGCCACGCAATCGATCACGCCCTTCACGTAATCCAGTTCGGCGCGAAGCCCCACCAGCGGCACCATGATTTCCAGCGCCACCGGGGCGCCTGTCTCAGTGGCGGCAGCGGCGGCTGCTTCGAAAATCGCGCGGGCCTGCATTTCGGCGATCTCGGGATAGGAGATCGCCAGACGGCAGCCGCGATGGCCCATCATCGGGTTGAATTCGTGGATGGCATCGATACGACGGGCGAGGAATCCCGGCTCCATGCCCATGGCCTGCGCCACATCGTTTATCTCGGCCTCCGTCTTGGGCAGAAACTCGTGCAATGGCGGATCGAGCAGGCGGATGGTGACGGGCAGGCCCGACATGATCGAGAACAGCTCGAAGAAGTCGGAGCGCTGCATCGGCAGAAGCTTGTCGAGTGCGGCCCTTCGCCCCGCCTCGTCCTCGGCCAAAATCATCTCGCGCATCACATGGATGCGCTCGCCTTCAAAGAACATGTGTTCGGTGCGGCAAAGCCCGATGCCTTCCGCCCCGAAAGCACGGGCGGCACGGGCATCCTGCGGCGTATCGGCATTGGTGCGCACGCTCATGCGGCGACACGTGTCCGCCCATTGCATCAGTCGCCCGAAATCGCCGGAAAGCTCCGGCTGGATCATCGGCACCACGCCGGCCAGAACCTGCCCGGCAGACCCATCGAGCGTGATGATATCGCCGCGCTTAAGCACGACGCCACCAACACCCATCAGCCGCTCGTTGCGGGCATCGACACGGATCGAACCGGCACCCACCACGCAAGGGATACCCATGCCGCGCGCCACGACGGCCGCATGGCTGGTCATGCCGCCACGCGTGGTCAAAATGCCTTCGGCGGCATGCATGCCGTGAATGTCTTCCGGGCTGGTTTCGGTGCGCACCAGAATGACCTTGCGCCCTTCCGCTTCCGCCGCAATCGCCTCTTCGGAGGTAAACACGATCTCGCCGCTGGCCGCCCCAGGCGAAGCCGGCAGGCCGGCGCCGATGACACGGCGCTCGACGCGCGGATCGATGGTCGGGTGCAGAAGCTGATCGAGCGATGGCGGCTCGATGCGACAGATGGCGTCCTCGTGGGTGATCACGCCTTCATCGACCATGTCGACGGCGATCTTCATGGCGGCGCGGGTGGTGCGCTTGCCGTTGCGGGTCTGCAGCATGAAAAGCTTGCCGCGCTCCACCGTGAACTCGATATCCTGCATGTCGCGAAAATGCGCTTCCAGCGTGTTGCAGACGGATTTGAACTCGGCAAATGCCTCCGGCATCAGCTTTTCCATCGACGGTTTTTCGCCGCCGGTGGCGATGCGGCCCTCCTCGGTGATCGATTGCGGCGTGCGGATGCCAGCCACCACATCCTCACCCTGCGCATTCACCAGAAACTCGCCATAGAGCGACTTTTCGCCGGTGGACGGATTGCGGGTGAAGGCCACGCCGGTCGCGGATGTGGAACCGAGATTGCCAAAAACCATGGCCTGCACGCTGACCGCCGTGCCCCATTGCGCCGGGATGTTGTGCAGTGTGCGAAAGGTGACGGCGCGCGGGTTCATCCAGCTGGCAAACACCGCACCGATTGCCTTCCACAGCTGTTCGAACGGGTCTTGCGGAAAGGTCTCCCCGAACTCCTCTTCGATCATCTGCTTGTAGAGCGACACGACATGCTGCCATTCGACGGCGCTCATATCGGTATCGTATTCGTGGCCGTACTGGGCTTTCTGGTCTTCGAGAATTTCCTCGAAAATCTCGTGGTCGACACCCATCACCACATCGGCATACATCTGGATGAAACGGCGATAGGTATCCCAGGCAAAGCGTGCATCACCGGCATCGTGGCCCAGCGCCTGCACGGTCTCGTCATTGAGGCCGAGATTGAGCACCGTATCCATCATGCCCGGCATGGAAGCGCGGGCGCCGGAGCGGACGGATAAAAGCAGCGGGCGGGTATCGCCGCCAAAAATGCGGCCGGTTTCCTCTTCCATGGCGGCAAGGCCATCGAGCACCTGTTTGCGCAGGTCATCCGGCAGGGTTTTGCCGTTGTCGTAATACCAGCCGCAGACATCGGTGATGATGGTCAGCCCCGGCGGCACCGGCAGGCCAAGGCTCGCCATTTCGGCAAGGTTCGCGCCCTTGCCGCCCAGCAAAGCATTGTCGGCGGCTTTCCCTTCCGCCTTGCCTCCGCCGAAGCGGTATACCCATTTCGCCATGCCTGCTCTCCACCCGACGCGGCCCTGTTCTTGTCTTTTGCCAAAGGCTTACAGCATTTTCTCATCTGAGGAAACGCAAGGCACGCCATCGATTGCTGCGCCGCAATGAGAAAATATCCATCACGATGCCAAATACGAGGATGTGATATGCTTCTGGCAAAGGAAAGGCATAGGCAAAAGCAGCAAAATCAAATCGGACGCTTCCCATGCCTGTGACGAGACGACACATCCTGGCGCTTGCGGGCGTGACAACGGCCGCTGCCGCCCTTCCCGGCGCTCTTGCCGCCGAAGGCATGAGTGCAGCCACGCCGGCAGAGGCGACGGCCCTACCCTTCGCGCTGACCACGCCGATCCATTGCGGTGAAGTGGCCTTGCGGGTGCGCAATCTCGACAACATGGTGGCCTATTACCGCGCGGTCCTGGGCCTTGCCGAATTGTCCCGCACATCGGAAGGCGCCACGCTCGGTGCCGGCAAGACACCGCTCCTGCACCTCATCGCTGCCGCCGATGCAAAGATCGAACCGATCACCAGCGCCGGCCTCTACCATGTCGCCTATCTGATGCCGAACCGCGAGGAACTGGCGCGCTGGCTGGTGCATATCGCCATGACACAGGTGCCGGTCAGCGGTTTTGCCGATCACAATGTCAGCGAGGCGGTTTACCTGACCGATCCGGAAGGCAACGGCATTGAGGTTTATCACGACCGCCCGCGGGAAAGCTGGCAATGGACGGACGGCGTGGTGACAATGGGCACGCAACAGCTGGATGTCGACGGCATTCTGGCACTTGTCGATACCACCAGGGACACGTTTACCGGCGCGCCCGACCTGATGCGCATCGGCCATATGCATCTGAAGGTCGGCGATCTTCGCAAGGGTGATGCCTTTTACGGCGCAGCGGCCGGACTGGTTCACACGCGCAAGGGGCGCGAGGACGCGGCCTTCCTGTCATCGGGGGGTTACCACCACCACGTGGCGATGAACATGTGGCACAGCAAGGGTGCCGGCGACCGCGAAAGCGGACGGACGGGGCTTGCGTGGTTTTCTCTCACCGTGGCTGACGAAGACACGCTCAATGCCCAGAGGCAACGTTTCGAGGCGGCCGGATTTGCGCCAAAGGCTTTGGCGAATGGCAGCGGGTTTGAAGTGACCGACCCGTGGGGCACAGGCCTGCGGCTGGTGTCTGTATGACAGACCTGCGGAAACCACCCGGCCAGGCGAGGCATTTTTAGATGCTGAATAGGAAAAATGACCGCCTTGGCCCAAAAAATAGGCTTTGCGGGGCCGCCTGCTCCGGCCCCGCAAAGCCTTCCGACCAAGACAGGAAAACCTGGTCGGGGGGTTTCTACAGACAAGACCGGTTGCATTGAATACGCGCCCCGGTGGTCCGCCCTTGTTGAAATCATTAATAAACCGCTAACGGCTTTTCGTCCTCCCACAAATGGGTGAAAGGTTCAAAATCAAAAAACCATTTTTGGGAACATTCTGAAATATTGGGTAGATTTACCTTTTCGATTTTGCTTGACGCCCTAAGCGGCGTCACCGAAACGTCATAAATAACAAGGCCTCATATGCCCGGCGCCATCAGCGCCCGCAATTGATCAGGGCTTGGCTCACCCAGAAGTTGCTGGCCCTCCTTCGGATCGATCAGCCGCGCCCAGACCTTTGTCCCATCCGGCGAAAACAGGATGCGGATATGGCTGTTACCGCAATCGCGCGGATCACAGGCGCCGAACAGTTCGAAAGCACCCTCCGGCAGCGTGACGACGCGCGACACGCCGGTGACATACCGCGCATTGGTGATGATGCTGCGGACCCATTCCGGCAGGTCGCGGCGACCACGAAAGAGCGCGACGAGCGCTTGTCTGTGTTCGGAAGACGTGGCGACGACGTGGCTGAGGGCGCGGTTGCCGATGGCGGGGGATGCGGGTTGGGTGGCTTGGGGTGCCCCGGATGCCGCGAGGCTCAACGGAGCGGATGAGAGGACAGAGGCAGAAACGAGAAGGAAGATTACAAGAGATCGGATCATGGGCACTTCACCACAGAAAGCCGGAGAAAACCTGCCATTGCGATCACCACAATGACGAAATCGTCAGACAAGGAAGGAAGCCTAAAAATCAGAACGAAGCGCAAGAACCTTGGCCCTCAGAACTGCAGGCAGGACCCCGATGACCGGCCCCTTGTTATCCGACTTTCGGCGATCGAAAAACAGCGCCATCCAGGGCAGGCCGGAAGTTCGGTTGGTAACCACCAGAGTCTCCAGTCGCAGACCACATTCTTTCAGGTGATCGGGATCGTCGATGATGAAACTGTATTCATCAAGCCTGTCCAGTTGTTTGGTGCAATAGAGAATACTGACCCAGGGGATGTTCGTTCCGGTCTTTCCAAGTTCGCGATATCCGGCCTGCCTAACAATACATGGCCTGTAATAGGGACTAGGCGCGAAGGGTTTTTCGACATGCGGAAATGCACACCAGACAAAGTCCCACCTCCTTGGGAGCGGGACGACGCTGGTATCGTAACAATCGCTCGGGCTCAAGGGGAAGCTTCCGCTCAGGTCGACATCGGCTTCAATTCACCAAGGTCGCCAAAACCCTCTTCGACAAGGGCATCGAGCTTTTCAAAATAGGCGGGATCGTAATCGGGGCCGGCACGATTTGCGCGCTGAAAATCGGCAGGCACGGAATCCTCATCCGTCTCCCGCCCCCCGGCTTCCTTCCACGAGGCAAGGTCTTCGCTCTCAATCGCGTATGAGAAATGCGCACTCACCACAATACGGGTCACGTTTCTCTCCAAAGGCCGGCATCAGTGAAATGTCTTTAAGGATCGAAGCTACAAATTTCTGCCGGATAGCTCGCAGTTGCAGCGGTATGTCATGAGGCCTTAGAACCGCAACAATACAATTCTGTCGCCAGAAAAGCTACCATCTTGCGGCCTTCAGAAGCGGCTTCCGCATCGCTCAATTCCGGCAACGCGATCTCATGCGCTGCCATCATATCCCGAAGCTCGGAATAATCGACATCCAGCAAGAACATCGCACGATGGCGTGAAATGCGCCCAGCGGTAAAATTCCAGCAATGTCTTTTCTAACGTCGCCTGCGATGCATTCACATTCAGCCTCCCCTTGGGCGGGCCGCCAACTCCGGGTAATGCCTCGCCTCATAGTCTTCGATCAGGGCAGCAAGTGCATCAAAATGCGCGGCTTCCGACGAAGCCGACGCGGGCTCATTTTCAAAATACGATCGCACGTCCTTCAACGCGGTTTCGTAGTCAGCCTCGCTTTGAATGGATCGCAAAGATCGCGGCATCGACAAACCTCCGTTTGACCGGCTTGATCATACGCCTGCCAGCGTCGCCATTCAAACGACGATTGACCTCCCTCAGCTCGCCTCAGCCAGTTGCTCGGCCGCCTGCAGGTCCACCGAGACCAGCTGGCTGACGCCCTGCTCGGCCATGGTCACGCCGAACAGGCGGTTCATGCGGGCCATGGTGATCGGGTTGTGGGTGATGATGACGAAACGTGTTGCGGTCGAGGCCGCCATTTCGTCCATCAGGTTGCAGTAACGCTCGACATTGTGGTCGTCGAGCGGGGCATCGACCTCGTCCAGCACGCAGATCGGCGCGGGATTGGTGAGGAAGACGGCAAAGATCAGTGCCATCGCCGTCAGCGCCTGTTCGCCGCCGGACAGCAGCGTCATCGTCTGCGGTTTCTTGCCCGGCGGGCGGGCGAGAATTTCGAGACCGGCTTCGAGCGGATCGTCGCTTTCGATCAGCTGCAGTTCCGCCGTTCCGCCGTTGAACAGGTGGGTGAACAGCCGCTGGAACTGGGTGTTTACCACATCGAAGGCGGCGATGAGGCGTTCGCGGCCCTCGCGGTTGAGGCTCTGGATGGCGCCGCGCAGTTTCTTGATGGCATCGATCACGTCATCGCGTTCGCGGGTCAAGGCTTCGAGCTTTTCCGAAAGCTCTTTCTGCTCCTCATCGGCGCGCAGGTTGACGGCGCCAAGACGCTCTCGCTCGATCTTGAGGCGGTCCAGCTCACGCTCCACCTGCGCAATATCCGGCGGCGGTGCATCGTGGCCCAAACCGGTCAGCCGCCATGCCTCGTGCGGTTCGCAGTTCAGCGCCTCGCGGATACGGTTTTCCGTCTCGTTGCGGCGTTCGGCGGCGGAGACGAGGCGCTCCTCGGCGCGGCCACGGCGTTCGCGGGTTTCGGCCAGTTCCGACAGGGCGATCGTGGCAATGCGGTCGGCTTCGCGCTGGCGGGTTTCAGCCTCGACCAGCACGTCGGAGGCGGCCTTGCGGGCTTCTTCCGCCTTCTGCAGTTCGGACAGCAGCGCCCGGCGCTTGTCGTCGAATTCTTCCGGCGCGAGGTCGAGATCGACCATCTCTTCGCGCGCCTCTTCCTCGCGTTCGCGCAAAGAGGCGATATGGTCCTCGGCGCTGGCGGCACGGCCCTGCCATGTGGCGCGCTCCTGACCGATGGCGGCGACACGGCGACGGCGGGCTTCGGTTTCTCGGCTCAGCCCTTCGTAACGGGCACGCGCTTCGGCCAGAAGGCCACGATCGGTGGCGACGGTCGCCTGCTGCTCGCGCAAACGGGCATCGATCGCATCGACCTCCGGCGCGTCTTCAAGTTCGGCGCGAGCCGCTTCGTCCTGCTCTGACACTTCCGCGATCTGCTCGCGCAATTGTTCCAAGGCGGCGGCCGCCACATCGCGGCGGCGCATCAGGTCGCCGGACGCACGTTCTGCGACGGCCAGAGCCTCGCGGGCCTCGGCCAATTGACGCTGGGCGATACGGCTGCGCTCGCGCGCATCGTGCAGGCGCAATTCTTCGGTGGCGATGGCATCGATGGCGGCAGCGGCCAGCGTTTCGGCTTCCGACAGCGCGATTTGCGCCTCGTCGATTTCCGCCTCCAGTTCCGACAGGCGGTTCTTCTGGGCAAGGCGGAGGGCTGCCGCACTTGGCGCTTCCGAACCGGTGACGTGGCCATCCCAGCGGAACACCGCGCCTTCGCGGGTGACGAGCCGCTGGCCGGGTTTCAGAAGCGGCATCAGACTGTTGGCGGTGTCGAGATCGGTCACGCCGATCTGCGACAGGCGGCGGGCAAGCTGCGGCGGCGCAATCACATGCGCTATCATCGCCTCGACGCCTTCAGGCAAAGCCGGATCGGAGGCCGCCTCACCGGCGCCGGACCAATAGGACGGTGCTGACGCATCCAGCGCGCTTTCCAGATCGTCGCCCAGCACGGCACCAACGGCCGTTTCATAACCGCGGTCAACGCGGATCACTTCGGCAACCGGCGGATAGGTGCCGGACGTATCGCCTGCCACCAGCATGCGGCGGATCGTCTTGCTCTCGGTTTCCAGCCCGCCCAGATGCGCGCGGGCGGCCACGACCGGCGCACGCGCCTCCGTCTCCCTGCGGCGGGCAAGGCCAAGCGCCTCCTCGACATCCTCGATCAGAACCGAAATATCCTCGACGGCGATTTCCGCCGCCTCCACCGCCTCGCGGCGCTCTGATGGATCGGCAAGCCCGGAAAGGCGCTCATCGATACCGGCAAGCTCGGTCTGCGCCTCGCCCAGCGACCGTTCCAGACGGCCACGGCGGTCGGCCAGATCGCGGATCACGCGCTCCAGCTGCTGACGACCGGCGGCGGCTTCGGCGCGCTCGGCGGTGATCTGCGCGAAGACACGTTCGCTGTCGGCAAGGCTTGCAGCGGCGCCCTCGAAGGCCTCGCGAAGCTCCTCTGCTTCGGAGCCGCTTTCGGCCAGAAGCTCTGAAAGCTCGGCCTCTTCGGCATCGAGCCGGCCTAAAACCTCGGCATTTTCCGAAACCAGCCGCTCCTCGCGGCGGATATCTTCCCCGAGCTGGGCCAGACGCCGGGTCAGTTCGTCGCGACGGCGCAGCAGACGTCCCGCCTCTTCCTCCAGCTGACCTCGGGCGATCTGCAGACGTTGCAGGGCAGCACCGGCGGCGGCTTCAGCCTCGCGCAGTTCCGGCAGCTTGTGCGACACGATCGCCTGATTTTTGGCGGCCTCCATCTGCGCCTGCGCTTTTTCGGCGACAATGGCGGTGGCCTGGTTGAGCGTGCTGACCGCCTCGCCCTCGGCCTCCTTGGCCTGCACCCAGCGGATATGCAGAAGCATGGCCTCGCGAGCGCGGATGTCTGCCGACAGGCTCTTGAACCGGTTGGCCTGCCGCGCCTGACGTTTCAGGCTTTCGATCTGGCTTTCCAGCTGCGCCACAACATCTTCGAGACGCTCAAGGTTACCCTCGGCGGCGCGCAGGCGCAGTTCGGCCTCGTGGCGGCGCGAATGCAGGCCGGAAATGCCGGCGGCCTCTTCCAGCAATTGCCGGCGTGCCTGCGGTTTGGCCGAGATCAGCTCTCCGATCCGCCCCTGCCCCACCATGGAAGGCGACCGCGCGCCGGTGGAGGCATCGGCAAACAGAAGCTGCACATCCTTGGCACGCGCTTCCTTGCCGTTGATGCGATAGACAGACCCCTGCTCGCGCTCGATACGGCGCGACACCTGAATTTCGTCAGCATCGTTGAAGGCGGCGGGCGCGGTGCGGTCGGAATTGTCGAGATAAAGGCCGACTTCGGCGGTGTTGCGGGCCGGACGGTTGCCGGAACCGGAAAAGATCACGTCGTCCATGCCGGACGCGCGCATGTTTTTGTAGGAGTTTTCCCCCATCACCCAGCGCAGGGCTTCGACAAGGTTCGACTTGCCGCAGCCGTTGGGGCCGACAACACCGGTCAGGCCGGGTTCGATGATGAATTCGGTGGGTTCGACAAAGGATTTGAAACCGACGACGCGGAGGCGATTGAACTTCAATGCAATGCCCCTCGCCCGTGGTTGTCAGCGATGATCGCGGACGTGCGGAAAAACCCGCCCGCGATCATCTCGCGATGGGTCCTAGAGCAGGGCGTCGATGACCGCCGACATTTGCGCAACCGACAGGTCTCCAGCATATTTCTCGCCGTTGATGATGAAGGTCGGCGTCGAGTTGACACCAAAGTCCTTGGCGCCGCGCTGCATCGTTGCGTTCACATCATCGAGAAGCTTCTGGTTGGTCAAGCAGGCGTTGAAGCTTTCCTGTGAAAAACCGGCGATCTTGACGGCCTGCGTCAGCGCATTGCGGACATTGCCGTCACCGGGGGCCGCCCAGGCGCGCTGCTGCTTGAACAGCATCGAGATCATCGGAAAGTACTGGTCGGCGGTGGCAAGCTCGGCCGGCTTGGCCGGGTTGCAGCGTGCCAGCATGAAGGCGGCGGTGGCTGCCGGGTCGAACGGGAACTCGCGGATGATGAAGCGCACCTTGCCGGTGTCGACGTATTTTTCCTTGATCGGATCGAATGTGTTGGCGTGGAAGGCGGCGCAATGCGGGCAGGTCATCGACATATATTCGACGATCGTCACCGGCGCGTCATCCTTGCCAAGCTGCATTTCCGGCAGCGGGCCGGGCTTCAGCACTTCCGCCATATCGACCTTACCGCCTGATTCCGGCTTTTCCTGTGCCTGCGCTGCGGTCATCGAAGCGGCGAGCGTCAGGCCCAGCGCGGTGGAAGCGGATCCGGCGAGAAGCGCGCGGCGGCTGAGGCTTGCGGCAAAAGTCTCGTTGGTCATCGTCTGAATGGTCATGAAGACACCTGTTGCGAGGAAGAAAAACTGTCGAGATTTCCGTAGCCTGCCGCATGGCATCGGACAAGCGCGGCTTTCACTACTCTTTTCAAACAATTGTGACGATGAATGGACAACGCGAGCATGAAGGCCGCAAGAGGACGAAAGAGCGCAGATTGGCGGCGCGCAAAATCACCGCCGCAGCGTCCGCTTCTTCTGCATCACCGCAGTCCCCAGCCGGGTAACCGCATTGCGAAGCGCATCATTGTCGATGCCCTCCATCATCTCGTCCAGTTTTCTCGCCGCCTCGCCTTTCAGCGGCGGCGGTTTGGGGCGGTGACGGGGGGCCTGCACGACCGGTTTCTGCACGATGCGGATCTGGCGGATGGCGGGAAAACCGAAAAATGCGTTGATGCGGCCGATCAGTTCACCCTGCGCGTGGGAAAGGAACAGCGCACGCGCGCCTTCGCAGGCAATCGTCAGCGTGCCAGCCTGATAGCCCGTATCCGTGCCGGGTTCGCGGCGCGGCCAGGCGATCTTTTCCGGCCGCGTGCACTCGGCGAAATCCTCGCCGGCGATTTCATCCCAGGAACCGAGCAGTGCTGTGGAAATGCCGGCGCGTTTGGCCAGAACCGGATCGATGATGCCGTTCGCCACCTCGGCGATCTGGTGCGCGCCGCGGCGGACGAATTCCTTTTTTTCGGTTGGAGCCATCAATCCGTCTCGTCGCCCATCTCTGCCGTGACCCGCCGGGGCGGCAACAGGATTACCTTCTGTGACAGCGGCATCGCCACGATGAGTGCGAACCACAGGAAGATGCTATCATAGATGTCCTGGAAGAACAGGATATTGGTGCTGCCGGCAATGGCATAACCAAACAGCACGAGCAGCGCCATGAACAGCCGTTTGCGGCGCGCCACCGTGGTCGGATTGCGCACAACGCACAGGAGCGGTGAAACCAGCAGCAGCAGGGTGGCGATCAGGCCGGCCAGACCGGCATCAAAGGTGACGGTGATGAAGCCGTTGTGGAAATGCGTGAAGGAATACCCGATGTCGGTGATGAATTCCTGACGGTTCTGCACGCCATAACCCAGCCACGGGTTTTCGACGAACAGGCCACCCGCATATTTCCAAAGCTCGATACGCGCCGTGTAGGATTCATCGGCGCCGCTGTCATTGGCGAAATATCCGAGCATCTCGATCAGGCGGTCGGAATGTTTCAGGCCCATACCGAGAACGACGATGGCAGCGACGACCAGAAGCGCCACACCCTTCCAGTTGTAAAACCGGCGCAGCTTGTGCGGAAACAGCACGAACAGCATGACCACGGCAATGGCGGGAATGGGAAGAACGCCACGCGACTGCGACAGCAGCACACACAGGATGCCGGCAATGAACCCGGCCCAGCCAAGCGCCTGCCGGCGCGGGCGCGGTGACAGCGTGTTGAGCAGCGAGACCGAGGCGAGCATCGAACAGACCATGCTGAACGGCAGGGCATTGCCGATGCCGCCGGAGGCGCGCATATCGAAAAACTCGACCTGCACAAAAGCGAGCGGCAGTGCCAGAATGCCGCACAGCGCTGCCCCCACCAGAAACGCGTCGATCAATGCCGACGTGGAGCCGACGCGCAGACGCGCCAGAACCAGCGGAAAGAAGATGAACGGCAGCAGCGCTACAAAGCGGCTGAGAAGCTTTTCGGCGGTTGCCGGGTCATAATTGACCGCAGCCGCAAGCAGGATCACGGTCGCGTAAAGCCAGGCGGGACCGATGATATAGAGGTCGCTGCGCTGAAAACGGGCGGGAAAGCGCTTGAGCGCCAGCGAGATCAGCGCCCAGACCATGGACATGCCAAGCAGGATGGTGATGATCGAACCCGCAATGCCTGCTGCGCCGCTGACCATGGCCAGACAGACCATGTTGTTTCGTTGCATCGACGGCAGTTTCATTCCGGCTCTTTTCATTGACGCGGCTTACGGTGAAGACATAGGAGAATGATTCTCCAGGGGAAGCCGATATTGCACAGCAGCATGGAAATATCCAACGCTTACAGCCGGGAATTGTTGGCTTGGTACGATCGTCACCATCGCGAGTTGCTCTGGCGTGTCAGTCCTGCGGCCGCGAAAGCCGGCAAGCGGGCCGACCCCTACCATGTCTGGCTTTCGGAAGTGATGCTGCAGCAGACGACGGTGCAGGCGGTCAAACCCTATTTCGCGAAATTCCTGGCCCTCTGGCCGACGGTGGAGGATCTGGCCGCCGCCCCATCCGACGACGTGATGGCAGCATGGGCGGGGCTCGGTTATTACGCCCGCGCCCGAAACTTAAAAAAATGCGCCGAAGCCGTGGCGCGTGATCATGGCGGCGTTTTCCCCGATACCGAAGCCGGATTGAAGTCGCTGCCGGGCATTGGTGATTACACCGCCGCCGCCGTGGCGGCCATCGCCTTCAACCGGCAGGCAGCCGTGATGGACGGCAATGTCGAACGGGTGATTTCCCGGTTGTTCATGATCGATGCGCCGCTGCCCGGCTCGAAACCGCTGATGAAGGAAAAGGTGGCGGAACTGACACCGGCGAACCGTCCCGGCGATTTCGCGCAGGCGATGATGGATTTAGGCGCCACCATCTGCACGCCGAAACGCCCCGCCTGCGCGCTCTGTCCGTTCAACAGCCACTGTCTGGCGCTGGCGAATGACGAACCGGAGCGTTTTCCGGTCAAGGCGCCGAAAAAGACAAAACCGGTGCGTGTCGGTGCCGCCTTCGTGGCGGTGACGCCGGATGGCCAAATCCTGCTACGCCGCCGTATCGAAACCGGGCTTCTGGGCGGCATGACGGAAGTGCCGACCACGGCATGGACGGCACGCATCGATGGCGGCACGACGCCGGATCACGCCCCCTTCCCCGGCGACTGGCAGTCTTGCGGCCAGATCGTCCATGTCTTTACTCATTTCGAACTGCGGCTTTCGGTCTACCGGCTGCAACACGACAGGATCGAAACCGAAGGTGGCGGCTGGTGGGAGCCGGTCGACAATCTGGAGGCACAGGCATTGCCGACCGTCATGAAAAAGGCAATCGTGCAGGCCATACCGCTCGCGTTTTCAAAACTGTAATATTGATATCAGGAAGGTTTCATGGCCGCGCACATCGACCACATCGTCTTCGACATCGGCAAGGTGCTGATCCATTACGACTCGAACATTCCCTACGAGCGGATCATTCCGGACGTGGAGGAACGCCAATGGTTTTTCCTCAACGTCTGCACCCACGAATGGAACCTGGAGCAGGATCGCGGCCGCACCTGGGAGGACGCCGAAAACCTGCTGATCGCCGAATATCCCGATCATGCCGAACAGATTCGCGCCTTCCGCAAACATTGGCACGAAATGGTGCCGCATGCCTATGAGACGGTCGCCATCATGGAAAGCCTGATCGATCAGGGCCGCGACGTGACCATGCTCACCAACTTCGCCTCCGACACATTTCGCCACGCACAGGAACTGTTTCCGTTCCTGAAAAAGCCGCGCGGTGTCACGGTATCGGGCGATATTTTCATGATCAAGCCGGATGTGGCGATTTATGAAAAACACGCCTTTGATTTCGGCCTCAAGCCGGAAGCCACCCTGTTCATCGACGACAGCTATCCGAATGTCGAAGGTGCGCGCGCCGCCGGCTGGCAGGCGGTGCATTTTGTCGATGTCGAGACGCTGAAGAAGGATCTGAATGCGTTGGGGGTGGGTTACTGAGACAGGCGACAGCCTGTTTTCCGTCATCCTGCCCTCGGGTTAAACCAGAGGACCGTGCCGGGATCCCGTCGACACGCGTTTGCGCGGCAAAAGAACCTTTTCAGCCCAAGGACTTGGGCTGATACCATGCGGGCATGATGCTTTTCAGACCGATCTCCGCTGCTGTCCTTCCGCCTTCAACTCGGCGAGAAGCAATTCGGCTCTGATCTCACGACCTTGGCCGCTGGCCATGCCTTCGGCATAGGCTTTTTTCAGTCGCTCGAGCGCTCTTTCCATCAGCTCCGACTGATGCGGCGTGAGCGAGACTGTCAAAGTGCGCATGGGTCGACCTTTCATCTGGCCGCATGATATCACGCCTCACAAGAACCAACAAAAATTGTTAGCGGGTGTGAGACGCGGCAATTCACAGCCCGCGCAATTCTTCCGGCACGACATAGGCATCGCCCTTGAAACGCAAGCGATGTCTGGCGGTCGCCTTCGTCTCAGTCGTATTACATTCGCCTGCCTTTTCCTCGTTCACGCTGGTCACGATTGTTTCGGCAACCATGATGTCCGCTAAGCCAGCCTTTCCCGGCCTGGCGATGGAGAGCGTGCGCTTGGTATTGCGGAATTCGCCGTTGCAGTTCGTGTCCCACTCGCCCCAGTTTTCATCGACGGCAAGGCTGTCGAGCACCGGCCGCAATTTGCCATCCGCGATCGAGAAAAGCCGGAGCACCGTCTGTTCGAACGGATTTGCACGCGAGCCATTCGCCTTGCTGATGCGCACCCCAAAGGCCAGATTTTGGGGTGCAAGCTGATAAAATGCCGTATCGAAGGCGACACTGGTGATGCGAACCGCGTCTGACAGCATGGCCTCCTCCAGCTTCATCCGATAGCGGATGCCGAGGCTTTCGCTGTCGAGAACCAGAATGTCGAGATCGCCTTCCGTCACGCCCTCTTCCGTTTCGGATTCGCCCGCCATCAGGGGCACGGCAACCAGCAAAATTTCCGGCCGCGCCGGCCATTGGCGGCAAACCATGGTGCCGGAGACATAATCCAGACTGTTTTCGGCAGGCGGCATGATCGTATGACCATCGACCTCGAAATTGCCGTCAGCAACACCTTTTGCGGCGGGATACGCCTCCTGCACGATTGCGGCCACCCTTGGACCGCAATCGTTTTGCTGTGCCAGCCCAGTCGCGGGGCCGGCAATCAAGCCAGCCAGAACGGAAAGAGCAAAAACCGTCCGGCGCGCCACCATCACTCTCCCGCGGCAGCGTTGGTGCGGCCGGTGGCGCCCATCACGTCGATCATCGGCACGGCGCCGTTCGGCACCATCGTATAGGGCAGCTGACCATTCCAGCGTTCCGCCTGGGTGAGCGACACAAGGCCGGGATTGTCCTTCAAGGCATCGCCACGCGCCTTGATCGCCTGTGCCTCGGCATCGCCGCGCAGGCGGATGGCCTCCGATTCCGCCTGTGCCTGCAGGCGCACCGCATCGGCCTGTGCTTCGGCTTCGGCACGGCGGGCATCGGCGTTGGCATTGGCGCGAGTGACGGTGATTTCCGCTTGCACCTTTTCGCGCTCGGCATTCTGGCGCAGGCGCTGAACCTCGACCTCCGCCAGCATGCGCTGCTCGATGCTCGCTTCGTAAGCATCGGAAAAATCGATGTTTTCAATCTGCACGCTGTCGACGATGACCGGCCCCTTGACACCGGCCTGAATGGCATCGGCGATTTCCTGGTTGAGGCGGCCGCGCTCCTGAATGGCGGTGACGGCGTTGAAGCGGCCGAACACGGTCTTGGTTTCCTCGAACACGCGACGCTCGACCAGACGGCTCAGAAGACCGGCTTCCGAACCGAACTGTTCGTAGACGGTTGCCACCTGATCGACCGGGATGCGGTAATTGACGGACAGCTTCATCGTCGCCGGCTGCTGGTCGCGGCTATAGGCATCCATGCGATCATAGACCACCGCCTGCGACTGCACGGAAATGCGCACGATGCTGTCGATGACCGGCAGCTTGAAACCGAGGCCCGGTTCGGCCGTGCCGGCAATCGCGCCATAACGCAGCACGACGCCGCGTTCGCCCTGATCGATCGTGTACCACGAGCCGAACACGATGCTGAGCCCGACAATGGCGACGAGGCCGAAAATCAAGGTTGGAACAGTCGAAACGAAACGCATATTTCCCCCACATCCCCAAAGGACGAACGATCAAAACATAAGCCGGAATCGCAAATTTGCGACGGCGCTGCAGCCGGCTATTGCCGAAATCTGCCTGTCGGTCGCAACTATCCGGCCAACGCTCTGAAATCGAGGGTAGAAATCACAAATAAAAGACGCCCGGTCTCAAGGGAGGCCGGGCGTCAAGGATCCTCTTCCGGGACTAGAGGTACATAACCGGAAGAGGAATCTCGCGATCTGGCAGCCGCCGGTTCATCCTGCGGCCTTTGGCTGGTGGATCAGCCTGCCTTTGCCATATCGTTTCTGATGACGGTCCGAAGATCGTCGATGGGTTTCAGCACACCGTCTTCCTCGTAGTGCCAGAAGGTCCAGCCATTGCAGGCATCGAACCCTTGGACCTTGGCGCCGAGGCGGTGGATCGAGCCGGCGGAACCGCCCGACGCCAGCGTGCCATCGGCGCGCACGATCGCGCTGTAACGGCGTTTTGCATCGGTCAGAACCTGGCCGGGACGGATGAGGCCGCTCTCGACCAGCGTGTTGAAGGCGACGCGCGGTTCAGCCTTCTTGCCGGTCATGACGGTGAGTTCGGCGCCACCGAGCGGTTCGACGGCTTCGATACGGGCAGATGCCGCATCGATATAATCCTGTTCGCGCTCGATGCCGACAAAGTTGCGGCCGAGACGTTTTGCGACCGCACCGGTCGTGCCCGAACCGAAGAACGGGTCGAGGATGATGTCGCCCGGCTTGGTGCAGGACATGATGATGCGGGCGAGCAGCGCTTCCGGCTTCTGGGTCGGATGTACCTTCTTGCCGTCATCGCCCTTCAGGCGTTCGCCGCCCGAGCAGATCGGGAACAGCCAGTCGGAGCGCATCTGCACGTCGTCGTTGGAGGCCTTCAACGCGTCGTAATTGAACGTGTAACCCTTGGACTTGGCATCGCGGCTGGCCCAGATCATGGTTTCATGGGCGTTCTGGAACCGGCGGCCCTTGAAGTTTGGCATCGGGTTGGTCTTGCGCCAGACGATGTCGTTCAGCAGCCAGAAATTCAGGTCCTGCATGATCGCGCCGACGCGAAAAATGTTGTGGTAGGAGCCGATCACCCAGATCGTGCCATTCGGCTTCAAAACGCGGCGGCAGGCGAGCAGCCATGCGCGGGTGAAGGCGTCGTACATTTCGAAGGAGGCGAACTGGTCCCATTCGTCATCGACGGCATCGACGACGGAATGATCGGGACGGTGCAGCGTGCCGCCGAGCTGCAGGTTGTACGGCGGGTCGGCAAAGATGGCATCGACCGAATGATCCGGCAGAGCATTGAGGGCTGCGACGCAATCGCCCTTGATGATGGAGTTCAGCCAGTTCTTCGGCTGATGGCGGGTCGATGTGATGTCGGCCAGCGGGAATACGAACGCCATTTTGATACTCGCCTCTACGCTTACTCGGATACGTTTTACTGCCTGTTATGGTTACTGATTTTGGTTACCAAACACTGAACGGGTGGAGGATTTCGGGAAAAGATTTGGGCGTGGTGAAGAGGTGATGATTGCGGTAGACTCGCTGAGAACCAAGATCCCGATGCAGACACGAGATAAACCTATGCCGACGATTGCTCTCGGAAATCACTATGACGAGTTCATTAAGAAGCAGCTGGAAACCGGTCGTTACGACGACGCCAGCGAGGTCATCCGTGCCGGCTTGCGCCTGTTGGAAAATCATGAGGTCGAACGCGAGCGCTGGCTCACGGAAGAAATCCCCGCACGCTATGAAGAGCTGGTGAAAAATCCCTCCATTGGCGTGCCTGCCGAAGACGTGCGAGCACGTTTTGAAGCGAAACGCTGTGGGGATGCCAGACGCGGCAAGGATATAGACGACGCGATCCTGCGCGAACGGGACGAACGCACTTAGGGCTACGGCAACACTCTATCGCTCAAGAATGGCCGCGCTTCTCCTGATATTTGAGATAAGCGATCAGAGCACCGACAATGACGATGCCAACGAGTGGCATCGTCAGGAAAAGAACTTCAAACGTCGACATCGATGTCATCATCGACCCTGATCCTTCTCAGCAAAAACGTGCCTGCAAAATGTAGCATGGCCGCGAGGAAAAAACAAAAAAGCCCACTAATGAAAATGGCAAACGTCAGCTGAAAGTTTATGACCGCTGCAGTCAAAGGCACGATCGCACCTGCCGCCCCGACTGCGGTCGCCAGTTGATTGCACCAGGCGGCGTGATGTTTGTTGAGTTCATTAAAGACCGCCACGTCACGCTTCGATACGATTTTCATATCTGGACCGCCCATTTACCCCGGCCCAAACACAACTATAAGACGCACAACATTGCAACCCCTCACCCCGCATGCACCGCCCGGCTATCCCCCGGGACCTCCGCCCTCTCGTTCATGCCATAGTCCCTCAGCACATGCGCCACGCGCAGGCGGTAATCGGCAAAGATGCCGCCCCTGCCCGCCTTCTGGGCGGCGCGGTGGCTTTCGAGATTGCGCCATTGTTTCACTGCCGCCTCATCCCGCCAGAAGGACAAGGACAGGATCTTTCCACAGTTGGTGAGGCTCTCGAACCGTTCGATGGAGACAAACCCGTCGATCGTTTCCAGTTCCTTGCGCAGTTCCCCGGCGATATCGAGATAGTGGTGGCGTTCGCCCATGAAGGGCAAAACTTCGAAGATGACGGCAATCATGGCTTTCCTCCCAGTCCATGCGGCAGCGACAGGTTTTTCAGAAAGATCCGGTCTTCCTTGAGGATGAACCGTTCGCGTTTGGCAAAATCGTAATTCTGCCGCCCAAGAGGATCAACGCTAAGGTTTGCGCGATAGGCTTCGTAGGAGCTAAGGTTTTCGATATTGTAGACGCCGTAAGCCGTAGTGGCCGAGCCTTCGTGCGGGCCAAAATAGCCGATCAGGTCGGCGCCGTTGCGCGGAATGCACTGGCCCCAGACCTTCGAATATTCGGCAAACTCTTCGCGTTTGAACGGGTCGATCTCGTAGCGGATGAAGCAGGTGATCATCGAAAATGTCCTTCTGTTGGTAGGCCTCCTTTGCCACGCCCGGCGTCGCCGATGCTTCGGTTTTGATCGAAGCATGCGCGGGAAATCCGTGCTAAAAGTCTCGCCATGAAAGAAGGACCGGATATTGCCCGTCTGGGCACGCTGATCGGCGACCCCGCCCGCGCCAACATGCTGACCGCGCTGATGGGCGGGCAGGCCTTGACCGCGAGCGAACTGGCGCAGGCCGCTGGCGTGTCGCTGCCGACCGCAAGTTCGCATCTCTCAAAACTCGAGGATGGCGGGCTGCTGTCTCAACGCAAACAGGGCCGGCATCGCTATTTTACGTTGGCCGATAGCGCGACGGGCGCCATGCTGGAAAGCCTGATGGGGTTTGCCGCCAGCCGTGGCCATCTGCGCCACAAACCCGGCCCAAAAGACCCGGCCTTGCGCAAGGCGCGTATCTGTTACGACCATCTGGCCGGCGATTTTGGGGTGCGCATGCTCGACAGCTTTTTGTGCGAGGGCGTGATCGTCGCCGAAGGAGAGGATCTGGCGCTGACCGAGGCCGGCCACGCTCGCGTATCCGCCCTCGGCATCGACATCGAAAAGCTGCATTCACCCCGCCGCCCGCTTTGCAAATCCTGCCTTGACTGGAGCGAACGGCGCTCGCATCTGGCAGGCTCCCTCGGCAAGGCGCTGCTGGCGCATTTCATCGACAAGGGCTGGGCGCGACGCGTGGCGGACAGCCGGGTGATCAGCTTCACGCCGGAGGGCGAACGCCGCTTTATGGCCGTTTTTCCGGTCGATTGAGCCGTTTCGCATTGTTCGTCCGCCCTGCCTCGTGTAGAGGCGGCTTACCCATCAGTTTTGAGAGAATTTTGGCTCATGAGCGGTTTCGACCTCATCATCTTCGACTGCGACGGCGTTCTGGTCGATTCGGAAATCATCGCGGCGCAGGTGGAATCGCACCTCTTGACCGAAGCCGGTTACCCGATCAGCGCGGAAGAAATGGGCGAGCGTTTTGCCGGCCTGACCTGGCGCGACATTCTTCTGCAGATCGAAAAGGAAGCCGATATTCCGCTGTCGGCCTCGCTGCTCGACAAGTCGGAAAAACTGCTCGACGCCCGCCTCGCCCGTGATGTGAAGGTGATCGAGGGCGTCAAATTCGCGCTGGCGCGTCTGACGACGCAGCGCTGCATCTGCTCCAACTCGTCTTCGGCGCGTCTCGACATGATGCTGACCAAGGTGGGCCTGAAGCCCTATTTCGAAAACCACATCTATTCGGCCAAGGATCTTGGCCCGGACCGTGTGAAGCCGAAGCCGGATATCTTTCTGCATGGCGCGCAACAATTCGGCGTTGCGCCGGAACGCTGCCTCGTGATTGAGGATTCCTCGCACGGCGTGCATGGCGCACGCGCGGCCGGCATGCGGGTGATCGGTTTTACCGGCGCCTCGCACACCTATCCGAGCCATGCCGACCGCCTGACGGATGCAGGTGCCGAAACGGTGATTTCCCGCATGTCCGACCTGCCCGCCATGGTGGCGGCGCTGGCGGAATGGGAAGTGGTGTGAGGGCTGCCTGAGGGGAGTAACCTCCCCTCTTTCGACGTCATCCTTTCCCTCTCCGGGTCATCCTCGGGCTTGACCCGAGGATCCAAAACCAAGCGCTCGGTGGGTGCCGCATGGGTCCTCGGGTCAAGCCCGAGGATGACCCGGAGAGGTTTGTGCCGCGTCCGAAAAGGCCCAGCCGCACTTGTGCGACTGGGATTTCTTTCAGAAAATCAGCCCCCTCAAGCCACCTTGCCAAGCGCTCCATGCGGGTCGAGCACGAATTTCGTCGCCGCACCCTGGTCAAAACTCTCGTAGCCTTCCGCGGCGTCCTCCAGCGAAATCACCTTGGCATTGACGATATCGGCGATCGGCAGGCGGTCATGCAGGATGGCCTGCATGAGCTGGCGGTTATACTTCAGCACCGGCGTCTGGCCGGTGTGGAAAGATTGCGCCTTCGCCCAGCCGAGGCCGAACCGCAAGGACAGACTGCCCTGCTTGGCCGCCGCATCGACCGCGCCGGGATCCTCCGTCACGTAAAGCCCCGGAATGCCGATCGAGCCGGCGGCGCGGGTGATTTCCATCATCTGGTTGAGCACGATAGCCGGCTGTTCGCCGCCCGCATGGCCGCGCGCCTCGAAACCGACGGCATCGATGGCGCTGTCCACCTCATCGGTGCCGACCACCTGCGCAATCATGTCGCCGAGCCTATCCGACTGCGAAAGATCGATCGGTTCGAACCCGACCTTTTTGGCATGCGCCAGACGGTCCTTGTTGAAATCGCCGATCATCACCACGGCAGCACCGAGAATGCGAGCGGACGCGGCAGCCGCGAGCCCCACCGGGCCGGCACCGGCGACATAAACGGTCGAGCCGACACCCACCCCTGCCCTGACCGCGCCGTGAAAACCGGTCGGCAGAATGTCGGAGAGCATGGTGAGGTCGCGGATCTTTGACATCGCACGGTCGCGATCCGGGAATTTCAACAGGTTGAAATCAGCGTAAGGAATGGTGACGTATTTCGCCTGCCCACCGATCCAGCCGCCCATGTCGACATAACCATAGGCACCACCGGCGCGCGACGGGTTCACCGTCAGGCAAACGCCGGTATCCTGGCTCTTGCAGCAGCGGCAACGGCCGCAGGCGACGTTGAACGGCACGGACACGATATCGCCGATCTCCAGCATCTCGACATCGACGCCCTTTTCGATCACCTCGCCGGTGATTTCATGGCCGAGCACGAGGCCGGGCATGGCGGTGGTGCGGCCGCGCACCATGTGCTGGTCGGAGCCGCAGATGTTCGTCGAAATCACCTTCAGGATGACGCCGTGCTCGATGCGCCTTCCATCCGGCGCCTCCA
This sequence comes from Endobacterium panacihumi, assembly GCF_050847465.1. NCBI lineage: Bacteria > Pseudomonadati > Pseudomonadota > Alphaproteobacteria > Hyphomicrobiales > Rhizobiaceae > Endobacterium > Endobacterium panacihumi. Next base: position 218,052 of record NZ_JBOZRA010000006.1, on the reverse strand, counting down.
GTTTCGGATCATCGATATCACGGACTTCCACCTTGCCGGGTTTCAGATAAACGACGCCTCGGTTCCTGCTCATACCATTCCTCCCTGGTTGAACTTCTCGCCCCCGAACGCTTTTGGCCGAAGGCATGTTTGCGGGGTCGATCCCTCCTCGGATGGACGCCGCAACCTTCCAATCGTTGTTGCCGGCCCAAGAGACCATGCATGGCGGTTTTGAGCGCCTGCGAAAACGACATGGCCGTCCGATAAAGACGACATATGGACTGGAATGGGCTGAAGGGAAGCCGCGGGCGGAAAAGTCGGCGGCGCGGCTATTCGCCGTCGAGAACTGAAAAGTTGTCGAGTAAGAGTGTACCATAGGCGGGATACGCCATCACCTGAAACCGGATGGTCGTGCCTCTTTGTGAATAGGTACAAAACACCAAACGCCCCTCGCGCAGCGCCTGCCCCATCCATAAGTGTCCGGCACTTCGAAAGGGCATATGTCGGTAAGTGCCGGGTTCTGTCGGGATCACATCACCCTCGAAAGAACCAACCGGATTGCCTTCATAATAGAATTTCAGAGGCAGATCGGATGGTGGCGGGGCTTCATGTTCCATACTGTCCAGATGGGGCGGACCTGTCGCGCTTCAATATGCGCGGACACGCCCCACCACCATCATCAGGCTTCGTTTTCCGCCGGCCAGCGGCGTTCGGAAAGGTGAATGGCCGACGCCATGGCCAGCAGCGAGACCAGCACTTTCGGATCACGGACCAGGGCATCCGCAAGCGCGAACGGCGCCAGCACAAGGCCGATAGGCGGAACCACGAACAGCCCGGTCAGGCACGTCGTCATCAGCAGAAACAACAGGCTCGTCCATGCGGCTTTCAGGCCGCCACGAACGCCCGGCTGGCCGATGCCTTCCCGCATAATGCCGCCCAGTGCGAAGCCGATCGCCCCGGCCCCTGCCGCCACCGCCAATGGCAGCCCGTTGATGGTGAAACGCTGGAAAGCGATTGCCAGAACCACCAGCGCCGCCAGCAACCCGACCTTGACGGAAACACGGACGCGTTTCTGCTGCCAGAATTCGTTCAGCCACATCGCGCTTTATACCTCCAGATCGAGCGTGCCGGTCGCTTTTGCAAAGGCCGGCAAAACCTTCGCCAGAAGCGCATCCTCCGGCATGGCGACCGGCGGGTGAAGCCGGCACAGTGGTCCGCTCTCGAACAGCGGATGCGCCACATCCGGCAATGCCAGCCCTTTCAGCTCGCGAATGCGACATGCAGCAAGAAGCTCGACCGGCAGGAACCAATGGTTATACTCGCGCACGGGATCGTCATCATCGACGCCGCTGCCGAGAACGTGGAAATCGGCGGCGTCCTTCAGCGCCTGCGCAAACACCGCCGGGTCCTCGTGCAGCACATGTTTGGCGAGCCCGGCAAAACCGTCCAGCTGGTCGTCCTCGGGTTCGGCATAAAGCTCGATCTCGTCGCCGCTCCATGCGCGGTAGAGTTTGATCGACAGCCAGGGCACATATTGCGGCAGTATTTCCCAGGCGATGTTGCCGGCTCCGCCCTCCTGTTCGTCCCATCGGTCGAGCAGCGTATCGGCAAGGCGAACGGCATGATCTGGCCAGCCCAGCGCCAGCATCAGCGAGACGGTGTCGAAATCTTCGAGATAGAGCTTGTAACCGGCAGGATCGTCGGACTCCATGATCGCATGCGCACATTCGAGATACCAGAAGGCATGCAGGCCCGCGAGAGCGATCTGTTCTTCCGGATACGGGCGATCGGTCAAGCTTTGCTGCATCGCCTGCATCAGATGCCAGTACCGGATGTCGCGCACCGCCGCCGGAACAAGCTTTTTTTCTGGGAACCATCCGCCAGAAAGGGCTCGAGGACTTCCTCTACCCTGTTTTCAAAAAACATCTCCTTATTGAAGGGGTCGGAAACCCACAAAGCAATATGCTTGCGCTGTTCGCGAAAGTTCTTCTGCAGCACCTTTTTCATGCGGTCAGCATCGGACATTCTGCAGGCTCCATGCGAAAATATCAGGTCGTTGAAATGGCTTGAAAAACAAAAAAGCCCAGCCTCGCTTGCGTGCGGCCGGGCTTTTCTCTCAAAAGAACTTGATACTCAGCCTCGGCGCGCTGGCTTTTTCGGCGCTGCCTTGCCGGTGTCGAAACCGATGCGCACCGTTGTGAAGCGCGAAGCGCCGCCGGCGGCATTGGGAATGGCCACATCCGGCTTCTGGAAGATGAACTGGCCGCTGCCTTCCGGCGGGATATCCGTATTGAAGGCGACCTTCTGCGAATAGATCACGTCGTTGCCATCCACGACCTCGACCAGCACCGGCAGAGACACGCTGCCGGTCTTGCCGGCAGCACCGGCCACGACACGGCCCTGCGCCATCACGTTGATGGTCAGCGTGGATTCGTTGGCCGTGCAGGAGCGCGTCACGTCGGCGAAGGATGCCTGGTAGATCAGCTTGCTGTCATCGCCTTCAGCGGCCTTGCCGGCATAGGCACGGTGGAAACCGGTATCGGTGCGGATCACCACCTGCGGGCAATAGGCCTGCACGACGGGCGTGACATTGGCCTGTGCCTCGGCGCGACCGGCAGCGCCCAGATCGGGCGTGCTGCAGCCGGCAAGAGCGGCCACGGCAGATACGCCGGCACCAACGCGCAAAGCCGTCTTGAAAGATGCCGTGGTCAGGGATGTTTTTCCAAACACGTTACTCAACCCTTTTGCATGTCCGATCTGCCGTCTGGCCGATCCTGGCTTGATTTCTGGCGCAACCGGAACCTCCGGCACCTCTTCAAGCCAAGGTCTATAGCAGCGACGTTTTGAAAAATCGATCCGTTACGAGACGAAAATCATCTGCCATGCCCCGGCCATCACATAGATTGAAGCAGGCACAGCGCCATGCTATCGTGTTGACCTTGTTTATGAGGTGATCGAAATGTCTTCCGCACCCTTGCGCGACGTGCCTGCCGAGGCCCGGAAAGAGAGCGAAAGCCACACCGACCGCCTTCTTCGTATCGCCAAGAGCGCGAAGGATGCGAAGTCCGGTGACGGGGTCAACATCACGCAGATGACCAAAGAAGAACGCAGAAAACTTCTTTTCGGGCATTAAAGCGCCAGATGAATGACGCGCTGAAGCTTCCCCGCATGCAGGCGAAGCCGCTGGAGGTGATTGTATCGCCTCTCTACAGGGCAAATTCCTATTATCGTGGCAAACCACAGCTCCAACAGCATGTCCTCGACATTATCGAAGCCATTGCGAATGGCGAGGTTTTGCCGGAATGGGCATATAGAAGCGGCGTCGATCTCGATGATCCGCCGGACAGGTTGTTGTCGCGCTACGGCATCATGCATCTGCACTTGGGCTCGAAAACCTCAAACGACCTTCTGTTTCTGATGCAGTTCGATGATCATGTCGTCATTCTTGCAATCAGCAACCACAAGCATTTTGCAGAAGACCCGCCAGGCAAGCTGCTGCATCAATTTCACAGCCAGAAGGTCTCCGAGATCAACAAGCTTCGCGAGGCACAGATGCTTGAGGCCGAAGCGGCAGCCGCCCTGAATGCCGCGCGCGCACTGGATGACAAAACAGCAGCGATCAAACGCGGCCTTCTGCCCAAAAAGCGCTGAAACGCGTCGTTGGAAAATTCCCGGCGCGAACCGCTCGGGCGCAATCCGGGCTCGCAATCCGTTTTGGCTTTCTGTATTGAAGGCTCAACTTTTATACGCCTTCTTTCTTCTGGGGAATGAACTTCGTGGAATACATCTCGACACGCGGCGAAGCACCCGCGCTCAGCTTTCGCGACGCACTCATGGCCGGCCTTGCCCGCGATGGCGGCCTTTATGTTCCGCGCGAATGGCCGACCTTCTCCAAAAAAGACATCAAGGGCCTGCGTGGAAAAACCTATCAGGAAGTCGCCTTTGCGGTGATCAGCAAGTTCGTGGGCGACGAGATCGCGGCCGACAAGTTGCAGGCGATGATCAACGAAGCCTATGCCACCTTCCGCCATCCGGCCGTGGTGCCGCTGGTGCAGACCGGGCCCAACGACTTCGTTCTCGAGCTTTTCCACGGCACCACGCTCGCCTTCAAGGATGTGGCGATGCAGTTGCTCGCCCGCCTGATGGACCATGTTCTGGCCGAGCGCGGCGAACGCGCCACCATCGTCGGCGCCACCTCGGGCGACACCGGCGGCGCCGCCATCGACGCCTTTGCCGGCCGCGAACGCACCGACGTCTTCATCCTTTTCCCGCACGGAAAAGTTTCGCCGGTGCAGCAGCGCCAGATGACCTCTTCGGGTGCCGCGAATGTCCACGCGGTTGCCGTGAAGGGCAATTTCGACGACTGCCAGAACCTCGTGAAGGAGATGTTCAACGACGTTGCCTTCCGTGAAAAGGTCGGCCTTTCGGGCGTCAATTCGATCAACTGGGCGCGCATCATGGCGCAGGTGGTGTATTATTTCACCTCCGCGCTTTCGCTTGGCGCGCCGGACAGAAAAGTGTCGTTCACGGTGCCGACCGGCAATTTCGGCGATATCTTTGCCGGTTACGTGGCCAAGAAAATGGGCCTGCCCATCGAACGTCTGGCGATCGCCACCAACGATAACGACATTCTCGCCCGCACGCTGAAAACCGGCCGTTACGAGATGAAGGGCGTGCACGCCACCACCTCGCCGTCGATGGATATCCAGATTTCATCCAACTTCGAACGTCTCCTGTTCGAAGCCTATGGCCGCGATGCCGGCGCCGTGCGCAATGCCATGGCGAGCCTGAAACAGTCGGGTTCGTTCGAGATCCAGCCGGAAGCACTCAAGAGCATCCGCCGCGAGTTCCGCGCCGCCCGCGCCACTGAAAAACAGGTTGCCGCGACCATCAAGGAGACCTTGGCCGAGACCGGTTACCTGATCGATCCGCATACCGCGACGGGCGTTTTTGCGGCGAAAAAGTTCGCAAAACCGGGCGTTCCGATGGTGACGCTGTCGACCGCGCACCCGGCCAAGTTCCCGGCTGCGGTAGAATCCGCTTGCGGAATTTCTCCAGCACTTCCACTATGGCTTGCTGATTTAATGACACGGGAGGAGCGTTTCGATCTCTTGGATGCCGACCTGAAAGCCGTCGAAGGCTTTATCGGCAAACATGCCCGGGCCACCGCCTGAAGAGATCAGAAGACGCCGGAGATACAGAATGAATGTTAATATCACCCGGCTCGCGTCCGGGTTGACCGTCGTCACCGAAAACATGCCGCATCTGGAAAGCGTTGCGCTGGGCGTCTGGATCAAGTCCGGCTCGCGCAACGAGATGGAGGATGAGCATGGCATTGCCCACCTTCTCGAGCATATGGCCTTCAAGGGCACGGCGCGCCGCAGCGCGCGCGACATTGCCGAGGAGATCGAGAATGTCGGCGGCGAGTTGAACGCCGCCACCTCCACCGAAACCACGTCCTATTACGCCCGCGTGCTGAAGGACCATGTGCCGCTCGCCGTCGATATTCTCGCCGACATCCTGACGGAATCGGCTTTCGACGAAGACGAACTGCAGCGCGAAAAGAATGTCATCCTGCAGGAAATCGGCGCAGCCAACGATACGCCTGACGATATCGTTTTCGACCAGTTTTCCGAGGTTGCCTATCGCGGCCAGACGCTCGGCCGCCCCATCCTCGGCACGCCGGAGACGGTGCTCGCCTTCACGCCCGACAATATTCGCGGTTACCTCTCGCGCAATTACACCACCGACCGCATGTTCGTGGTTGCCGCCGGTGCGGTCGATCACGATGTCTTCGTCAAACAGGTGGAACAGCGTTTTGCCTCGCTGCCGCAAACCCCTTCGGCCCCGCCGATTCTGGAAGCCGCCAAATATATCGGCGGCGACGTGCGCCAGACGCGAGACCTGATGGATACGCAGGTGCTACTCGGTTTCGAGGGCAAGGCCTATCATATGCGGGACTTTTATTGCTCGCAGATTCTGGCCAACATTCTCGGCGGCGGCATGTCTTCGCGCCTGTTCCAGGAGGTGCGTGAGCATCGCGGCCTCTGTTACTCTGTCTACGCCTTCCACTGGGGCTTTTCCGATACCGGCATTTTTGGCGTGCATGCGGCCACCGGCGCGCAGGACCTGCCGCAGCTGGTTCCGGTCATTCTGGATGAGCTGCGCAAGTCTTCGGAAGTCATGCATCAGGTGGAAATCGACCGCGCCCGCGCCCAGATCCGCGCCCAGTTGCTGATGGGCCAGGAAAGCCCGGGCGCCCGTGCCGGCCAGATCGCCCGCCAGATGCTGCTTTACGGCCGCCCGATCCCGAGCGCTGAAATGATGGAGCGTCTGGAAGGCATCACCACCCAGCGCCTCACCGATCTTGCCGGACGCCTGTTTTTCGATACAGTTCCAACCATGTCGGCGATCGGCCCGGTGGAAACGCTGGCACCATTCGAAGACATCACCTCGGCGCTTTCCTCGCCGCAGATCAAGACACAACAGGCCACCGGCTGATCCGGCCCGGCCGGCGCATGATCCTTGCTCCGGCCACCGTCTTCCCGCCGATGTCTCCTATCCGACCGGACGGAGCGTGCATAAGATGACGAGATCGGTCTTTCGTTTCCTGTCACGACAGCCGGAAACGCCGGAGCTTTACGGCGACCATCATCTCCTGCGCCTGCCGCGCTTCAACGATTACCGCAAATGGCACGCCGCACGCGATGAAAGCCGCGCCTTTCTGCAGCCGTGGGAGCCGACATGGCGGGCCGACGAACTGACAGAAAGCGCTTTCAAACTGCGGGTACAGCGCAATACACAGGAATTCTCGTCCGGCATTGCAGTGCCGTTTTTCCTGTTCCGGCGCGAGGATATGGCGTTGATTGGGGGCCTGACGATCGGGCTGATCCGCCGGGGCGCGGCGCAAAGCTGCATGATCGGTTACTGGATGGGCGAAAAATATGCCGGCAATGGCCATATGTTCGCCGCACTCAAGCTCGCAGTACCCTACATCCACAACGGACTTCAGTTGCACCGTATCGAGGCAGCCTGTATTCCGGAGAACTGGAAAAGCGTGCGTCTTCTCGAGAAGGCCGGTTTCGAACGGGAAGGTCTGTTGAGAAAATACCTGAAGATAAACGGCGAGTGGCGCGACCACCTGATGTTTTCGCGACTGGCCGAGCCGGCGGAATTTGCCAAAACCGAGTTCGCGATCACAGAGTTCGGGAAGACCGACGCATCATGACCCAGACTGCCTCCATATCCACCATGCAGCGCCTTGCCGCAGCACTGGTCATGATCTTGACCGCGTTCATAGCGACGTCCGTTTTTGCCGCCGAACCCGTCAAACTGTCGCGGGATGATACCGCCCTCGACCTGACGCCGACCACCGACATCTATGCCAACCAGGGCGAGGCCTTTCAGGTTTCCACCGCCGCCGGCACCGATGGCATTCGCCGCCGTATCGAAGTGCGCGCCTCCTCCCCCACCCATCAGGGCGACTGGGCGGTGTTTGCGCTCGCCAACGTCACCGACGAACAGCTGGAGCGCGTCATCGTCGCACCGCATTTTCGTCTGGCGAAATCGCAGCTGTTCTGGCCCGACCTCGGTTCGCAGCGCATCATCTCGATCACGCCATCCGAAGGGTTTGCGCTCGACCGGATCGCCAGCCCCGATGCCGACGTGTTTCGCATCACGCTCAATCCCGGCGCCGTCATCACCTTCGTCGCCGAACTTTCGACGCCGCAACTGCCGCAGATCTATCTCTGGCAGCCGGATGCCTACAAGGATTCCATCAACTCATTCACGCTCTATAAGGGCATCGTGCTCGGCATTGCCGGCCTGCTGGCCGTGTTCCTGACCATCCTCTTCGTGGTCAAAGGCACTTCCATGCTGCCGGCGGCGGCCGCCCTTGCATGGGCGGTATTGGCCTATGTCTGCATCGACTTCGGCTTTCTGGAAAAACTTATATCGGTGACATCGAGCGACCAGCGCATATGGCGCGCCGGCGCGGAAGTGGCGCTCGCCTCCTCGCTGGTCATTTTCCTGTTCACCTATCTGAACCTCAACCGCTGGCACGTGCATCTGGGTTACGCGACATTCGCTTGGATCATCGGCCTCGGCCTGCTCTTCGGCGTCGCCATCTATGACCCGTCGATCGCCTCCGGCATTGCCCGCCTGTCCTTCGCGCTGACCGGCACGGCCGGCATCCTGTTGATCGTCTATCTCGGCCTCAACCGTTTCGACCGCGCCATTCTGCTCGTGCCGACATGGGCCATTCTGCTCGTCTGGCTGTTCGGCGGCTGGCTGACTGTCACCGGACGCCTCGACAACGACATCATCCAGCCGGCGCTGGGCGGTGGCCTCGTGCTCATCGTTCTTCTGATCGGCTTCACCGTCATGCAGCACGCCTTTGCCGGCGGTGCCTATCAGCAGGGCCTGTTTTCCGATCTGGAGCGCCAGTCTCTGGCGCTGACCGGTTCCGGCGATACCGTCTGGGACTGGGATGTGGCGCGTGACCGTGTCATCACCACGCCGGATATCTCCACCCAGCTCGGCCTCTCTTCCGGCTCCATGCACGGACCGGTGCGCAACTGGATCCCGCGCCTGCACCCGGATGACCGCGACCGTTTCAAGGCGACGCTGGATGTTCTTCTGGAACACCGCCGCGGCCGCCTGAACCACGAATTCCGCATTCGCGCCGAAGACGGCCATTTTCATTGGCTGCAAATTCGCGCCCGGCCTGTTCTCGGCTCCAACGGCGAAATTATCCGCTGCGTCGGCACCGTGGTCGATGTGACCGAACAGAAAAACTCGGTGGAGCGTCTGCTGCAGGACGCCATGCACGACAACCTGACCGGCCTGCCGAACCGCCAGGTGTTTCTCGACCGCCTGCAATCGGTTCTCACCATCGCCGCCGCCAGCGATGGCGTGCGCCCGACCGTGCTGTCGATCGACATCGACCGCTACAAGCAGGTGAACGACAGTTTGGGCATCGCCGCGGGCGACAACATCCTCATCGCGCTCACCCGCCGCCTGCGCCGCCTTTTGAAACCGCAGGATACGCTTGCGCGCCTCTCCGGCGACGAATTCGGCCTGATCCTCGTCTCGGAACGCGATCCGGCCAAGGTGGCGGATTTTGCCGATGCCGTGTCGAAGGCGATCATGGTGCCGATCAATTTTGCGCATCGCGAAATCATTCTGACGGCCTCGATCGGGCTTGCGTCATGGGTGGACCAGCAGGAAAACGCGCAAGGGCTGCTCAGCGACGCCGAACTTGCCATGTACCGGGCCAAACGCGCCGGCGGCAACCGTGTGGAACCTTTCCGCCCGGCCTTCCGCTCGACAGGCACCGACCGTCTGCTTCTGGAAACCGATCTGCGCCGTGCCTTGGACCGCAAGGAACTGACCATGGCCTACCAGCCGATCATCCGGCTGGACAATGGCGAGATTGCCGGTTTCGAGTCGCTGATGCGCTGGGAACACCCCAAGCGCGGCACCATTCCGCCGAGCGAATTCATTCCGATCGCCGAAATGTCGGACCTGATCGGGCCGCTCGGCCTGTTCGCGCTCGACCGCTCCGCCAACGACCTGAAGGACTGGGAAACCCAGACCGGCGCGCTGCCGATCTTCATGTCGGTCAACCTGTCGAGCGCGCAGCTGATCAACAACGACCTGTGCAACGACGTCCGCTCCATTCTGGCGCGCACCCATTGTGAACCGAGCCGGTTCAAGCTGGAACTGACCGAATCCGTGATGATGGAGAACCCGGAACAGGCCCGCCTCGTTCTGAACAAGCTCAAGGAAACGGGCTTGAGCCTCGCGCTCGACGATTTCGGCACCGGCCATTCCTCGCTTGCCTATCTCACGCAATTCCCGTTCGACACGATCAAGCTCGACAAGGCGCTGGTGGCCGGGGCCTCCGACAAGCGGGCGCTGCTTCTGCGTTCCGTGATCGCCATGGCGCGCTCGCTGGAAATGGTGGTGGTGGCAGAAGGCGTGGAGACTGACGAAGACGCTGCCGATCTGATCAAGATGGGCTGCCACTTTGGCCAGAGCTATCTGTTCGGCCCGCCGATGGACGCGGCGTCGGTGCAGAGGTTGCTGAAGGAACGGTTTCCGTTGACGAAACGGGCGTGAGTTTTTTTGGGGAGCGGGCCGCCGCCAGAAAGCGGGACCCTATCCATCATCAAAAGCGAACCGGCCACACATTGAATTTTGCGTTCCCTCTTGCATCTTTGCGCCTTGAAGTCTGAACCTCTGACGCGGCCGGGCACCGAAAGGAGCGGATCATGCAAAAACGAGATTTTCTCTTCGGCACGGCCTCCCTGGCTTTCATCATAGGCATAGGAGATCGAGCCATGGCGGCGTCCACCAATCCTGTCGATCTGGCGGCACTGGCGGCATTGCGACCCGGCATGCCGGTGTCGGCAGTCGAGAAGGCCATGGGTTCAACCTGGCGCGCCCCCGCCCCGCATAAGGGAGGCTTGATCGATGATCTGGAAAACACCTACGGCGTCATTGTGCGCATAGATCGCAACGGGCTTATCGGTCGTATCGACTTTAATTCTCGTTTCGAGCAGACCATCGCCGGGGTTCCGATGGGTATCAAACTTGCCGATCTTCCCACAATCGTCCCGGACATGAAGATTGGCGAAGAAAGCAACCTCCGCAAGAACACGCGTTTCGGTAAGATGCAGTTGGCGGAAGGCGAACTGACCGCGCTCATCACCTATGACACTGTTTACGATATCGCGATCTCTAACCCGAAGGCGGAATACGAGGCGCAGACAGCTCCACCCTACCCCGCCGCAAGCGGCGCTCCCGGTGCGCCATTTTCCGATCCGAACCTGAAGCTGGCGGTCATGGCGGCACTTCTGCGTTCCAAGATGCTTGATCTCGGCACCCCGGAGCAACTGGCCAGTCATGTTCTGGCACGACCGGTTGATCTGGAACAGGATGGTTATGAGCTGATACCACAGGCGCTGGATTATCTCGTTCGTTATCCGCTGAGCGACGAGCAGCTTGCGTCCGTCGACTGGGTTCAGTTCGACGGCGGCGAAGAGATCTATCCTTATGCGTGGTACTTCTGGGGCGGAGAAGAAGGCGCATTCGATATCCGCGACACCTCGGACCTTCATCACTGCGTCAATCTCAAGGGCATTGCCGTGACCTCGATGATCGACAATTTCGATCTGCGCACGCTGGCGTCGCTGCCCAAGCTCGAGTGGATACATATCTACGTTCCGACGCAAAACCTCGAAGCACTGCTCGACATGCCATCGCTCAAGACAGTTAAGCGGTTGCGCGTCAACGATGACACTAGGGAGATACTTGAAACACTCGAGCAGCGCGGGATCGAGATCAATTGAACAAAGTGCAAAGCATCGTTTGCCATTGCGGCTTCCCCATCGACGTCGGTCAATCCCCGCCGACAGGGAAACTCTGAGGCGTGTTCAGCGCCGCCGGACGCAAGCTGATGCAGGCCTATTTTCGCAAGCGCGGCGTGACGGTGACATTTTCGGGGGCGTAAGCCCCCTCACCGCTGATGCACCAGTCCGTGAATAAACTCCAGTTTCGCCACCTCGGCCCGCCCGACAAAATAGATCCCGCGTGGCGGCGGCGGCACCTGGGTGAGCAGGCAGATCAGGGCGAGCGCGATCCGTCGGGCCCAGCGTGTCCATGCAGAGCCGCCCGGATCCGGCGTCACCGGCTGCGCGTCCTCGGCCAGCAGATAACACGCCACATCCGCCAGTCTTGCGGGCACACGGATTTCCATGCCGCCCAGCGCAACCGTCATGTCCCAGGATACGGACGCCAGTTGAAACGGCAACGCGACGGCCGGAATGCCGTGGCCTTCGAGAAACGAGACCGTCACCGCGGTTTCGGCAAAACCATAACCGGTTGCGACCGTTACAAGGCAATCATCCGCACGTAGCACCTAAACATCCTCGGCTTGCAAAAAACAGGTCTGACATCTCGCAGCCCATTTTGGGCAAGCATATCGGCGGCATCGATGGTTCCAACCGTCCCGGCACTGCGCTCCGAAACACGCGAAAGATAACGGCCTCACCGGCTCGGGACAATTGTGGGATTTACCGTAAAACACCCGATTGCAAAGCAGCCATCCTCTTTCTATCTCTCCAGCACCACCGGCGCCCACGGGGCATATCCGGCATATCGTTCGGCATTTACAAAAAAGGGTTTTTATGGCTGACGTGAGCAGAAAAGCCGAGGCGCAGAGGCCAGAACGCGTCTTGCTTCTGCATGGTATTGCCCGCACCAACCGGCATATGCGCAGTCTGGAAAGATCACTGGTGCAAGAGGGATATGACGTTCTCAATGTCGCTTATCCGTCCACGCGCGCGCCCATTTCCGTACTTGCCGATTTCGTGGCGGAAAAAGCAGCGGATTTTATCGAAACGGACCGCCCCCTGCACATTGTCGCGCATTCCATGGGTGGCCTCGTCACCCGCGCCTTGCTGCAACGACATCGGCCGAAGACGCTGGGCCGCGTCGTCATGCTCGGCACGCCCAATCACGGCAGCGAGGTTGCGGATTTTCTGGCGCGTCATGCCGCCTATCGCTGGTTTTACGGACCAGCCGGGCAGGAGTTGATCACCGGCAAGCTGTCAGAACCCGCCTTCGCCGATGTTGCCGATTTCGAACTCGGCGTCATCGCGGGCACACGGTCGATCGATCCGATCAGCTCGCTGATCATAAGGCGGCCGAATGACGGCAAGGTGTCTGTTGAAAGCACGCGGCTTGCCGGGATGAAAGAGCATCTGATCCTGCCGGTCACCCACACATTCATGCCGCAGAACCCGAAAGTGCAGGCAGCGGTGATCCGCTTCCTGCAAACCGGGTCGTTTCATCCGAAAGACCGGGCGTTTCCCCTCAATGCTTCTGATGCACCAGCCCGTGAATGAACTCCAGTTTCGCCACCACGGTCGGGCCCAGAATGAACGGATAGAGATCTGGCACGCCCAGTGAGCGGTGCATGGCATTCAGCGCCACGCTGAAGGGGATCCAGGCCGAGACAAGTTGTTCGGCATCATGCGCAAAATAGGGGTTGAAAGACACTTCCGCCGCCATTTCCTCGTGCCCGCGCGGTTCCACCACCATGCCGAAACTACGCGCCGTTTCCAGCGTGTCGACGATATGCAGGTAATGGGCGAAACTTTCGGCAAAATCCTCCCACGGATGGGAGCTGGCATAGGTGCTGATGAAATCCTCCTGCCAGTTCGGCGGCGGGCCTTGTTCGTAGTTCCGTTTCAGCGCCTCTGAATAATCCTGCCGCTCGTCGCCGAAAGCGAGGCGGAACGGGTCGAGCCGGTCGCGGTCGCGCACCAGCTTGTCCCACATGTAATGGCCAACTTCATGACGAAAATGGCCGAGCATGGTGCGGTAGGGTTCGTCCATCTCCACCCTGATCTTTTCGCGGGTGGCGTCGTCGGCTTCGGCGGCGCGGATGGCGATCAGCCCGTCCTCGTGGCCGGTCAGCGGCGCCACCACCGTGCCGTCCGGCTGCACCTCATCGACGAGGAAATCGAAGACAAGCCCGCCCTCGGGGTCTTCCGCGCGGGTGGTGCGCGGCAGGTCCCATTTCAGCAGGGAATAGAACAGATGCCGCTGCGCCTGGCTGATGCGGCGCCACTGCTGCAACCCCTCGTCCGTCGATGCATCCGGCACCAGACGGTTATGGCGACAGGCCTGGCAAAATGTCTCGCCACTGCCGGCCGGCACCGTCCAGTTGCAGATATCGTTATCCGCATTGGCGCAGAAGATGACGCGCTCCAGCGGGTTGGAAGCCAGCTGCCAGCCGCCCTCCTCGGTATCTTCCGTGAGCGCATGCATGGTCAGTTGTTCGGGCACGAAACCGAGACGGTGGCCGCAATTGACGCAATTGCGATTGTCGAAATGGATCGGCTGGCCGCAGTGATCACAGTCGAATAGGCGCATGGAGGTTTCCGGAAGCTGGAGGCGAGAAAAAAGGCGGATACAGAAAACCTGCCCCGACGGATGCCGAAACAGGTTTTCGAAACTCAATACGCGTCAGTCGCGCGAGCTAGCGCGACCTGCACAATCAGGCGCGATCAACAATATCCTTGAGGCCTTCCTTGGCCTTGCCCTTGGCCTGCTGTGCATGGCCCCTGGATTCCTGTGCGGCGCCCTTGGCGCGCAGAGAATTGTTGTCGGTTGCCTTGCCGGCAGCCTGTTTTACCTTGCCGGCTACTTCGTTGCCCTTGCCGGCCATCTTGTCAGCGGTGCTTCCCATTGCAGTTCTCCTTGGTTGCCGATGCTTTTATTCTTTGCATCGTGTCTGCAAATAGAACGAACTGTTTTGGCTTTTGTTCCGCGTTGCAAAAACGTCAGGAGAAAATTTCGGCAAAATATCAGGCATGCCCGGCATCGGTGGATAGCATGGCAGCGCTGATGCCCATGGTGGCGAGAGCGCGCTCGTATTTGCCTTCCAAGCAATGGTCGAAGATCATTTCTTCCGTGGCCGGGCAATTGAGCCAGCCATTGCCGGCGATTTCCGCTTCCAGCTGGCCGGCGCCCCAGCCGGCATAACCAAGCATCATGGTGGCGCGCGAAGGACCTCGATCCTCGCTGATGGCCCGGACGACATCGAGCGTCGCCGTGAGCGAAATATCGTCACTGATCGGAATGCTGCTGTCGCCGGTAAAATCGTCCGAATGCAGCACGAAACCGCGGCCGGTTTCCACCGGCCCACCGGACAGGATCGGAAAGGCGCGCGTCTTTTCCGGCAGAAGGATGGCGTCGTGTTCGTCCAGCATCTTCAGATGCAGAAGCACATCGACGAAGGAAATCTGCTGCGGCCGGTTGATGATGAAACCCATGGCGCCATCGGCGGAATGGGCGCAGATATACACGACCGAACGGGCAAAATTGCCATCCTCCATTCCCGGCATGGCAATCAGGAACTGGCCATCAAGAAAGCCGCGTTCACGTTTGTCTCCAAGGGTCGGGAAGTCCATCGTGCCTCCAGCCTGCTGCCGGCCGGGCTCGCCGTCGGGCAGCGTCAGTTTGCGATCATCAAGAGCAACATGGGTCAGTCTCTCCTGTCAATCAACCGAAAATGATTGTGTTTTTGAGATGTTGACTGGCCCGCACCGCCAAGATGCAATACTTGCCTCATCATGCGCATCACCCTGCCCTATTCTGATACCCGTCATCGTGTCCGGTTTGTCGCCGCAGCCCTTGTGGCTGGCGGTCTTGGTTTCGGCATGCCGCTCTGTCTGCCATCTCCCGCCACCGCCGAAACGACGCCGTGGGCGCAGAACGAGGGCGGGCGCATGCGCATCGTCACCCTGCCACCGGATGCCAGCGGGCGCGTGCGCGGCGGGCTTGAAATCGAGCCGAAACCCGGCTGGATCACCTATTGGCGCGAACCGGGCGAGGCCGGCATCCCGCCGAAACTGTCGGTGGCGGACGGCGGCGCGGCTGCGATCGGTGAACTCTCCTACCCTGTGCCCAAACGCGTCGGTGACGGCAAGCTGCTCGATATCGGCTATGACAAGCCGGTGACGCTGCCCTTCGAACTGACGCTCAACGACCCGAAAGAGCCGAAACCGCTGACACTGTCGAGTTTCATCGGCCTGTGCCGGGATATCTGCATTCCCTTCCAGGCGGATTTCCTGCTGCATCTGAAGCCGGAGGAGATGACGCCGCCGGAGGAATTCATGATCCTGCAGAAGGCCGGCGCCTTCCTGCCTGATCCGCCCTCGATGGATTTCGCCGTCACCCATTATTCGCTGACCAATGCCGACAAGGTGCTGAAACTGGCACTGCGCCTGCCGCAGGGCACGAACACCAAGCCGCAGGTTCTGGTGACGGGACCGGAAGGTTACGTCCTGTTCGATGAGCAATCCGGCACGCGTGAAGGCGACAGTTATCTGGTCGAGATGCCGATCGAAAAACTGCCGGTCAAATACGACATCAAGGGCAAGCACTGGGAAATCCTGGTGATCGCCGGCACGCGCGCCATGGAAACGTCGCTGGCGTTTGATTGACGGCGATACCTGTTTTGGCGCGCCTCTCCCCCTTGCCTTGGTCCATGCGCCCCCTATAGTCGCCCCACCTGACGATTGTCAGGCATGGGGTATTATGAGGAGACGTGCATGACGATTGCGATTGGCGAGAAGCTGCCGCAGGCGACCTTCAAGGAAAAAACGGCGGATGGCCCGGTCGAGGTCAACAGCCAAGATCTGTTTGCCGGCAAGCGCGTCGTGCTGTTTGCCGTGCCGGGCGCATTCACGCCCACCTGCACGCTCAACCACCTGCCCGGTTACCTCGAAAACCGCGAGGCACTCGTCGCCAAGGGCGTCGATGACATCGCCGTCGTTGCCGTCAACGACTGGCATGTGATGGGCGCCTGGGCGCAACAGTCGGGCGGGTTTGGAAAGATCCACTTCCTCGCCGATTTCGACGCCGCCTTCACCAAGGCGATGGGTCTGGACGTCGATCTGTCCGGCGGCGGGCTCGGGGTGCGCTCCAAGCGTTATTCGATGCTGGTGGAAGACGGCGTGGTCAAATCGCTCGACATCGAGGAAAGCCCCGGCCAGGCCACCGTGTCCAGCGCACAGGCGATGCTGGAACGGCTGTAAGGCAGGTCTTTTGAAGACAATTCAAAGGGCGCTCGCAGCGCCCTTTTTTCATATCTCCAGATCGAACACCAAAAGTCCCGCCAGACCGCCCTCGGCCGACGCCACGATCTTTTCGCCGACCACGACATGATCGGCATGGACCAGATAGGCATCGCGTGCCTCGGCATTTTCGAATGTCACCACCAGCGCATCGGCAAACCCGCCGCCGAGCCCTTCCGGCGAAACATTCGGCCCGTATTTGACATCTGTCATGCCGGACAGTTTTTCTTTCAGCGCAACGATCGCGTCGAAGATCGCCTTTTTATCCTCTGCGGAAACCGAGGGTTTGAAGCGGATGAGAACTGTATGCAGGATCATGTGTAACTCTCCCAACGACCATGCGCAGGATAGATAGGTGCAAAACCCGCGTCTGTAAGGGATCGTGCCGAATGATATTGCTGCGAGGGGAGATATACCCAGAGCACTTCAATGCGCGTTTACCGCGTATATTACGGCACCTTTAAGGCGATTGTGGCTAAACCGGGGCATCGGTGATTTCGTAAATTCGAAAGCGATCTGAATGCGTTATGGTTTCAGCGGGCTCATTGCCCTTCTTTTTTGCGCCCCTGCGGCGCATGCAAGCGATCTTTCCGGCGATTATTCCGGCCGCTGCGCCAATGATGACCGCGTGCAATGCGCGATCGAGATTACCGATCGGGCGCAGGTGGCGATCGTGGTTGCCGACCGCATGGATTATGCCAAAAAACGCTGCGTGGTTTCAGGCCGGCTGCAGCCGGCCCCCGAAGGGCTTTACGGCGAAATCCGCAAGGGCATTCACCTCGTATTGCGTCAGACGCCGGATAGCGGCGTCTACATGAAAGGCCTGCCGGTTTCTGCCTGCGGCCTTGATCTCAATGGTTATTACGGCGTGATCGGCGACTGATCGGCCATCCTTCCTCTGCGGCCGCCTTCGGGCTGGAGGCGCCGCCTTTTTCCAGACATTTCGATCATCATCCATAAGGGTATAGGGTTATGGGCAAGATACATCGCGCAAAATTTCTGATGGCAAGCGTGGTCAGCTTCTCGCTGGTCACCGGTCAGGTTTTCGCACAGACACCACCGGTGGCACCGGCAGCAACACCGGCTCCGGCATCAACCGACAGCACGGCTCCGGCACCGGTCACGGCGGCGCAGACGCCGGCTGAAAATCCGGCGCCGGCGGCTGCAAGCGTGGCACCGGCAACACCGGCCGCGGCTGAAGCGGCGCCTCTCGTTGCTCCCGCTACATCCACGGCAGCAGCCGTTGCCGCCCCTGCCGCAGCGCCTGCCGCCAACGATGGCTGGGAGCAGGAATTCGCCCTGTGGCAGGCGGCCTCCAGCGGCAATACGGTCGATGAATATAACGGCTATCTCGCCGCCTATCCGGCCGGCAAATTCGCCGCCATTGCCAAGGCGCGCATCGTCAAGCTGGCGGCCAGCGAAACACCGGCAGTGGAGGAAACATCCGCACCGGTCGAGATGGCCGCGCCGCCGGTGCCCGCCTTCCAGCTCGGCACGCCGGAAAGCGAGGCCGTGCTTCTGGGCCAGAAGGCCACTCGTCGCGAGGTGCAAGGCCGCCTGACATCGCTCGGCTTTTCCACCGGTGGCGCCGATGGCGCATTGGGTGCGAAAAGCCGCAGCGCGATCATGCAATGGCAGGGTTTTGTCGATGCGCCGACCACCGGTTACCTGTCCTATGACCAGCTGGCGCGGTTGCGCACCGATTCCGAACAGCCTTACCAGAGCTGGCTTGCCGCCCAGCCGAAACCCCGTCCCGCCCAGGTGCGCCAGCGCGCACGCCCTGCCCCGGGTGACCAACTGGTCGGTCGCGTGCAGGACAATTCCGGCGCCGATGCCGCCATCGCGCTCGGTGTGCTGGGCCTTGCGGCCGGCGTGATCGGCGGCGCGGCCATCGGCAGCCGCCATCGCCACCACGGTCCGCGCTATTATCGCGGCCACGGACGCCCGTTCCGCCATCACCGCTGATAAAAACGCGCGATCAAAAGCCAGAAGGCCGGCCGGGAAACCCGCCGGCCTTTCTGCATCTCGAAAGAATTGACGATTATCACCTATAGGCGAAATTTCGCACCCACCTGCGACAAAATGCAACCTTGAGCCGATCTCCATGCCTGTCCACTCTGGGCCATCGACAAGACATACAGGAGGGAGGACCTGGCATGGCTCAGAAGATGAAGGCGGCGATTTTCGTCGAAAAAGGGCGCATCGTCCTTGATGAAAAGCCCATTCCCGAAATCGGCCCGCTCGATGCGCTGATCAAGATCACCACCACGACCATCTGCGGCACCGATGTCCACATCCTCAAGGGCGAATATCCCGTTGCCAAAGGCCTGACCATCGGCCACGAGCCGGTCGGCATCATCGAAAAACTCGGCTCCGGCGTGAAGGGCCTCACGGAAGGCCAGCGTGTGATTGCCGGCGCAATCACACCGTCCGGCTGGAGTACGGCATGCCTCTGCGGCTGCGGCGCGCAGGATGGCGCGGGCACGAAACACGGTTTCAAGGCCATGGGCGGCTGGCGCTTCGGCAACACGATCGATGGCGCGCAGGCCGAATATCTGTGCGTGCCCGATGCCATGGCCAATCTCGCGCTGATCGATGAGGGCGTCACCGACGAACAGGTGCTGATGTGCCCGGACATCATGTCGACAGGTCTTTCCGGTGCAGAAACTGGGCAGGTCAGGATCGGCGACTGCGTCGTCGTGTTCGCGCAAGGGCCGATCGGCCTATGTGCCACGGCCGGTGCAAAACTGATGGGCGCGACAAAAATCATCGCCGTCGATACGTTTCCGGCGCGGCTGGACATGGCCAAACGCATGGGGGCCGATGTGGTGGTGGATTACCGGGCGGAAAACCCGGTGGATGCGATCATGCGCATTACCGACGGGCGCGGCGTCGATGTGGCGATCGAGGCGCTCGGCACCCAGACGACGTTCGAGGCGGCCTTGCGGGTCTTGAGGCCCGGCGGCGTTCTCTCCAGCCTCGGCGTCTATTCCTCGGACCTGACCATTCCGCTCGATGCCTTTTCCGCCGGGCTTGGCGACAAATCCATTCGCACGACCCTTTGCCCCGGCGGCAAGGAACGCATGCGCCGCATGCAGGATGTCATTTCTTCCGGCCGCGTCGACCTGTCCGGTCTCGTCACTCACCGCTTCAAGCTCGATCAAATCGAGGAGGCCTATGACCTCTTCGCCAATCAGCGCGATGGCGTGTTGAAGGTGGCGATCACGCCGTAGCGCATCGACCCGGAAACCGGCCCCGGTTTTCGGAAAGCACGATGCCCGGCTTCAGGGTGTTGCAGCGCCTATGCGCGCCAGATGGCGTGGGGTGTCGCAATGGCCGACCGAAGCGGCGAAGGCCGGGTGCCTGCGCGCATCGATGGGGTGCGCGCAGGCAAACATTCCACATGCGCAAAGCCGCTGCATGGTTTTGCGCAAGAGGATCTGAATGCCGGGATACGGGAGGAGGTGGGACGACACGCCGAAACCGTAACGTCCCGCATAACATCGGCCCGGCTGCATTCCCCGGGCCGATGTTTTTTTGTGCGGTTACTTCACCAGAAGCGAGCGGCCGAGCAGCGGCTTGGCGGGACTGGATTTCTTGAACGGCGCCATGCCGAGACGGGCCAGTTCATCGGCGCGTTCGTTTTCCGGGTGGCCGGCATGGCCCTTGACCCAGTGCCATTTCACCTTGTGGCGCTGGTTGGCGACATCGAGCCGCTGCCACAGCTCACCATTCTTTACCGGCTTCTTGTCGGCGGTCTTCCAGCCGTTTTTCTTCCAGCCAAAGATCCATTTCGATATGCCGTCCATGACGTATTTGCTGTCGGTATAGAGATCGACCTCGCATTCGCTTTTCAGCGCATCGAGAGCCGAAATCGCCGCCAGCAGCTCCATGCGATTGTTGGTGGTTTCCGCCTCGCCGCCGTTCAGTTCCTTGGTGGTTTCGCCATAACGAAGAATGGCGCCCCAGCCGCCGGGACCGGGATTACCCGAGCAGGCACCGTCGGTAAAAATCTCGACCTGTTTCATGCCTGCTCTCCTGCAATGCCATAGTCTGCCGCGCTTGCCACCTTCGCATGAAAACGCAGCTTGCGCAGATATTCGATCGGGTCCTTTTTCACCACCAGCGCGCCTTCCGGCGTCGTCAGCCAGTCGTAAAGGCGGGTGAGGAAAAACCGCAGCGCCGAACCGCGCGCAAGGATCGGCAGGACGGCAAGTTCATCTGCGCTCAGCGGTCGCACCGACTGATACCCTTCCAGAAGCGCCTTGCCCTTGGTGACATTGTAAGCGCCGTCCTTTTCAAAGCACCAGGCGTTGAGGCAGATCGAGACGTCATAGGCCAGCATGTCGTTGCAGGCGAAATAGAAATCGATCAGGCCCGAAAGCGTATCGCCGAGGAAAAACACGTTGTCCTGAAACAGATCGGCATGGATGACACCGGAAGGCAGATTTTTCGGCCAGTTGGCGGACAGGAAATCGAGTTCGCCGGCAATCTCGTCCTGCAGACCGGTTTCGACCTCGTCGGCGCGCTCCGCCGACTTCTGCCAGAGCGACACCCAGCCTTCGAGCGACAGCGCATTGGGTCGCTTGATGTCAAAACCCTCGCCGGCAATGTGCATTTTTGCGAGCGCCGCACCGACTTCGCGGCAATGTTTGGCTTCCGGCTTGCGCAGCCACATGCCTTCGAGGAAGGAAATCAGCGCGGCCGGGCGGGCCGACAATTCGCCGAGCAGTTCGCCGTCATTGCGCGGCAGGGGCAGCGGGCAGGTCAGGCCACGATCGGCCAGATGCTGCATCAGCCCCAGAAAGAACGGTAGGTCGGATTTTTCGACGCGCTTTTCATAGAGTGTCAGGATCAGCGGATCCTTTGTCGTGTGCAGCAGGAAATTGGTGTTTTCGACACCTTCGGCAATGCCCTTGTAGGAGGTCAGCTCGCCGACGTCATATTGGGCGAGGAACTGCTTCAGGTCGATTTCGGTGATGTCGGTATAGACGGCCAATGTGTTTTCCTGCCTGCCAGCGGGTGGGTCGCGAAGTGTGCTGACAGGCATACAGGGGCTGCCTGACGAGTGCCAGCCCCGAGCGGGAAAGAGGCACAGGAATTGGGTTAGAGAACCACACGCGGTTTGGCGGGGCGAGATGGAATATGGGTGGGTTAAGGCTGGTATCGGCGCGAAGCTGCCGCTCTCAGTGATCGTTTCAATGTCTGCTGTCTTCGTTTGGCTTGATGTGGTTCGTGTGTGCCAACGGTGACACTTGACGAAAAGCGATTGGGGCACGATTGAGTGGCTCAAATCCGGCTTTAGCGAACGAAGAATGGAAAACATGTCAAACGACACGACACAAGACAGCGATCTGCTGGAACGGTTTCAGGTTTTCCTCGCCGACAGGATGAACAGCTTTTATCTCTCCGTCAGAGACGCTTTCGCAAGGCTTCTGAAGACTGAGTTTCCCACAAACATCAAAGGGCTGCACATCGAGGTTTTTATCGATGATCCCGCCTTTTCTTTCAGGCTGTTTAGCCAGGGACAAGACGATGTGTGGACAGATGATTGTGAGCAGATCAAGGCGTTGAACGACACAATAGGCCGCATCTGGCCTATCGTAACGCAGGACGAACTCGATCAATACATCATATGGGAAGATGATCCGAAGTGGGGGCGTCAAGTGGCCCTGGAGCAACCGCTCGACACGCTGAACATCTCTGGAATTGTCTTTCCGTGGCTCAGGAAAATCGTGTCAGAGGCCAAAGGAGATTGTTCACTCCCCATCACGATAGGGGTTCACGACATGGGCTCGCCGGAAGAGCTCTGATCAAAACACTGAGACCCTGCGATTGATGAATTGTGCAGCAGTCGCAACCTTGGGCTCAAATCGCCTGTCGCGAAAATACCGATGAAGGTGAGAGGTGTTTTTCGGACTTCTGCACCATCTGGAACAGGCGTTTTCTGACAGCAGTCACGACCGCTTCTGGCGCAAAGACGCTATGGTGGGCAGCCTCCCGCAGACATGCGACCTCGATTTTCATACCTCGACCGGACACAATCTTTCCGGGGCCAGTGCGCCGCCGTCATGGGCCAGAACCCGCAGATTGGATGCCCCCAGCATGGCGGTCAATGGACGGCGGATAGCGCTTTCTCGCTCGGAACGGGCCAAGATCGATCTTCCTCAATCATTGCCCGGATACCTAGCCTTAACACCAGATATCCAGCCTTATGCCTGGATATCCGGGCAAACAGAAAACGTCGATGAAGGACCGTCAGGCATCGTTTCGGCCTCACACCGAAAGCGGTCGCTCGCCGTTCACCCAGGCCATGTCTTCCTGCGTCAGCGGCACTTCGCGCAGTTCGCGGTTGACGAGAAAGTTTTCGGTCTCTTCCGTGGTGATCGCCAGCTCCACCTTCGCATCGAACCGGGAGCGAAAAGCCTCGATGATTTCATCGACGATGACTTCCGGCGCCGATGCACCGGCGGAAATGCCAAGCGTGCGGATGGTGCCGATCTCGTCCCAGTTCAGCTCGGAAGCGCGCTGAACCAGCATGGAGCGTTTGGCCCCGGCCCGCAGCGCCACTTCGACCAGCCGCTTGGAATTGGAGGAATTCGGCGCGCCGACGGTGATGAACAGGTCGCAGCCATCGGCCGCCTGTTTGACCGCTTCCTGACGGTTGGTGGTGGCATAACAGATACTGTCTGCCGATGGCGCGGTCAGGTTCGGGAACCGCTCCTGAAGGCGGGCAATCACACCGGCAGTGTCATCCACCGACAGTGTCGTCTGGGTCACGTAACCGAGATTGTCCGGGTCGGCCGGGACATAGACGTCGGCATCCGCGATGGTTTCGACCAGAGAGACCGTGCCTTCCGGCAATTGCCCCATCGTGCCGATCACTTCCGGGTGGCCGGCATGGCCGATCAGGATGACATGGCGGCCAAGACGCTGATGGCGCATGGCCTGCTTGTGAACTTTCGAGACCAGCGGGCAGGTGGCATCGAGATAGAAGAGATTGCGCGACTGCGCATCTTCCGGCACCGATTTCGGCACGCCATGCGCGGAAAACACCACCGGCTGCTGGCGGTGTTCGGCCGGGATCTCGTTCAGTTCCTCGACAAAAATGGCACCCTTGGCTTCCAGACCTTCGACGACATAACGGTTATGAACGATCTCGTGGCGGACATAGACCGGCGCGCCATAGGCTTTCAGCGCCAGAACGACGATCTGGATGGCGCGATCGACACCGGCGCAGAAGCCGCGCGGGCCGCAGAGCCGGATGGTCAGCTCGGGCTTTGCATCGATTGGCCGAGCGTCGGCCTGTTCAGTCACCTGAATGTTCATTCCGTTCCACACGAAGGGGCGAGCCGACAAAGGGCACGCCGCGATAGAGGGCCTCTTGACGCTTCATATAGGCGAGACACGCCAAATGCGCCAAACAAAATTTGCCGGAACTGGCAAAACGCAAGCCATCCCGACTATGCGCGGCGGCGCTTCAGCCACATGGCCGCGACGACACCGGCAAGCGCCAGCGCCAGCCCGTACCATGTCACCGCATATTGCAGGTGATTGTTGGGCAGATCGAACTGGGTGACGCCACCGACCGGAAAACCACCCGGATTTTTCACCGATGCATCGGCATCCACAAAAAAGGGCAGCACGCGGGCCGGATCGAGACCGGCGCTCGTCGTCATCGCGGCGATGTCCTTCCAGTAAAAAATGTTTTTGGGAAGGTCGTTGTCCGGCACCAGCGAGGATGGTTTTGCGCCGAGTTTTGCGCGGGCATAACCGGTGAGCGTTACCTCGCCCGCCATCTGCCCTTCGGCACGTTTTCCGGGTTCCTTCATCTCATAGGGAACGAAACCGCGATTGAGGAACAGCGTGCGACCATCATCGAGCGTCATCGGCGTGTAGACGTAAAAGCCGGTCTGGCCCTGATGGGTGGCGAAAAAATGCCGTTCGTGGGCGTGATCGAAAATGCCGGAGACGCTGACACGGCGGAATTCGATATCCTCGCCCTTTGCCTGCGCCGTCTCGATATCGGAAAGCGGCACGGGCGGCGCATCCCGGCGCTCGGCGATCTTTGCGATCAGCCCCTCCTTCCAGTGCAGGCGCTCCACCTGCCATGTGCCGAGCGAAAGCAGGATGGCGAGACAGACAAGGACGAGGCTGGCGGTGAAGATGGTGCGGCCACGGGACGGGGCGCGCGGCGCGCCCTTCGCCTGCGCGTTGACAACAGAACCACTGACCTGCTCGCTCATTCCGGCCTCCCCTTGACAGAAAAGACCCTATCACGGCCTTATCTCGATGGGCGTGCCGTTTTTGACGAGATCCCAGATCTCGTCCATCTCTGCATTGGACACGGCGATGCAGCCATTGGTCCAATCGAACCACTGGGTGAGCGGCGAAAACCAGCCGAGATGATTGCGCTGGCCATGGATCATGATCATGCCGCCCGGATCCTCGCCAGCGGCGGCCGCCCGCGCCTTGTCCGCCTCGTTGGGATAAGAGACATGGATGGAGCGGTGATACCCGCTGCCGGGATTGCGCCAGTCGAGCACGTAATTCCCCTCCGGCGTGCGCTCGTCGCCTTCCTTTTCCTTGTGACCGACCGGCGATCCGCCGAGCGCGATGGAATAGGTTCTGACCACCTGATCACCATCCATGATCTGCATACGCCGCTCGGATTTTTTGACGAGGACATGGGTGATGGACTGGGCCGCGGCGCTGCCCGCTGTGGACAGGACGAGCAGTGCCGGGACGAGCCAGAGGAAGGGCCGGTGCATGCGTGACATCTCTCCTGATGCGGACGTCGGTGAGGAGATCGATTTCAGAGGAAGATGGCGGGCGGATGGCGGCTTGGAGCGCCAGCGCGAAAGTCGTTCAGTCGTCATCAAGCCCACTGTCGAGTTCCATATCAGGCGTCTGCATCAACATGCGACCGTGACGGATAGAGATGACCTCAATTATCCCGCCTTCGTAGAGATAATCGAGAAGGTAGTCGCCCGCGACAAGCGTTCGTCCGCCAACGATCTGCAATCCGTGATGACGATTGCCGGCTTCAGGAAACTGCTGCAGCAACTGCCTGGCATTCCTGATTGCAAGCGAGAAATTGCGGGCGGCGGCGGGATTGTGCTGCCGCAGATATTCGGCCTCCCGTCGGACGTAGTTTGCTGCGTCCGTGGAAAGCCGGATGGGGATCATGCCACCTTACCAGCTATGATCCGATCCATTTCGGCGATGACATCATCGATGTCTTCGTATTCTCCATCCGCAATCTGCTGTTTGCCGCGCAGGGCACCCAAAACGTCGGCACCTTCGTTCATCAGGTAGGAACGCAATGCCCGGACTATGATGTAGCTGCGCGAGCGGTCGGTCGCCTTGGCAATAGTTTCGATATCGCTCAGGACATCGCCGGGCATCCGCAGCGTGACGGATTCAGATTGGATTGTTTTGGTCATCGAGGCCTCCGCAGACGCAAGACAATGTAAGACAATTTTCACTTACGAACAAGCGAGCCGTTCGTTTCGGACATCACCCCCAGCCGCCTGATCGCTTCGCCCGCGATCGCCATATTGTCCTCCCACGATGGCAGCCCGGCGGCAAAATTCTTCGCCCTCTCGCGTGCAGCACCATAAGCGACCGCATCTCCCATCATCGCCGCGATACGCTCTGCTATCTCCGCCGGATCATCCGCATCCACCAGCATAGCAACCTCCGCCGCCCAGCTCGCGACCGCACCCGAGGGTGTCGAGATCACCGGAATGCCACGGCAAAGCGCCTCCGAAATCGCCATGCCGTATCCTTCGTAGAGCGAGGATGCCGCGTAGAGGTGGGCCTTCTGCCACAGTGCCTCCAGCGCATCGGGAGACAGTTCGCCGGTGAGCGTGATATGGTTGTTCAGGCCGCTGATATCGATGAAGTTCTGCAGGGAGGCGACGTAATCGGGGTAACGTTCCGTGTTGCCAACGATGATGAGAGACCAGTCGGATCGGTCGATCTTCGCCAAGGCCTCGATCAGAAACTCGTAACGTTTGCGCGGAATGACCGCGCCGACAGAGAGCATGCGCCACGGCCCGCCGTCGTAGGCTGGACTTTGCGGTACCGGATCGTTGCCCGGTTTGGCGGTGACGATCTTTTCGTCCGCTATGCCATAGCCGCTCGCGATGTAGGCGTGGCTTTTGTCGGATGTGACGATGATGGCGCCTGCGAGTTCCAGCGCGGATTTTTCGACGGTATCGCGGCCCGTGGCGGCCTCTCCCTCCCCTCGCTCCTCCGTCATCGAATGATGATAGATCAACACCAGCCGAAATTTCCGCTCCCGAAGGATCGGCAGAAGCATGCAGCCATAGATGTGGTCCATCAGCAGAACCGCACCCGGCTCGATTTCATCGAACAGCGCTGCGATCTCGTCCAACACCCCCGCATCGGGCGTCGGAAAGCACACCGGCACGGTGATTTCCCGCACGCCGCTCAGATGGCGGTCGAGCCAGTCGATCAGGTGGCGATTGTAGATCCAGCCGCCGGTTTTTTGTTCGTAATCGGTGCTGTAGAAATGGTGGATCGGCATTCTCGAGGCTGCCCGCGTGACGTTTTCACCGACCATGGCATCGCCCGCCACGCCACGTCCAGCCCCGCCAAACAGAAGCCCATAAACAGAAGAAAGGCGAGTGCCTCCCAACACCCGCCTTCCCTGCTTCCTGTTCGGTCTGCGTCGCCGGCTCAATGCGCCAGCGGCGCGCCCCAATCGCCCCAGATATAGATCGCGAAGAACAGGAACAGCCAGACAACGTCGACAAAATGCCAGTACCAGGCGGCTGCCTCGAAGCCGAAATGTTTTTCCGGCGTGAAGCCGCCTGATATCGCCCGGATCAGGCAGACGATCAGGAAGATCGTGCCGACCAGAACGTGGAAACCATGGAAGCCGGTCGACATGAAGAAGGTGGCGCCATAGATCGAATTCTTGAAGTCGAACGGAGCATGCGCGTATTCGTAAGCCTGCACGCAGGAAAACAGCACGCCGAGCGCCACCGTCAGTGCCAGACCGTTGATCAGGCCCTTGCGGTCACCATGCAGAAGCGCGTGGTGCGCCCATGTCACGCAGGTGCCGGAAAGCAGCAGGATCACCGTGTTATAAATCGGCAGATGCCAGGGATCGAGAACCTCGATGCCCTTGGGCGGCCACTGACCGCCGGTGAATTCCAGACGCGACGCCTGAATGGCTTCATGCGGGTAAAGGCTGGCATCGAAAAACGCCCAGAACCACGCCACGAAGAACATCACTTCCGAAGCGATGAACATGATCATGCCGTACCGCAGGTGCAGCGACACGACGCGGGTATGGTGGCCTTCGCGGCCTTCCTTGATCGTATCCGCCCACCAGCCGATCATCGTATAAACGACGATGGCGAGGCCGATGAAAAACAGCCACGGCGTCGCAAGGTTGAGCCCAAAAATCTTGAATTCGCCGCCATGCAGATAGCGCATGTAACCGACGCCGCCGAAGGTGAGGATGAAGGCGCCGATCGAGGCCAGGAAGGGCCAGGGGCTCGGGTCTATGATGTGGTAATCGTGGTTCTTCTGATGCGCATCGGCCATGTCGTCACTCCCCTGACCTGAACCTTTTCTGCCCGAAGGCAAACCCTCTTACAGTTTCCTGCCGTCCGTCACGTTTTTATCCGGCAAAGCTGCGACGGGCTTGGCCGCCGGCGTGCTCGGATAGAATGTGTAGGACAGCGTAATCGTGCGGATATGTTTTGTTTCTTCGGCGGTCGCGAGATCCGGATCGACGAAGAACACCACAGGCATGTCCAGCGTTTCGCCCGGCTTCAGCGTCGTTTCGGTGAAACAGAAACACTGGACCTTGTTGAAATAGGCGCCCGCCTCCATCGGCGTGACGTTGAAAACGGCCGTGCCCGTCACGTCATGCGGGGAGCGATTGGTCGCCTTGTAGGAAATCTGCACCGTTTCGCCGAGTTTTGGCTCGATCGAGCGATCGACCGGGCGGAAATCCCAGTTGAGGCCGTTCGATGTATTGGCATCGAAGGTGACGCGGATCTTCTGGTCGAGAATGCGGGTGGAATATTGTTCGACGCGCTGGGTGGTGCCGTTGTAACCGGTGACCTGACAGAACAGTCGGTAGAGCGGCACGGATGCGTAAGCCGCGCCGACCATGCCAAAGGCAAAGATGAAGCAGGACACCATGATGGAGCCGTTGCTCATCCGCTTGACGGTTTTTGCCGTGGATGGCTGCACGCCAGCCGAAGCTCCGCCGTCAGATGGCGAACCCGGCTCTTTCCTCCCTGTCTCCTCCGTCAATCCTGCCTCCCGTCAGTTTGCGAAGCCGCCGATCTTGATCAGCGTCACGATGTAGAACAGCACAACCAGCGCCGCCAACACCAGACCGAGCGCCACATTGCGCCCTCGTCTGGATTTTTTCTGCGCCTCGTTGAGCTTGACCGTTTCGATCATCCACTCACTCCAAAGATGCCCCAAACGCCGGCCAGCCAGTGATCGGCCAGCAGTGCGCTGAAAATGGCGAACAGATAGAAGATGGAATAGAAGAACATCTTTTTCGCCGGCACCATCTTTTCATCGCCATCCGGCATGCGCAGCACGAGGATGGAATAGAAGGTAAAGATGGCACTGAGGACGGCGGCAAAGATGCCGTAACCGATGCTGGCGAGACCGGTAAAGGCCGGCGCGACGGCAACCGCAAAGGTCAGCAGCGTGTAGACGAACATCTGGCGTTTGGTGGAACGTTCGCCGACGACATTCGGCATCATCGGAATGCCGACGGAACCGTAATCGCGCATCTTGAACAGGGCGAGAGCCCAGAAATGCGGCGGCGTCCACATGAAGGTGATCATGAACAGGATGGTGCTGTTCACAGACACATCACCCGTCACGCAGGCCCAGCCCAGCATGGGCGGAAAGGCGCCGGCGGCACCGCCGATGACGATGTTTTGCGGCGTCGAGCGCTTCAGCCACATCGTATAAACGACGGCGTAAAAGAAGATGGTGAAGGCCAAGAGGCCGGCGGCGAACCAGTTGACGGCAAGGCCGAGGATCGCAACGGAAAACACCGACAGCGTCAAGCCGAAAGCCAAGGCTTCGCGCGGCTGCACGCGGCCATCCGGGATCGGGCGTTTGGCGGTGCGGGTCATCACCTTGTCGATATCGGCGTCATACCACATGTTCAGCGCGCCGGACGCGCCCGCGCCGACGGCGATACAGAGAATGGCGATGGCACCGAGGATCGGGTTGATATGACCGGGTGCCAGAACCATGCCGACAAAACCGGTGAACACGACCAGCGACATGACGCGCGGCTTCAGGAGTTCGAAAAAATCGCGCGCATTGGCTTCCGACAGGCCTGACGCCTGCTCGCTGCCGAATGTGTCGTGATCCTGAATGACTGTCATGCGGTCGTCCTGTTCTCGTATCGTATGGCGAAGGCGGCGCAATCGCTGCGCTGCCTCCCCCCAGAGTGTGTCAAATGCTTATCTGATGCGCGGCAGCTGTTCCCACTGGTGGACCGGCGGCGGTGAAGACAGCTGCCATTCCAGCGTGGTTGCGCCCTCTCCCCACGGGTTATCCCCCGCGACGCGCTTCCTTGCGAAGGCTTCCCATACGCCGAAGAGGAAGATCAGTACACCCACAAAAGAGATGTAGGAGCCGATCGAGGAGACATAGTTCCAGCCTGCGAACGCATCCGGATAATCGATATAACGGCGCGGCATGCCGGCAAGGCCCAAGAAATGCTGCGGGAAGAACACCAGGTTCACACCGATGAACATGACCCAGAAATGCAGTTTTCCGACGAACTCGTTATACATGTAGCCGGTCATTTTCGGGAACCAGTAATACCAGCCCGCGAAGATGGCGAAAACGGCGCCGAGCGACAGCACGTAATGGAAGTGCGCGACGACGTAATAGGTGTCATGCAGCGAACGGTCGAGGCCGGCATTGGCCAGCTGAACACCCGTCACACCACCCACCGTGAACAGGAAGATGAAGCCGATCGCCCAGACCATTGGCGTCGCAAACGTGATCGAGCCACCCCACATCGTCGCGATCCACGAGAAGATCTTGACCCCTGTCGGAACCGCGATGACCATCGTGGCGAAGACGAAATAACGCTGCGCATCCAGCGACAGGCCGACCGTATACATGTGGTGGGCCCAGACGATGAAGCCGACAGCACCGATCGCCACCATGGCATAGGCCATGCCGAGATAACCGAAAACCGGCTTCTTGGAGAAGGTGGAGATGATGTGGCTGATAATGCCGAAGCCGGGCAGGATCAGAATGTAGACTTCCGGGTGACCAAAAAACCAGAACAGGTGCTGGTAGAGGATCGGGTCACCGCCGCCTTCCGGCGAAAAGAAGCTGGTGCCGAAATTGCGGTCGGTCAGCAGCATGGTGATGCCACCCGCCAGAACCGGCAGCGACAGCAGCAGCAGAAACGCCGTGACCAGAACGGCCCATGCAAACAGCGGCATCTTGTGAATGGTCATGCCCGGTGCGCGCATGTTCAAAATCGTGGTGATGAAGTTGATGGCGCCCAAAATCGACGAGGCACCCGCCACATGCAGCGCAAAGATCGCCAGATCGACCGCCGGTCCCGGCTGGCCGGAGCTGGCGAGCGGCGGATACATGGTCCAGCCGCCACCCGCGCCATAAGCGCCTGCCGGGCCTTCGACGAACATCGAAAGAACCAGCAGAAGGAAGGCCGGCACGATCAGCCAGAAGGAAATGTTGTTCAATCGCGGAAACGCCATGTCCGGCGCACCGATCATGATCGGGATCATCCAGTTGGCGAAACCGCCGATCATCGCCGGCATGACCATGAAGAAGATCATGATCAGCGCGTGCGCGGTGGTGAACACATTGAACATGTGCTTGCCGCCATCGATGGCGGCATCGCCTTCAAAACCGTAAACCATCGCCGCCAGACCGTGGAAGATCTGGATGCCGGGTTCCTGCAGTTCCATGCGCATGGCAACCGACATCAGGCCGCCGACAATGCCCGCCATGATCGCGAAGATCAGGTAGAGCGTGCCGATATCCTTGTGGTTGGTCGACAGGAACCAGCGCGTGAAGAAGGACGGCTTGTGGTGATGATGTGCGTGATCGTCGTGCGAATGCCCGTGGTCATGTGAGTGGTCGTGCGAATGATCGTGGGCGTGATCATGTGAATGATCGTTATGTCCGGCCATATTGTGTCCCTCCCCTTACTTCGAAGCCACGGCAACGGATGCAGGTGCTGCATCGGTCGCGGCCATCAATGCCTTGTAGGCGCCGGGAAGATCTCCCGCGGCGGCAGCCTTCCAGGTGTCGAACTTGTCCTGAGACACGACACGGATGGCGATGGGCATGAAGGCGTGGTCCTTGCCGCAAAGCTCGGAACACTGGCCGTAGTAGAGGCCTTCCTTTTCGGGTTTGAACCATGTTTCGTTCAGGCGGCCGGGTACGGCGTCGATCTTGACGCCGAAGGCGGGCATGGCGAAGGCATGGATAACGTCGGTGGGCGCGGCCGTCACCAGCACGCGCACGGTCTTGTTCACCGGAAGAACCACCTCATTGTCGACAGCCAAGAGGCGCGGATAGATTTTGACGTCTTCCTTGCCGGCCGCCGCACGATCGGGTTCCTTCAGCATGTAGCTATCGAAGGCGAGCGGATTGTCGCCGCCCTCATATTCATAATTCCACTGCCACTGAGTGGCCGTCGCCTTGACCGTGATGTCCGGATTTTCGGGCATGGTCAGCTGCGCGTTCAGAAGATTGAACGAGGGAATGGCGAGAAAAAGCAGGATCAGCACCGGAGCGACGGTCCAGACGATCTCGATCGCGGTATTGTGACTGGTGCGCGAGGCAACCGGATTTTTCGCCGCACGGAATTTTACCGCCACGACGATCAGCAGCACCAGCACGAAAAGGGTGATCGGCACGATAAACGAGAGCGAGTAGTGATTGAACCACTTGATCTGGTGCATGATCGGCGTCACCGGCTCCTGGAGATCCAGTTGCCAGGGTTTTGGTTGGTCGGCGACTGCAGCAGTCGCCGAGAGCAGACAGATCAGCGTACCGACCCCCGCGAAAGCCCGTAAAATCATCATGCACCTCCCTTACATTTTGATCCGGCTCAAATCGCAATGCAGATTTCCCTGCTACACACCCCGGTTCAATCATAATTTGCGTTTTGCCGCAATATGCGCACATTCGCCCTGCTGCGGCATTTTAGCCCGCCTGCACACAATCTTTGCGCGCAGTTTCAAACCCTTGCGGCAACGGCCTATCCCCGGTAGAGCAGGCGTGGTCCGCTTGAAGCCGCAGTCCCACTTTCGCCGCACTCGGCTGGAAAGAGGGCTTAAGGCTTTTCATTCCTGGGGTCGGCGACGACAATGCGCCGTGATTCGATATCTTGAGGTTTTCATGGCGCTTCGCGTTATCCGCCACCGTGTTCTGTCCGTCTGCGTTGCAGCTTTAGCCACCGGCTTTGCCTTTTCGGCATCCGCGCAGCTGGCGCCGCCGACTTCGAACGAAAAGCAGCCGCGGCCGGAAGCCACCACGCCGCAGCAGCCCGGCAATGTGCGCGGCAGCCACGGCGCATGGTCCGTTCTCTGCGACAAGCCGGCCGGTGCCGCCACCGAACAATGCGCGCTGATGCAGAACGTGATTGCCGACGACCGCCCGGAAGTGGGCCTGTCCGTCGTCGTGCTGAAGACCGCCGACCAGAAATCGAAAATCCTGCGTATCCTCGCACCGCTTGGCGTGTTGCTGAAGGATGGCATGGAGCTTTACGTCGACAACAACAATATCGGCCGCGCCTATTTCACCCGTTGCTTCAACGAGGGCTGTTACGTTGAAGTCGAGATCGACGACGAACTGATGCGCATCCTGCGCGCCGGCAAGAGCGCCGTGTTCGCGCTGCGTGAATCGGTCGATCAGGACCGTGTCGGTATTCCGATCGAGCTGACCGGCTTTGGCCCCGGCTACGACGCCCTGCCCTGATGGCAGCCTTCGAGAGCCAGAGCTTTACCCTCGCCTATGACGACGGCGTCGTAAAAGACTCTGTCCGCACCTTCATCATGCGTCGCGCCTTTATCGAGCAGCGCATGACGTGGGTGATGGCAGCCCTGATGGCGGCCTTTTCCGTCTACCTTTTTGGCGCCGGCGGCAACGACGTGTTTGCGGCCGTGCTGCTGCTGCTCGCTGTCGCGCCGTTCATCTGCGTTTTCATCTTCCAGCGCATGCTGATCGCCCGCACACTGAAGCGGCACCGCCGCACGGCTGATGTGACCGTGAATGCGGATGGCATTGCCGTTGTGTCCGACATTGGCGAAGGCGGCATGCTATGGCGTGACGTGACCGAGATCTGGGAACTGCAGAGCGCCTTTCTGATCTTCACCGACACGACCGTGTTCGACACCTTTCCAAAGGCTGGCATGCCGGACGTGGTGCAGGCGCATCTGAAAGCGCGGGCAGAGCAGATGGTGGTTGGGCAAAAGGCTTGAGGCTTGCGTCCGCCCCGTGGCGGACCTACATCGGATTCCTGATATATTTCGGTTGGGCAAGTGATTTGCGTTTGCGCTTGTGTCTGCCCCTCACCCTAACCCTCTCCCCGTCAAAACGGGGAGAGGGAACGAGGCACACGCGTTCGTTTCGCTTGAGGCAAAATGGCGCGGCATACCCCTTCTCCCCGCGGGCGGGGAGAAGGTGCCGGCAGGCGGATGAGGGGCAGCCACAACCACCAGTCCGACAGGCCGCCAAGGAGCATGCATGAACACCGACCTTCTCAACCTGTTCGACGTCGATGAAACCAGACTGCGCGAGATCCTGGCGCAGACGCTTTCCGGCGCCGATGACGGCGAGCTTTATCTCGAACATGCGCAGGCGGAATCGCTGGCCTTCGACAATGGCCGGCTGAAGGGTGGATCTTTCAACACCGACCAGGGTTTTGGCCTGCGCGCCGTCGCCGGTGAAGCGGTCGGTTATGCGCATTCCGGCGACATGTCTGAAGCGGCACTGAAACGCGCCGCCGATGCCGTGCGCGCCGTCACCTCCGGTTATTCCGGCTCCTACGCGGCCGCCCCGCAGCGCACAAACAAAAAGTATTACGGCGACGAAAACCCGATCGGCGAGCCGAGTTTTGAAGCGAAAGCCAAGCTGCTGGCCGAAATCGACGCCTATCTGCGCGACAAGGACCCGAAAGTGCGGCAGGTCTCCGCATCCATCGCCGCTTCCTGGCAGGTAGTCGATATCCTGCGCGCCGATGGCCACCGCGTGCAGGATGTGCGTCCGATGACGCGCATCAACATTTCCGTCGTCGTCGGTGACGGTGACCGTCAGGAGAGCGGTTCCTTCGGCACCGGCGGCCGCGTCGGCTTCGGCGAATTCGTGAGAGAAGGCAACTGGAAGAGCGGCGCCGACGATGCGCTGCGGCAGGCACTCGTCAACCTTGAAGCGATCGATGCGCCGGCCGGCACAATGGACATCGTGCTGGGCAATGGCTGGCCGGGCGTGATGTTGCACGAAGCCGTCGGCCACGGTCTGGAAGGCGATTTCAACCGCAAGAAAACCTCGGCCTTTGCCGGCCTGCTCGGCGAAATGGTGGCCGCTCCCGGCGTCACCGTCGTCGATGACGGCACGATCGACAACCGTCGTGGTTCGATCACCGTCGACGACGAAGGCACGCCGTCCGCCTATAATGTGCTGATCGAGAACGGACGTCTGGTCGGCTACATGCAGGACCGCCAGAATGCCCGCCTGATGGGCATGAAACCGACCGGCAACGGCCGTCGTCAGGGTTATGCGCATGTGCCGATGCCACGCATGACCAATACCTACATGCTGTCCGGCGACAAGACGCCGGAAGAAATCATCTCGTCGGTGAAGAAGGGCATCTATGCGGTGTCCTTCGGCGGCGGACAGGTGGATATCACGTCGGGCAAATTCGTGTTCGGCTGCACCGAGGCTTATATGATCGAGAACGGCAGGCTGGGCGCGCCGGTGAAGGGCGCGATGCTGATCGGCAACGGCCCGGATGCGATGAAGCGGATTTCCATGGTCGGCAACGACATGAAACTCGATACCGGTATCGGCAATTGCGGCAAGGCCGGCCAGTGGGTGCCGGTCGGCGTCGGCCAGCCGCATCTGCGCATGGATCAGGTGACCGTGGGCGGCACCAAGGCCTGAGAGGTTCGGTCATGAGCGAGATCACCGTCCGCCCGTTCGAACCGAAGGACAAGGATGGCGTGGTTTCGGTCATCCTGCCGATCCAGCGCGAAGAGTTTGGCTTTTCCA
The DNA here is from genome assembly GCF_050847465.1 of Endobacterium panacihumi. Taxonomy (NCBI): domain Bacteria; kingdom Pseudomonadati; phylum Pseudomonadota; class Alphaproteobacteria; order Hyphomicrobiales; family Rhizobiaceae; genus Endobacterium; species Endobacterium panacihumi. Next base: position 182,128 of record NZ_JBOZRA010000006.1, on the reverse strand, counting down.
TCACCGCCGAGGACCAACCGGACCTCGCCGTCATTCCCGACTTCTACCAGACGGATAAAGGCGGGTTCTGGGTGGCGGAAAAGGACGGCGTGATCGTCGGCACCATCGGGCTGAAGGACATCGGCAACGATCAGGCGACGCTTCGAAAAATGTTCGTGGCAGCGGAAGCGCGCGGCCGCGAACACGGCACGGCGGCAAGATTGCTGGAGCGCTTGTTTGCCCATGCCGCCGGGGCCGGTTTGAGCGAGATCTTTCTCGGCACGACGGAAAAATTTCTGGCCGCACACCGGTTTTATGAAAAGCACGGTTTTGAGCAGGTGGAGAAGGCGCATCTGCCGGAAACGTTTCTGTTCATGAAGGTGGATACGCGGTTTTACCGGATAGATCTGCGCGGACCATCCGGAAGCCTTAGTAAATCTACGGTATATTGACGATATACATCGATCTCCACGAGATAATCGCGCAGTTTCGCCCAATAAAGCCTCAACAACACTTGTTCCCTCGACACATCGCCTTATCTGTCGGCGTCATTGACATGACGTGACCCGAGGATTTCAGGCATAATGATCGACTGCACATTTTCTCTCAACAACCGCCCGATGAGTGTATTCAAATGCGGCGCGGCCTCCGTGCCTGCTTTTTCAGGATTGGGCGACCGCGCCAACCGGCTGGAATTCGCCTGCATGGCGGGTGTCGGCCCGATACCGCCGGGCACCTATTACATTTTCGACCGCCAGTCCGGCGGCACGCTTGGCTGGGTCCGCGATATTTTCAGCGGCCGTTCCGAGTGGTTCGCGCTTTATGCCGTTGACGGCAAGATCGATGACGAGACACTGTGCGAGGAGATCAAGCGCGGCAATTTCAGACTGCATCCGAAGGGGCCGCTTGGCATAAGCGAAGGCTGCATCACCATCGAAAACCGCAATGATTTCCAGCGAATCCGCAGCATCCTGAAGAATGCGACACCGCAGACCGTGCCGGGCACCGATCTTCAGGCCTATGGCAAGGTCGTTGTGTCATGAGGAAGCCGTTTCTGTTTCTGCTGTTTCTCGTGTGGGTGATCGCGATATCCGCGCTCCTCACGCGTTTCTGGCTTTTGTATCCGGATTATTTTCCTGCCGTTCCCGTTTCCGTTGCGGAATATCTGGCGTCCCTTTACGGGGCGCAGAATGCGGAACAGGTGGCGGACCTTGAACTTCTGATCGGGTTTGGTGTCAGCATCCCGCTTGTGGCCCTGATCACCTGGGCGGGATTGCGCCTTGCAGGGCGACGCGCCTGAGCACTGGCACGGGAAGCAATCCTGATGCTTGAAAACACAGGCGGCGCGCCCCTCAAAACCCGCCGCTTGACACATTCTCGAAAATCCGGGCACCTGCGGCACCTAACCCATGCCGCAGCGATCCACCCGCCATGTCCCTCGAAACCTTTCTCGATACGCTCAACGCATGGCTGCCCGGCCAGAACTGGTCACAGGTGGCCTTCGTCTTTGCCGCCGCCACCATTGCCGGCCTTGCGCGCGGTTTTTCCGGTTTTGGCGGCGCGCTGATTTTTGTGCCGCTGGCCGGTGCCGCCATGACCCCGAAAATCGCCTCGGCGCTGCTGCTTCTGATCGATGGCACGATGACGCTCGGCATGGTGCCGGCCGGATGGAAAAAGGCCAACCGCCGCGAGGTCGGCACGATGCTGATCGGCGCGCTGTTCGGCGTGCCGCTGGGCACCGCGCTTCTGGCGCTCGCGCCGGCGGTGACGTTGCGCTGGATCATTTCCGGCGTGGTCCTGCTGCTGCTTGCCTTCCTGATGTCCGGCTGGCGTTATCATGGCCGCCCGAAGGTGCCGCTGACGATCGGTGTCGGCTGGCTGGCCGGCCTGTTCGGTGGTGCGGCCCAGATGTCCGGCCCGCCGGTTGTCGCCTACTGGCTGGGCGGCGCCATTCCGGCGCAGACGGTGCGCGCCAATCTCGTCGTCTATTTTGCGCTCGCCACGGTGATTTCCGCCACCTCCTATATCGTCAGCGGCATTCTCACGCTTGAGGTCGTGCTGCTGGCAGCCGTCATCGCCCCCGGTTATGGGGCCGGGCTTTATCTCGGCTCGCACCTGTTCGGCATCGCCAGCGAAAAGACGTTTCGGCGGATTTGTTATTCGCTGATCGCCATGGCGGGGTTGATCGGCTTGCCGCTGTTCGATGCGTGGCGGTAGAAGGGGCCGTCAATGCTTGGCAAAGGTCTTTGCATTGCAGCACTTTTGGGTATGTTGCTTACCGCTCCGTGGGCGTTCATGCTGATCGCGATGGGCTTTGATGCGCCGGGCGCGACATGGGGCTGGCTCCATACCATCGTCGCCGGCCTGCCTGTCTCGCTCGGCATCATTTCCATGGCGTCGTTGCGCTGGGCAACGCACGGCGACAGCCTTCCATTAATCTGTGGTTTCACCCTGCTTCTTGCCGACGCCCTGGCTTTGGCTTTGCTCTGGATTTTGTACTAAACGTCCGCGTGGAACGACATTGTATTGCGCAATGCAAAAAATTCTGCAAACAACAAAATAGCATCAATACAGACATAACGACAGAAACTTCGCGACATCTGTATTCACTATAAAATTTCTAATATTTCCAGAGAAGGAAATTTTCATGCAGAATGGTGAAGCGCGCCCGATGTCGACACCGGCCATACTGGGTATTTTTACGGCTGCATTTGGGGCACTGGTCGTTCTTCTCGTGATCGTCGTCACCTTCCTGCCGTTCAACAACCCCGCCATGGGGCTGATCGTCGTGTTCGCCGCCGGTGGCGTGGCCGCCAATGTGTGGTTTTCACGCGAAAAGGCAGCCCCTGCGAGCGGCCGCGCCTGGGCGCTGGCAGCCATGTGCGGCCTCATCGCGACCCTCCTGTCCTCCGGCGCCGCCATTCTGGGCCTTTCGGGCGACGACCGGCTGTGGAACGAGCTGACCGGCGCAGGTCTGACCATGGTGATCGTGCTTGCCGTCATCGCCGTTCTGCAGATCCTCATCGTGCGCCTCAGCTTCTGGCTGTCCTTCCGGCAGGCGGTGAAGAAGGCGGCGTGAGGTGGCGGCCCCTCAACGAAAACCGGCAGAAAGTGGATCATGAGCGCATGGCGCCGCAAGGCCATCGAGGCCGCACCTGAGCTGCGTGACGTCATCGAGCGCACATGGTCTCCCATGGCGGCATGGATCGAGCTGCATCTGCATTTCGACACGGTCGTGAAAGCCGGTGAGCTGGACAAGGCCCGGCGGATCATGGATTACGCCCGCGACTGCATGGCCTCGCCAAACCGCGACATCGGCACCGCCGTTGCTCACGCCTTTATCGAACATCTTGCCGAAGACACGCATGTGCGTGCGCGCCTGCCCGAACTGATCGGCGCGGAGGAGGTTCGGGCATGGTGGGCGCTGATGGGCTATCACGCGGATGAAACGGTGGTTGCTGCGCTTGAAGCGGCCTGCCGCGAGCGCAGATAAGTTCCCTCCCCCAAAACCCCGCCCGCCATTCTTTAACAACGCTTAAGACAACCGCGCTAGTTTCCCTCAAATGATCACATCCGGGGTGGCAAAATCGCGATGACGGGCAGGTTTGACGCAGTCTGGCGCCGAAGCGTCAAGCGCGCGCTGATCTTGAGCGGCCTTGAAGCGGCCGCCCTTGCGGCGCGTGCCAACATCATGCCGTCGGCGCGTGGGCGCGGTGCCATCTTCACGCTGCATCATGTGCGCCCGCCCGAGGGCCATCCGGCAGAACCGAACGCCCATCTCGACATCACCCCCGAATTTCTCGATGGCGCCATCCGCCAGTTGAAGGCCGATGGCTACGACTTCCTGTCGCTTTGCGATGTGGCATCGCGCATGAGAGAGCCGCACCCTGCCGGCGCAAAACCTTTCGCCGCCTTCACACTGGATGACGGTTATCGCGACAATGTCGAATACGCATTGCCGGTGTTCGAGCGCCATGGCGTGCCCTTCACGGTCTTCGTTGCCAAGGGATTTGCGGAGCGCACCCACGGGATGTGGTGGGAAACCCTGGCCGCTCTCCTGAACGTTCTACCGGAAATCCGCTTCGATTTCGGTGCGGGAGAAATCACGCTTCCGCTCGAAACCGGCACCGACAAGCTCGACGCCTTCGACCATTTTTCACGGTTCATCGCGTCCGGTCCCGAAACCACGCAGGTGGCGGTGATCGATGCGCTGGCCGCACGCCACGGCATCGATCCGCTGCACATTACCCGGCAGTTGACGATGGATATCGGGGAATTACAGGCCCTGTCGAAACATCCGCTGGCCTCGCTCGGCGCCCACACGGTCAGCCATCGCTCCATCGCGCAACTGGATGGGGCAGAGGCACGCGAGGAGATGCGCGCCTGTATCGAGTGGATGGAGCAGACTTTTGGGCAGCGGCCGAAAAGTTTTGCCTACCCCTATGGCACTGCGAGCGCGGTTTCGCAGCGCGACAAGGATCTGGCCCGCGAACTCGGTTTCGATCTCGCCGTCACCACGCGGCCGGGCACGATCAGCGATGCGCTCAGCGACCGCATGACCGGCCTGCCACGCATTTCGCTGAACGGTTATTACCAGCAGCCGCGTTATGTTTCGGCACTGGCATCCGGCCTGCCGTTTGCGCTTTCGACCAAACCGCGCACGGCGGGTGACAAGGGCCTTTCACCGGCGGGTGAAGTGGTGGGGTAGTTCCGAAGGGGCAAGCGCGTGGCAGCCCCTCAAAAACTCACGGATACATCCGCACCTTTTGCCAATCACCCTCCGGCGTCTCGCGGCGAAACTCCACGCGGTCGTGCAGCCTGAACGGACGGTCGTGCCAGAATTCGATCGACACCGGCCTGATCCGGAAACCCGACCAGTGCGGCGGGCGCGGAATGTCGCCGATCGCGTAACGGGCGGTATATTCGGCCACCGCCTTTTCCAGCGCGAACCGGCCTTCCAATGGTCGCGACTGTTTTGATGCCCAGGCGCCGATGCGGCTGCCGCGCGGGCGCGTCGCATAATAGTCGTCGGCTTCCCGATCGCTCACGACCTCGACCTCGCCGCGCAGACGCACCTGTCGGCGCAGCGATTTCCAGTGGAAAACCATGGCCGCTTTTTGCTGCCCCAGAAGCTCGCGCCCCTTCTGGCTTTCGAAATTCGTATAGAAGACGAAACCGCGCTCGTCATAGCCCTTCAACAGCACCATACGCACGTTCGGCAGGCCATTTTCGTCCACGGTTGCAACCGCAACGGCATTCGGATCGTTGATCTCCGAGGCCGTGGCGTCCTGCAACCAGGCGCCAAAGAGCGAAAATGGTTCATTTTCCTCGGTGAAGTCACCGGATGTTAACTCAACTTCTGTCATATTGACGAAAATGCTCCCGATATATGAAGTGCATCCGAAACAGTTTCGAAGTGGACGCAAGTTGGCATTGATAGCAAAGACAGACAGCCGCACAAGCCAGACGCGCGCGTTTGCGGCAAGAGGTTTCGCTATCGCAGCCGTGATCGCCACTCTTTCGGGCTGCACCAGTTCGCTCGACCTGTTCGGCGGCGACAAGGTGGATCGCATGTCGACGGGCACGATACAGGCCAAGCGCAACCCGACCACCATGTCCGACGAAGTCACCGTGCAGAACGCCGTGTCCTCCGCAGACCTTTCCAAGGTGTCGATGTCGCCGCTGCCCTGGGCCAACACCACCACCGGCAGCGCCGGCGTGGTATCCTCGATCCGCGAGGCCCGCAATCAGGGCCATGTCTGCCGCGACTTTACCACGACGCGCCATTCCTTTGAAGGCATCGCGCAATTCACCGGCCAGACCTGCCTCACCAATAGTGGCGACTGGATGCTGACCTCCTTCGATCGCCAGTAAGAGCAATCGGTAAAACTACCTTCTCCCGATACAATAACGTCTTCCGGTAACCTTTTATAGCGGTTGCCGTTTACCTTGATTTTCAACCTCTCCTTAGCGGTTCCTCTGGTAGCGTCTTGTCATTACGCAGACGCCTTTCCGGACATGAGGAACCGACGGCGCCCTGCAAGAGTTGTTTGATCTCGGGGGTCCAGAATGATCGCGGACCCGCCGCCCTAGAGTAACCGGTGGTGCACGATGCGCGATCCCTATTCTGTCCTCGGCGTAAAACGCAACGCGGACGCCGACGAAATCAAGGCCGCATGGCGGACGAAGGCGAAATCCGTCCACCCGGACCATAATCTCGACGACCCGAGCGCGACCGGCCGTTTTGCCGAAATCGGCCAGGCTTATGATGTGCTGAAAGACCCGGACAAGCGCCGCCGTTACGACAAGGCCGCCGATATGCACCAGACCATCATGCAGCAGCGTGAAGCTGCCCGCCAGGCGGAAGAACGCGCCAAGGCTGCCCGTGCCAATGCGGAAAAGGTGATGGAGGAACTGGCGCGCGCCAATGCGCAGCGCGCCCAGAACCAGGCCCAAGCCCAAACACAGGCGCAAGCCCAGGCAAAGCCGAAAACGGCCTCGCAAACGCAGGCCCACACCGCTGCCGAGCCCGAGGTTGAAGACGCCGAAGATATGATCGAGCGCATTTTCGGTTCCGGCGACGAGGCCACCGACGCCGCCCGTGACAAGGCGGCGGCGCAGGCAAAAGCCCAGGCGCAGCATCAGGCCCAACAGCAGACACAGGCCCAACAGCAGGAACGGGCAAAGACCAAGGCGGAAGCCGACGCGAAGACCGAGACCGGCTCTGAAAGCTCGGTTGCCGCCGATGACAGCGCCACCAAGGCAGATAGCCCGATAAAACAGCCTTTGCCGATGCAGGCGGTGGAGCTTGTCGCGGCACTGGTGCGCCGCTGGCGCGGCGTGCCCCCGGAAAAGGCGCCGGACATGACGGCGGAAGTGATCGTCACGCTCGATGATCTGATTGCCCAGAACACCGTGCCGATGCATCTGGCTGACGAACGCGATGTGAAACTGCCGCTCGAAGCCGGCATGACCGATGGCCATGTGCTGCGCATGAAGGGTCAGGGCATCAAGATGCCTTCCCCCATCGCGCGCGGCGATCTGGTCGTGACCGTGCGTGTCGCTCGCCATGAACGTTTCCGCCTGGAAGGGTTCGATCTGCACACGGTTCTGGCCATTTCGCTGGAGGATGCCGTGCTTGGTACGGAGACCGAAGTCGAGACGCCGGGTGGAAAAGTGCCGATCACCATTCCCGCATGGTCCGGTTCCGACCGCAGCATCACGCTCGATGGCCTCGGCCTTGCCGATGGCGCCGGCGGACGCGGTGCGCTGGTGGTGGAATTGCGGGTCGTGCTGTGGGAAAAGCCGGACGAAAAGGTCACAGACCTGATGAAACACATGCGCCACGGCCTGTATGTGTGAAGAATTTGCGACGCTTTCTGTTGCTGCGCACCCTTTGTTACGGTCTCTAACAGGAGATGATCTTCCGCAAGCTTGAACCACCGGTCCGCCTATGCCATAGGCAACCTACTATTCAGGCGGGTATCCGCCATTGCAGTTCAGGGGACTATTCATGGTTCAGGCTACCGGCCTCATGGCAGGCAAACGCGGCGTCATCTTCGGCGTTGCCAATAACCGCTCGATCGCATGGGGCATTGCCAAGGCCATTCACGCACAGGGCGGCGAGATCGCTCTCACCTGGCAGGGCGATGCGCTGAAGAAGCGCGTCGAGCCGCTGGCAACCGAAATCGGCGCCTTCATGGCCGGCCACTGTGACGTGACCGACGAGGCTTCGATCGACGAAGTGTTCGCAAACGTCGAAAAGCAGTGGGGCAAGATCGATTTCATCGTTCACGCCATCGGTTTTTCCGACAAGGACGAACTGACTGGCCGTTACGTCGACACCTCTGCCGACAACTTTGCCAAGACGATGCAGATCTCGGTCTATTCCTTCACCTCGATCGCACGCCGCGCCGAAAAGCTGATGACCGATGGCGGCTCGATGCTGACGCTGACCTATTACGGTGCGGAAAAGGTCATGCCGAACTACAACGTCATGGGCGTTGCCAAGGCCGCTCTCGAAGCCAGCGTCAAATATCTCGCCGTCGACCTCGGCCCGAAGAACATCCGCGTCAACGCCATTTCGGCCGGCCCGATCAAGACGCTGGCCGCGTCCGGCATCGGCGATTTCCGCTATATTCTCAAGTGGAACGAATACAACGCGCCGCTGCGCCGCACCGTCACCATCGAGGAAGTCGGTGATGTCGGCCTCTACATGCTCTCCGACCTGTCGCGTTCGGTGACCGGCGAAGTGCACCACGCCGACAGCGGTTACCACACGATCGGCATGAAGGCGGTCGACGCGCCGGATATCTCGGTCATCAAGGACTGACTTCTTTATAAAGGCATGCCGCATTGCTGATTTATGTCATTCGCCACGGCCAGACAGACTGGAACGCCGAGGGCCGGCTTCAGGGCCAGAAGGATATCGATCTCAATGATTACGGTCGCTCACAGGCGACCGCAAACGGCGAGGAGTTGAGCGGCCTGATCGATGATCGGGTCGCCGATTTCGATTTCGTGTCGAGCCCGATGGCGCGCACGCGCGAGACCATGGAACTGGCTCGCAAGGCCATGGGCCTCCCCCCGAAAGACTACCGCATCGATGAGCGCCTGCGCGAACTCTCCTTCGGAGACTGGGAAGGGTTTACGCTGAAGGAAGTGCGCCAGCGCGAGCCGGAACGGCTTGCCGCCCGCAAGGCCGAAAAATGGGGTTTCATTCCCCCCGGCGACGATGCGGAAAGTTATGAAATCCTCTCATGGCGGGTTGGCGCATGGCTGCAATCCGTCACCCAGCCGACCGTGTGCGTGTGCCACGGCGGCGTCATCCGCACGTTGTTCCGCCTTGTCGGTGACATGTCGGAGGATGATGCGGCGAGCATCCCGATCCCACAGGACCGGATTCTTGGGATTAACCGGGATGAGAAGCGGATCGATTGGATCTGAGATGAAGACTGCTTGGCAAAGCACGTGAACGCCGTGTCGCGCGGTCTGAAACAGGCAGTCCAAAAATCCGATCAATCATCATATTGAATTCGAAAAATACATCGAATACTCATTGAAGCAAATGATGATCGTGTCGGTGAAGCCAACATGAAATTATCTACGCTTGAAACCAATACGCAGTTCGCGTATTTAAATCTTGGAGATGCGGAAATCGCTTGCGATCTTCCGCGCTCATTCAGGGGCCCGCGTGTTCAAAACGCGGGCTTCCGCGTTTCATGATATTCGCGTTTCTGGACGAGTTCGGGCACAACGGCCCATACCATTCCCGTAATCATCCGCAGCACAATACCAGCCCGGTTTTCGGATTGGCCGGATACCTCATGCCGGCGCGCGCGATCCGCGGATTTGGGACTTATTTCCTCAAGCAAAAGCAGAACATGCTTAGAGAGGAAATCGCAAAGTCGGGCAAACAAGGATACGAGTGGGAAAAGAAGGGGACCAACTTTTTTACCGCAAATTCCATTCGTAAATACCCCAACATTCGCGCCGGCATGTTTCGCATGCTCAACGAGGTTCGTGCGAGAGACGGGAAAGTCTTTTATTACGGGCGGGAGAAGATAAGAGATCGCGACGATCTCAATGCGAACGGCCTCTACAAGACGATCCTCTCCCACGCGATCAGACAGATCGACAGCTACTGCGAAAGCATCGACGAAAATTTCGTCATCGTGATGGATGAAAATTCGGTTCGAAAGGAATTGCTCGAAACCGCTGCAAAGACCATGTTCGGCAATGAGCCGGCTCGGCGCATGTCCAGCCCGCCTTTTGAGGTCGAAAGCTATCTCAACCAGAACATCCAAGCCGCAGACTGGATCGCCACGATCACTGGCCGGCTTTGGAACTATCGCCTAGATACTGACGGTTTCGAGAATTATGCGCCGTACCAAGACTATTTTTGGCAGCGCATTCATGCGATCGCCACACATAGCACCGTACTGAAGCGCCCACCCCCGCCGAAACCACGCCCGATTTCCGAGCCCAAGCTAGGTGCCCTGGGTCACGCATTGATCGCCGCTCAAGAGGTAAAGGTCACGACGACGGTCGTTGAAACGCTAACCGTCGAGGTGATCAAGGAAAAATAGCCGTCGAGTGGATTAATACCCAGATCCCATCGAGTATCTTGCGACGGTTCACCGTTAAATGGAACCGCCCTAACCGGCGGGCACTTACTGTCCGCTGCTCTTATTGTCCTTGTTCGCCTGATCGCGATGCCACTTGATGGCGTAGAACATGCCCACGCCCAGCACGATAACCTTGAGCGGAAAGAAGACCAAAGGGAACCAGTCGACCCAATTCGTCATTTCGATATGTCCAGACCGTTATTGACACTTGTCTATCGCGGCAAGCTCTACGCCAAAATTGGCGAATGCAATATCGGCCATGTTGACGCAGATCATGACTGCCCATCACAAGTGTTTCAGTAGGGCGCACCGTCCTTGCGGGCAAACATCCATTTGCCGTCCGCCCCCATCAAAGCCTGAATGTCATCGACGGGATAACGAACCTCATCGCCGATGGACCTGTCGCCGATTTCCAGAATGACGCAATCGGCATCGGTGCGGTTTTCGACATGGTGCGCGACACCGCCCGCTGCAAACCCCATGACCATGCCGGGCTCCATGGGCGTCGCTTCACCGTCGAGAACCAGCGTCGGATGCCCTTCCAGAATATAGATGAATTCCTCCTGTTTCGTATGGACATGCTGCAGGGCCGAGACAGCGCCCGGCACCAACCGGGTCAGGTTGACGCCGAAATTGGTAAGGCCGAACAGGTCGCCGAGCGGCCTTTTCTGCCGCCCGGCCATCATGGAGGCGAATGGCTCGGGATAGTTGCTGGGTTTTGTCCGAAGCGGGGCATTTTCTGCAACAACTGGACGTCTCGTCATCTGGCTACTGGCTCCATTTCCGACAGATGATCACTATAACAAACGGCCGACAGCTGCAATTTCCTCTTCGGCGCCGTGGCGGCATTTTGGCCGGGAGTTGACGTGACGAAACGGTGATGCTTGACGCTGGATCGCAAAGCCCAGACGATTATCTGGTCATCAGGGTGCGGCGGTAACCACCCGAGAGGTCGGGCTGGCGCACCGCCAGAGTTTTGTCGAAATCATTCTCCCAGGGGAACCGCCCGGCCCGGTCCGCCCATACCAGTTGGACGACAGGGAACTCAGCCCTTCGATAAAACCAATCGCTCGACCGGAGATACTGAACGCTCGCGACGCGCGTGACAGGAAGAAGATAGACGATCTCGTTGGACAAAATACCTTCAATCGGCTCGCCCGTCACGAAACGATGACCCTCGCGCGCTTTCCTCATCATGGTTCCAAAGACATCATGGGCCAACTGCGGCGGGAAATCGAACACGATCACTTCGGGCTGGCCAACTGTCAGCCAGAACCCGATCGTGTAGCTGAACGCGGGATCGCCATCAGTGTCTGCGCCGACCGACGTGGTCTGCCATCCATGCTGCCTCACCCCTTCGATCAAATTGATCTCATAGGGTTGCAAATCTGCAGGCGGGTCATCGATGACGGTTGTCACAGGAGGCATCGCCTACTTATGTCATCGGGTGGCCTGGGCCGCAATCGAGAAACGATCCTGCCGACAAGATGAGCCATGATAGTGTCGTGGCCGGGCAGGTCGCTTTCAGAATATCTGACGATCAGGTATCCAAGACACGCTTATGGCGCAAAGCTGCCGAAAACATGCAATCCCGCCCGCATGCCTGTATGCGCCAATGGCATCGTTGACCTAAACGCCAACCAACCCCATCTGACCAACATGCCCAAATCCGCAAACACCGATATCGAACTGCTCAGAACATGGACGTTGTCACCAGCGGCCACCTTGGGATCATCGGTTCGGGCAAAAGGCATTTTGCAGGAAATCCAGGCGCGGCTTCCCGCCACCTCGAAAAAGTCGGTTATCCTTGAAGGCAACGAGATCACGCTTGCGATGCCGGCCAGCGGCAAGGCCGCCTTCTCCGCTGCGGTTACCGTCATCTCGAAGGTGATGGAAGAGGCTGAAACGCTGCCCGTCATTCCGCGCGAGATCGAGGATATCCTCACCATCAAGACGAGCGAACGTCATCGATGGCTTGCCGACGGACGGCTGCCCAGTGCCGGCACGCGAACTGTCCGCCTAAACGGCCGGGCTCGCCAGATCACCTTTCATGTCTTCGACCCCAAGGTCGTGGAAGACCTTCTCGACCGGGGGGCCGTCGATGAATGGCGGGAGGACGATATCGAGGCAAAGGCGGAGAAACGGCGTCGGGCCGCCTATCAGGCGAAACTGACGCGGTCGCTGAAAAAGAAGGCTGCGAAGGCCCCGAAAAAGCCGGAGCAGGATCCCGATGACCTGACACCGAAGCCGCGCGGGTGGGAAGAATTCGATCTTGACGGGCTTCTTCGCTAGACGAAACCTTCGGGTTCGACAACCGATCCGGCAGTACGCGTCGCTTCGGTCTGCCGGCAGCCTTCAGCGTGAAGAAACCCCAGGCGGATCGCCGCGCAGATTTCCGGTCATGAGGATGTGCCTCACACGCGCCCATCATAAGCCCGGCGGGATTTTTCCACCTCGGCCAGATTGTCCCTGATCCAGACATTCACTCCTTCCAGCGCCCTGATGATGCCGGCGCCCATGTCGGTCAGTTCGTATTCGACGCGCGGCGGCACCTCCGGAAAATAATGGCGCAATACGAGACCGTCACGTTCGAGATTGCGAAGCGTGAGGGTGAGCATGCGCTGGGTAATCCCGTCGAGGCCGGTCTTCAGCTCGGAAAAACGCAGCCTTCGCCCTTCCGCAAGCGACAGTCGCCAGATGACCTGCACGGTCCATTTGTCGCCCAGACGCGCGCAGATGCCATTGTCCGGATCAGGCCTGAATTGCGGGCCGCCATGCCCTGCCCGCGCGAGATTTTTATGGATGCCATTGTTCAAGCGTATCATCCTTGTGCCCGAGGCTGGAAAATGTGCCGTCTTCCGCCGGTTTGCCGACAGTATATATGGAGAACCCTCGTTCCAACATGAGGGTCATTCCATGCTCCAGAACAAACATCCCATCGTGGTTTTCGGCGCCACCGGCCGGCAGGGCGGATCGGTGGCCAGGGCACTGATAAGCGCACGTCGGCCGGTGCGCGCCATCGTGCTCGATCCAGACCATGCGGCCGCAACGACATTGCGGGATGCCGGTGCCGAACTGGTAAGGGCATCGTTCGACCACACCGACATCATCCGCTCAGCCATGCGGGATGCCCGTGGCGTGTTCAGCGTGCTGCCCGCCAACCTGACCGCCGACGACGAAATGCGCCACGGCATTTCCATCGCCGATATGGCGGCCGCGGAAGGAATACGACATTTCGTCTATTCGTCGGGCGCAAGCGTCGGCGACAAGCTGACAGGAGTGCCGCGCTTCGATGCCAAACCGCAGATCGAGGCCCATATTCGCACACTGCCGCTGACAGCCACGATCGTCAGACCAATGATCTTCATGGAGATGCTGGTGCGCCCGGGATCTGCACTGGAGGAAGGCAGGCTGGTTTCGCTCATTCATCCGAACCGGAAGATGCAACTGACCGCCGTGGACGACATCGGCAAATTCGTTGCCGCCATTTTTGCCGATCCATCCGGTTTCGCCGGCAAGACATTGAAGATCGCCAGCGATACCGTGACCGGCACTGAGATGGCGGCGGCCTTTACCGAAGCCGCCGGGCGGCCGATCGTCTATTCCCGCTTTACCGATGATGTTCTCGCCGCGAACGCGGATCTGGCGCAGATGGCGAAAAGCCTGGAAGACGGGCCACTTTCGCAGCATGCGGATCTGGATGCCCTGCGGCGGCTCAACCCCGACATGCTGCGCCTGCGAGACTGGCTTGCCGGCAGCGGCCGCAAGGCGCTCGAACACGCCCTTGCGACAGGCGTCCACGGAAATACGCCTTGAAGAATAGGACAGGCCATAAAACAGAAAAGCCTCGCAACCGGTTGGGTTCGGGGCCAATGCATGACGTTGGAGAGCCGCGAAGTTACTGCACGATCTCCAGATCGTCGACAACGCGATTGCCGTCGACCACGGTATAGAACACCACGACTTTCACGCCGGCCTGCAGGCCATCGAAGTTGAATTCCTCCGGTACCTTGTAGGTCTTGCCGTCATCGAGCGTCAGGGAAAGCTTGTTCACATCGACAGTCTTGATGGTCGCTTCCACATCGACACTCTGCGCCCAGCCGTTGATGGGAGAGAGGATGCTGGCCGTTGCCAGAAGTGCGGCGATGAGGATGCGCATTGTGTGAGCCCTAAGGGAGCGGTTCGGTGACTTTGACTGGTACACAAATAGCCTCCTGATTGTGGCGGAATTTGCCCGGGATCGTGACATTTTTAGACTTAATGGTGACCGGAAAATTAACTGCGATTCAAGGGTTTCCGGCGAAATCCTGGCAAGCCCCGGCGGATGTCGATCCACAACATATTACCACATGCAATCAGGCTATATTCCTCAATCGTAGATTAACCTTGCGCGAATATGGTCAGGGCACGATCCGGATAGTGTGCAAGGGTAAAAGGCTTGGTGGTTCGAGTTCCGTTTGGTCGCCGACTGGGCAACAAACTGATGAGCAGACGCGCGGCGCTGGCCGCGGCGCTGGCGATCACCGGTGCCGTCATCATCGTCGGCATCGCCGTCGATTATCGCAATACCGTCGCGTTCCGACAGGAATTGCGCAAGACGACCGAACGCGCCTCCACTCTGCTTGGCGTGCGCATGGCATCGCGACTGCAGACCGACCTCGACACCGCCGACGATCTGGTACATGCCTTTTCGCCCGAAAATGCCGAAACGGACAGTGCCTTTCAGTCTTTCGTGAAGCGCACGCTGGAGAAAAATCCGCATTTCGCCACCGTGGCGTTGGCGCCGGATTTCGAACTCGGCCATGTTTTTACACCGGGCGGCCAACCGATTACCGAAAACCCGATCCTGAGAGGCGCCGGTACGGCAGCCCTCGCTGACACCGTCCGCAGCAAACGCGCCATCACCGAACCCGCCGTGGTGACCAGCGACAGAAGCCGCGCCATCGTGCTGCTGCTGCCGATCGCGCAGAGTGAACAGCTGGCCGGAAACTGGGGCGCCCTGATCGTCGTCATCGACAAGCTCTATCTGTTCCAGAGCGTGGGCATTTCTCTTCTGCCGCGCAAGCCCGATGCCGCGCCGATGATCGATCTCAGCTGGCTGAAGATCGCCATCAGCGACACCGCGCATACCGCCGGCTCCAACTTCTTCGGCACGCCGCTGCAGGATCCGGCCTCGCACACCATTCCGGTGGCCGGTGGAAGGTGGCAGCTTCAGGCTCTGCCAAAGGCGGGCTGGAATGCCACACCGGACAACCAGGCGAGTTTCCGTCTGCAGATCGGGCTTGCCGGCCTTGCCATGATCATTCCGGTATTTATCGCCAGCCTGCTGATCGGCGAGCGCAACCGCAATATCGCGGCACTTCGCCTGCGCGAGGAAACGCTGACCGAACTGTCGCAGCGTTTTGCGCTGGCCATGGAAGCCTCCAACATGGGCGTGTGGGAGTTTGCCGACGACGAATTGTTCTGGGACGGTCGCTCCGCCGCCCTGCATGGCGGCCCGGCCACAGAAGGCGACAATCGCCTCGGCGAATGGCTTGCCGCGATCCACCCGGAAGACCGGCCGGCCGCCGAAGCCTATTTCTTCGCCTGCGCCTGCGCCAACACAGCGTCCTCCGTCATATACCGCGTCACCGCCGGCGACGGCAGCCTGCGTTATCTGCGCTCGGCCGGCGCCAGCTATCGCAACCCGGATGGCAGCCAGCGTGTGGCCGGCATCGTCTGGGACGTTTCCGCCGACATGACGCTCAACCAGTCGCTGCGCAACGCCAAGGAAGTGAGCGACATCAAGAATGCCGAGCTGGAACTGGCGCTGGACGAACTTTCCAGCCGTGAACAGGAATTGGAAGAGCTGACCGCCAAGCTGGGCATCGCGCTTGAATCCTACCGTTGCGGCATCTGGGAATCCCTGCCCGACAGCCGCATTGAGCATTGGGATGCGCGGCTTTACCAGTTGCACGGCCTGCCCTATTCCGAAGACAACGTCACCGCCGAACAGTGGATCGAAACCATCCACCCCGAAGACCGTGACGAAGCGCGTCGCGTTTCCGCACATTTTGGGCCCGGCAGCGATGAGCCGCTGGTCGTGCGCGTGCCGCAGCCGGATGGCAGCATCCGTTATGTGCGCTCGGTCGGCAAACTGCATATCGGCCGTGATGGCCACCGCAAGGTGATCGGCCTTGCCTTCGATGTGACCGATGATGCCATTCTGACCGAACAACTTCGCGCCGCCAAGCAGGAGGCCGACGCCAAGAATCTGGAACTGCAGATGGCCAAGAACCGGATCGAGCACAATTCGCTGCACGACCCGCTGACCATGCTCGCCAACCGCCGCAGCCTCGATCTGGCACTGGACGAGCTGTCCCGCGCCAGCGAAAACGAGCGCCAGAAACTGTCGATCCTGCATCTCGATCTCGACCGTTTCAAACAGATCAACGATACGCTGGGCCATGCCGCAGGCGACGCCATGCTGGTGCATACCGCCCGCATTCTGCTGCGCAGCGTTAATCCCGGTGATCTGGTGGCGCGTATCGGCGGCGATGAATTCGTCATTCTGGTGAAAGACGATTGCAGCACCGCGCATACAGCAGCTCTTTCCAACCGCATCATCGCCGAAATCCGCCAGCCGGTGGATTTCGAAGGGTTTTCCTGCCGTTTCGGTGTCTCGATCGGCATCGCGCAGGCGACCGGCCGCAATATCGATGCGCGCCGCATGCTGGTGAATGCCGATATCGCGCTTTACCGCGCCAAGGCTCAAGGGCGGAACCGCTACGAGTTTTTCACCCAGAACCTGCAGGCGGAAATCATCAGCCACAAGCGCACCGCCGACGAGGTTCTGTCCGGCATCGAGAACGACGAGTTCGTTGCCTGGTACCAGCCGCAATTCGATGCCCGCACGATGAAGCTGACCGGCGCGGAAGCGCTGGTGCGCTGGAAACATCCGCAGCACGGCATTCTGGCGCCCGACCGCTTCCTGAAAATCGCCGACGAACTGAACGTGACGGCGACGCTCGACCAGATCGTCTTGCAGACCGTGTTGAAGGATAAGATGCGCTGGGCAGCACTCGGTATCGACGTGCCGAAAGTGTCCGTCAACGTGTCTTCGAAACGTCTGCATGACGATGCGCTGATCGACACGCTGAAGACGCTGCACATCACCCCCGGCCAGATTTCCTTCGAACTGGTGGAATCGATTTTTCTCGACGAAAGCGAGGATGCGGCGGCTTCCAACCTCGAACGCATCAAGGCTTTGGGCATCGATATCGAGATCGACGATTTTGGCACCGGCCATACGTCCATCGTCAGCCTTCTCAAGTTGAAGCCGAAACGCCTGAAGATCGACCGCCAGCTGGTGATGCCGATCCTCAATTCGCCGCAGGAACGCACGCTGGTGCGCTCGATCATCGACATTGCCCGTTCGCTGGGCGTGGAAACGGTGGCGGAAGGCGTGGAAAGCATGGCCCATGCCGCCATGCTGCGCGAACTGGGCTGCGACCTGTTGCAGGGTTATGCCTTTGCCCGCCCGCTCGCCTTCGACGCGTTCAACGAGGCGGCGGCACGCGGCTGGGACCTTGCGGCCAAGCAGGCGAACGGCACGGCGGCATAAAAGCTGCGCGATTGCATACGAAATAGCGAGGGCGCGTCCAGCCGATCTCCCCCCTTGCGGGGGAGATGCCCGGCAGGGCAGAGGGGGGTGTTTATGGCACAAAAGCCGCTTCCGCTCCTCCGTCGCACCGTCGCTTACCCCCCTCTGTCACCTTACGGTGACATCTCCCCCACAAGGGGGGAGATTATTGGGAGCAAGCGGCACCCTCTCACATCCACATAGGATAGCCTGCCCATAAAAGGCTTTCCCCCGGCAGTGGTTTTTAATATGACAAACCCGCTTCAAGGCGGGAACGGATCCCGCTTATCGGCGGGGTCCCATGTCGCATAATTCCTTCGGTCATCTTTTCCGTGTCACCACCTGGGGCGAAAGCCATGGTCCGGCGCTCGGCTGCGTCGTTGACGGCTGCCCTCCCGGCCTGCGTTTCACCCTTGCCGACCTCCAGCAGTGGCTGGACAAGCGCAAGCCCGGCCAGTCGCGTTTCGTGACCCAGCGCCGCGAGGCCGACGAGGTGAAGGTGCTTTCGGGCGTGATGCTGGATGCGGATGGCGTCACGATGATCTCGACCGGGACGCCAATCTCCATGCTGATCGAAAACACCGACCAGCGTTCCAAGGATTACGGCGAAATCGCCCGCCAGTATCGTCCGGGACATGCCGATTATACCTATGACACGAAATACGGCATTCGCGACTATCGCGGCGGCGGCCGTTCGTCTGCCCGCGAAACCGCGGCGCGTGTGGCAGCCGGCGGCATTGCCCGCCTTGTCGTTCCGGGCGTGACCGTGCGCGGCGCGCTGGTGCAGATCGGCAAACACAAGATCAACCGCGAAAACTGGGACTGGGCACAGGTCGACCAGAACCCGTTCTTCTGCCCGGACGAAAAGATGGTGCCGGTGTGGGAAGACTATCTCGACGGTATCCGCAAGGCCGGTTCCTCGATCGGCGCCGTCGTTGAGGTGATCGCTGAAGGTGTGCCCGTCGGTCTTGGCGCT
The DNA here is from genome assembly GCF_050847465.1 of Endobacterium panacihumi. NCBI lineage: Bacteria > Pseudomonadati > Pseudomonadota > Alphaproteobacteria > Hyphomicrobiales > Rhizobiaceae > Endobacterium > Endobacterium panacihumi. Next base: position 163,425 of record NZ_JBOZRA010000006.1, on the reverse strand, counting down.
CCGATCTATGCCAAGCTCGATCAGGATATCGCGTCCCTGCTGATGTCGATCAACGCCGTCAAGGGTGTGGAGATCGGCGACGGTTTTGCCTCGGCCGAACTGACCGGCGAGGAAAACGCCGACGAAATGCGCATGGGCAATGACGGCAAGCCGCTTTTCCTCTCCAACCATGCCGGCGGCATTCTGGGCGGCATTTCGACCGGCCAGCCGCTGGTGGCGCGTTTCGCCATCAAGCCGACATCGTCGATCCTCACCGAACGCCAGTCGATCGATGCCGACGGCAAGAATGTCGACGTGCGCACCAAGGGCCGCCACGACCCATGCGTGGGCATCCGCGCCGTACCGATCGGCGAGGCCATGGTCGCCTGCGCCATCGCCGACCATTTCTTACGCGATCGCGGGCAGACGGGGCGGCTGGACTGACCCTCCCCTCGGCTTTGAGGATTGCCGCAGATTTGGACATGATGGATCGTCGCTCTTTGCTGGGTGGCGATTTTTCGTGTATGGATATTCAAGATGATCTTCGTTTGGGACGAAGTGAAACGACGAGCCAATCAGGATAAACACGGCCTCGATTTTGCAGACGTGGTCTGGTTCGGTTGGGAAACTGCAGTGCTGGAGCCAAGCCATAGCGGGCGGGTCAAGGCCATAGGCTATTACCGCGACGGTACGGCGGTGGTGATCTACGCCACGCTCGGAACCGAAGCGATTTCGATCATCAGTTTCCGCGATGCCAGTCCGAAGGAAAGGAATCGCCTGCCATGAAGGACAGACATCCGACGCTCAAGGAATTCCAGCCGGGCCGAGGTTACACCAAGGAAGATTGGGATGCCGTCGACAGTCCCGAACTGACCGACGAGGAGCTGGCCCGCATGCGCCCTGCCCGCGAGGTTCTGCCGCCGGAGTTCTTTCGGTCGCTCGATGAGATGCGCCGGGATCAGGACAAGAAGCGTCAGGTGAAATAACCCCTTGATCCGCAGGATTGCGGAGCATGCTGACATGAGAAATCCTCTGCTCGTTGTCGGGGGGCGATTTTTCGTGTACGAATAATGCGGATCGTTTGGGACGAGCGGAAACGGCAGGTCAACCTTTTAAAACACGGCCTGGATTTTGCCGACCTTGATCTGGAATTCTTTGTCGCGGCTGTCACCAGCCCGGCGAAAGAAGGCCGGTCGAAAGCCGTCGGCCGCCTCCGAGACGGGACCATCGTCGTTATCTTTCTGGCGCTCGGTTCGGAAGCAATCTCGATCATTTCCATGCGACCGGCCAGACGAGACGAAAGGGAAGTGATTGAATGACTGTGAAGCGCAAAACCCTCAAAGAGTTTCAGCCCGGTCGCGGTTACACCAAAGAAGACTGGGACGCCGTGGATTCACCGCCGCTGACCAAGGAAGAGTTGGCGAGCATGCGCCCCTTCCGCGAAGTCTATCCTGAACTCGCCGCCAAGATGGAAAAGGATATCGCTGCGCGTGGACGTCCGCGCGTCGAGGCGCCCAAGGTGGCCGTCACGCTGCGACTTGATCCAGATGTGCTGGAAAAATACAAGGCAGGCGGCAAGGACTGGCGCGCCAAGATGGCGACGGAATTGCGCAAGGCGGCGGGCCTGTAGGGCTCCGACCAACCATTGGGATCGAGGCGGTACGGCTTGCTTCTTCTCCCCGCGTGCGGGGAGAAGTGCCGGAGCGAAAGCGAGGCGATGAGGGGCAGCGGCGAGCTCCGAGGGTGAGATTGCCCCTCATCCGCCTGCCGACACCTTCTCCCCGTCAGGACAGGGAGAAGGGTCTATGTCGCACTCTCGGCAATCTCCTACTCCCCGCGCCAGCCCTCCAGAAACCGCACACTCTCCACACCCGCAAACCGGGCCATACGCACCAGTTCCGCCTCCAATTTTTCCAGCCTTCCTGCGGACGCCCGCACGCCGGGTTCCAGCCACAGGCGTTTGACGTCGAGCGTGCCCGCCTTGCGGTCGGCCTTCATGTCGATACGGCCGATCATGCGGTCGCCTTCCATCAGCGGGAAGACGTAATAACCGTAGATCCGTTTTGGCTCGGGCACAAAAATCTCGATGCGGTAATTGAAGTTGAACAATCGCTCGGCGCGGTCGCGATCCCGTAACAGCGGGTCGAAGGGGCTGAGCACGCGGATACGGTTGGGCGGCTCCGGTATCTCGCCGAGATTTTCGGGAAAACCGGCAAGCGCATAGGACGGGCGCGGACGGCCACCGTTTGCGGGCGCCACCAGAATTTCCACCAGTTCTTCGCGATGGGTTTCGACCCAGAGTTTGGCTTCCAGCGGCGTCACCAATGCCCAGAAGGCAGCGATTTCCCCTGACGTGGCAAACCCAAGACGCGTCAGCGCGCTGCGGCACGCCCAGTCCAGAAACACCTCCTCCGTCACTTCCGGTTCGTGGTGATGCAGCGGCAGGACACGCTCGGTGAGATCGTAGATCTTTTGAAAGTTGCGGCGGCCGGCGATCGAGAGTTTTCCGATATGCCAGTAATATTCGAGCGCCGTCTTGTTTGGATGCCAGTTCCACCAGCCGCCGGATTTGTGGTCCTCGGCCTTCATGTCGCGCGACATGATCGCCCCGTTTTCCTCGATATGGCGAAACGTATCCTCGAAGGCGGAATCGTAGTCTTCGCCATGCCATTTTTTCCATCGTTCTGCCAGATGCGGTTCGCGGCGGCGAAAACGGTGTTTCCAGTACCGGAAAAATTCGGAGGGCAGGATAGAGGCGTCGTGCGTCCAGTGCTCGAAAAGCTCGCCATCCTTTTCCAGAAGAGCCGTCAGGTGATCGCGCTTATAGGTCTGGTTACGCGAAAACAGGATCATGTGATGGGCGCGTTCGACGGTGGCGATACTATCCACCTGCACAAAACCGATCGCATGGATCAGGGACAACAGCCCCGCCTTGTCGAGTGCCCGGTTGGGCGCGGCGGAAAGCCCCTGCCGCTCCAGAAAAATGCGCCGTGCCTGTTCATTCGAGATCAGTATCGCCATGGATTGGAGATTATGGCCTTCTTTCGCGAAGTCAATGTTCTTTTTTTGTTCTTAATTCCCCTCAATCCCGATCGGGTTTATAGAGCCTGACTGAATTGAGGGACCGGCTTGGATATCCATTTCGAAGAGGCGAGCGTCGTTTACGAGGGCCGCACCGCGCTCGAACCGCTGAGCGTACGCCTGAGTGAGCGACGTATTGGCGTGATCGGGCTGAACGGTTCCGGCAAAACGACGTTCGCGAGGCTGATCAACGGGCTGGTGAAACCGTCTTCCGGAAAAGTTTCGGTCAACGGCTTCGATACGGTGAAGGATGCGGAAGCGGTGCGAGCCGAGGCCGGCTTCATCTTTCAGAACCCGCAGAACCAGATCATCCTGCCGATATTGAAGGAAGATATCGCGCTGGGGCTGAAGCGGAAAAAACTGTCTGCCGATGCGGTGCAGGCGGCGGTGGATGGCGTGCTTGCCCGTTTCGGCATTGAACATCTGGCCGACCGTCGTACCCACGAGCTTTCCGGTGGCGAGTTGCAGCTGTCGGCCTTTGCCTCGGTTCTGGTGACACAGCCAAAGATTTTGATCCTCGACGAGCCGACCAACCAGCTGGATCTGAAAAACCGCAATCTGGTGGAACGCACCATGGCGGGCATGGATGAAAACCTGATCGTCATCACCCATGATCTGGCGCTGGTCGAAGGGTTTGACCGGGTATTGCTGTTTTCGCATGGCCGGCTGATCGGCGATGGAACGCCGGCGGATGTGATCGCGCAATACAAAACAATGGCCGGCGCATGAACACGCTTTACCTCGATGGGCAAAGCCTGTTGCACCGTCTGCCGACCAAGGCAAAACTTAGTGGTCTGGCAGTCTTCAGCCTGTTCCTGTTCCTGGCCAACAATCCGGTGGCGCTGGGCGTCGCCGCCTTTGTCGCGGCGCTCGCCTATGCCTCCACCGGTATCGGCTGGAAAAGCGGCCTTGTCCGCCTGCGCCCTGCCTTCATCACCATCTTCGCCGTCACGCTGTTCGCGCTTCTGTTCCAGCCGCCGGTCGAGGCGCTGGTCATCCTGTTTCGCCTGACCGCGCTGATGCTGGCGGCGGCGGCGATCACCGCCACGACGTCGATCGGAGCATTCATCGACACGATCACATGGGCCGCGACGCCTTTCGAGCGGATCGGGCTGGTGCGGGCCGCCGATATCGGGCTTTCCGTCGGCCTCGTCATCCGCTTTGTGCCGGAAGTGACCTTGCGTTACCGCAGCATCCGCGATGCCCACCGCGCGCGTGGCTTGAAAATCAGGCCGGTGACGCTGATCGTGCCCTTGATGATCCACACACTGAAGAATGCCGATGAAATCGCCGCCGCCATTGACGCGCGCGGCATTCGCTAGCAATTTGCCCCCACGTTTTTAGGGAAATCTACCGTCATGAGTACCAGAGACCTCGTTCTTGTCGCCCTGTTTGCCGCGATCATCGTCGCGCTGGGCCTGATCCCGCCCGTCAATCTCGGCTTCATTCCGGTGCCGGTGCATGCGCAATCGCTTGGCGTCATGCTGGCCGGCGTGGTGCTGGGGGCCAAACGCGGCACGCTGACGGTCGCACTTTTCATGCTGCTCGCCGCCATCGGCCTGCCGGTCCTGTCCGGTGGTCGCGGTGGTCTCGGCATGTTCATGGCGCCGCCCTCGGGTTACCTCTACGGATATCTCGCGGCCGCCTTCGTCACCGGATACATCTCCGAGCGCTTTGTGACGGCGCGCCAGACCGGTCTTGTGCAGGGTTCTTTCTTCTTCGTCGCGGCCTTGGCCGGCGGTGTTGTGGCCTGCCATCTTCTCGGCGTTCTTTGGCTGGCTTTTGTGACCGGCCTTGGCCTGCAGGCGGCTTTCCTCGGCACGCTGGCCTTCATTCCGGGCGATGCCCTGAAGGCACTGATCGCCGCATTTGCCGGCCGCGCCGTGATGGTGGGATATCCGCTTCTGCCGCAGCGGGCTTGATTGGGGCGGTACGATGCCACTTGCTTCTTCTCCCCGTCATGACGGGGAGAAGTGCCGGAGCGCCAGCGAGGTGATGAGGGCCGCCATATGCGCTGAATTTGGGGCTTTGCCCCTCATCCGCCTGCCGGCACCTACCGGGGACGGGTCGCTTGCCCCGTCCCGTCCTCCGGACCCCCGCACACGGGGAGAAGGGTAACTGCCGCACCCTCTTGCCCAAACAGGCCCGGGTATTTTCCCAAGCTTGAAAAGCGCCTGCCCCCGCGCCATTTGGCGATTGCCCATCACCGGGCACCAAGGAGAATGAGGCCCGCCATGACCACGCGCCTTTACGAACACGAGATCTTTCTCGAGCACAACACGCCGCCCGGACACCCGGAACGCGCCGACCGGCTGCGCTCGCTGGCGATTGCGCTCGAACATCCGTATTTCGCCGATCTCGACCGCAAACCGGCGCCGCAAGCCAATGAAGATGCGGTGATGCTGGCGCATCCGGAAGAACATCTCTTCTCCGTCATGCGGCAGGTGCCGGAGGAAGACGGCGCGATACACCAGCTGGAATCCGACACCTATCTCAGCCCCAAGAGCCTGCAGGCGGCCCTCACCGGCATTGGCGGCGCGATGGCGGCCGTGGATGACGTGATGACGGGCAAGGTGGACAACGCCTTTGTCGCCGCGCGTCCGCCCGGCCACCATGCGGAAAAATCCAAGGCCATGGGCTTCTGCCTGTTCAACAACGTGGCGATCGCCGCCCGTCATGCGCAAAAAATGTACGGGGCAGAACGGGTCGCGATCGTCGATTGGGACGTGCATCACGGCAACGGCACCCAGGACATCTTTTGGGACGATCCGTCCGTGCTGTTCTGCTCCACCCACCAGATGCCGCTCTATCCGTTTACCGGAGCGAAGGACGAGACGGGCACGAAAAACAACATCGTCAACGCGCCTCTGGCCACCAATGACGGCAGCGAGCATTTTCGCGAGGCCTTCAAAAGCCGCGTTCTGCCGGCGCTCGAAAATTTTCGCCCGGACTTCCTGCTGATTTCGGCCGGTTTCGATGCGCATCACCGTGATCCACTGGCGCAGATCAACCTTGTCGGCAATGATTTCGACTGGGCGACGGGGCGGCTGATGGAGATCGCCGGCAAATATGCCGGCAACCGGGTCGTCAGCCTGCTTGAAGGTGGCTATGATCTGGAAGGGCTGGCCGAATCGGCGGGCCTGCATATCAGCAGATTGATGAAGGGCTAAAATGTCGGACCAGGTCGAGATCAACGATGTGAGCAGCTATTCCTTCGAGAAGGCTGTCGCCGAACTCGAAAGCATCGTGGCCCGTCTGGAACGCGGCGACGTGGCGCTGGACGAATCCATCGCCATCTACGAGCGCGGCGAAGCCCTGAAGAAACATTGCGAAAAGCTGCTGTCCGCCGCCGAAAACCGCATTGAAAAGATCCGCCTCGACCGCGCCGGCAAACCGCAGGGTGTCGAGCCTCTCGACGGCGAATAACGCTTATGTGAGCGCCGGCCTGCCCGCAAAGGGCCGGATCGTTCAAATACAATCCAATATCTTGAACCGCCTTTCACGGGCTTGGCCGTAAGTCTTTGAGAAGAAACGGCGGGTCTGTGTGGGAAGCGGATCTGCCATGGGGTCATGGTGGGGCATTTTGGGGTCATGGGGCATATACGGCCTTTGACGGCAGCCGACATTCCGTCGGTGGCCGGACTTTTTCAGTATGCGTTCAAGCGTAAGGAGACGGCGGCCTCGGCGGCCCTCGTCGATTGCCTGCGCGATGTCTATATCGACCATCCGCTTGCGCATGAAAGCCTGCCGCCGCTGGTCTATGAAGGCCGCACCGGCATTTCCGGTTTTGTCGGGCGCCACCGCCTGCCGATGCAGATCGGCGAGCGCCAGGTGAACGGCGCGCTGATCGGCACGATCATGTCCGACAGCCGCGCCGGCGAAGCCCTGATCGGCCCGAAACTCTTGAAGGCTGCCCTTTCGGGAAGCCAGGATTTTTCCTTTACCGATACGGCCAGCGACATTTCCCTGGCGCTCGGCCAGCGGCTGGGTTGCACCGGCCTGCCGAACCACAGCCTCAGCTGGATTCGTATCATCCGGCCGGCCGAGTGGCTGACGAGCCAGGCATCGCGACGGTTTGGCCCACTTGGCCTGTTGCGCCCCGTGGCGAGACTGACCGACGAAATACTGCGCAGCCGCGTGAAACCCAACCGCCCGCGCTGGCTGGGTTACGCCCGGAAAAAGACCGGCAAGGCCGCAGTCGTTGCCGATATCGATGCCGACACGTTCGCCGTCATGCTGGGTGAGCTTTCCGCCCGCTTTGCGCTGCGTCCGCGCTGGAGCAGGGACGAGCTTTCCACCCTGATTGGACAAGCCCTGCCCAAACGGGATTTTGGCCCGGCCTTCATGGCGTCGGTCACCGATCACAATGGCCGACCGGTCGGCTGTTTCCTTTATCACCTGAACAAGGGATCGGAGGCGCGGGTGCTGCAGATGATGGCGGCAACGGGCAGTGAAGGACAGGTGATCGATGCGCTGATCGGCCATGCCGCAGACAATGGCGCCACCGCCGTTATCGGTCGCACGAAAACCTACCTGATGGAAGCCATGCTCGGCCGGCGCATCGCCTTCACCAACAGCGTTTCCAGCATGATCAATACCCGCGACGCCGAAATCCGCGCGGCGATTGCCACCGGCGATGTGATGCTGAACGGGCTGGTAGGCGAGCAATGGAACCGGATGATCGGCAACCGGTTCGACTGATGTGACGCGGTACGGTTTGTGGAACACTCTGTTCCGCGCGGCGCGACTGTCGCCCGGGCGCGAACCGCACTAGATTTCCTCCATCACCAGATGGAGACCGGCCCCATGTCCTTTTTCCCCGGCACCGATCCCGCCCCAGGCGATGCCTTTGCCTGCGACGCGATCGAGAACCTGATCATTCCGCGCTCCAGCGATATCGGCGGATTTTCTGTACGGCGTGCCCTGCCGACACGGCAGCGCCGCCTCGTCGGGCCTTTCATCTTTTTCGACCGCATGGGACCGGCGGTTCTGCGGGCCGATGAGGCGCTCGACGTCAAGCCGCATCCGCATATCGGACTCTCCACTGTCACCTATCTGTTCGATGGCGAAATCAAGCACCGCGACAGTCTCGGCACCGAACTGGTGATCAAGCCCGGCGACATCAACCTGATGACGGCGGGGCGCGGCATCGTGCATTCCGAGCGCACGCCGGAAAATCTTCGGGGCCATCCGCTTGCCATGTCCGGCCTGCAGACTTGGCTGGCGCTGCCGGATGACAAGGAAGAGATCGACCCCGTATTCGCTCACACCGCGCGGGAAAACATGCCGGTCATCGATTGGGAAGGCGCTTCCGGCCGGGTGGTAATCGGCACGCTGGATGGCCTCAGTTCTCCCGTCTCCACCTTTACCGATACGCTTTACGTCGATCTCGCGCTGGAGCCGGGCAAAAAATTCCCCTTCTCTGCCGCACATGAGGAACGAGCGCTCTATATTCTCTCCGGCGAACTGATCATTTCCGGCGACCGTTTTGCCGCTGATCAGTTGCTTGCCTTCCGCGCCGGCGACGAGATCACGCTCGAAGCGGGCGCGATGGGCTGTCACATCATGCTGTTCGGCGGGGCGGCCATGACCTCGCGCCGCTACGTCTGGTGGAATTTCGTGTCGTCTTCCAAGGAGAGGATCGAACAGGCCAAGGAAGAGTGGCGCACCGGCCGTTTCGACATCGTGCCGGGGGATGAGGAAGAGTTTGTGCCTTTGCCCTGAACGCGAATTCCGATAGAAGCTGTGGCAATCGCCTTGAAAAAGGCGAATGCCAGCGCATCTTTGCTGGATTGCACACCTGATAGCACGCGTAACAAAAGGCCGGATTCCTTGACAGCAAAACCAGAGACACCCTTGCTCGACAAGATCAATCTGCCCGCCGACCTGCGTAACGTCGAGGATCGCGATCTGCCGCAGGTTGCGCGCGAACTGCGCGACGAGATGATCGATGCCGTGTCGAAGACCGGTGGTCATCTGGGTGCGGGTCTCGGCGTCGTGGAACTGACGATTGCCATCCACAAGGTTTTCAACACACCCGACGACCGCCTGATCTTTGACGTCGGCCACCAGTGTTACCCGCACAAGATTCTCACCGGCCGCCGCGACCGCATCCGCACGCTGCGCCAGGAAGACGGGCTTTCCGGCTTTACCCGCCGCGCCGAAAGCGAATACGACCCGTTTGGCGCCGCCCATTCCTCTACGTCGATTTCCGCCGGCCTCGGCATGGCGGTCGGCGCGCAGTTGTCCGGCCAGAAGCGTAATGTCATCTCGATCATCGGCGACGGTTCGATGTCGGCCGGCATGGCTTATGAGGCGCTCAACAATGCCGGCGCGCTCGATGCCCGGCTGATCGTCATCCTCAACGACAACGACATGTCGATCGCCCCGCCGACCGGCGCCATGAGCGCCTATCTGGCGCGCCTCGCTTCCGGCCGCACCTATATGGGCATGCGCGAAGTGGGCAAGAAGCTGACCGGGTACCTCGGCAAGTCCATCGACCGGGCGATTACCCGCGCCGTCGAACATGCGCGCGGTTACGTGACCGGCGGCACCATGTTCGAGGAAATGGGTTTTTACCATATCGGCCCGATCGACGGCCATTCGTTCGAACATCTTCTGCCGGTGTTGCGCAATGTGCGCGACCATGCGCAGGGCCCGGTTCTGATCCATGTCGTCACCCAGAAGGGCAAGGGTTATCCGCCCGCCGAAGCCGCCGCCGACAAATATCATGGCGTCAACAAGTTCGACGTCATCACCGGCGCGCAGGCCAAGGCCAAGCCGAATGCTCCGAGCTATACGAGCGTGTTTGGTGAAGCGCTGGTGCAGGAAGCGGGTTTCGACGAAAAGATCGTCGGCATCACCGCCGCCATGCCGGACGGCACGGGGCTCGGCAAACTGCTGGAAGCTTATCCCACCCGCACATTCGACGTCGGCATTGCCGAACAGCATGCCGTGACCTTCGCGGCCGGTCTCGCCACCGAAGGGTTCAAACCCTTCTGCGCGATCTATTCGACCTTCCTGCAGCGCGGTTACGATCAGGTCGTGCATGACGTGGCGATACAGGGACTTCCCGTTCGCTTCCCCATCGACCGCGCCGGTTTTGTCGGCGCCGATGGTCCGACCCATGCCGGTTCGTTCGACACGACCTTCCTCGCCACCCTGCCGGGCATGGTGGTGATGGCCGCTTCCGACGAGGCGGAACTGAAACACATGGTGCGCACGGCCGCCGCCTATGACGACGGCCCGATTTCCTTCCGTTACCCGCGCGGCGAAGGCGTGGGCGTGGAAATGCCGGCACGCGGCGAAATCCTGCAGATCGGCAAGGGCCGCATCGTCAAGGAAGGGGCGAAGGTCGCCCTCCTCTCTTTTGGCACGCGCCTGAAAGACTGTCTGCTGGCCGCAGAAGACCTCGATGCATCAGGCCTTTCGACGACGGTAGCGGACGCCCGTTTCGCGAAACCGCTGGACCACGACCTGATCCGCCAGCTGGCCCGCCACCACGAGGTGCTGATCACCATCGAGGAAGGCGCTGTCGGCGGTTTCGGCAGCCATGTGCTGCAGTTCCTCTCCAATGAAGGTCTGCTCGACAACGGCCTGAAAATCCGCTCGCTGGTTCTGCCGGATATCTGGATGGAACAGGCCAGCCCGGATGCGATGTATGCCAAGGCAGGTCTGGACCGTGCCGGGATTGTCGGCACGGTGTTCAAGGCGCTGGGCAAGACGGTTGTGGGGGTTGGCGCTGCGGGGTGAGGTGGGCCTCGCTCAAGTCTACCAAATATTGTTTGAGCAAGCCTTCTTAGAAAGCGTTGCGAAGGTTCGCGATTGGATATCAAATTCGATAATCCAACCTATGCGAATCGAGATTATCTGTGAGCGAAACTTCAGACTTCAGAGCAACGCCGCTTTTTCGACTGACTTCCACATATGAAGATGACCTCGATAAACTTTCCGATCCGGCTCTCGAAGGCAGAATCGTAGAGAGGCTTGGGGAGCGCCTTGCTGAGGCTCAGACCCGACGTGACAACAATCTGAAATCACTATTCATCATCGATATGTTTTTAGCGATCGCCGTTTCCGGGAAAAACTTCAAAATCCCAGGAACGGACATCAGCACGCTTGATCTACCTGCAGCCTTAGAAATCCTCGTCGCTATATCAACTTTTGGCTTACTGATTACGGCTGCAGGATTCACCACATGGCTTTGCTATTCTCAGCTTCTCTGGGCGGTGATGCAGAGAACTGCTCGCGCCGCAGACATTGATGGCGGTATATTAGCAGATACGGATCATTTCAATGAAATGAGCGTGCGACTATTCCAAAGTGAAATCGCTATTGCAGGAAAAGAACGCTTTACGCCAAAGCGCGGTTTTCGGGCACTCTTATGGATTTACGAGTTCTGCTATAAAATAGTTTTTGGCATTATTCCAATCATGCACATACTGCTGGTCGGTTATGGGCTTAGGCTAATCTTCGAACGCTCGGGCTATGATCCGTTACATCTGCTTCTTTATCTGACCGTTTTTCTGGGCCACGTACTCGCTTTGATAATCTGGTTTGCTCCGAATATGGAGTTTGGCTTCAAGATGCGACACGGACCTTACACTCGAAAAGGGCAATAGTGGCAATTAAGCTGTTACACCCGCAAACGTCCTCGGCAGCCTCTCATACCCCGCCCCGAGCATTGTCTTGACCGCATCCGTCTGGCTGGCGCGAATGAAGTCGATCAAGCTGGCACCGCCGTATCGGATCGACAGGCATGCCCTGTCGATCACGTGGAAGCGAAACATGCCGTCACCGATTGACCGCCAGCAAAGATATTCGCCGTTCTCGCTTTTTCCAAAGAACTGCAGCCGGTGGAAGAAGGCTGCCACATCGCGGCTCTCCTCGTCATAGGCTTCGAGGCAGTCTTCCTCGCCGATCTCCAGACCGTCCTCGCGATGGCCATCCACAAGCCAACGAACCTGATCGCGCAGAAACCCGCCGCGCTCGATCAGCCCGCGATCCTCGGTCACGGCGAAGGGCATTTCGATGATGAAGAGGTTGTTCGTGGTGCCGTAGCCGAAGGTCGCCGCGAAGCGCTTGTAACATTCGGGCAGTGGCCCGACCTGCCGCTCCGTTTCGGCGATCTCCTCCTCCGTGGCGGCTCGCGTCACGGAGGATTGGTCGAAAAGGCCGGCAAGATCATAAGCGGACATCACTCCCCCGCCACCAGAAAAAGCACATCCATTTCCCGCTCCGGCGTAAAATCCTCGGCCTCCATCACAAACTTCGTCGGCCCCACCTTCTTCACGCCCTTGCCGCAGAAGCTGACAAAGTCCTTCGGGTTGCCCTTGTCGATGGTCAGGCGAAAACGCTTGATCGGGCCGGCCCAGTTTCCGCCGGTGGTGAGGATGTAGGAGAGCCATTGCTCGGTGTAATGCGGGCCGGCGGATCTGGCGGCGGCCGCTTCCAGCTTTGCCGCCGTCTTCATGAAATCACCGTCGATGCAGTAACGTTTGGCGTAATCCTCGTAGGAATAGGCCGGTTTGCCACCTTCAATGAAACTCATCGCCACCGTGCCGCCGACGCTCGGCGTGTAGCGATGCGCCACCTTCACCTTTTCGCCGGCGGGAAACGTGGTTTTCCACCAATAGGCGGAGGAGAACGTCCAGACCGGGGTCACCTCCGCGCCCGCACCAAAATCGTCGTTGCGGATAAGGCCGAGTGCTGCCCATTCGGCCTTTTCCGCCGCCGACAGGTGTTTGAGCGCGGCTGCGGTCTTTTCGCTATAGGGCAGAAAGGGCACGCCTGCCGCCTTCAGCCTCTCGGTCTGATCGATGCCGAGAGCGGTGACGCGCTGCTGCAGTTGTGTGGTGATCTCTTTGCCGTCCTGCACGACGGAAAAGCCGAGAAAATTGTCGCTCTCGTTGTCGCCATAAGCGATGTCGCTTTCCGACCCGCCGACGATATCCGGCATCGGGAAGGCGATCAGGCTTTCGACCTTGTCCTTGCCGAGATTGCGAAAGACGTAATCGACCCGAATTTCCTCGCGCGACAGGAACAGGTCTTCCTCTTCCATGGCGATATCGGAGGTCTGGACGTAAGCCAGGCCACCCGTCTTCAGCTCGGCCGTGGTGTCATTGGCGAGAGCCGCTGACGTCGCTGCGCCGCAGATGGCCAGTACCAGTGCTGTCGATCGTACCGGGCTTTTCAATCGTCTCATCCGTCTCTCTCCGCCTTTGTTGAGGCATCATAGGTGGCGGATGTGACGCGAGGAAGCGGGAAAGGGTGAGACGGAAGAACTACCCTCCCCCAAACAAAAAGGGCGGAACCACCGGCCCCGCCCTTTCATCAAACCTTGAGCCTCTTCGCTCAAAACTCTTCCCAATTGTCCTTCGAAGCCGAAGGTGCAGGTTCAAACGCCCGCGCCAGCTGATTGTGCAGCGCTGCAGCCGGCGAACGGCGCGGTCTTTCCTCAGCCGCCATGCGAATATTCGGCGCCTTCACCGGGCGCGAGACCGGCGCGAATTGCGGGGCCGCAGCCGTTGGCGTCGGCGGGATGATGAAGCCCGAACGGCTGCCGGTGAAATTGCGGTCGCTGCCCAGATTGAACTGCTTCAGAAGTTCGTTCAGCGTGTTGGCTTCGCTGGCCAGCGTGTGGGTGGTCTTGGTCTGCTGGTCCACCATGGCGGCGTTCTGCTGGGTGTTGCGGTCCATCGTGTTGACCGCATTGTTGATTTCCTGCAGGCCCGTCGATTGTTCGCGGGTGGACACCACGATGGCGCGGATGTGTTCGTTGATCTCGCGCACCTCTTCCACGATCGCCTGCAGCGCCTTGCCGGTTTCGCCCACCAGCGCCACGCCGGCATCCACCTGGGTGGTGGAGGTGGTGATCAGCGTCTTGATGTCTTTTGCCGCATTGGCGGAACGCTGCGCCAGTTCGCGCACTTCCTGGGCCACCACCGCAAACCCCTTGCCGGCTTCGCCCGCACGGGCTGCCTCGACACCGGCGTTGAGCGCCAGCAGGTTGGTCTGGAAGGCGATGTCGTCGATCACGTCGATGATCTTTGTGATCTCGTGGCTGGAATGCGAAATGCCTTCCATAGCCGAAACGGCACGGCGCACCACCTCGCCGGATTTTTCAGCGCCCAGGCGGGTGCGTTCGACACGCTGGCCGACATCTTCGGCGCGGGCAGCGGCATCCTTGACGGTGGTGGTGACTTCCTCGACGGCGGCGGCGGTCTGCTCGACGGCGGCGGCCTGCTGTTCGGTGCGTTTTGCCAGATCGTCGGTGGCCGTACGGATCTCGTCGGCATTGGTGTGGATGGCGGATGCATTGTCGCCGACCAGCGTCAACGTCGTCTGCAACGTGCCAAGGGCGGCATTAAAATCGGTGCGCAGGCGGTCGAGACGGCCGACAAAACTTTCGTTGATGCGGTAGGCGACATCGCCCTCAGCCAGCTTGGAGAGGCCGGTGGCCAGACCATCGATGGCGAATTCCACATCGGCGGCGTCATGCGCCTTCTGCTCGTCGTTGACGCGGCGTTCGGTTTCCGCACGGGCACGGGTCAAATCGCTTTCGCGCTCAAGGCGCTGCTTTTCGATGGCCGCATCCTTGAACACGGCAACGGCCTGTGCCATGCGGCCCACTTCATCACCCCGGTCGAGTGCGGGCACGTCGATATCATTATTGCCGCCGGCCAGCGCCGTCATGGTGCGCGTCATGCTGACGATCGGGTTGACGATGGCGTTACACAGCGCCCAGATCAGGCCCAGCGCCAGCACGCCGGCAATCCCGCCGGCGATGACGAGCGTCCACAAAATGGCGGCACTGGCATCATGCTGGGCAGCCGTCAGGCTGGTCGATAGCGTAATGGCCTGCTGCTTGAGCGTGGCAGCAGCGTTGCGGAAAGTGTAGAGCGACTTTTCGCCGTCACCGCTGGCAAGCGCACTGACCTGATCGAGCGACTGGCCACCTTTGCGCGCTGCAAGCTGCGGGTCGATCAGTTGGCGGTTGACGGCCTTTGCGGCAGAAGACAGCGTCTCGATCGAGGAGAGAAGATCGGCACGACCGGTTGCGGCGCCGCGGGCATCATCGAGCGCCTTCGACACCTTTTCACGATTGGCGAGTGCTGCCGTCGCAGAGGCTTCCGCGCCACCCAGCAGATAATCGCGCTGGTAAACCACCTGTTCCAGCATGGCTTCCACGGCAGTATCGACACCAACGACGATCGCCTGCGCAGAAACCTGCTCGTCCGCGGCAGCATTCGATTTCAGCACCTGCCAGTAAACCCCGGCGGTGGCGAAGAAACAGGCGGACATGACCGCCATGAAAGTGACGATGATCTTCTTGCTGATGGACAGATTTTTCAACATGGGGTCGCGCTCGTGAAAAACGGATACTTGATCGAATTGTGGCTTAACGAGACAAAGCACCATGACCTTTAAGAATGTGTTGCCTTTTGCCAGATCGTCGCGGGTAAACATTTGTCATGGACATATTGGCATGTATCACTTGCGCAAAAGCCCGACAAAGGTCATTGACAGGCCATGTCCAAGATCGCCGAACCTCAACGTCTCGACCAGCTTCTGGTCTCGCTCAACCTCGTGGCAAGCCGCGCGCGTGCGCGCGACGCGATCAGCCGTGGCACCGTGACCGTCAACGGCCGTGTCGTCACCAAGCCGAGCCTGACCTTCAAGCCCGATGTGACCGTCACCATCGACGACCCCGCGCAGGATTATGTGTCCCGCGCGGCCTTGAAGCTTGTCGCGGGCCTCGACCATTTCAAGCTCGACCCGACCGGCCATGACTGCCTCGATATCGGCGCCTCCACCGGCGGCTTTACCGAGGTGCTGATCAAGCGCGGCGCCGAGCACGTGACCTCGATCGATGTCGGCCACGGCCAGATGCACCAGCGTCTGATCGATGACGAGCGCGTCACCAATATCGAAGGTCTCAACGCCCGCTATCTCGAACCGGACGATTACGAAGACCGGCCGATCACCTTCATTGTCTCGGACGTGTCGTTCATCTCGCTGAAGCTGGCCCTTGCCCCGGCGCTGGAACAGGCAGAGCCCGGCGCGCTCTGCGTACTGTTGGTCAAGCCACAATTCGAGGCGGGTCGTGATGCGATCAGCAAAGCCGGCCTGTTGAAGGAGCCGGAAACGGCACCCGATGTGGCCGCCGAGCTGGAACGCTGGCTCACCGAAGACATGGAGTGGGAAAGCCTTGGCCTCATCCCCTCGCCCATTGATGGTGGCGACGGCAACAAGGAGTTTCTGCTGGCCGGCAAAAAGCCGGAGGATGCCGAACCTTATCAGCGTCGCGACAAGGATGATAATGACGACAGCGACGATGATTTCGACGACGAAGACATGGACGGGGATGACGAATGAGCACGGTCACCGTCACCATCAACCGTATCGGCGCGCAGGGACACGGCATCGCCAATGGCGAGGATGGCCCGGTTTATGTGCCCTATGCGCTGCCGGGTGAAACGCTGGCGATTGCGCGCAATGGCGACCACGGCACCGTCATGTCCACCGGCGCGCCGTCGCCGGATCGCATCGAGCCGGTCTGTCGCCACTTTGGCCCGGACAGCGATGCCTGCGGCGGCTGTTCGTTGCAGCATCTGGCCGAAACGCCCTATCTGGCCTTCAAGCGCCAGCTGGTTGTCGATGCGCTGAAATCCAAGGGGCTGACGCCCGAGGTTGCCGATACCATTCCGGCCAAGCCGGGCGAGCGTCGCCGCACGGTGTTTTCGGCCCGCAAGACGGAAAAGGAGTTTCTGCTCGGTTTCAACCGCGAGGAAACCCATCACATCGTCTCGATTGTCGAATGTCCCATCGCCGCGCCCGGCATCGTGGCGCGGCTTGAAACGATCCGCACGATAGGCAACGCACTCGCCATCGGTGCCGACACGTTTCGTATCGCGGTTCTCGAAACCCTGTCAGGGCTGGATATCGCCGTCGAGGGTTTGAAGAAGCTGGAGGACAAACAGCGCCGATCCGCCATCGAAACCGTGCTGACGCTGAAGGGTATTGCCCGCGTGTCCGTCAATGGTGAGATCCTCATCGAGCCGCAGAAGCCGATCATCGAATTTTCGGGCGTGCGCGTATCGCCGCCGCCGGGTGCTTTCGTGCAGGCGACAAAAACCGCCGAAGAGGTGATGTCCGAGATCGTCGCAAAGCATGTCGGCAAGTCCAAGAAGGTGCTGGACCTGTTTGCGGGTGCGGGCACGTTCACCTTCCGCATCGCCAAGACGGCCAAGGTTCATGCCGTCGAGGGTGACGACAAGGCGATCAAGGCGCTGGATCACGCCGCCCGCAACACGCAGGGGCTGAAACCCGTCACCGTGGAAAAACGCGACCTGTTCCGCCGGCCGATGATCCCGCTGGAACTGAAACACTACGACGCCGTCGTGTTCGACCCGCCGCGTGCGGGCGCGGAAGCACAGGTGCAGGAACTGGTGCGCGCCAATGTGAAGACCATTGCGGCCGTCAGTTGCAATCCACTGACTTTGGCGCGTGATCTCAAGCTGCTGGTCGATGCCGGTTACCGCATCAAGTCGGTCACGCCGATCGACCAGTTCTTGTGGTCGACGCATGTGGAGACGGTGGCGCTGCTGACGAAGTGAGTGCGGAGACGGTGCGGCTTGCTTCCTTCTCCCCGCAAGCGGGGAGAAGGTCCGGAGCGAAAGCGAAGGGGATGAGGGGCAGCCACAAACTCTGAGTTTGAGACTTTTGCCCCTCATCCGCCTGCCGGCACCTTCTCCCCGTTCTTACGGGGAGAAGGGTTTATGCCGCGCCCTCGTTAATTCACATTCACTCTTCTCGCCAATAGCCGACCTCACCTTTTCATAAAAGCCTCGAACGCAGCCCGCGCTTCGGGGCTTTTCAGTTGCGCGGTAAAATGAACCAGTTCCTCGTCGATGCGAGCAAGCACTTCTTCGCGCGACCCGCGGACCAGTTCACGGGCGATTTTCAGCGCCTGCGGCGGCTTTGATGCCAGTGATGCGGCGAGTGCCAACGTTTCCGCTTCCACCACATCCGGCGCCACCACCTTCCACACCAGACCGGCGGCATGGGCGGCATCGCCCGAAAAACCTTCGCCGGCAACGAGCATGGCAAAGGCGCGCTGGTGCCCCATGATTTTTGGTGCCAGCAGGCTGGAGGCGGCTTCCGGCACAAGAGCGAGATCGACGAAGGGCGTCTTGAACAGGCTGCGGCTGGAGGCGACGGTCATGTCGCAATGCATGTGCAGCGTGGTGCCGATGCCGATCGCCAGGCCATCGACACCCGAGACCATCGGTTTTTCTGAACTGGCCAAAGCCCTGATGAAGATGGCACCGGCCGGCGGTTCTTTTGAACCGGACATGGCGTAGCTCAAAAAGTCGCCCATGTCGTTGCCGGCGGAAAAGCAGCCTTCAGTGCCGAGAAAGGCGACGGCGCGAATGTTCGGGTCGCTATTGGCTTCGGTGAGAGCGGCCGTCATCGTCTGGTACATGGCCGAGGTGATGGCGTTTTTCTTCTCCGGCCGGTTGAAGCGGATGACGAGGACGCCGGGCACCGCGTCGGAGTGTTCGATCAGGATGTGGTCGGTCATGGGCGGTTTCCCGGGTTAGTGATGTGGTTGCTTTCCATGGCGCCGCGATAGGCACAGCGAGTGCGTCTTGCCTCTTCTCCCCGTCAGAACGGGGAGAAGGTCCGGAGCGATAGCGAGGGGATGAGGGGCAGCCGCGAGCTTGATGGTTGAGGCTTGCCCCTCATCCGCCTGCTGGCACCGTCTCCCCGTTCTGACGGGGAGAAGGCACAAGCGGCTACCTCTCTGCCAACAAGCAAACTCGAAAGAACGCCCCTACCCCAGAACCGCCCTTGCCGCTGCCAAGCTCGCCGCCCCGCCAACCACGGCATCCTTCAAGGCCGCCGTTTCGGCCAGCAGATTTTCCGCCACAAACCGGCACAGCGCCACGCGCTTGTCACCCTCGCCGTCTGCCGCTGCGGTCAGCGCACCGGTCGCGAGATAAGCACCCGTCAACGCAAGCCCGAACAGCCGCTGATAGGGGGTCGCCCCCGCCAGCGCCTCGGCCTGACGCCCGGACGTCAGTGCACCCAGCAGCCAGTCGGTCGCCGTTTCGAGATCGGCAATCGCTGCCGAAAGACGTTCAGCCGATGTGCCAAAAGCCGCATCGTTCGACGCTCCCAGCTTTTCCGCCACGGCCTTCAGCTCACCGATGAAGCCGCGCACGGCACCACCATCGGACAACGGCAGCTTGCGCGTCACCAGATCGATCGCCTGAATGCCGTTGGTGCCCTCATAAATCGGCGCGATACGGGCATCGCGCAGATAGCGAGCAGCGCCGGTTTCCTCGATAAAACCCATGCCGCCATGCACCTGAATGCCCATGGAGGCGACATCGACGCCAACATCGGTGGAAAAGGATTTTGCGATCGGCGTCAGCAGTGCTGCGCGTTCGGCCCAAGCCTTCGCCTCCTCGCCCTCCGTCGCATGCGACAGATCGATGGCGTGGGCGCAGGCGTAACAAATGGCGCGCGAGCCCTGCGTCAGCGCCTTCATGATGAGAAGCGTGCGGGCGATGTCGGGATGTTCGATGATCGGCGACATGCCGCTGCCAGACCAGCCCGGCGCCTTGCCCTGCGTGCGCTCCTTGGCAAAGGCGACCGCCTTCTGTGTGGCGGCCTCGGCAATCGCCACGCCCTGAATGCCGACAGCGAGACGCGCATTGTTCATCATCGTGAACATGCAGGCCAGCCCCTTGTTCTCCTCGCCGACCAGATAACCGATGGCGCCTTTTTCATCGCCGAAACGGCCATCACCAAAAATCATCGTGCAGGTGGGCGAGCCGTGAATGCCGAGCTTGTGTTCCAGCGCGTGGCAGAAGAGGTCATTGCGGTTGCCCAGCGAACCATCCGCGTTCACCAGAATTTTTGGCACCAGAAACAGCGAGATGCCGCGCGTGCCGGCCGGCGCATCCGGCAGCCGTGCGAGCACGAGGTGGATGATGTTATCCGCCGCGTCATGCTCGCCCCAGGTGATGAAAATCTTCTGGCCGAAGATGCGGTACGTGCCGTCGCCCGCACGCTCCGCCCGGCTTTTCAACACGCCGAGATCGGAGCCGGCATGCGGCTCGGTGAGGTTCATCGTGCCGGTCCATTCGCCGGACACCATCTTTTCCAGAAATTTCTGCTTGAGGTCGTCGCTGCCATGTTTCGACACGGCCTCGATGGCGCCCATCGTCAGCGTCGGGGCGAGCGCGAACGCCATGGAGGCTGCGTTCCACATTTCCAAGGCGGCGACATTCAGCATATGCGGCAGCGCCTGTCCGCCAAAATCTTCCGGCCCGGTCAACCCGTTCCAGCCGCCCTCGCACCACGCCTTGTAAAGCGCCGGCCAGCCGTTCGGGGTGATCACTTTGCCATCGACAAGACGTGCACCTTCGCGGTCTCCGCTTTCGCCCAGCGGTGCGATTTCCTCGCCGGCAAAACGGCCCGCTTCGGAGAGGATAGCATCAACGAGATCGCCGCTGAGATCGCCCAACCTGCCCTCCTCCAGGGCTGAGCCCAGGCCGGCGACATGGTTGAGCGTGAAGGCGATCTCTTCGACCGGTGCCTTGTACATGCGAAAAATCTCCTCTTCTGGCCACGCCCGCGACACAAGCCGCTGCGCATCCACTCCCGATATGCTTTTTACGTAAACGTCAAAGCGGATGTCAATGCGGAGGGTGGCGGAAAGCGTTTCGTGCCCGTGTTGAGGAACACTGCGCCCCGCGCCTGCCTCGGCAAAGGCGGCCCGGTGTCGCACTGCCCAAGATCAAAGCAAATTTGAGTGGGCTATGCGTTAACCGACAGCCTCCGGAGAGGGCGATTTTGGTGAGGCTTTTCTCCCCGCGACCAATTTTCCGACAGAGAACTTTGCAAGCCGGAACATCAGCTTCTTGGCTTCAGCCGAAACAAAGCAAATGAACACGGTAACGATGATGATCGGCACAAAAAAACCGACACTGAATATGCCATTTTTAGCCAGGTGATAGGCGATGATAACGATGATCGTCTGGTGCAGGACGTAATAGGTCAGGATGGAATTATTGAGATAGGTAATCACCCTGTTAGGGCCGTGAACCATTCTCCCGGCAAATGCCAGCAATGCGATTATGGCGCTCCACTGCAAGATCGAGCGGAGAATACGCAACACCACGACAAGCGCATCCGGCCGTTGCTCGCGCGGCAGAATAGTCACGACGATTGCGATGATGAGAAAAGAAACCACAACGAGACCGAGGCTGATCCACCGTTGCCGGTCGATCTCCTGCCAGAAGCGCGGTTCGTTGCAGAGAAGCACGCCTGCCAGAAACATCGAAAAATACATGATATGCGCGTAGACATCTGTGGTGATGACAAGACTTTCGCCGAAAACCGGATAGAGCCAAATCCTGAGGACCGCGAAAAACAACACCGGCAACACGAACAGGTTTGCGCCCTTAAGCGCAGCCGCAAATCTGGACGATAATTCCGGCCAAGATCGGCTGATTATTGGCCATAAGAACGACCAGATAAATACGTAAATCCAGAGATAGGCCAGAAACCACATATGCTCGAGCCGTAGCCCCGACAGCATATAGTTTTTCCAGAACTCCCAGTACGAGGTCCCCGGATCGACGTCCGGAGCCGTAAAATAGATTTGCGGCGGCACGACCACGAAGATGCCGACCAGAAAGGGTACAAGCAACTGCCGTGTTCGCGACTTGCGAATGTCTTCGATAGTTTTCTTGTTTAAGAGCGTTGCCGTTACCAGGCCTGAGATGAAGAACAACAGACACATCCGCCAAGGGTGTGACCCTATGGCGATCAGATCCATCAGCTTGTTGGCCCAGCCTGCATCGTGCCCCCAAGCCTTGCTGTCGTACAGCAGGCTCGCATGGTAAATTATGACAGTGCCAAAACTAAAAACACGCAACGCATCAATATCGTGCCGTCGCCCGAGTTTATTGTTCGTCATAAGCCCCACACCCCTTCGGGATGAACACAACCATAAGCACATTTACGATCAGTTAAAACAACCCGTAGAGTCCGGGCCATTGACTGCAATTACCGTCACAGCCGAAGGAAATTGGAGTGTAATTTTCAATGAGGGCCAGTAATACGTCTGCTGTTAACTCGGTTTCGATTTTTCGCGATACCGCGAAACAGCTGTTCGAAGCATCGCGGCATCTTCCGCTGAGATTTCATCAGGGCGAAAAGTGACATCATTTACGTCGCGCCCGGAAAAATAGCTGTAAAACATGAGCGCCGACAGATAGCTTCCATAGATGGATGGGTGATTACAGTCATCGTAAAGGGTGAAATTTCCGGGCTGCTCTTGGAGAGCTTCCCAGACCAGGCCTACATTGACCAGATCTACCCCCGTCAGTGCTGCCAAGCGCGCATGCTGTCTTTGAATGTTGAGATGCATAGCGGCGTAACCCGCAGGCGAAAGTCCATCCGCAGTCGACGGCATGCCCTTGTTTGCGATGCATTTGTCCGTGTACCGCCAGGTCACGAACATGGCGGGTCTGGCCCCACTGGCCTGTATTTGCCTGATCAGGTTCGCTGCGACCTCCCAGGCCTGACCGGCCGTCTGCTGGCTATATTGCTCGCTGCTAAGCACCTGCAGCACGACGTTATCCCAATGTCGTGCTATCAAGGCTCGTGTCTGCGGGTTTTCCAGATGCTGGGCCAAACTGATACCAGGTTTGGCCTCCATGCGGATATGAAGTTTCTCCGGAAAACCTGCAGAATCCGCTATGGAACGCACCATGTCGGGCATCGCATGATAGAATGTACGACTGTTGCCGACAAACAGCACCTCGCGCTCAGGCCTGCCGTCGAACACGTCCCTTACAAACCTGACAGCTTGACCGGGCCACCCGTTAAACGGCGGAAGAAAGGCTAGGCAAGCGACAAGAGAGACAGCCAGAACATGCGTTCGATTGACGTGCAACGATCCTAGACCTCTTAAAATCGATCGGACTTGCGTTTTCTAAAGACCGACTCGTAAAGGATAGGTTGCGCAAGCGGCTCGGATTTCATTTCGACGATCACGAGACTGAGAGCAGCTATCCGGCGTCTTGCGACAGACCTCCAAAATTTCCGGCCCTGTCAAACCACCCTATTGCCACGCTTTTTGGAGTGCCGGCCAACCTTTCGGGGGAGATCACCGTCCTATCGGCAAACGCACTTTCAACGTCGAAGCGGATGTCAATGTGGACGGTGGCGGAAAGCGTTTACGACAGAAATTCCGGAGGGAAATGGCGCTCCATCAAACCGCAACAAGTGAGGCGCGACGTCGCGACCATTGGAGGCCGCACATGTAAAGCATGATTGACACCTTGCTCTATGTCCGAATATGTAAAGCATACTTTACAGGAGGCACTGATGAACAAGACCCGCTTTTTCGTGGAATTCGGCGCCAGCATGGCCGCCTACATGGTGGCACTGGTCGCATCCGCCTTGCTGGTCGGCGGTGGCAGCGTGTCCGGCTTCTGGGCGACCGTGGTTTCGCTCATCCCCATGATGCCGGCGCTCGGCGTGGCCGTTGCGGTGATGCGCCAACTCAGGGCATCCGACGAATTGCAGCGCCGCATCCAGCTGGAAGCCCTGTCGCTGGCCTTTGCCGGCACGGCGCTGATCACCTTCAGTTACGGCTTTCTGGAAAATGTCGGTTATCCGAAACTGTCGATGTTTTACGTCTGGCCGCTGATGGCGGTGCTCTGGATCATCGGCGGCCTTCTCAGCGGCCGGCGGTTTCGATGAAAAACCGCGTGAAGGAGTTGCGGCTCGAAAAGGGATGGTCGCAAGGCGAGCTTGCCACCCGGCTCGGCGTCTCGCGCCAGACCGTCAACGCCATCGAGAACGAGCGGTATGACCCCAGCCTGCCGCTCGCCTTCACCATTGCGCGGGTGATGGAAAAGACGATCGAGGAGATTTTCGAGGCGTGATGATGCAGGCATCGGGCATCAGCCACGCCACTTGCCTCCGCCCCGACGAAAATCGTCGGCGGCACGATCGTCTGGGATCAGGCTTTTCTGGTGGCGGGCCGGGTGAATAGATGAAAGACGGTCGTCGCCGGCTTTCATGGTGTGTTTTCAACAGGCTGCAGCGGCGCTGACGGGACGCTGCCTTTCTTCGGCCAAAACACTGCCCCTATAAGCGGCCATGGAAACGCTGGAAACCTACATGTCCGAAGACCTTTATTCCATGCTGGCCATGGGCGTCGTTGCGCTCGTGGTGATCTGGCTGGTGATGTTCGTGGTGCGCAAGCTGATCGGCATTGCCCTTGTGGCCGGGCTTGTGATCGGCGGCTTCATGATCTGGCAGGACCCAAGCCTGTTGCGCAGCGCGCAGGATACCGCCCTCGGTTATTACGAGCAATGGCGGTATGGCGCGCCTTCCGGCGAGCAACCGCAGCGCTGGTAGCGGCTGCGGGCGGGCAGACCGCATGCAACGGATGCATGCTGGTTTTCCGGTGAGATCAGAAGGCCGTCAGCCCCCTCACCAAACCTTCCAGAACGGCTTTTTCTTCGCCCCCGGCACATCGATACCCTTGGCTCGTGTGCCTAAAAACGCCAGATATTTCGGATCGTCATCGGCAAAGATTTCCGCGCCTTCGGCCATGTAGGCGCGCAATAATTCGTCGGCGGCGCGGTCAAGATTGCCGATTTCGAATTGGCACTGGCCGAGCCTGAGATGAATGAAGGGATTGCCGATGGCATCGGGATAATACATTGCCGTCGTCAGGTTTTCGTGGCCAGCGGCAAAATCGCCCTGGAAGAAATTGGCGTCGCCTATCGCCGTCAACAGCCACGTACCGGCGCCCCAGTCGGTCTTCGGTTCAGGCAAAAGGTCGAACGCGTCCCAGTATTTGTCGAGTGCAGCCTCGTAATCCTCGTTTTCCGCAAGCGCATCGCCGGCTTCGCTCAGCGCCACGATCCGCGCGTGAAGTTCGTCGTCGAGTTCTTCGGCCATCGGCTGCCCCCGGCTCTAGTGTTTTCCGGGACGCAACCTATAAGCTTTCAGCGCAACAGCAAGGTTTGTCTCATTCCGCGGCTTCAGCCTCTGCCGTTTCCTGCCCATGCGTCATCTGTTTCGGCACGAACAGGCAGACCGGAATGATGATGAGCGTGATGACGAACATCGAGACAAAAGTGCCATGCAGCGCCGATTGCAGCGACATGCGCACCGCATCGCCGGTGGCCATGGCGGCACCGGTGCCATCGAGAAGGCCACGCAGCTGTTCCGGCGTCACCGCCCCCGCCCCGCTCGTATGCGCCAGGCCATAACCCAGCACGGCGCCGAGAATGGACGCACCAAGCGTGCTGCCGAGATTGCGCGAAAACACGTTGGAGGCCGTGGCGCTGCCGCGCTGCGACCAGCCGACGCTTTCCTGCGTGATCACCAGTGCGCAGATGTTGAGAAGCCCCATGCCGATACCCATCAGCAGCGAACCGGCACCGGCCTGAACCGGCGAACTTTGCGGATGGAGCATCACGAGGAAAAAAGCACCGAGCGGAATGATCAGACTGGCGGCCAACATGATGGGGCGCAGGCCCAGGCGCGGAAACATGCGCGAGGCGAAGGTCGCGCCGCAGGGCCAGCCGACCAGCAGCGCGGTGAGCGCGAAACCGGCGACCAGCGGCGAACGGTCCAGCACCGTCTGCACATACATGGGCAGGAATGTCGTCAGGCCCATGATGGCCATGGCGGCGAAAAAGACGGCAAGGTTGGAAATGGCGATCGGCCTTTGCAGCCACAGATCCGGCGCCACCATCGGTGCTGCCGCGCGTTTTTCCTGAAACAGGAAGGCGACGAGGCTGACGAGGAAAACAGTGATCGCAATGAGCGTATAGGCCGGTGTCGCGCCTTCCATCTCGGTCAGCGCCAGCATCAGCGCCGAGATCGACACGGCAAACAGGACGGCGCCAAGCACATCGACGGAGACGCGATGCGTCTGCTTTTCCTCATGCAGGAAGAAGATGAAACCGGCGGCGGCGATGATGCCGACCGGAACATTGATCCAGAACACCCATGCCCAGGGCAGGTTATGGATGATGACGCTGCCGGCGAGCGGGCCGATGACCGCCGAGAGCGCCCAGACGCTGGCGAGATAACCCTGCACCTTGCCGCGCTGTTTTCCGGGAAACAGGTCGCCGACAATGGTCATCGCCACCGGCTGGACGGCGCCGGCACCGATACCCTGCAACAGGCGAAAAGCGATCATCGACGGCATGGACCAGGCAAGACCGCACAGGATGGAGGAGATCAGGAACACGGCGATGCCGAACAGCAGAACCGGCTTGCGACCATAAATGTCTGACAGTTTTCCGAACACGACCGTGGTGGCGGTCTGGGTGAGCAGGAAGGAGGAAAACACCCAGCTGTAGAGATTGAGCTGGCCGAGCTGGGCTGCGATCTGCGGCATGGCCGTGGAAACGATCGTCGCTTCGATTGAAATCATCGCCATCGAGGCCATGACGGCCGCAACGATGAGCCCGCGATGGGAGCTCTTCTGTGACATTTTCAGGGATCCGGTGCGCAAGCGATGCAGCGCCAAAATGAGGGATATTCGGCGGTCAGCAGGCCGTCAGCGTGAAAACGATCTAGGAACGGGAAAAGACAAACGTCAAGTGCGGTTGGCGGCTCGCCGGTCATATTTGTTGGCATTACATCAATTTGCCGGGGCAACCGTCAATCGGGCCTGAAATGGATGGGATATTTCGCACGCCGGTGCTGCGAATTCATCCAAGCGGAAACAGACCATGCCCGGCGGTCGGCAAGATCGACCGCCGGGTGTGTTTCGTGAGTATCATGCCCGGGCGTTACGGCGTTGCGGGCGTCACGCGTGTCCAGAGATCGTTGAATGCGACGCTGTCGAAAAAGGCTGTGGCCCTGATGATCCTGTCGCCCTCCAGCTGTAAAAACCAGGCATAGGTATTTTCATAGGGCTTGTTGTCCGCTGCCGTTCCCGCCGCAGTGAAATGCACTACGACCGTATCCTTGTCGGCATAGATATCGCTGATCGTCGGAACCAGACCGACGGACATGCGCGCATTGAAGGGCCGGATGACATTGCTGATGAAATCTTCTCGGCTGGAATACAACCGGGATGCAGCAGAATTGCCGGTGATGGTCCATTGCGCATTTTCAGCAAGATCATCGTAGGGACTGCCGGTACCGGCTTTCCAGGCATCGAAACCTGCCTGCACGGTGGCGATGTTGCGGGTTTCCTGCTCGCTGTAAGCTTCCGCAGCGGCCGGCAAGGCCGCCATGAAAAGAGCGAGCGTGGCGATGGCGACACCTGCTATCGCCGAGACGGGCAGTCTGATTGACATCATACGCGACATTTTCATTTCTCCTTGATGGTGGGGGTACGACCGGGTGCGGCCCGACGATTGCCGGGCTTGCCCGAAGCCGGTCAGATTTCCGCGGTCCAAGCGGCGGCCTGTGCTTGCTTGAGCATGTCTTCCACCGCCTGCGGGCAAACGTTGCGGAACCTGCCGGTATCAGCGGGAACGATCTCGATCATCCGTTCGATCATTTCCTGCGGATCTAGATGCCCCATGGGCGAGGCAAGCAGGGCATCGAATGTGGCGCGAAGCTCATCAGGCTTGGTGAAGTTCTTGCCTGCATCCAGCCAGCGGAAGGCGGTATCCGCCATCGTTTCGTTGTAACCGGTGAGATAGGCCCCCGGATTGATCGTCTGAACCTTGATGCCGAAGGGTGCCACTTCCTGCGCGATCGCCTCGGCGATCGATTCCAGTGCGTATTTCGTCGACACATAGGTTCCCCATCCGGCCGGTGTGAACAGTCCGCCCATGGACGAGGTGAAGACGATCTTGGCTCTCTTGCCTTCCGAAACCCAACGCCGGATGAAGCCTTGTGTCAGCTCCAGCGGCTTGAAGACGTTGGTTTCATAATTTCGGCGAACCAGATCGAGCGGGATTTCGCTGACCGGGCCCGTCTCGCCGATGCCGGCATTGTTCCAGAGGACATCGATGTCGAGTGTCTGGATGAATGCCATGTCGTAGGGATCGTTCAGGTCGAGTTTCTCGACACGGATATTGTCGAGGCCAAGTTCGGCGACCTTGTTGCGCAGCGCCGCCACCTGCGGGCTGATCTGGGCTGTCGCAATGATGGTGTGGCCGGCCTTGGCCATGCCGATTGCGGCGCCTTCGCCGAAGCCCGAACCTGCGCCGGTGATGAGAATGGTCTTGGTCATGATGGTTCCTTTCACGGGTGAATGCGGTTGATGATTTGAAAAAGCTCAGCGGACGAAGGCCGCGACTGCGGCTTCGGCGATTTCGAGATCCTGAGAGGGGGCGCCGCCGGAGACGCCCACCGAGCCGATGAGCATGCCGGCTGCATCGAAAAGCGGGAAGCCGCCCGGGAAAGGCATCAGCCCGCCATTACTGGCTTCGAGATTGTGGGCTGCGGCACCGGGCTTGCAGTAATCCCAGACGGATTGGCTGGCGATGCCGAAAAGCGCGGCCGTGCGGGCCTTGCCGATGGCAACGTCGATCGAACCGAGCACGGCGCCATCCATCCGCGCAAAGGCCTTGAGATGAATGCCGGCATCCAGCACCGCAATGTTGACGGCAACGCCGATCTTACCTGCCTTCGCCAAGGCGGCCGTCAATATGCCGTTCGCCTGTTCGGTGTTGATTGAAACGGGGATGGTCATCGCTGTTGTTCCTGCTCAAATGGCCAGTTCGTCGGCCGCAGGGACAATGTGTGCTTTTTTGATTGGCGCGATTAGCCGGATTGTCTTCGCGACACTCATGAGCCAGAATCAGTAATTCTGGCAGGAGTCATGGCGTATTTTAACGCGCTGTGCCGCCTTCAGAATGCCTGCGTGGAAGGTGCAGCGGGCCGTCACGGCACTTGCCGATTAGATGGCGGTGCGCGTTTGAGCATGGATGCCGAACGGCGGCAAGGATGAGCCCGCGGTGGGAGCTCTTCTGAGACCTTGTCAGGGATCCGATGAGCAAGCGATGCAGCGCCAAAATGAGGGATATTCGGCGGTCAGCAGGCCGTCAGCGTGAAAACGATCTAGGAACGGGAAAAGACAAACGTCAAGTGCGCCGGGTGGCTGAACGGTCACATTTGTTGGCTTTGCATCAATTTGGCAGACATGTTTCTGGTCCACCCGGCTTGTCCCACCCGGGTTTTACGCGGCTGGCTTAAGTGAATGAGCGCGCCCGGCGATGGGCACGCTCATCCGGTCGATCATTTCCCGGTCAGCCACTTGCGGGTTTCGAGCGTGAAGGATGCCGCCAGTTTCTGGGCCAGCGCATTCTGATCCTTCGTGGCGACGGCATTGATGGCCATGGCCACGAAGAAACCGATATCGCCGCTGCCCTTCACGCCATGGTCGGAACCAGTTATGCGCGGGTTCTGGGCAATGACCGACCCATCGGCAACGTTTTCCAGCCGCACGGTGCCGGTGATGTAGCTGTCCGTGCCGCCCAGCACGCGGCCCGGCGCCGACGCAAGATCCGCCTGCTGCAGCGTGATGACAAGACGTGCAGCCTTGGGCCCACCCGGCAGGCCCTTCAGCTTGCTGCTGGCATCCACTTCAAGAGCCTTGACGATCATCGCCGCCTGCGCTTCCGGCGTGATGCCGTTCAGCATGGGAAGACCGGTGGAAACGTCCGGCGTCGCCTCGACGCGAACAGAAGTGACATTGGCGCCGTTCAGTGCCTCGACCAGACGTGGATCGCGCGTCTGGCAACCAGCCAGAAGCATCAGGCCGGCGACGACGATCGCGACCTTCAGAAAGATTTTGGAAATGCTCAATTCATGCCCCACTCGAAATGCAATCATCCGCAAGGCCGGTTTTTGACCGGTCGCGGCATGCGAACCAAAATTTCGCGATGCCCTACCCTCATCGCGGTTCGGGCTTAAGCATGGATGGAGAGGCGCTGCAACGAGACGTCTGCCGGCTTGGTTATCAGTCCTTCACCGGCAGGGCTTCAATTGCGGTGCGTCCGGTAACGCTCAGAGCATAAACGCCTTTTTCCACCTTCTCGAACCAGCCGTAGTAATTGTTGCGCAGCGTTGCCCCGGCATTGGGCGCGGTTTCCTTCAGGTCACGTGGCCGCAGCGGGCCGTCGACAAGCGCCGTGGCAATGGCGATCGCCTGCTGGCGATAGGCGGTCATGATCGGCACTTTCGTCGAGCCGCCGAGCGCCGGGTCGCCCACGCGTTTGCGGTGTTCCTTCACCAGCCGCGTGCGGCGTTTCGGGTTTGTGCGCGGCATGGGGGAGACCGAGGAGACCAGCACGCTGACCTCGCCCTGATCCGACACGCCCAACATGCCTATGCCGAGCCGGCGGCAGAGATCGCGGTAACGTTTGTCGCTTTCCCGCCCCCTGCCCTTCGCCGAAACGCGGGCAGCAATCCAGACCTCATCCGACACGCTGGCGCGATCCACCGCCTGCAGGATGAGTTCGAGATTGAAGGTGAGTTTCAGCTCGCAGATGACGACCACTGTCGGATCGCCTTCCGAAAGCCCCACCAGATCGCAGCCGCCGATCTCGCCCTTCACCGTGTAACCGGCGGCTTCGAGAAAGGTTTTGACGGGGAGATAGAGCGCGGTTTCCATGCGGGCCTGATGTCGTCTGCTATTTTGACCCCGCATAACATGATTCTGGCGGGCGGTTGATTTTTGCGAGATGAGTAGGTAGACCGGTCTACCTACTGTCGGGATTGCCATGGACCAGACTGCGCAACATCCGCCGGACACGGCGAAAGAAAAACTGCTGAAGGCCGCCGCCGTGCTGTTTTATGAAAACGGCATCGCCGGTACAGGTATCGATGCGATCATCGCCCGCGCCGGCGTGGCCAAGAAAAGCCTCTACAACAACTTTGGCTCCAAGGCGGATCTTGTTCATCAGTATCTGACCATCCGCCATGCCGAACTGCTGGCCTTTTACGAAAAACGCCTCGCCACCGCTGTCATGCCAAAAGACAAGGTGCTGGCGGTGTTCGATGCCTATCAGGATCATGCCGAATTTTCCTATGAGCGAGGTTTTCGCGGTTGCGGGCTGCTTAATGCCGCTGCCGAACTGACCGTCGGCGATATCGGCCGCGATGCGGTGCGCCGCCACAAGGAAGAGGTCGAGGGCCTGATCGCCACGCACCTGACCGAACGCCTGAACGGCGACACGGAACGGGCGAAAATGCTGGCCCGGCAACTGGCCTTTCTTCTCGAAGGCGCGATCACCCGCGCCGGGCTGGAGGGCAACAGCGACCTCGTTCTTCAAGCCCGCGCGATAACCTCCGACATGCTGGACAGGCTATGACATCCACCAACAAAGAATTCCGCATCGGCGTCGCCGGTGTGCTGTTTGCCTCGCTTGTCTGGGGCACGACCGGCAC
Source organism: Endobacterium panacihumi (assembly GCF_050847465.1). Classification (NCBI taxonomy): domain Bacteria; kingdom Pseudomonadati; phylum Pseudomonadota; class Alphaproteobacteria; order Hyphomicrobiales; family Rhizobiaceae; genus Endobacterium; species Endobacterium panacihumi. The sequence goes on along the minus strand of NZ_JBOZRA010000006.1, from coordinate 131,952 downwards.
GGCGGCCGCCTTTGCGCCGCAGGTGAGTGCGGCGGCGATCGGGGCTGCGGCCATGGGCATTGGCGGGCTGTTGCAGGCCGCCATCGCATTGCGCTCGATCGGCCGCGCGATGACGGATCTCAAACGTTACTGGCTGCTGCTGGTGGCGGGCGGCATGGCGGTGGCGATCTATCCGCTGGCCTTTTACGGCTCGATGCGGCTTGCCGGCGTCACCATCGGCACGGTCGTCACCATCGGTTCGGCGCCGCTTCTCTCAGCCCTGATCGAAAAAATTTTCGAAGGCGCAAAACTGTCGAAACGCTGGCTTGCCGGCGCGTTGATCGGGCTGGTCGGCATGGTGCTCCTCTGCGTCGCGGAAGGGTCGCATGCCGAAACCATCGCCACCGGCAATGCCACCATAATCGGCATCGCGCTCGGGCTTCTCGGCGGCCTCACCTATGCGCTCTATTCGTTCACGGCACGCGGGTTGATGTCGCGCGGCATCCGCTCAAGGGCTGCCATGGGCGCCACATTCGGCGTCGGCGGGTTGCTGCTGATGCCGGTGCTGCTGATGACCGGCGGGCCATTTCTCGCCTCGTGGAACAATGCGGCCGTGGGGCTTTACATGGCGCTGGTGCCGATGTTTCTGGGCTATATCGCCTTCGGCATGGGCCTTGCCCGCATTCCGGCCAGCATGGCAACAACGATCACGCTGCTGGAACCCGTCGTGGCAGCGCTGCTGGCGGTCATCATCATCGGCGAAAGGCTGCCGGCGCTCGGCTGGCTGGGCGTGGCGCTGATCATCTTTTGCCTTGTGGTGATCACGGCGCCGGTGAAGTTTTCGCGACAGAGGCTAAGGGCACCGGCCTAGAGGATTTGGCCGCCCTAAAAAAAGCCGCAGAGACAGGCTTTCACAGATCAGCATCGAACCGGACAGGCATCGAAGTCATGAGAAACCGTCGCGATCTACCCCGAATGCTTCTCAAGATTGGCGGTCATATCGGGCTTTTCGTGATCGGCTATCTTCTCGCAACGCTGCTGAGTGCAGCGATATTCATCGTCACCTTGCAGGGAAATCTCCTGAGAGACCTGGCTTTATTCGCCACTCTGGTCGGTGGGTTCGCCCTTCTTCCGGCTCTCGGCGTCATCGCGGTCGTGAAATGGCGGCGGCTGAATGCACTCAAATACATGTCGGCATCCGCCGGGCTTGTAGGCTTCGTGGGCGCCTTTCTCGTGACAGGCAAGTTTTTGGGCCTGTCTGGTAGAGACCAAGGTTTCGCGGTGGCGTTCATTGCCATTTCGACCCTGAGCGGCGTCGTTTCCGGACTTGTTCTCTGGTTTTTCACCTTGCGAAGGACCTCGACTGAGCCGCGGGCGGGTCTTTCAGAAAAACCTGTTGCAACAGGTGTCACAGACAGCGTCTAACAAGCAGTGCGCCTCTCGAAGCCGGACCCTGCCCATGACACTGCTTACCCCTGCCATTCCCGGCCTTGTCTGGGCCTATCGTTTTCACCCCGACAAGACGCCCTGCACGCGATTGCCGACGGAGACTGTTCGCGCCGATCTGGCCGTGGACGATGGCGGGTTTCTGTGGTTGCACCTCAACCTCGCCGACCAGCGCGTGCCCGCTTTTCTCGATGGTTTCAAGGACCTGCCGGCCGAAGTCGTCTCCGCCCTCACCACCCATGATACGCATGCCTCGATCACGCTCGACGAGCAGATGGTGTATGGCACGCTGGTGGATTTTCAGCGCGAATTCGACAGCGAAACCCGCGATATCGGCTGGCTGCATTTTGCCGTTACCGAAAAGCTGATCATCACCACGCGGCTGCAGCCTCTGCGTTCGATCGATCGCGTCAGGGCGGCCGTGGAAAAGAATGCCGGACGTTATCGCCGGCCGATCGACGTTTTTGAAACCATCGTGGCCGAATTCCAGCGCACGCTGATCACGCTGGTGCTGGAACTGACGGAAGAACTGAACCACATCGAGGATATCGTTTACGACAACGCCCCGCGTGACGAACGCCGCAGGCTGGCGCCGGTGCGGCGGACAGTGGTGCGGTTGCACCGGCATTTGCGCACCGTGCTGGCCCTGATGCGGCGCGCGGCGGCAGCGGATGAAGACGACATGCCGCTCGGGTTCGACGATGTCGCGGGCAGGCTGACCAGCCGGCTGGAGGCGGTGGACCACGATGTCTATGCGCTGCAGGACCGCGCGCGGCTGCTGCATGAAGAAATCGATTCCAAACAATCCTCCGAAACCAACCGCCACCTCTATATCCTGTCGCTGATGACCGCCTTCCTGCTGCCGCCTTCGCTCGTCACCGGCTTTTTCGGCATGAACACGTCGGCGCTGCCTTTCGAAGGCGGCTCGTCCGGCACGATGTTCGCGGTCATCTTCATCGCGCTGTCGATTGCGATTGCCTGGTGGGTGCTGAGAAGGGCGCGGATTCTCTGAAACGAAAAAACCCGCCCGGATTAAACCGGACGGGCTGATAAGGCTTCACCTGTCTTTTTAGAAATACGGCGAATAGCACTGCTTGCGCGGGCCGTAATTGGGCTGGAAGGTGTTCGAATAGATATCGTAGGAGCGATAACGCGCCAGGCACCAGTCATGGTGTTGCGGGTTGATATCGCCGGCAGGCGCCGCATAACGACGCGGCGGTGGCGCCACGTAACGTGGTGCAGGTTCATAATATTGCGGAACCGGCTCGACATAACGCGGCTCGTCATAGGTGGGTGCGGCAAGCGCGCCGCCGATGATGGCGCCGGCACCGAAGGCGGCGAGCGGATACCAGTAGCCGTCATGGTAACGGTGACGCGGGCGATAGTCTCGATAGCCGCGATGACCGCCATACCAGCCGTCACGATAACCGCCGCGGTCGCGCCAGTATTGCACCTGCACGACATCGGCACCGTTGGTGGGCGCGGACTTGACGGTCGGGGCCGCGGGCAGGATCGGCATCGCCGCACTGGACACAACCGAACTGGCCAGCATGGCTGCCGCCACACCGCAAATGGAAACAGTCTTCATCAGCATGGTCATGGGGAACTCTCCCTTCACTGATTGATCGAAACTCTTGTTGCCGGCGAATGTGCGCAAGTGCGTCTGAACGGCGGATTAACGAATGCCACATCCGCAAAACCACCGTTTCAACGAGACAACCCGGCAGAGCTTCATGCTCCGCCGGGCCATGTATCGTTCACGGCCTCATGCCGTGACCTATCGATTTTTCAATCAATAGGGAGAGTTGCAGACGGCACGGACACCGGCGCGCGGCACATAGGTGTTATCCGAGGCGCGATAGCTGCGATAACGATCCGCACACCAGCGCACATGGGCCGAAGACGAGCTCACTCGCGGGCTGCCCTGGTTGATGGCACCGCCGATGATGGCGCCGGTGGCGAAGGCTGCCAGCGGGAACCAGTAACCGTTATGGTAACGATAACCGGAGCGGCGCTCACGGTAACCGCGGTGGCCGTTGTAATAACCGTTGCGTTCAAAGCGACGCTCGCGGCGGTCCCACCGGCGCTCGGCCCGGCGATCCCAACGACGCTCCGCGCGGCGTTCCCACGGGCGATACTGCACATCCGTAGCCTGAACCGGCGCTGTCTGCGCAGCCACCGGGGCCGGCATCTGGAAAGCCTGAGCCGGAACAAGGCCGGTCAATGTCACTGTGAAGGCGACGGCAACTGTCGCGAGGCGTTTTCGAACGTTCATCATCGATGTTTCCTCAAAATCATTCTTTTCGAATTATCGGACTGGAAACGTATGATGCCGCCTTTGGGTTCCCGAGGCGGCATCACGAAAGATGAAGGATGGTAAAGGGTGTGTGAGGATGGGGATTTGGTAGTGGTGCTGCCGGTTGGAGCTGCTGCTTCGTGGCTTGTTTGCGCCACGTGCGGACGTCGGCGCAAACGTTATAAACGATCTATTTCGACCCACTGCTAGCATGATGGTCGCCACTTATCTAACGAAGCTAGGGCGGCAAATTAGACTATTTGCGAAAAGCTCTCGGGGAAGGATCAGCCCACCTGTAGCCGCGGCTGTTTCACATAAGGCTGATGGCTCGACGAATCCGACATGTAACCAGCCATCGCGGCTATGAATTTAGAAGGCGTCTCAAGATATGTATCGAGCTTGTTTTCACGCATCAATGAGACGAACAACGCGCACGATTTGGCTTGGCAGTTGATAGATTTGCTCGGATTGAATTCAATGTCGGAAAACCCGTCGTATCGCGTCTCGCCATCCACTCGGTTCTTCAGCCACTGCCGATGCGGGAAGATCGCGTTGAGATAAAGCCAGTCGTAAAACACGGTCGTCGGCTTCAACGGAAACATGAAGCCATCGAATGCAAACCCTTTCAATGCTCCGGAGCTGCGTAGGCGGGGGTCTCTTTTGGCTTCTCTTGGGTCGACTTCAAAAAGGTCGTTGTAAGGGCCGCCTTGCTCGAAGACCTTGCTCCCTTGAAAAGCGTTTTCGAGCGGCATATCCCGTTCACCTAGCGAAACGCGAAGGTGAAACGCGCTTAAATGGCGGCCGGCTATTTCGTCTGACTTGCTGGAAACCTCAAGAAGAGGAAAGTACCCTTCCCTCTTCGCGGCGTCGTGAAGCGATCGAATATTTTTCTTTTTTTGAACTTCCGCGAAGCCGCCCGCCCAAGGTATCTCGAGATCGACACGCTTCACATATCCATCCGCCTCAGTCGTCGGGACAAAGATCGGTCTCTCGGCCATGTCAGATATTCCTTATATAGGGTAACGGTATGATGTGCGGCACCAGCACCTCATACTTCTCCGCTTGAGTGAGCCGCGCTTTTATCGCAGGGTCTCTCCATTCCGTCCTAGTATATAGGATTTCGAAGTCAATGAGAGCATCGGCGTCGGCAATCGCGACAGATTCGACCCCGGCCTTGTTTGCCACGTCATTGGTGAAGAGAACACCTTCCAGCTGCATAACCGAGGGATGGATTTGCAGAAATATGGTGTCGGTGATCCGCCCGTCTTGGCGGGCCATGTATTCCATCGGATGGGCATTGCGAAAGCAGAGATGAACGTAGTTTCCCATTCCTTTTGGTGCGTCCGCGTCCCTGCTCCACTGATTGCCGCCCGGTGCAGGTACCTTGATTTGCTTCTGGTCGAGCTGAGAAAGCGGATAGAGTCCGCCCATTTCCTTGATGAGCGGAATATTCCTCCGGTCAGTGAAGTGATAAAGTAGCGGCACCTTCGCCAGCATATCAATTGCCATAGCTCCCTCCTTGGATGTCCCAAGGCGGAACAATGCACTACCTATAGTAGCAATCAAAGGCCGACTTGCCAGAGTCCGGGCCAATTTCATGAATCTCGACACCGTAATACTCCGCCCATTTTTTGGCATCGGTGCGTGCAATTTCAAGCGTTTCTTCCCGCTAACCATTTTCCTAATGGTAATAGCCCAGCGGATTTTCTCTGCCTGTCATGAAAACATGAACATTGGTTTCGGCAAATGAGACGGCAATCGGCATAACGTACGGCTTTCCACCAAGGCCACCAAGAGCGAACCGGACGCCCTCAGCTCCGAATTCGACAACCGAGACTAGCGTCTGCTTCTCTAGGGTCTTCTAACAGCGGGATGTCCGTAAACCACCCCATCTCAGCTCTTTGTAGTTCTACTCTGGAATGACCACTTCGAGCTGACAACAACCACCGGCGGCATTCGCCAACCAAGATCTGAGCCAGAGCCGCCACATCCACCATTGAGGTCCTGCAACTTGCTCCCTCAAGCCTCGATCGCCACATCCCCCTTAGGCCGCGAGCAGCAGGCCAGAATATACCCTTCCTCGATCTCGTCATCCAAAATGCCGCCATTGTGGTTCATATCCACCTCACCCGACACCAGCAGAACCCGACACGTGCCGCAGAGGCCGGATTCGCAGGCGGCGCCGATGCGCACGCCATTGGCGCGCGCCGTCATCAGCACGGTCTGGCCCGGCTGGCAGGGCACTTCCTTGCCGGACATGGTGAAGGCGACATTGGCCAGAACCTCGCCTTCGGCGGCCGTCGAGGGCAGTTCCTCCACCGAGGGCAGTGCCGGCGCAAAGCTTTCCTGATGGTAGTTCGCCATGTCGAAGCCGAGGCTTTCGAGCAGGCCGCGCACCGCCGTCATGAACGGTTCCGGGCCGCAGCAGAACACCGTGCGCTCCATGAAATCCGAGGCGAACATGGTGATCTTGGCGCGGTCGATAATGCCCTGCAACCCGACCCAGGCATCATGGCGCGGCGAGTTTTCGACGATCAGCCCGAGCGTCAGTTTTGGCATATGCCGCGCGAGGTCTTCGAGTTCGCGGCGAAAGATGATGTCGGCGGGGGTGCGCGAGCAATTGATGAACACGACATCGCTGGATGGCGCGCGGTCGTTCAGGTCTCTGGTCATCGACATCATCGGCGTGATGCCGGAACCGGCCGAGATGAACAGGTATTTTTGACCCGGATGTTTGACGTAGGAAAAATCGCCCAGCGGACCGAGCGCGCGGATTTTCATTCCCGGCTTCAGGTTATCGAACATCCAGCGTGTGCCGATACTGTCCTTCTGCGCCTTCACCGTCACAGCGACGGTGAACGGGCGCGAAGGGCTGGACGACAGCGTGTAGGTGCGCATCGTCGGTTCCTTCACGCCGTTCGGCCCCACCGGCAATTCCAGCGTCACGAACTGGCCCGGCACATAGCGGAACCAGCCCGGCTTTTCCGGCTTGAAGATGAAGGTCATCACGTCGGCCGTTTCCGGCGTGACGGAGATGCATTCCAGAAGCTGCAGCCGTGCATTCCATGGCTGCATCTCGTCGAGGTGCGGATAAGCTGCCGCCATGTTCATCTCACGAATTAAGGGTCAAGCACTGATGGTTTGTGGTGTCAGGCAACGGCCGAAAGTTTTCCCTGATCGCCCTGCAGGCGGTCCACCATGAATTTTGTGTACCACTCGACGAACTGCATGACGCCGCCTTCGTGCAGTTCCGAATACGGGCCCGGTTCATAGGCCGGCGAGCGGATGCCGAACGCGTTTTCCTCGACGATCTGGCGGTCCTGGTCGTTGGTCATGTTCCAGACGTGGGTAAGCTGCTCGATATCGTAATCGACGCCTTCCACTGCATCCTTGTGGACCAGCCATTTTGTCGTGACCATGGTTTCCTCGGCGCTGATCGGCAGCACGCGGAAGGAGATCGTGTGATCGACCAGCATGTGGTTCCATGTCGTCGGGTAATGGAACAGAAGCATGGTGCCGATATGCGAGATCGTCACGTCATCCGACAGCGCACGGCGCACGGCACGCTTGCCGTCCATCGTGTAGCTTTCGGCATCCTCGATCAGCGGCATGCGGGCCACACGGAACTGGCCGTCCGGGTGCATGTCGAACTTGCTCGGCAGGTTGGCGGCTTCGCAACGCGCCCAGTGCTCGGAAATGATCGGATCATCGGCAGCACCCTGTACACCGGTGGCGGACGGTGCTTCCGGGTAGGTGCGGCAGAGTTCCGGGTGGTTGGCGGCGCAGTGGTAGCACTCGCGGTTGTTTTCCCAGACGAGCTTCCAGTTGCCCTTCTCGACAATGGTGTTCTGGTGGGCGACCTTGGCTTCCCACAGGCGATGCGGCGCCATGTAGGGCTCGATCTTTTCACGAACGGGAGAAAAATCGGGGGCTTCGTTGGCAAGGCAGATGAACACGTAACCGGCAACGGTTTCGCAATGCACGTGCTTCATGCCGAATTTGGACTTGTCGAAACTTTCGTCCATCTGGCGGGCAAACACCAGCGAACCGTCGAGATCGTAGGTCCACTGGTGGTAGGGACAGACGAGTTTGGCCGATGCGCCGCGTTCCTGCGTGCAGACGCGGTGTCCGCGATGGCGGCAGGTATTGTGGAAGGCGCGAATAGCCTTGTCCTTGCCGCGCACGATGACGACCGGATAATCGCCGATCTGCAACGTGAAATAATTGCCGGCCTTGGGAATTTCGCAATCATGGCCGACAAACAGCCAGTCGCGGTACCAGATGGTTTCCATATCGAGCTGGAAATAATCCTTGTCGATGTAGAAGGGCTGTTCCAGGCTGTAGCCTGGGCGATGATTTTTCAGCTGTCGCAGAACGTCATTGCGAATATCCATGTTCCACTCCTCAAATCGTGGGTTTGGACCGGGTGCGCCATCCGCACCCCAAGCCGGCTCTTCTCCGTGAGCATGTAACCGTTATAACGCGGCCGGGTTTCATGGGCTGAGCGACATTGCGACATCGCCTGCGGCATTGACGACAAAACGCAAGGCTGATGCAAAAGCGACATATGTGGTTTTGCTGTTAGATATCAGACCGCTAAGACGGCATGCGCGGCGCACAACCGTGCCGATATGGCGCAAACAGGCTATCGGCCACGCAAAATCCCGGAAAGAACCCGTTAACAAACAATTGCTAATCTGCCCGCGACCAACGGAGTGGCACCGTCGTGGAAGCACAACCGAAGCTGAGATATTACGATGCCAATGCCTGGCGCCCCGTTGCGCCCAGGATGAAACCGGCCGCGCATTCGGAATTTTTGCGCACCGGCCGCATCTCTCGCCATCGCGACGACTGGTTGCCAGTCGAGCGCCGTTATCTCACCTATGCGGAGGTGGCGGAACGCACCGGCAAAAAGCTGGAAACCGCCGGCGAAACCACGCATGAGCGGCTGAATGCTTTCCACCACGACATCCAGTTTCCGAAAGTGCTGTTCCACCGCACGTTTCCGGAACGGCCGCATCTGGGCTACTGCCATGTGACGGCGGCCAGCACCTATATGGCGCGACGGTCGGTCAGCTGGTCCTTCTATATCTGCAACTTCTTTTCCGAGATCGGCGAGACCGAGCAGTTTTTCGAGCATATCAACGCGGAGCGGCGGCGCATGTATTTTGCCGTCGCCATCGAGGGCGAACCGGGAGCTGCAAAAATGCGCATCAACCGCGACATTCGTGGCAATGGCGTGCTGTTCCAGACCAGTGATCCGCAACAGGCAATCCGCAGCGTGTTGATGCTGGGTGCACCGGACAATGCGTTCCGGGCCATCCTTCAGAAGATGTAACGCGAAAAATATTGCCCCTCCCCCTGCCGCACGCTACAGCGTGTGCATGACAGCTGAGATCATCGACGGCACTGGGCAGAAGCAGGCGGCAATCGAAGCTGCTGTGACCATCCTGAAGGATGGCCAACCGGTCGCCATTCCCACAGAAACCGTCTACGGCCTTGCCGCCGACGCCACCAATCCGGCGGCGATTACCCGCATCTACGAAACCAAGGGCCGGCCGCGTTTCAATCCGCTGATCTGCCATATGGCGGATCTTGCGATGGCGGAGCGGCATGCGGAATTCGATCCGATCTCCAAAAAGCTGGCGCAAAAATTCTGGCCGGGCCCGCTAACCCTGATCCTCCCCTTGAAGGAAGACGGGCGCACGATCCATCCGCTGGCAACCGCCGGTCTCGATACCGTCGGCATCCGTGTGCCCAAGGGTTTTACGTCCGATCTGATTGCCGCCCTCGACCGGCCGCTGGCAGCGCCGAGCGCCAACACATCGGGCAAGATCAGCCCGACAAGCGCGCGTCATGTGGCGGACGATCTGGGTGAGAAGCTTGCGCTGATCATCGATGGCGGCGCTGCACCTGTCGGTGTCGAATCCACCATTCTGCGCGTCGAGGACGGCACGATAAAGCTTTTGCGGCCGGGCGGGCTTTCGGTCGAGGATATCGAGGCCGCTACCGGCCTTTCCGTCGAACGTCGTGAAGGACCGGCGGCGATCATCGAAGCGCCGGGCATGCTGGCTTCGCATTATGCGCCCGGAGCCGCCGTTCGGCTGGAGGCGAGACATGTCGAGCCCGGTGAAGTGCTGATCCGGTTGGGCGGTGTTTCGGTCGAGGGTATCGATCAGGCGAAGGCCGTGTTCGATTTGAGCCCGAGCGGTGATCTTGCCGAAGCCGCCGCCAATCTGTTCGATTACCTCAAGCAGGCCGATGCGACGGGCGCTGACCGTATTGCCGTGACCGCCATTCCGAGCCACGGGCTTGGTGAAGCGATCAACGACCGGCTGGTGCGCGCCGCCGCACCGCGCGATTAAAGACACAATACAAAAACCTCCGAACAAAAGCCTCTGGGAGAAACGCCGATGGATGTTCCGCAGACCGATGCGCCGGTGATCGACACCGCCCTCCTCGACCGTTTTGCCGCAATCGTCGGCGCAGACAATGCGCTGCGCGATGCAGCCGATCTGGCGCTGCGGCTGAAGGAGGATCGCGGCCTGTATGTCGGCACGTCTCCGATGCTTCTGAAACCGGCCACGGTCGAGGAAGTTTCGGCGATCATGAAGCTCGCCAGCGAAACCGGCACGGCGATCGTGCCGCAGACCGGCAATACCGGCCTCGTCGGCGGACAGACACCACGCGCCGGAAAAGCGGATATCATCCTGTCGCTGGAACGCATGAACCGCATCCGCGACATCGATCCGGTGGCGAACGTGCTGGTCTGCGATGCCGGCGTCATCCTTGCGGATGTGCAGCGCGCCGCGGAAGAGGTGAACCGGCTGTTTCCGCTGTCGCTCGGCTCGGAAGGGTCGTGCCGCATCGGTGGCAACCTGTCCACCAATGCCGGCGGCGTGGCCGTTCTCGCCTATGGCAACATGCGCCAGCTGTGCCTGGGTCTCGAAGTGGTGCTGCCGACCGGCGAGATCTGGAATGGTCTGCGGCGGCTGAAAAAGGACAATACCGGTTACGATTTGCGCGACCTGTTTATCGGCGCGGAAGGCACGCTGGGTGTGATCACCGGCGCGGTTCTAAAGCTGTTTCCACGCCCGGTCGGGCATCAGGTTGCCTTTGCGGGCCTGAACTCCACGGAAGATGCGCTCAAACTGTTCGAGAAGGCATCGAGCCTGTGCGGTGCGGCGCTGACCGGTTTCGAACTGATGCCGCGCATCGGCGTGGAGTTTACGACAAAACATATCGACGGTGTGCGCGATCCGCTCGAAACGCCACACCCGTGGTACGCACTGATCGACATTTCCACGTCGGATTCGGCCGAAACCGCTGACACCATGGTGCATGCACTGCTGGAACAGGGTTTTGAAGCCGGCCTCGTGCAGGATGCGGTGATCGCCTCTTCGGTGGCGCAGGGTCAGGCGCTGTGGCACATGCGCGAAAGCATGTCAGGCGCACAAAAGCCGGAGGGCGGCTCGATCAAGCACGACATTTCCGTGCCGATCTCAAAGATTCCGGCCTTCATGGCGGAGGCGGAACAGGCGGTTCTGGCCGCCGTGCCGGGCGCCCGCGTCTGCGCCTTCGGGCATCTGGGCGACGGCAACATCCATTACAACATCTCCCAGCCGGTGGGCGCCGACAAGGCGGAGTTCCTTGCCCGCTGGCATGAGGTCAACGAGATCGTGCATGGTCTGGTGCTCAAAGCCGGCGGCTCGATTTCGGCCGAACACGGTATCGGCCAGCTGAAGCGCGACGAGCTTGCCGCCATCCGCTCCGATATCGAAATGGACCTGATGCGCCGCATCAAACACGCCTTCGATCCCGCCGGGATCATGAACCCGGACAAGGTGATCAGGAGCTGAGGCTGGCAGCTACTGCTACGACAGGTTCAGGGATGATGTCTTTGGCGTCAATTTGATGCCGAGTGCCTGAAGCACCTTCATGATGGTTGCGAATTCGGGATTGCCCTCACCGCTGAGCGCCCTGTAGAGCGCAGGCCTGCTCATGCCGGTGTCACGGGACAGCTGGCTCATGTTGCGCGCCCGGGCAACGGTGCCGAGGCATTGCGCGATGAAAGCTGGATCTTCCGTCTCGAAAGCCGCCGCGACATATTCCTCGATGGCGTCGTCGCTATCAAGGAATTCAGCGCTGTCGTAGGGCGTGGTTTTCAGGGCCATCATTCTTCCTTCCATTCCCGCGCCAGCCGTTTGGCCGTCCGGATATCCATCCTCTGCGTGCTTTTATCGCCACCACACAGAAGAAGGATGAGAGCTGCTCCGCGCCGTATGTAATAGACACGGTGCCTGGACCATAATCGACCCGCATCTCGCTGACGCCTTCACCCACCGGCCGCACATCACCCGGATTGCCGGCAATGAGGCGATCAACCCGTATGGAAATGCGCGCTTTCGCACGAGCGTCGGCAAGAGCCTTGAGCCAGCTCCGATACTCGTCTGTCTTAACCGCTTGCATCATATAGGATGTAATCCATAGAGGACAACATCCTACTCATTGGTGCGGCGTCGAACCGGCTACAATCATGAAATTTCAGGGAGCGGCCGTGCAGTAACCGCCCGATCACCGATACTGGCTGATGGCGGTCAGAAGGTCGGCGCTGATGCCGGTGACGCCGGCATCGCCCGTCAGGATGCTGAGCGCCGAAGAGGACGAATTGTCGTTTTCAAGATCATACAAGGCCGTGAACTTGTTGATCATCTTCTGAACCTTTTCCGGATCGGTCAGATCCTCGAGGTTCATGTATTTCTTCACGAGCGCGGCCTGCTTGTCGAGATCCATGTTGGAAAACTCTTCCGGCAGCGAAAAACTGGTGCGGAAAAATTCCAGAAGTGCGGTATCGCCAAGGATGTCGTAGGCGCTGGTAATGCTCTTGGCCATGCGCTCGAAATAGAGCGCGAGACGCACGCCGTTGTTGCTTTCGCCCTGTTCCTGTTCCAGCGTCTGGCGGTTGTAGAGGTTTTCGGTCGCGAGAATCTTGCCCTGCGTCTGGACCGCCGCACCATCATCACGCTTGGCGAGATTGCCCTTGGTATCGAAGTTGAACGTGCCGAGAATTTCCGCCCAGACCGGATTCGTCTGCTGGTTGACGAAACTCTTCGGATCGTCGAGATCGGAGGCAAAAACCTGCTTGAGGAAATCCTGGTCCACCGACGCCGGGTCGATGTCATAGGCCGTCAGCAGGACCTTGACGAGACGATCGTCATTGATGAATTCGGATGCGGTTTTGAGGCCGAGCATCTTTTCGGAGTAATACTTCGTCTCGACGGAGGCTTCTTCCTTGGCCTTGCTCTGGGCGGTGATGTTTTCCCGCACCTTCTTGCCGCTGGAATCCTCCGTTTCCTTGGTGCCGATCCGCTTTTCGTTGTCGATGAAGCGGGTCACCTTGACGATATAGTCCGAGGCGACAGACTTGATGGTACCTTCGGTCTGCGCGGACAGCGCGGTGGTGATGCCGCCTTCAGTGGTGAAGTTGAATGCGCGCGCCAGCGTCAGGTAACGCTCGTCGTTCAGCTTGTAGGCATAACTCTTGGAGTTCGTCAGGTCGCTTGTCAGAACCTGCTTGATGGTGGACTTCGATACCGTATCGGGATCGAGCCCGACGGCCTTCAGTGCAAAACTGTAGACATCCGATTTCGCCAGAAATTCATCGACGGACTTCACTTCGGTGATCGCGGTCTTGTAAAGGTTGATCGCCTTTTCGTCGGCCGTGTCCTGATCGTCGTTGTAGTGGCTGAAATAAAGGTTGGCGACAGACGCCGCCTGCGCGCTGGTCTGGGCATTGCCTGCCGCGACCGTACCGTCTGTGTTAAAATTGAACGACTTCGCCAGTTCGAGATATTTCGGATTGTTCTTGCCGTAGATATTGGCATAGCTGCCCGGATCGTTGAGATCGCTGGTGAGGATCTGTTCGATGGTGGCGCGCACGACGGTGACGCCCGTCATCTGGAAGGCCGTGCGGATATAGTTGTAGAGACGTGTATCGACCAGGATGTCGTTGACATTGTCGACCGTCGCCATTTTGCCGTCGAAATAGTCGCGCTCGGCCAATGCGGTGGCCGAAGACAGGCGCTCCTGATTGCTCAGATACAGGCTGTTGATCGTCGCCTTCTGCTCCGCCGTCTGGGCGCCCTCCGCCGGCATGGTGCCGTCGGGGGTAAAATTGAACGTGTCGGCCATGTCGAAATATTTCTGGATCGTGTCGAGCGAAGCCTGGTAACCGTTGATTTCGGTCTGAATCCTGGCCTTGTCCGCCGCCGTGGTTGCCGCGGCAAGACGCGTCTGAGCATCCGCCTTCTTGGCCGTCAGATCGTCACGCTGCGGGCCGAGCGTGGTGTTGATATAGCTGTCCGGGTCGCTGGTATCGCTGGACAGCACGCCCTTGACGGTGGCGCGGGAGTAATATTTTTCGTCCAACCCGTAGGATGTCAGGAGGTAGGATCGCAGCCGCTCGTTGCTGAGCAGCACGTCGGCGCTGCCGACCTGGTCCATCATCGTGTTGAAATAGGTCGTCTCGGTGGTGACGCTGGCGTCCTTTTCCTCCATCGTCGTGCCGTAGAGGTCGGTAAAACCTTCGATCTGTGCCGCCGATTGCGCCTTGGCCTCGGCGGTGGAAAAGTTGAACGCGTTGGCGAAATCGCGGTAACGATCGTCGGCAAGCTTGTTGGCAAAACTTTCGTCGTCGGAAAGGTCGCTGTCGAGGATCTTCTTCATGAAGGCCTTGGCATAGGTCATGTCTTCCAGGCCGTAGGCTTTCATGGCGTAGGCATAGAGCCTGTAATCGTCCATGAATTCGTCGACGGTTTTGACCTTGCCGATATTGGCTTCGTAATAGTCCGCTTCGCGCTTGACGGCGGACTGGTTCGACACGCGCTTGAGGCTGGCCGAGAGGTCGCGATTGACCAGATCGTAGCTCAGATATGTCGATACCATGCGGATGCCCTCTTACCTGCCTTCGCGGTGCCGTTCGTGTGACTTTATACACAGGTCCGCTTAAGGAATTCCTTTCGTAATTCTCTCATCTGGGCCTTGTCTCAGCCTTGCCCTGTGCCGCCTTGTGACGCCTCGTTTCAGGCCCGCACACAAACCGCGACGTTCATAAATCCGAAACCGTAACAGATTCGGTTTTGCTAACCATTTGAACCGGCAGGAATTTCTTAACCGCGATTTTTAAGCGGTTTTGGAAAGGGCCCGCCTATGTTGGAGCCATCAGAGGACAAAAGTCCCGGTGAGACGTCGGCAACGGCTCTCAGGTAAAACAAGGGTGCATTAGATGACACAAACCGTTCTGAAGCCCGTTTGGGCCGGATCAGCTCTGCGGCTCGACCCCGCACGTATTCTCCAGCAGATCAGCTACAGCCTGCGCGGCGCCGACGGCGATGTTTCCATCACGATCGATGAGCGGGGCGCGGTTCTGCGCAAGATTCTGCCACAGAGCGGCCTGCCGATGTCCTTTGCCCTGCCGGCGCGCGCCTTCAAGGGCGTTGCAGCCCGCGCCATTGACCATGGTGACGGTGAAGTGACGGTAACGCTCGAACTGCATCACGAAGACGCCGATCTCTGTGTGCCGCTTCTGGTGGCGCACGACCTGTGCGACATCGCGGCCGACTGGCGCTCGTGGTCGGAAGCCTTCCATATCCCGATGCTGATGGTGGAAGCCGATGGCGTTGCCCGTCCGCTTGAAAACCATCTTGGCGAAGTGCGCCAGAGCGCGCCGACACAACGCCGCCGCCACTCCTACTTCGCAGCCCGTCGCCCGCGTTTCCTCGTGCGCCGCTCGACCGGCAGCCTTGGCGTGGCGATGAAGATCGAAGGCAAGGAAATCATCGCCCGCCGTTAACGGCCGGCCGCTTTCACCAGCCCGTTTCGAATGACAAAGGCCCGGATTGATCGATCCGGGCCTTTCATTTTCCGATGGGCAAAAATGTCAGGTGAACGATGCCACTGATGCCATCAGCGCGATGAAGATGACGCCGCCGACCCGGCCGTTTGACTTGAACAGCCGCAGGCAATGATCGGGATTATCGATCTCGAGAATGAGGATCTGCCAGGCAAACATGACGGCCGCCACGGCAAGGCCGAGATAACCGAGGACACCGACACCGGCCGCACAGAAGGCAAAGATCAGGAACAAAAGCGCCAGCCCGTAAAGACCGATCAGCCAGGCCTTGGTATTTTCGGCAAACAGGCGCGCGGTCGAACGAACGCCCACCAGAGCATCATCCTCCTTGTCCTGATGGGCGTAGATCGTGTCGTAACCGATGGTCCACAGGACAGCGGCGACAT
Source organism: Endobacterium panacihumi (assembly GCF_050847465.1). NCBI lineage: Bacteria > Pseudomonadati > Pseudomonadota > Alphaproteobacteria > Hyphomicrobiales > Rhizobiaceae > Endobacterium > Endobacterium panacihumi. Next base: position 115,934 of record NZ_JBOZRA010000006.1, on the reverse strand, counting down.
AAAGGAAAAACGACGCCCACGAGACTTCGGCAAAAAGCGCCGACCAGCCCATCAGCGCGCCCCAGGAGAATGCGAGGCCGAGGAAGAATTGCGGCCAATCCGTAAAGCGCTTGGCAAAGGGATAGATCGCCACCACCACCAGTGACAGGATCCCCAGGGCAATCGAAAACAGGTTGAACTGCAACAGCACCCAGAGGCCGACGAGAGCCTGCGCGCCGAGAAACAGTTTTGCCTCGGTGCGGCTAACACGGCCCGATGGCAGCGGCCGCGAGCGGGTGCGCGCCACTTCCATATCGATATCGTGATCGATCAGATCGTTATAGGTGCAGCCGGCACCGCGCATGGCAACGGAGCCGACGAAAAACAGGAAAAGATAGATCAACACCCAGCCGAGCGAAAACCGGCCATCGGCAGCATCGTGGTTGGCGGCAAGGCCCACCGACCAGAAACACGGCCACATCAGTAGCTGCCAGCCGATCGGCCGGTCCCAACGGGCAAGCTGGGCATAGGGCCATGCGGCACGCGGCAACACGTGGTAGACCCAGTTGTCGGAAGGGGCATCGGCCACGCGGCCGGTATCATCGGGGGCGTTTGTCATGCCCGGTTTCTGCCCCGCGGGGAGGATTTGGTCAAGCGGAACGGGGCTGGTGAACTGTTTGATGAATTGGATGGCATCGCTGACGTCGACCTATCGCTGCGAACGATACTCTGTTGGCGCTGAACCCAAGAGCCGCTTGAACATCGATGTGAACGAAGCCGGGTTTTCGTAGCCAAGATTCAGGGCGATGCTGGTAACGCTATGTCCGTCGGCTAGCTGCGGAAGCGCCGATATCAGGCATGCCTTCTGCCGCCATTCGACGAAGCTGCATCCGGTCTCGCGCTTGAATAACCGCGTGAATGTGCGCCGGGTCATTCCGAGTTCGTCGCTCCACGTGTCGATCGAATCGTGAGGTGACGGTCTTTCGAGAAACTCCCGGCACTTTACGGCGAGACGCGGATGCCGGGGAAACGGCAGAGAGAGCGGCAGAGGCGCAAGCTCCCGCAACTCATGAAGCAGCAGGTTCACGAGAGCACCATCGCGCCCATCCGGGTTATACTCCAGCGCGATACCGGGCGCGGCCATCAGGAGGCTGCGAAGCAGGTCCGATACGCCAACCACTTCGCAACGTTGAAACCCACCGGGAAAAGCCGCCTCATCGATATAGAGACTGCACATAGCAACGCTGCCGAGCATCCTGACGCTATGCTCCGTTCCTGCAGGAATCCATAGGCCGCGCTGGGGTGGCATGATCCAGGAGCCATCGGACGTGGACACCAGGACGACGCCGGATGAGCCATACAGGAATTGCGCGCGTCGGTGACGGTGGGGTTCCGCCACATACCCGTCAGGGTAATCAATCCCAAGAATGAGGACAGGACGGTCGACGTCCCTGTCGGAGAGGGGAAAAACTTTCTCTTGTGATTGGCCCACTTGCATAATGTTTCAGCCTACCAGCGGTGGCGGGCCATGCGCAATAGGCAGATCGTCAAGCAAAGAACGCCTGATCATATGACACGTCTGTTAGGGACCGCCATGGCTCACACCATACTGCGCGATTACACCGCATCATCTTCGAAAAAATTCTCTCGACGTCTCAAGGACGCGCACTCGGTATTGCATTGGATACTTCTCTGCATCGAGCGCTCGCGACAACGTAGCGCACTGGCCGAACTGGATAACGAACGCATTCGTGATCTGGGCCTCTGCAGTGAGGACGTTGCGCGCGAATGTGCGAAAAGGTTCTGGCAGTAATGAGGCATCGCTGCAGGATGAGGTGAGCCGGGTGTCGTTTGCGATTGTCGCGGGCCGGAGAACACCGCGGCGTCAGAATCAACAGCCCGATTTCAATCCATTGCCTATGATGTCATCTGTGGGCGCATGAGCATCTTGGCGAGACGGATGCCATTTTGTGTATCCATGTAGCCCCGGCCGGAGCGTCCAGTCTGGCAAAATACCGCCCCTCAATCTCGGCGGATCACCCGGCGATCTTTTCGAGCGGCAGCCTTCGCTGCTCGAACGCCCGCAATTCCGCTTCCTTCTCGTAGATGTAATCGCGATTGTCCGGCACGGAGGTGCGTTTCTTGACGATCTGCATCTGGAAAATGAAGAAGCTTTCGTGGGTGAAAGCCATTTCGGAGCCGGCGAGATAAAACTCCCACATGCGCACGAAACGTTCGTCGTAAAGTGCTGCCGCCTTTTCCCTGTTGGCCATGAACCTTTGGCGCCAATGGCGCAGCGTATAGGCATAATGCAGCGGCAGGATTTCGATATCCGAGACCAGCAGCCCGGCCTTTTCGATGGCAGGCATTACCTCGGCGATCGAGGGAATATAACCGCCCGGAAAAATGTATTTTTCAATCCAGGGATTGTTGTAGAGCGCTGGGTAGGGCTGGCCGATCGAGTGCAGAACCATGACGCCATCCTCATGCAGGGTGTCGCTCACCTTGCTGAAGAATTTTCGGTAATTCAGCCGCCCCACATGTTCGAACATGCCGACCGAAACGATGCGGTCATAACTTTTGGTCGGCGGCAGGTGATAATAGTCCTGCAGTTCGAAACGCACGCTGGTGGCCATGCCGCGTTTGGCGGCCCGTTCGCGCGAAATCTTCAGCTGTTCCTTGCTCAGCGTGATGCCGGTGACATCGACGCCGGAGGATTCCGACAGATACATGGCCATGCCGCCCCAGCCGGAGCCGATTTCCAGCGCGCGCTGGCCGGGTTCAGCGAGAAGTTTCGCGACGATATGGCGTTTCTTGGCGATCTGCGCCTCATCCAGCGAAATTCCGGGCGGATTGAAATAGGCGCAGGAATATTGCCAGTCCTCGTCCAGAAACAGCGAAAACAGCTTTTCATCGAGATCGTAATGATGGGCGACGTTGCGCTGGTTATGATTGACCGGCAAGCGATTGCGGAATTGCGAGGCGATGATACGGCCGATGCCGCGCATGAGGATCTCGAAGGTCAGACCTTCCTTGAGGGTATTGTCCTTGATCAGCGCCAGAAATTCGTAGATGTCGCCCTGCTCGACCAGCAGGCGCCCATCCATGTAAAGCTCGCCCAGCTTGAGCTGCGGATCGGCAACCAGTTCGCGCTCGGCCGCTTCATCTGTGAAGCGGATGGCGACGCTTCTCCCCCCTCCTCCACCATAACTCTGCTCACCATTCTGACCGCGAACAGTGAGTGTTCCATGCCTGATGATCTTGCTGAAAAGGGTGTGAAGAGAGGATGCCAAGGACGTAACTCCAACATACTAAGCCTGCCTTACTATATTGGAATTTAGTCCTGTGATTGACGCTTGAAAAGCACGCAAAACGGGTAGGCGACAAAAAACAATCCGCCGGGCTGGAGACCCGGCGGCGCAGGATAAAAACGCCTGTTTTCCGGGATAATCACTTCTCGAACCCGATTTGTTTGGCGTTTATCGAGAGAGATGGAATGCGCCATGCACTTCGCAAAAGTTTCGCGCAAGAATTGCAGACGACATTGCCGGCTGGAATCTCAAGGAGATCACCTATGGCCATTTCTGGAGCTTCGACGCACTACAGCGACACGTCACGCTATAGCGTGACAAGCATTTTTGGCAGCGCTGGCGAGACCGGTTCATCAAGCGCATTCGCGTCAGAAATCCCTGGAACGCAAGCAGGTACGGCCACCGGGGAGCCATCGGGAGATGACACTGATACGGCACTCGAAACACCGAATGCGGATTTTCAGAGGCGTTTAACCGGCCTGACCTGGCGTGCGGGCGCAGAGCTTGCGGTTGCAAAGCCGCTTTGGGAAAGACTCTCCAGTGAGGATTATGCCGAATATCAGGAAACCCAGCGCGGTTTTCTCGAGATGCGGACCCGCGCGCTGGAGCATGATTACACCCATCGTCCCGACGACCCGAACGACCCGCGGATCAAGCCCTATGCGAATATCACGATTGGCGGGAAGGTCGTTGTCACGATCGACAATCAAGGGTGCGTGGGAACAATGAACGATGGCTTGGCCAAACGTCTTGCGAAGCTGTCCGAAGAGACGAATGGCCTCGAAGGACCGGCGCTCGCCAAGTATCTTTCCGAGAAGATTAGCGAAATGCTTGGTGGCGAGGTTGTTGTCGCAGGCACCGCCATCACACAATCGGTTTACGAACGACTGGTGGAAGCCGCTCAGCCGACCATCGATTTCGAAGGCATGAAGAACGATCCGAGATATGCCGAGATTCAAAAACAATATGAAAAACTTGCCCGGAACGATGTCGAACGTTCGAAATATCTCGACAGCCTATAATGCTGATCGAAAAATGCGCCGTTTCTGACATCAGAGACACGTGGCAGGGGACACACGGGATCGAGCCTTACGCCTCAATCCCGCAATCCAGTTCGCCCATCACCGCTTCTTCATCGCTTCCGCCAGCGCCGCGCCAAAAGCGCCCTGGCTCGACGGTTTTTCGGTCTTCATGAACTTCTGGTTCACCGGCTTTCCGCGGTCGCCGCCCGGTCCGCGTGGCGGCGGTGTGTCGCCACCATCCTTGCGCATGGTGAGCGCGATGCGCTTGCGCTTCACATCCACCTCGACGACGCGGACTTTCACGACATCACCGGCCTTCACAACTTCATGCGGATCCTTGACGAACTTGTCCGCGAGTTGCGAGACGTGGACGAGACCGTCCTGATGCACGCCGACATCCACAAAGGCACCGAAGGCGGCGACGTTGGTGACGGTGCCTTCCAGAAGCATGCCGATCTTGAGGTCAGTGATTTCATCGACACCTTCGGCAAAGGTTGCGGTCTTGAAGCTGGGGCGCGGGTCGCGGCCCGGCTTTTCAAGCTCGGAGATGATGTCCTTGACGGTCGGCAGACCGAACTGTTCGTCGATGAACTGGCGCGGATCGACCGCCTTTAACGCGGCGCTGTCGCCCATCAACGAGCGCAGGTCGCGACCGCAGGCGGCAACGATCTTTTTCGCCACGCCATAGGCTTCCGGGTGAACGGACGAGGCGTCGAGCGGCTCCTTTCCGTTCGGAATGCGCAGGAAGCCGGCGGCCTGTTCGAACGTGCGGTTGCCGAGACGCGCGACCTTCAGAAGATCCTTGCGGCTGGCAAAAGCGCCATTGGCATCACGGTGGGACACGATGGCTTCGGCGATGGATTTGCTGAGGCCCGAAACGCGGGCAAGCAGCGGGGCGGATGCCATGTTGAGATCGACGCCGACGGCATTCACCGCGTCTTCGACCACGGCATCGAGCGAGCGGGCAAGCTTGCCCTGATCGACATCGTGCTGGTACTGGCCGACGCCGATGGCCTTCGGTTCAATTTTCACCAGTTCCGCCAGCGGATCCTGCAGGCGGCGGGCGATGGACACCGCGCCGCGCAGCGACACGTCGAGGCCGGGGAATTCGAGGGCTGCTGTTTCCGAGGCCGAATAGACCGACGCGCCGGCCTCCGAGACGATGACCTTGGTGGGTTTGGTGCCCGGAAGATTGGTCAGCAGGTCGGCCACCAGCTTTTCCGTTTCGCGGCTGCCGGTGCCGTTACCGATCGAGATCAGCTCGACATTGTGCTTGCGGATGAGCGCTGCCAGTTCCGTCTGCGCGCCGCGCACATCATTGCGTGGCTGGAACGGGTAGACGGTGGACGTATCGATGAGCTTGCCGGTGGCATCCACAATCGCCACCTTCACACCGGTGCGGATGCCCGGATCGAGACCCATGGTCGCGCGGGCACCGGCGGGGGCTGCCAGCAGCAAATCCTTGAGATTACGGGCGAAAACGTGGATCGCCTCTTCTTCGGCGCGTTCACGCATCTCGCGCATCAGGTCCAGCGACAGCGACATGGAGAGTTTTACACGCCATGTCCAGCCGGCAACCTCCATCAGCCAGCGGTCGGCTGCCCCCTTGTCGCGGATATCGAAGGCATTGGCGATGATGCGCTGGGCGGGTTTGACCGGCGAGGTATCGTCGGCATCGACCTCGATGGTGAGCGTCAGAAACTCCTCGTTCCAGCCGCGCAGCATGGCGAGCGCACGGTGGCCGGGGGCGGTGGCCCAGCGTTCGGTATGCTCGAAATAATCGGCAAATTTTGCGCCGGCCTCCTGCTTGCCATCAACGACGCGCGCCTTCAGCTGCGCACCGTCGCGCATGTGATTGCGAAGTTTTCCCAGAAGCTCGGCATTTTCCGAAATGGTTTCGGCAACGATATCGCGGGCACCTTCCAGCGCCACCTTCAGGTCAGTCACTTCGCCGGTGATATAGGCTTCGGCAAGCTTGGCAGGGTCGGCTGTACGGTCAGCCCAGATCGCTTCAGCCAATGGCCCGAGGCCCCGTTCGCGGGCGATTTCGGCGCGGGTGCGACGCTTGGGCTTGTAGGGAAGATAAAGATCTTCCAGCTCCGCCTTGGTGACGGCCTTGGCGAGTTTGACCGCCAGTTCGTCGGTCATCTTGCCTTGGGTGTTGATGCTGTCGACGATCGAGGTGCGGCGCGCTTCCAGTTCACGCAGGTAAACAAGGCGTTCGGCGAGGTTGCGCAGCTGCGTATCATCGAGGCCGCCGGTCACCTCCTTGCGGTAACGGGCGATGAAGGGCACCGTCGCACCTTCATCCAGAAGCCCGATTGCGGCGACGGCCTGATCCGGTCTTGCGCTGATTTCTGCGGCGATGGTGACGGCAAGGGAACGGATATCAGCGGCCATGGTGTTCTCGGTTTGGAATTCGGAGCGGCGACCATAGTCGAACTTTGTGGCATGACAACGCCGTGGTGGGGCAGCAAAAAGGGGGTCCACAGCTTTACCGCCCGTCTGCTCCGTTCCGGCACAAAGCGTTACCGTATCCTAACCATATTGGCAGCCATGCTAAATGACAGGTTCTCATATTGGGGCGCCTTCCTATACTTCCTCCCTGTCGCATGATGCGACATGACCAGTGGAGATGTTCATGCCAAAGAAGGTTGCCAGGATTCTTGCAGCCGACGACGCCGTCGGCACAGAGGAACTGGAGGCAGTTATCCATTACCTCAACAATAAGTTGCACTTAGCAAAAATCAACTGCGAACCCGTTCCCTTCCTGACCTATCGAAATCGACGGATTTTCGAAGCGACACTCAGGATAAGGACCGACCCGTTTGCGCCATAATGACGCCTCTCCGGCCGCCCCACGGCCGGGGATTCCCCAAGAATTCCAGGGGGGCGAAATCTGAGGGTAAGGTGGCAAGTTTGCCCCCGTGAGTTAACTGGCTCTTGACCTTTCCCGCCCCCCGAATTAACCGCCCCTTAGCTACATTTCTGGGCTAAAACTCTGACGAAAAGAAGAGGCGGAATATGAAAGTTCTCCTGATCGGTTCCGGTGGCCGCGAACATGCGCTGGCCTGGAAACTGGCCCAGTCGCCCCGCCTCACCCAACTTTTCGTTGCACCGGGCAATCCCGGCATGGCCGACAGCGCCACGCTGGTTGATATCGGCGTCGATGACCACGCCGCCATTCTCGACTTCTGCAAGTCGAAGGCGATCGATTTTGTCGTCGTCGGTCCGGAAGGCCCACTCGTGGCCGGCATCGCCGATTTCCTGCGCGCCGAAGGTTTTGTCGTTTTCGGCCCGTCCATGGCGGCTGCCCAGCTGGAAGGCTCCAAGGGTTTTACCAAGGATATCTGCGCCCGCTACGACATTCCGACCGGCGCCTACAAACGCTTCACCGATGGTGAGGCGGCCAAGGCCTATGTGATCGAACAGGGCGCGCCGATCGTGGTGAAGGCCGACGGACTTGCCGCCGGCAAGGGCGTGACCGTTGCCATGACCATCGAGGAAGCGCTGGCCGCCATCACCGACTGTTTTGACGGCGCATTCGGTGCCGCCGGCGCGGAAGTGGTTGTCGAGGCCTATCTCGACGGCGAGGAAGTGAGCTTCTTCTGCCTGTCCGACGGCAAGACAGCCCTGGCGCTGGCAACGGCGCAGGACCACAAGCGCGTCGGCGATGCCGATACCGGCCCGAACACGGGCGGCATGGGCGCATATTCCCCTGCTCCGGTGATGACGCCCGACATGGTGGAACGCACCATGAAGGAAATCATCGAGCCGACCATTCGCGGCATGGCGGAAAGCGGTTATCCGTTTACCGGCGTGTTTTTTGCCGGCCTGATGATTACTCAGAAGGGCCCGGAGCTGATCGAATACAATGTGCGCTTCGGCGACCCGGAAACCCAGGTCCTGCTGATGCGGCTGAAAAGCGATCTTCTCGATCTGCTTTACGCCGCCTCCACCGGCACGCTGGATCAGGTTTCCGCCGAATGGAGCGACGATGAGGCGCTGACCGTGGTGATGGCCTCCAAGGGTTATCCCGGTGCTTACGACAAAAACACGCCGATCGCGGCCCTGCCGCACACGGTCGATGGCGAAAAGGTCTTTCACGCCGGCACGGCGCTGAAGGACGGCCAGCTTGTCGCGACCGGCGGCCGCGTGCTGAACGTAACGGCGACGGGCGGCAGCGTGGCCGAGGCGCAGGCGCGCGCCTATGCGCTTGTGGAAGGCGTGGAGTGGGAAAACGGCTTCTGCCGCCGCGACATCGGCTGGCGGGCGGTGGCGCGCGAACAGGGCTGATCCTGCTGCAAGTCTTAACAGACTGTCCCATCTCGATATTCGTTCAAAATTTACCAAGTCTCGTGACCGGATGGCAAGGAAACCGGGTTTAAGCTTGCGGACAGCAAAATTGCGTCCGGCCGCGAATGCGCGGCAGCAAAGCGGAGACTTGTCATGCGTCATCTTGTTCTGACTGCGGCGATCCTTTCGATCGGCAGCCCGGCATTCGCGTCCTCCATCAGCAAACTGGTGGAGACCGGCCGCACGACCAGCATCGTCGAACATCTGTGCTCGGTCTGCGACCAAAGCGCGCCCGTGAAGCCGGTGGATGGTCCCGGCGTCTACCACGTGCCGTCGCTTGGCTCAGACATCCAGAAAACCGAAATCCGCAATATCGACGGCCAGGAGAAGCTGGTGCGCACGGAAGAATGGTGGGGTGGCTCGCCGGTCACCTTCATCACCAACGTGCCGGGCTGGATGACGACGCCGGAGCAGAAGGCAGACGCGACGCAACCGATGCGCAGCGGCCCGGTCAATACGGCGCGGATCATACCGCTGTCGGCGCCCGATGGCGTCGATGCCGACGCTACCACCGCCGCCGTTGGCGAGCAGCCCGGCGAGCGAGCCGGAGAGACCATCGCCCAACCGGACGATTTCAAGGGTTTTGAATTGCGCGGCGAATGATCCAGAAGACTAGAGTGGTTCGTATCCATTCAGAAAAGGCGTCACCGATGGTGGCGCCTCTTTCTTTTCCGGTTCAGTACGTCACCCATGAAATTACCAAGCGATCAAATCGAGTAAAAATCCAGATAAAAACCTATTACTCAAGATCATCTCCACAAAAATACTCGGCTCTCCGCATATCTTGATTGATTTTTTTGATTTTATTCCTGTCGCGACCCATCATTACGCGAGCAGGAATCGTAATTAAATATTTATTTAATTATCCCGTATAAATGCAGGGGTGTGCGATGCAGCATAATCCCGGCGCAGGATGCGCTTTTCTTACCGATACAGAAACGTGTCGAGGCTGCATCCGTTGTGGCCCGATCCTCGAGGGCTCCATGAAGAACCTGAAGATTTCCCATCAGCTCGTGCTGCTTGTCCTGACCCTGATGGTCGGATTTGCCGTCGGCACCTATTTCATTCTCCAGGCTTCAACCCAGGCCATCTATGCCGAGCGCTACGCCATGCTGCGCACGCAGGTGGAATCGGGCATCGGCATCATGAAGTCCTTCCAGGCCCGTGAGGCCAAGGGCGAGATGAGCCGCGAGGAAGCCCAGAAACAGGCTTTTGCCGCCATCGCCTCCATGACCTTCCAGCCGGACGGTTATCTCTACGCCTATGACTACGACATCACCATGCGCCTGCATCCGGACCCAAAACGTCTGGGCCAGAATTTCAAGGGCAAGCCTGATGTGACCGGTTTCATGTATCGCGACGAACTGGTGAAGATCGGCCGCAATGGCGGCGGCACCGCCGATTTCCTTGGCCCAAAACCCGGCCAACAGGGCGACGGTTTCCGCAAGAGCTCCTATGCACTGTCCTTCGAGCCGTGGCAGCTGGTTCTTGTAACCGGGGTTTACGTAGACGATCTGGAAGCGCAGATCCGTGGCGAGACCTACAAGGCGGTCGGCATCGGCGCCGTCATTCTCGTGCTCGGCTCGCTGCTGGCTTTCGTCGTCATCCGCAACATTTCCAGCCCGCTTGGTGATATCCGCTCGGCGCTGAACGCCGTTGCCGACGAAAATGTCGATCTTGCCATCCCGCATACGGGCATGAAGAACGAAGTGGGCCTTATGGCCCGCGCCACGCAGGCGCTGCAGCAAAAGGTGCGCGAGCGCCACGCCATGGAAGAACGCCAGCAGCGCCAACAGGAGGAACTTGACGGCGAACGCCAGCAAAACCTCGACAACCAGCGCTCGGAAGCGGAGCTTCAGGCCCGTGTCGTTTCCACCATCGGCACCTCGCTCGCGGCACTCGCTCAGGGTGACCTGACCGTTCGTTGCGGCGATCTCGGCTCGCGTTACGCCGACCTGCGCGACAATTTCAACGAGGCACTCACGCATCTCGAAGCTGCCATGGCCAAGGTCAATGCCAAGGGCGTCGATATCGGCGGCTCCAAGGAAGAAATCCGCCGCGCCTCCAACGAACTGTCGCAGCGCACCGAGCGGCAGGCGGCAAATCTCGAGGAAACCTCTGCGGCGCTGGACGAACTGGCCGTTGCCGTTCGCCAGACCGCATCGGGTGCCAAGGAAGCCTCGCAGCGTGTCACCTCGGTCAGCAGTGAAGCGACCCGCAGCGATGCAGTCGTGGCGCAGGCGATCGACGCGATGAGCGGCATCGAACAGTCTTCCGACGAGATCACCAAGATCATTTCCGTCATCGACGAAATCGCCTTCCAGACCAACCTTCTGGCGCTCAATGCCGGTGTCGAGGCAGCACGTGCCGGCGAAAGCGGCAAGGGTTTTGCCGTCGTCGCACAGGAAGTGCGCGAACTGGCACAACGCTCCGCCGCCGCCGCCAAGGAAATCAAGGACCAGATTTCCCGCTCCTCCGGCCAGGTGCAGAACGGCGTTCGCCTTGTGGGTGAAGCCGGCGAGGCGCTCAAGCGGATTTCCGATCAGGTGAAGGCGGCAAGCGACGAAGTCAGCAAGATCGCCCATTCGGCGGCCGAACAGGACACGACGCTGCGTTCGATCACCTCCTCGCTCAACCAGCTGGATGCAGCGACGCAGCGCAATGCCGCCATGGCCGAGGAAACGACGGCATCGGCGGAAACACTGGCGGCCGATACCGACGAGCTGCTGGGCCTGATCCGAGGCTTCAAGGTGGGCAATGCCGGCGCTGGTGCAGACCTACGCCACATGGCCGGCCAGATGCGCAGGGCGAGCTAAACCGCCTTATTACGAGCTACGCGGGGGACGCGGGGTGGGAAAGCCGTCAGTGCCGAAAGGTGCTGGCGGTTTTCTCGTTTCAGGTGCCGAGCGCTGCGCCCAGTTCCTCGATCTGGCGATCGGAATAGACCGCGATGCCGGCGCGCGCCATCAATGCGGCGGTGACGCCATTGCCGGCGAGCTTTTTGCCCGCAAACGAACCGTCGTAGATGAAGCCGGAACCACAGGATGGGCTGCCATCGATCAAAAGCACGTGGGCGCAGTCGTTGGCCTTGGCAAAGGCGACGGCCTTTTCAGCGCCGGCAATAAATTCGGCGGTGACATCGCCACCGGTGATTTCCATCACCCTTGCGCGACCGGCCAGCACATCCTCTCCGGTCAAACCGTTTTCGATTTCCGCCGGTGGCCGCGGCACCGGCATGCCGGCCGCCATTTCCGGGCAGATGGTCACCACCCTGCCCTCTTGTCTCCACTGCTCCAGAAGCGGATGCGCAAGCGGCTTTCCCTTGCCGTCATAACGAACGGCATGGCCGAGCAGGCAGGCACTGACTAGGATTTTGGAGCGAGTCATTTTGGGTCTTGGAGGTGGCGGCGGATATCCACCTTTTCGTGGAGAATGCGCACGACTTCAACGGAGCCATCTGCTTTGACGATATAGAATATCAAATGCGATCCTGACCGCCGACTGCGATAATCAGTACGAACACCGCCGAGTGGTCTTCCAGACAAGGGGTGCTCACCGATCCGTCTTATGGTCTGCAGGAGCGTTTGAAGGTAAATCTGCGCTTGCTGTTCCGACCATTTTTCGCGCGTATAGTCGCCAATTTCGACAAAGTCTCTTTCGGCACTAGGGCGGAGCCGGACATTAGCCACGGCGTTGCCAAGACGCGCGGACGGAAGCCATAAGCGCTTCGGGATCGAAAGGAACAGTCTCTCCGCTGTTTTCTCCCTCGATCAACAATTCGCGCAGCCGCTCGACCTGTGCCTGCTCTTCCTCAAGCATTCTGAGACCGGCTTCCACGACTTCATCAGCAGTGCCGAAGCGTCCGCTTTCCAGTTCGCGCGCGACAAAGCTTGCGGCATGTTCACTGACAGTCACTTGCACAGGCTTGTTCATGACGGCTCCGGGGCTTGGGTGCGGCGGTAGATTAACACGTGCCGGAGACGCTGTCAGGCGGGCATTCTGCACACCACCGTCATGCTCGGGCCTGTCCCGAGCATCTGCTGCGGCTCATTTTGCGGGCGTGGTCAGATCCTAGGAACAAGCCCTAGGATGACGTCGAGAGGGAGGCGCCTCGCGCCTCACCCACTAATTTTGGAGAAATCCGCAACCGTGCCGGTCGCCTCGCGGATGGCTTTCAGCAGAGCCAGGCGGTTGGCGCGGATGGCGTTGTCCTCGTCATTGACCAGAACATCCTCGAAGAATTTATCCACTGGCGCGCGCAGCTTGGAGAGCGCTTCCATGGCGGCGATAAAGTCTTCCCTGGCGACGGCTTCGGAAGCTTCCTTCGAAGCGCCGGTGATGGCCGCCCAGAGCGCCTTTTCGGCATCGAGCGTCAGCAGCGTTTCCGACACGCTTGTCGCAACCACGGTGCCCTTCTTTTCTTCGGCGGCGAGAAGCTGGGTGGCGCGCTTGGTGCCGGCCAGCAGGTTCTTGCCGTCTTCCGACGTCACGAACGCGGTTAGCGCCTCGGCGCGGCGGGCGACGAGCAGAAGATCGTCGGCTTCAGGCGTCAGCACGGCATCGATGATGTCGTGGCGGGCACCCATATCGCGCAGATACACTTTCAGGCGGTCGTGGAAGAAGGAGAGGAGATCGGCAGGTCGCTCCTTTACATTTCTCAGAAACTCACCACCATCATCAGGAACATCGGTAAACTTAAGATACTCGCCATATATTCTCGAGACCTCTTCACCACGCTTAGCATCTGTCCAATCGCCTTTTTCTGAATAAGCGATGTCAAAATACTTCTGAACAGGAAACCGCACCTCGCGAGCTCTGCTTTCGACATCCATCATGGTCAAGACCATAGGAATTCGAATTGCTTGGCTGAGCGGCAACCTTACCTTCCGCTCCAGAATGATGCGCACCACGCCCAGCGCCGCGCGGCGCAGCGCATAGGGATCCTTCGAGCCGGTCGGCTTTTCGTCGATGGCCCAGAAGCCGGTCAGCGTGTCCAGCTTGTCGGCCAGCGCCACCGTCAGGCCAACCTTGTCTTCCGGCAGACGGTCGGACGGGCCGTTCGGCTTCCAGTGGTCTTCGATCGCGGCGGCAACGGAGGCATCCTCGCCCTGCAGCAGCGCGTAACGGCGACCCATCAGACCCTGAAGTTCGGGGAATTCGCCGACGGCTTCGGTGCGCAGGTCGGCTTTTGCCAGAACCACGGCGCGATCCACCAGCGCGGCATCGGCACCGGTGATCGGCGCGAGCTGTTTCGCCAGTTCGCGGATACGGGCAACACGTTCGCCCTGCGTGCCCAGCTTGGCGTGGAAGGTGACGTTCAGCGCATCGAGTTTGGCCATGCGCTGGTCGAGCGGCTTTTTCAGATCGAGGCCGAACTTTTCGGCCGATGCCTTCAGCGTCTCGAGATCCGGCAGGTCGCCCTGGTCGCGCGTCCAGAAATGTTTGGCGTCGGACAGGCGCGCGCGCACGACCTTGCCATTGCCGTGCATGATTTCCTTGCCGCCATCCTTGGCGTCGATGTTGGAAATCAGGATGAAGCGGTTCGAAAGACCCTCTTCGGCACCTTGGCGACGCGTGACAAAGCACTTCTGGTTGGTCTTGATGGTCAGGCGGATGATTTCCGCCGGGATCTGGAGGTAATCCTCCTCAAACGTGCCCATCAGTACATGCGGCCACTCGACGAGACCCGACACTTCTTCCAGCAGGCCTTCGTCCTCGACAAGTTCAAGTCCGTTGGCGAAAGCGATGTCGCGGGCGTCGTGCAGGATCATGTCCTTGCGACGGTCGGCATCGAGCATGACGTGAGCCTTTTCCAGGCTCGAGACGTAATCGTCGAACCGGCGCACGGTGATGGCTTCCGGTGCGTGAAAACGGTGGCCGTAGGTGACGTTGCCGGCAACGATGCCGTCGATCTCGAACGGAATGACCTGGGTTTCGTCATGCTCGGGGCCAAAGAGGCAGACGATGGATTGCAGCGGGCGCACCCAGCGCAGGCTTTCAGACCCCTTGCCGTCGATGCCGCCATAGACCATGCCCTTGGGCATGGAAGCGTAACCGGAGCGCATCGATTTCGGCCACGGGAAGGTGCGGATGATGCCGGGCATCACGTCGGAAATGATCTCTTCCGCCGCACGGCCGGGTTTTGAAACGACAGCGACGTAAAAATCGCCCTTTTTCGGATCGGACACGATCTGTGCCTCGGACACATCCGACAGGCCTGCCTTGCGCAGAAAACCGGCGATCGCCTGTTCCGGTGCCTTGGTCGAAGGACCCTTGATCTCCTCGCGCTGATCGGCGGAACGGGCGGTGAGGCCACGGATATCCAGCGTCAGGCGACGCGGCGTCCAGTATTCGCGCGCACCTTCATAGGTGAGACCCGCATCCACCAGCGCGTCGGTGACGAGCTTTTTCAGATCGCCCGCCGCTTTACGCTGCATACGTGCGGGGATTTCTTCCGAGCGAAGTTCGAGCAGGAGATCGGGCATGGTGATGTCTTTGCGCTTAAGAATGGTTGTGGCGGACTTATCAAGCCGGGGAAGAAAAGTCACCACTTCGATTGGGAAAGAAGCCGCCCCGACACGCAATGTTCACGGCCGTGTCGGGCCACGCAAAAGACGGAGACGACCACCGGCCTCCCCGTCCGTAACCGGAAAGGATCAATCCTTGATGGAAACACCGAGAGAAGACAGGACATCCCAATATTCCGGGAAGGTTTTGCCCACGCAATCCGGATCGAGAATGGTGATGCCGCCGATCTTCAGGCCCGCCAGCGCAAAGCTCATGGCGATGCGGTGATCGGCAAAGGTGTCGATCGATGCCGGCAAGGTCTGACCGGCCAGCGACGGATCGGAGGCGACGATGAGATCGTCACCCTCTTCGGTGGCAAGCCCCTCACGGATATTATTGAGCCCGGTCGAGACGGCACGGATACGGTCGCATTCCTTGACGCGCAGGTTGGCGATGCCGACAAAACGCACCGGCGTTTCGTTGAAGGCGGCAAGTACCGCGATGGTGGGCACTGCATCCTGCATCTGCGAGCCGTCGATTTCGGCCGGCAGGTTCGGGAACTGGCGGATCACGTCGAAAGCCTTGGCGTCGGGCTGGGTGAATTCTTCATTTGCAACGCCGAGATCGATCTTTCCCTTTGTGAGCACTTCGGCGGCCCAGAGATAGGTGGCGGCGGACGCATCCGGCTCGACAACGAAATCGGTAGCGATGTAACCGGTCGGCTCGATCACCCACGAGGATGGCGTCGGCTGCGAAACCTTGGCACCAAAGGCACGCATGGCGGCAAGCGTCAGGTCGATATAACCGCGCGCGCCGATATCGGCACCGGCAAGCTCGATGGTGAAAGGTTCGGAACCGCAGGCGGCAGCCATCTGCAGGGCCGAGACATACTGGCTGGACAGGCCGGCATCGATGACGACCTTGTTGCTGGCAAACGTGCCGTTGGCATCGATGGTGACCGGCGGGCAGCCGGTGGGGGCGTCGATCGTGACGCCCAGCGATTTCAGCGCATCGACCAGCGGCTTGATGGGGCGCTTGCGCATATGTTCGTCGCCATCGACCACATACCGGCCATGGCCGAGCGCAAGGGCGGCAGTCAAAAAGCGGGTGGCGGTGCCGGCATTGCCGAGGAAGAGCGGGTCGGACGGTGCCTTCAGTTCGCCATTGCCGGTGACGACAAAAGTGGTTGCATCCGGTTCCTCCACCGTCACGCCCATGGCGCGCAGGGCGTCCGCCATATAGCGCGTGTCATCGCTTTTCAGCGCGCCGGTGAGCCGGCTGGTGCCCTTGGCGAGACCTGCCAGCAGCAGTGCGCGGTTGGTGATCGATTTTGATCCGGGCGGCACGGCACGGCCGGACAGCGGCGCCGGATGGGGGATGATGGTCAGCTTTTCCTTGGGCATTTTTATCAAGTCTCTCGCCGGTCTTCCGCCAATCCGGCGGCAGGGCTTTCAGGCCAACAAAATCATGTCGGCAGCGTCTTAAACCGTCGTTGTCGAAAGGGGAAGCACCGGGGACCACCGGGATGGAACTTGGCACCGGGAATGGCAGGCATCGGTGACGCCCGTGTCGATTATGCGGATACTCCCCCCGATCCTGAAGATATGTCCACGGCACTCAGCGCGTTATTGAACATTTATCTGCCGACACTGCTAGCGCCTGACATGATATTGAAAATCCGTATCCGATCAGATACAGAACAATGAACAGCTTTGAAAAATCGACGCAGTTCGATGATTGGCTGCGATCACTGAAGGACCGGACGGGAAAACTGCGGATCCTTGCCCGACTGACCGCTGCCGAACAGGGCAGTTTCGGCGATTGCGAACCGGTGGGCGGCGGTGTTTTTGAAATGCGCATCCATTCCGGGCCCGGCTACCGCATTTATGATACGGGCCGGGATCAGAGCATCTACCTGCTGCTGATCGGCGGCGACAAATCTACGCAGAAACGTGACATCCGGCGAGCAATAGAGCTTGCAGGAATACTCGGGAAAACCCGGCCATGAACGAGACAAACCCTTTCGATATTGCCGATTATCTCGACAGCCCGGACGAGATGCTGGAATATCTCGAACTGGCGATGGAGGATGAAAACCCGGACGTGTTCATCGCCGCGCTCGGCCATGTGGCCAAGGCGCGCGGCATGACGCAGGTAGCCGAGCTTTCCGGCCTTGGCCGCGAGAGCCTCTACAAGGCCCTGAAATCGGGATCGAAGCTGCGTTATGAGACCGTGCAGAAGGTCGTGCAGGCTCTCGGGTTTCGCCTGTCTCTGGAAAAGAACGACGCGGCCTGAATGGAAAAAGGCAGCCTTAAGCCGCCTTCTCGCCCAGGTTCGCACCACCGGCATCCGTCAGCAAAAACGCCTCGCCGCAAGCCTTCGCCAATGTACGAACGCGCAAAATATAGCTCTGGCGCTCGGTGACCGAAATCACGCCGCGTGCATCCAACAGGTTGAAGACGTGGGATGCCTTGATGCACTGGTCATAGGCCGGGAAGACGCATTTATGCAGCATCTGGTTGGCATTTTCGACCGGCGCGCCGGCGGAGAGCAGTGCCAGGCATTCCTTTTCTGCATCGATGAAATGGCGATGCAGCATTTCGGTATTGGCGAACTCGAAATTGTGACGGGAATATTCCTGCTCGGCCTGCAAAAAGACGTCGCCGTAGGAAATCTTCTCTTCGCCTTCGCGACCGTTGAAGTTGAGGTCGTAGACATTGTCGACGCCCTGCACATACATGGCGAGGCGCTCCAGACCATAGGTCAGTTCACCGGCGACGGGCGAGCATTCGATGCCGCAAACCTGCTGAAAATAGGTGAACTGCGAGACTTCCATGCCGTCGCACCAGCATTCCCAGCCGAGACCCCAGGCGCCGAGCGTCGGGCTTTCCCAGTCGTCCTCGACGAAGCGCACATCGTGCAGAAGCGGATCGAGGCCGATCGCCTTCAGGGAGCCGAGATAAAGCTCCTGCAGGTTGGACGGGTTCGGCTTCAGGATGACCTGATACTGGTAATAATGCTGCAACCGGTTGGGGTTTTCGCCATAACGGCCATCCGACGGGCGGCGCGACGGCTGCACATAAGCGGCCTTCCAGGGCTTGGGCCCAAGGGCGCGCAAAGTGGTGGCCGGGTGAAAGGTACCGGCGCCGACTTCCATGTCGTAAGGCTGCAGAACGGCGCAACCCTTATCGGCCCAATAGTTATGGAGCGTCAGGATGAGCGCCTGAAAGGAGCGCTTGGGGTCCATGTGTTCGGGCAGATCGGTCATGGGCATATCGGCATCGTTTGATTGAGGATGCGGACGAGTGCCACGCAAGGCGGCGGGGGTCAAGGTTTTATCAGGCGGGCGGTCAACGGAAGGGGTTCTGGATCGTCAGGGTGGTATCGATGATGAGGCCATCATCATCGCTCATTGGCTTCGTCACGATCAAACTTCCAGCCTTCGGGAAGCTTCCACTTCGTAGAGCGGATACGTTCAAGCGCTTGTTGGCGCTCCTCTTCGGAAATTCGAGGCTTAGTCCTTGCGGACACCAAGGATATTTCCACCTCATCGCCCTCCTTCAAATCGAGCGATTTGGCAACGTCGTCAGGGATCTGGACGGCAAGCGCATCATTCCATCGGGTTACGCGCATGGGAGTTCTCCAAACTGGATACCGCCATTTATATCACCGGCCGCCACACGGTGAAGGATCGCTGTTAAAACGCCGCCACACCGGGTATTCTGCAAACATTCCGGAGCCACCGCCATGACCATCAAGAACACCATCACCCTGTCGGACCGCTATATGCGTTATGCCGAACAGCAGGTCGAAGACGGGCAGTTTCCATCCGTGGAAAAGGTCGTCGAGGCCGGACTGGATGAGTTGATGCGGACGGAGAATGAGCTGGCGCAGGAGCAGCTTGATTCCGTCATGGCCATGGCCGATATCATCCGGGAGCGGCTGGATGGTCCCGATGACCAATGGATCTCGATGGACGAGGATAATCTTTTCGACCGCCTCAGAGCCCGGATTTCGGAAAAACGTCAGGCCAGATAATGACACCGTATCGGCTGGAATATCATGATGCAGCCGTTGCCGAACTTGATGAAGTTCACGCGTTCATCGCCGCTTATGCAGGTGATGCCGTGGCTGACCGAAAGATTTCCGAGATCGAAGCGACTGTTTACCGGCTGGCGGAGCAGTCGAAAATCAGCACGCCCCGCTATGACATGAGGCCCGGTTTGCGCACCCTCGTGGCGGCGGAAAAGGCGGTAATCTGCTTTCTCGTCAATGACGAGACGGCGACGGTGCGGATTGTATGTTTCTCCTACGCCGGCGCCGACTGGCATCCCGCATCAAGGACCGCAGCTGAACCCTATTCCTCTTCCTCGCGCTTGACCCGGTATTCCCCCGTCACCGGGTCCTTTTCCAGCGTGCCCATGGCGCCGGTCTGGCGTTCGCGCTCGGCCTTTTTCGAGCGCGCGGTCAGCTTTTCCGCGTCGCCGACGAATTTTTTGTAGATTATCCAGCCGCCCACCACGAGGATAGCCAGGAATATGATTTGCGCCATTGTCCCCTCAGACGTCCCTTATCATCAAAGCCCGTAACGGCTCCACATCGCCTTGTCTTCAAGCGTCGCCGCCAGCCCCGAGGCCGCACCTGCCACCATCTCAGCCGCACCTGATTGCGACACCACGCCCGGCACCTTTCGGCCGAACAGGTTGCGGCTGCCGCCGATCAGTTCCAGCTTGGCATCCGGGCCATAGCGGCGTTTCAGCGTTTCGCGCATCTCTCCGACGCCGTCAACAAGGCCGAGATCGACGCCGCGAAGGCCGGTCCAGAACAGGCCGGAGAATATCGTGTCTTCGTCTGCCAGACGTTCGCCGCGGCGCATCTTTACCATGTCGATAAAGACCTTGTGGATCTCCAGCTGCAGGGTTTTGAGATATTCGATATCGCCTTCCTTTTCCGGCTGGAAAGGATCGAGGATGACCTTGTTTTCACCGGCCGTATAAACGCGGCGCTCGACACCGATCTTCTTCAACATCTCGGGGAAGCCGAAACCACCCGACACGACGCCGATCGAACCGACGATCGAGGTCGGATCGACAAAAATTTCGTCACCCGCGAGCGCGATCATGTAACCGCCCGACGCTGCGACATCCTCCACGAACATCAGGACGCGCTTGTCCTTTTCTTCCGCCAGCGAGCGGATGCGCTGGAAGATCAGGCGCGACTGCACGGGCGAACCGCCCGGCGAATTGATGGAGATGGCGACAACCGGCGCATCCTTTTTTGCAAACGCCTTTTCCAGAAGCGGCGCCACGGTTGCGATGTTGAGCGCCGGCCGGAACTGGCTGCCACCTGCCATGATCGTGCCGTGCAGGCGCACGACAGGGATCGAAACGCCTTTCTTGCGCAGGCGCTTCGGCAGCAGGCGTGTCAGAAATCCGGCCATGTCTTTTCCTTCCAAATCGAACAGCTGTTCATGTAGGGATTTGAACGGCAAGCGCAATCACTGCGTTCCATAGGCATGTCAAATTACCGTCACACGTGCCCGACACGGGCCTGCCGGCTGATCCGCCGTTGGTAAGCGGTGCGGCCATTGTTGAGATCGTCGGCACGTTCAAGGAAGGCATGCCCGTCCTCGCCATGCAGGAAAAGCGGTGCGCGAAAGATGAGGCGCGCCTTCGATCCCTTGATGGCGGTGAGGAGAATGCGCGTTGCATCCGCATCCGGGCGCGGATGGACGAGCGTCATCTCGATGCCGCCAAAGCGTTTACCGCAGGCGGCGATGATTTCTGCAACCGATTCCGGCCGGGCGATCAGCGACAATTGTCCGCCGGGCATCATGATCGCGCCGGCGGTGCGGATCCACGCTTCGAACAGGCCGTCGGTCATGGCATGCGCCTCGGCCTTCAGTCTGTCAGGGGTGGTGCGGTCATCGGCATTGTTGAAGGGCGGGTTCATGATGACGTGGCGAAAACTGTCATCGGCCAGACCGGCGGCAACGCGCGCCCGGCCGGTCAGGGTCACGTCGGTTTCGATCACCGATACGCGGCCTGCCATGTGGGTATTTTCGGCAAGCGCCACACTGCGGCGGGCATAGTCCGCCATCAAAGGTGACCGTTCCACCAGCGTCACGTCAGCATTCGGCAAACGCGAGGCCACCGCCATGCCGGCCGCACCAGCACCGGCGCCGAGATCGGCGACCGTGATCGGTCCTTCTTCCGCAACCAGCGAGGCAAGCAGCATGGCATCCACGCCGGAGCGATGCCCCTCGCCCTTTGGCTGCAGCACATGGAAAGCGCCGCGGTGAAAGGCGTCAAGCGTTTCGGTCTTGGGCGCAGGTTTCTCGCTGCTCACTTCTTTTCGTCCCGCAATTCCGCTTCCAGCCCGGCATCTATGAGGAGACGGCGCGCCTCTTCGGCCAATTCCTCCGCCACCAGCAGGCGTTTGGGCAAAAGACCGAGCGAACCTTCCAGCACGCTCATCGACTGATCGGCGATCATGCAGGGAATTTCGGCGTCCCGCATCAGGCTCTCGGCGAAGGACAAGAGTACGACATCGTTGGTGCGGATCAGTTCTTTCATCACAATTCCCTCAAAATCACCGGTACGGAGCCTTTTGCCCCTTGCCGGTTCACCCCGCCCTTTCTATGGTCCCCGGCAAAATTTGAACAGGAGTACGCATTCTTGGGCGTCGTCATTCCGCTCGAAGAGAGCAAGAACAAACAGGCTTCGGTCAAGCCCCTCGTTGATCTGACCAAGGGCGACATGGAGCGTGTCAACCAGTTGATCCTGTCGAAGGCCGGCTCCGACGTACAGATGATCCCGGAGGTTGCCAACCACCTGATCTCGTCCGGTGGCAAGCGCTTGCGGCCGATGCTGACGCTCGCCTCCGCCGCCATGTTCGGCTACGAGGGCGAAGGCCATGTAAAGCTCGCCACCTCGGTCGAGTTCATGCACACGGCCACGCTTCTGCATGACGACGTGGTGGACGAAAGCGATCTGCGCCGCGGCAAATCCACCGCCCGCACCATCTGGGGCAACCAGGCAAGCGTTCTGGTCGGTGACTTCCTGCTCGGCCAGGCCTTCAAGATGATGGTCGAAGTCGGCTCCATGGAAGCGCTCGACGTGCTCGCCACCGCCGCCTCTGTCATTGCCGAGGGCGAGGTGCTGCAGCTTTCCGTCGCCAAGAACATGGAAACCACCGAGGACGACTATCTTTCGGTCATCCGCGCCAAGACGGCGGCCCTGTTTGCCGCTGCCGCCGAAGTGGGCCCGATCATTGCCGCCACCGACAAGGCGTCCCGCAGCGCGCTGCGTTCCTATGGCATGAACCTCGGCCTTGCCTTCCAGCTGGTCGATGATGCGCTCGATTACGGCGGCAAGGCTGCCGAACTCGGCAAGAATGTCGGCGACGATTTCCGCGAGGGCAAGATCACCCTTCCGGTGATCCTTTCCTATCGTCGCGGCACGACCGAGGAACGCGCCTTCTGGCGTCAGGCGATCGAAAACGGCGAGAGCACCGAGGAAAACCTCGAGAAAGCACTGGCCCTGATCACCAAATATAACGGCCTCAAGGACACGATTGCGCGAGCGAAGCACTATGGCACGATTGCCAGCGATGCGCTGGCCCCCCTGCCTGATTCCGCTTACAAATCAGCGCTTCTGGAAGTCATCGACTTCTGCATCGACCGGGTGAACTGATCCCTTTCGACGCATTGGACGGATAAGGCAGGTTCCGCGATATTCTTGCGGACCTGCTTCAAAAAAGCCATTCTATCGTGAATCATCGGTACATGTACCTTCGGCGGCCATTCTGTCGCCCTGCGCTTTTCATGAGAGGCACTTTTATGCGGCAGCAATTCGCCCTTCGTCTGCTTTCCGGCGCGGCTTTCGCCGCAGCCCTCATGCTGGGTAGTCAGGCGCTTGCCGCTGCCGGCACTGAAAAGCCGGCGACCGAAGAGGCCCAGGCGTTTGATGCCGGCAAGGTCAACACCTTTTCCGGCGCATTCCTGGCCGCACGCACGGCCGATGTGGACCACGATTATCCGAACGCCATCACGCTCTATCGCAAGGCGCTGGAACTGGAGCCGGCCAATACGGAAATCCGCGAGCGGCTGATGCTGTCGCTTCTGATGAGCGGCGATTTCGATGGCGCACTGCCGATTGCACAGGATTTGAAGGCCGATGAGGCGGTGGAGCGCATCACCACCATCGTGCGCGGGCTGGACGATATCCGCAAGGGTAAGTTCACCGAGGCCGAAAAGCTTCTCACCTATAAGGGATCCAACGATCTCGACCGCATCACCCATACGCTGCTGGCAGCCTGGGCACGCGTCGGCGCCGGCAAGGGCAAGGAAGCCCTGACGCTGGTGCGTGGCATGAAGGGTCCGGCCTGGTTCAAGGTGTTTACCGATTATCATCTCGGCGCCATGGCGCTGGTTTCCGGAGACATCAATACCGCCCGCTCCAGCCTGACGGCGGCGATCACCAACGATGATGGCGTCGCCACCACGCCCGACACGTTCATGCGCGCGATCATGGCCTTGGCGCGACTTGAAGCCAGCCAGGGCAACAAGCAGAAGGCGCTCGACACGATTGCCGTCGGCGACCGCCTGATTAGCAATTACGCGCCGCTCAAGGCCCTGCGCCAGAGCATCGAGGGCGGCGACAAGCCTGCCCAGCAGGTAACGACCGCCACCGAAGGTGCTGCTGCCGTGCTGTTTTCCGTCGGCGGCGCGCTGAACCGCCAGGGCGCGGAAGAAATGGTCTCGCTCTACCTGCACATGTCGCATGCGCTGGACCCGAAAAGCGCCGACACGCTGATCATGCTCGGCGGTATTGCCGAAAAGCTGGAACAGCCGAAACAGGCAATCGAACTCTATGGCAAGGTGCCGGCGGATTCGCCGATGCGCCGCATTTCCGAGCTGCAGCTTGGCCTCACCCTTGCCCAGACCGGCAAGGTGGACGAAGCCCGCGAGCATCTCAAGAACCTGATCGCTTCCGATCCGACCGATCTGCGCAGCTATCTCGCCTATGGCAGCGTTCTTTCCGACGCCAAGGATTTCAAGGCCATGGCGGAGAATTACGACAAGGCTGTCGAAGTCGTCGGCCCGATCGCACGCCCGGCAGACTGGACGATCTTTTTCCAGCAGGGCATTGCCTATGAGCGCCTGAAGCAGTGGGACAAGGCCGAACCCGCCTTCCGCAAATCGCTGGAGCTCAACCCGGAACAGCCACAGGTTCTGAACTATCTCGGTTATTCCTTCGTCGACATGAACCGCAATCTCGATGAGGGCATGACGATGATCCGCAAGGCCGTCGATGCACGGCCGGATGACGGTTATATCGTCGATTCGCTCGGCTGGGCCTATTATCGTCTCGGCCAGTTCGATGAGGCGGTGACGGAACTGGAGCGCGCCGTGCAGCTGCGCGCCGGCGATGCCGCCATCAACGACCATCTGGGCGACGCCTATTGGCGCGTGGGCCGCAAGCTGGAAGCCAATTACCAGTGGAAGCGCGCGCTGACCATGGAGCCGGAAGAAGCGGAAATTCCAAAAATCAAGGCGAAGATCGACAACGGCCTGCCGCCTGCCGAGCCGATCAAGCGCGCCGAAACCACGGTGACGGAACCGGCAAAAACCGAAACGCAGACCGCCATGGTGACGCCGCCAAATCCGGCACCGGCCACGCCTTCAACGGCCGAGACGCCGGCGGCCGATGCCGCGCCGAAGGCAAACAGCTATACGGTGAATGCGGGCGACACGCTGTGGAAGATCGCCAATGACGCATTGGGCGATGGCGACCGCGTGATGGAGCTGATCCGTGCCAACCCGGCACTGCGCCGCAACCCGAACCGGATCTTTCCGGGCATGGTTCTCGACCTGCCGGGTGAAGCACCGGCAGCCACGCCAGCCGCCACTCCCCCCGCCACTGGCAACTGACGCGGCAGGCGAGGCATGACCGTAATACCCACGGTGACGCAGGCGAGCGAACTGGCGCGTGCGAAAATCAATCTGGCGCTGCATGTCACCGGCCGGCGTGCCGATGGTTATCACCTGCTCGACAGTCTCGTGACCTTTTGCGATACCGGCGACCGGCTGGACATCTCCGCTGCCGCCGAGGACCGGTTTTCCATCTCAGGCCGGTTTGCCGCAGCCCTTGGTGACCCGTCCGACAACCTCGTGCTGAAGGCGCGTGACGGGTTGCGTCAGCGCCTCGCCGCTGCCGGTATCATCACCGGCCCCGTTGCCATTCATCTGGACAAGAACCTGCCCGTCGCGTCCGGTATCGGCGGCGGCTCTGCCGATGCCGCCGCCGCCCTGCACGGCCTGATGCGCGTCTGGAACGCCGATCTGGAGCCGCAGGAGGGACAGGCCCTGCTCCTCTCCCTCGGCGCCGATGTGCCGATGTGTTTTTCCGGCAGGCCGCTTGCGGCACGCGGCATCGGCGATCAGATAAGCGTGTTGCCGCAGATGCCGGCCATGGCGCTTGTCCTCGGTAATCCGTTGATCGGCGTCTCGACGCCCGCCATCTTCAAGGCACTGGAACGGCGCGACAACTCACCTGTGAGTGCGCTGCCCGCCGCCACCGACCTTGGGGACTGGATCGACTGTCTGGCCGCGTTGCGCAACGATATGGAACCGGCAGCAACGATGCTGGTGCCGGAGATCGCCACACTGCGCGCCATGCTCGATGCCGAGGGCGCGCTGCTGTCGCGTATGTCCGGTTCGGGCGCCACCTGTTTCGGTATTTTCGAGAATGGGGAAAAGGCCCAGACTGCCGCAGCGGCATTAAGCAGCGCGCGTCCCGACTGGTATTTTTGCGCGACATCCACCGTGCCGGGCGGGGTCGGATAAGGCCCGTCAGCGCGCGGCTATTTGCGCGCCGCCCAGGCCGGCACCATCTCGCTGATCAGCATGAACGTCTTCTGTCTCTGCACCAGCTGCTCCAGCGGCATGCCCGATTTGGCGATTGCCATCGCCTGTGATTTCGGCAGAACGAAACCATATTCCAGAGGCGGAACACGACGGCTCAACCGCTTGAAGAAGGATGGCAGATGATTGCGTGACGGCGAAAATTTCGCCGCCTGCCTGTTCATCGCCAGATGTTCGCCCAGCTCGTCGATCCAGCCCATCTGCGGGCGCGCACCCGGCTCCATCAGAAGCAGCCATTCGCCGCGCACGGAACGCAGGATGTCCTTGATATCCCAATGGTTATGGAAACGGCATCCGGCCGCGTCCGCCACCCGCGCGCTGCCATCGCGAGAGCCGTGATCGAGGATCACCACATCGCTCACAAGCCCCTCCACGGCGCCCGCCACAAGCACAGACAGGGTCTGCGCCAGTTCCGTTTCCTGATCGCGGCATTCCATGATGACAGTCAGCATTTGTGACAGTTAGCCCATAAAGGCACGAAACGCCACTCGCAGGATCTCGCATTTTTGTTCTTGCAATGTTCCGTTTTCTTCGATAGGAATTTTGTCATTGCAGCGGCGCATCGCCGCCTGCGGGAGATTCCGATGAACGAGCTGTCAGATTTGAGGCAGGGTGCGCTTGCACCTGGCCATACGGCAGATATTGCCAACGCACTGGTGAACGCTTCCGGTCTTCGGATCGAGATCGACCGCCGGCGCGGACGCGGCGCGGGCATCAACCCGAGCGGCCGTTTCGAGGAACAGCGCCGCGAGACGTTTGACGACGGCTGGCAGTCGCTGGAAGAACTGGAACCGTTCCGCACCGAAGTGCAGGTGGAAAAGCCGCGTACGGCAATCACCCGCAACGACAGCCCGGATATCGGCTTCGACCGTTCCATCAATCCCTATCGCGGCTGCGAGCATGGCTGCATCTATTGTTTTGCGCGCCCGACGCACAGCTATATGGGCCTCTCTGCCGGGCTCGATTTCGAGGCAAAACTGTTTGCCAAGCCGGATGCGCCGCGCCTGCTGGAACGCGAACTCAGCCGCCCGGATTACAAGGTGCGGCCGATCGCGATCGGCACCAATACCGATCCCTATCAGCCGATAGAGAAGGAATGGCGCATCATGCGGCAGATCCTCGAAGTGCTGCAGAAGGCCGGGCATCCGGTTCTGATCGTCACAAAAGGATCGTTGATCACGCGTGACATCGACATTCTCTCCGACATGGCGGCCAAGGGTCTGGCCAAGGTCGGCATTTCGGTGACGACGCTCGACCGCAAGCTGGCGCGCAGCATGGAGCCGCGCGCTGCTACGCCGTCGCGTCGTCTGGAAACCATCAAGGCGCTGACCGAAGCCGGCATCCCGACAGCGGTGATGATGTCGCCGGTCATCCCGGCGCTCAACGACCACGAGATCGAACGCGTGCTGGAGGCAGGCCATGCGAGCGGCGCGCGCGAGGCGAGTTATGTGCTTCTGCGCCTGCCGCTGGAGGTGAGCCCGCTGTTTCGCGACTGGCTCTTGCAAAACTATCCGGACCGCTACCGGCATGTGATGAACCTCGTGCGCTCGATGCGCGGCGGCAAGGATTACGACGCCGATTTCACCAAGCGCATGAAGGGCGCCGGCCCCTATGCCTGGCAGATCGGCCGCCGTTTCGAGATGGCGACCAAACGGCTCGGTATGGCACGGCGCGGCATGTCTCTGCGTGACGATCTGTTCGTGCGGCCTGATGGAGGCGGCGTGCAGCTGTCGCTGCTGTAAAGACGCATTTCAAGAATTTCGACACGGTCCACCGCCGCTTTCCGTGTCGAATTGCCCCGGCCCCGCTCTCCCCCTTGCGGGAAACGTTGCCGCCGTTATGCCGGGGCTTGCAGGAGATCGGGTCGGCGTGCGATTTTCGCCGCCATGAAAAAAAGCACGCCGCCCGATTCTCCCAAACTCTTTGATCCTCTGCCGCTGAAACCCGATTTCAGCATAGAGGAGGCCGCCCGCGCGGAAGGCCTGTGGCCGGTCGCCGGCACCGACGAGGCCGGACGCGGACCTTTGGCCGGACCGGTCGTTGCCGCTGCCGTCATTCTCGACCCTGAAAACATTCCGGCGGGACTGAACGACAGTAAAAAGCTCAGCCTGAAACAGCGTGAAAAACTGTTCGACGCGATCATCGCCACGGCGCAGGTGTCGATTGCCTCATCCGGCCCACAACGCATCGACGACATGAATATTTTGCGCGCCAGCCTGGATGCCATGCGCCGCGCCGTGGCGGGGCTGGAAACGCCCCCTGCCCTCGTTTTATCCGACGGTCGCGACGTCGTGCCCGGCATCACCTGCACCGGCCGCGCCGTCATCAAGGGCGATGCCCGCTCCGTCTCGATCGCCGCCGCCTCTATCGTCGCCAAGGTGACGCGTGACCGCATGATGGCGCGCGCCGGCGCTGTGTGGCCCGCCTATGGGTTTGAGGGGCATGCCGGCTATGGCACGGCGCAGCACCGTGGCGCCATCATCGAGCATGGCCCGTGTGTGTTGCACCGGATGAGTTTTCGGCCACTGAAGAAGGATGGAGTGGTGCTGGATTAGATTCACCCGGCTAGGCCCCTGGTTTACCAATCATCCGTGCGACGAGTTCAGGCTTCCACTCCACATACTCAACCAACATCCCGTCCGGATGTCGGATATAGTTGAACACGCCGGTCTCCACGGCAGTTGATGGCAGCACGACCACAGCGCCGGCCATGACCAAAGCGTCCGTTGTTTGCTGGAGATCATCCACGATCACCGGTCCGGCTGCCTTGCGCGCCAATGCAAGCGAATTCTCGTCGCCAGCGATGACCAGAAAATCGCCGATGGCGGCCTGTTCGACATCTGCCAGGTCCGAATGCGGTTTTGCGCCGTCTCCTGCAATTGACTGGAGCAATTTGGGGTCGTCTGACCAGAAGCGGAGGTCCGCCGGGCGGCCGACTAGTTTTTCAAGGAAAGGCAAGGCATCATCAAGCGAGCGAACAAATAGCCTCGCGTATGTTTTCAAAATCATAGAGGTCCCTTTCTGTTGAAGTCCCCAATATCAAGCTGCAGCGAACCATCCGCCAGTACGCACTTTAAGGTGCCCGGTGTGGAGACGGGGGCGAGCGCGCCTCATTCCGAGGAAAATCAGGGCGATAGCGACAATACGTTACGCGCCCGGCAAATGCTCTCGTTGTCTGCCGCCAAGTGGTCATTGCCTGTCCTCGAGGCGATTGAGGAGGGCACACTTCGCTTCAATGCGCTCCAGCGCAAGATCGACGGCATCAGCCATCGACTGCTGACCGTCACGCTGCGCAGATTGATCGCGGAAGGGCTTTTGCTGCGTCACGAATATGACGAATCCATTCTGCATGTGGAGTATAATCTGACCCCTGCGGGTCGTGATCTGCTGGAAACGGCACATCAGTTCTGCACATGGACGTCACTTCATCCGCCCAGATGAGGTGATAGTGCGGCACCCGATCCATCCATGGATAACAGGACTGCCAACAAGGCATCGGCCGATCCCAAAATCGGCCGGAAATCATGGCGTGGGCATCGCAGTACGGCTTTGAAACCGAGCAAAGACGACACGATCCCCACAAAGCACAAAAAAGCCGGGCGTCACCACCCGGCTTTTCAAATTTTTACTCTGATCGGATCGATCAGTTCAGACGCGTCTTCACCTGGGCGACGGCGTCCGAAAACAGCGCGTTGCGGGTGGCGGCGTCGGTCTTGGCGGCGATCACCTGTTCGGCGGCGGCGACTGCGAGGTCGACGGCAGCGGCGCGGACGGACCCGATCGCGTCGGCTTCGGCCTGGCGGATCTTCTGTTCCGAAAGCGCGTTGCGGCGGGCGACGAATTCTTCCGTCTTCTGCTTTGCTTCTGCGGTCAGGGCTGCTGCTTCGCGTTCGGCAGCGGCAACGATGCCGGCTGCTTCTTCTTCGGCTTCCTTACGCTTCTTCTGGTATTCAGCCAGCAGCGCCTGGGCTTCTTCGCGAAGACGCTTGGCTTCGTCGAGTTCTTCGCGGATGTTGTCGGCGCGCTTGTCGAGCGAGTGGCCCATCTTGCCCGGAACCTTGAGATAGGCAACGAGCGCGAGGAAAAGGATCAGGCCGACGAGAGCGTAAAATGTTGCATCAAAAGCCATGGATCACGCTCCCTGCTTGGCGGCAGCAACCGCGGTCTTGATGTCGGCATCCGTGGCCTTGGCGCCGATCAGCTGATCAACAATGGCGGAAGCGGTGTCCGACGCGATGTCGCCAACGTTGGCAAAAGCCTTTGCCTTGATCTCGCCAATGCTGGCTTCGGCGGCTGCGAGCTTTTCGGACAGTTCCGCTTCGATGGCGGCGCGGTCGCTCGCTGCCTTGGTCTTGGCGGCTTCGCGGGCAGCATCGGCAATGCCGGCGCCCTTGGCGCGCGCAGCGGCCAGCTCCTTTTCGTAGGTCTCGACGGCTGCGTCGGCTTCGGCCTGCAGACGGTTTGCCTCGGAAAGGTCGGCGGCGATGCGGTCATGGCGATCCGACAGGATGCCAGCCAGACGGGGGCCGAGAACCTTCTGGATCAGAAGGAAAAATACGCCGAAAGTGATGACGAGCCACAGAAGCTGCGAAGCAAAATGGGCGCTGTCAAAGGGCGGGAATACGCCGCTTGCATGAGCGTCATCATGAGCAACACCAGTTTCGGTATGCACTTCGCCCGCGGGAGCGGCGCCCGGTGCAGCCGGCGTCTGTGTGGCTTCCGGCGCGGTCTGCGCATGTGCCGGTGTCACGAACATCATCACCTCCAGGTGGAATTCGAATATCGAAGATGGCGGCCACCCTCAAAGGAGCCGCCGCCATCCGTATGCATCAATTCGCCGCGAATTAGACTGCGAAAAGCAGCAGGAGAGCGATGAGCAGCGAGAAGATGCCCAGAGCTTCCGTAACGGCGAAGCCGAATACCAGACGGCCGAACTGGCTGTCAGCGGCAGACGGGTTGCGCAGGGCGCCCGACAGGTAGCTGCCGAAGATGTTGCCGAGGCCGAGGGCCGTGCCGGCCATACCAAAGCAAGCGAGACCTGCGCCGATGAACTTTGCTGCTTCCGCTTCCATGATGATCTCCTTAGAATGGGTGTTGCGGCTGATGACTGACGCCTTCAGGACGCCAATGGGTAGTTATCCTTAGTGCCCGCCGGGGTGAACTGCGTCGTTGAGGTACATGCAAGTCAGTACCGCGAAGACATAGGCCTGGAGGAAGGCGACGAGGAATTCGAGACCGGTGATGGCAACGGTCATGATGAGGGGCAGGATTGCGCCGCCGATACCGATCGGGCCGAGAGCCGCGAGCGAAACGATGAAGCCTGCGAAAACCTTGAGCGTGATGTGACCTGCGAGCATGTTCGCGAAAAGACGAACGGAGAGCGAGATCGGACGCGACAGGAAGGAAATGATTTCGATGAGCACGACCAGCGGCAGAAGAATGCCCGGAATGCCCGACGGCACGAACACTTTCAGGAAGTGCAGGCCGTGCTTGTAGAAGCCGTAACCGACGACCGTGCCGATCACGAGAACGGCGAGCGCGAAGGTGACGATGATCTGGCTGGTGATCGTGTAGAAATACGGGAACAGGCCGAGCAGGTTCGCGGTCAGAACGAACATGAACAGCGAGAAGACCAGCGGGAAGAATTTCATGCCGTGGCTGCCCGCGCCTTCGCGCAGCATGTTGGCGATGAATTCATAGGACATTTCGGCAACCGACTGCGCACGGCCCGGGATCAGGCTCTTGGAGGCGGAAGCGAAATACAGAAAGCCGGTTGCGACCGCGACGGTGGCGACCATGAACAGCGATGCATTGGTGAACGACAGGTCGACGCCGCCGATCTCGATCGGAACGATCTTGGAGATCTGGAACTGATGGATCGGATCGTTTGCCACCGCTTACCCTCTTCCTTCGCCGCGCATATCGCGCTTTGTATTCTCTATTACAACGAAACGGCTTGGCACCGCGTCATTCAGTCTCAATTGGCATCATCCTTGCCGGAAAACGGTGACGGCGCCACCATTCCGACCGAACGAAGTACATTCAGCACACCTGCACAGAAACCAAGAAGGAGCAGGATAATCAGCCCCCACGGCTTCGACGCCGGCCAAACCAGCCCAAGGACGTAGCCCAGCATAGCGCCAACCGCGATCGCAGCTATGAATTCGGAGGATATTTTCAGTCCGAGGGCCATGCCTTTGCGGCTCGCCTCCGACTGCTCTTCCCTCACCACCCCTGCCGCGTCGTCCGCACGCTTTTCCGCAAGTTCCGCGGTCAAGCGCTTTCGGCGCTGCTCCAGACCTTCGTCCCGGTCATCCGTCATTCGCGTCATCCTCTCCCCATCACCATCCCGGCAAGCCGGTCCAGAGATGCCTGAGCCAAGGAAATCGCGCCTGAAGGCCCGTTTTGAAGTCGCCGCAACATAGTTTTGCACGCCCGCATAGTCAAGGCGTTGCAAGTGCTTCATCCAGTACAAATTAACCGATGGAAATCAGATGCTTAGATGTTTTCACAAGACTCGGCGCCAATCTGGCGGGAGAATCGGTGACACCTCAGCTCCAGCCGCCGCCATAGGTGCGGTAGAAGACATGCAGGCCGATGCGGCCTACCTTCTGCATGGAACGGGCCCAGCCCGGGCGCACATAAACGGCATGATAATGGGTGGCGGAACCGACTTCGGTCAGCCAGATCTTGCCGGCAGTCACGGCCATGGCAACCTCGCGCGCCATCTTCCAGTGTTCTTCCGAGCGGACGCGATCCTTGATGTTGTCGCAGGCAAAGGAGAACTGGCAGCGGTTGCGCCAATCCTCGTTCTGGTAAACCACGCCGCAGATCGTGTCGGGGTAGGCCGGGTTGCGGACGCGGTTGAGAATGACCTGCGCGACCGCCGCCTGCCCTTTCACCGATTCCCCACGCGCTTCGAAATAGATGCCGGAGGCGAGGCACTGCTGTTCCTTCGGCGTAAAAGCGGCCGCCGGAAGTGCCGTTGCCGCCCAGGCGTGATCCTTGGGGCCGATCTCGGGCACGAAACGACCGGCATTCGGTCCGGATTTCGAAGGATCGGTCAGGATGGCATCGAATGGCGACTGGCGGGAATAATCCGGCTTGGCCGGCGCATAGGCGGTGGCGAGAATATCCGGGTTGGTATTGGTGACCAGTTTGGCGATCATCGGGTCCATGCCGCCCTCGATCAGCTTGTCTTCCTTCTTGCGGAAATAGAAGGCCGCAAGCTCGACACTCTTTTCGCCCTTCTTCGGCTTCACGAAGGCAACCTTTTCCGTGCCTTTTTCCGGCTTGCTGAACAGATAGCTGGTGCGCTGCAGAACGGAGCCGGCGGTAAATGCCTTGGGCGGCAGCATGCGCTCCACCGCCATCACACGGCCCTTCTTGGCACCACGATTGACGCGCTCCTCGTCGGTCGTGCCGTCGCCGGGATTGTCCTTTTCCGTGTTCGGCTTGCCATTGCCGACAAAGGCGACCTTGCGGCCATCCGGCAGTTGCATGCCGGCGTCGCGGGCATTTGGAAACGCCAGTTCGGCATCATGGGTGGAGCCGGCGGGCGAATTGGTCATGACCATGCGCCACTGGGCGCCGTCACGCTCGAAGCCAGACAGAAGATCGGTGAGATCGCCATTCGACGGAACGGCTGGGAAGACGAGCCAGGCGGCGAGGCCGAAGACGGCGGGGGATGTCCACCCTTCCATACGGAACGAGGACTTGCGACGCAAAACGCTGATCGAACGCAAAACCGGGTACTCCACAAGGCAGGCCGCTGGCAAAACACAAAGCAGGCGAAGGCAAATCGATGCCCTGAAGATGAATCATTAACCTTGATGAGCGGTTAACGCCTCCGGGCTCAAGCCCTGCAAACCATGGCGTTTTAGCGTTTTCACACAAACGTCAGCGCGACGTGACCTTTTGGCCACGCCGCATAAGAGACAAAAATGTGAAGAAAAACCGTGCGGTTATCGGCTCGGAGATGTCCCGCCGGGGCCGTTACAGCCAGCCCTTCCAGCGGAAGAAGAAAAACGGGATGACGGCGGACAGAACCATGGCGAACAAAGCCAGAGGGTAACCGATCGTCCAGCTGAGTTCCGGCATGTGTTCGAAATTCATACCGTAGATGGAGGCGACCAGCGTCGGCGGCAGGAAAACGACGGAGGCGATCGAAAAGATCTTGATGATGGAATTCTGCTCGACGCTGATCAGGCCGAGCGAGGCATCAAGCAGGAAACCGATATTGCTGGACACGAAACCGGCATGTTCCGAGAGGGTGGCAATATCGTGCTCAACCGTCTTGCACAGGTCCTCGATTTCCGGGTGGTGATGGATCTGCGGCACGTTCAGCAGAAAGGTCAGCATGCGTGACAGCGAACCGAGACTGTCGCGCACCTTGCTGATCAGCCGGTGATGGGCGGCGATATCGGCAAGCTTGTTTTCGAGAAACTGCGGCGGCCGGCGCGTGGCGCGCGGGCGAAAAATTTCCTTCGAAAGCTCGTCGATATGCACGACAGCGGTCTCGAGGATTTCCGCCGTGCGGTCAGCAATGGTTTCCAGCAGGCGGGCGAGCAGCATCTTGCCCACCCATGGCGCCTCTGCGGGCTTGCGGCACAATTCGGCGGTGAACAGCTTGAACGATTTCGGATCGGCATAACGCACCGTCACCAGCTTGCCGGCCGTGAGGATGAAGGCGATGTCGGTG
Source organism: Endobacterium panacihumi (assembly GCF_050847465.1). Lineage (NCBI taxonomy): Bacteria > Pseudomonadati > Pseudomonadota > Alphaproteobacteria > Hyphomicrobiales > Rhizobiaceae > Endobacterium > Endobacterium panacihumi. The sequence goes on along the minus strand of NZ_JBOZRA010000006.1, from coordinate 81,131 downwards.
ATCTCGGGCGTTTCCGAATCCGCTTTCCAGACCAGCGAGGCGGTCATGAACACCGCGTTCTTTTCGATATAAAGCCGGCTGGAGGGCTCGAAATCCTTCAGTTCGGCGCGCGTCGGGATCTCTATGCCGAGAAGCTGCTCGACATGCCGATCCTCCTCCGGGGTCGGGTCGAGCAGATCGAGCCAGACGATATCGTCGGCAAGTGCGGACGGATTTGCTTCAACGCCAAGCGCCGTGACCGAACCGTGAGAATGATAGGCATTGATCAAGACAGTTTCTCCACGGCGTCACCGGCATATACGATGGCAAAGAACGACGAAGACGGGCGACGGTTCCCGCCCTCTCCTTGACCGCCGTTATTCGAAGACGATTGCCGGAGCCTTGCGCTGGGGCCGACCCGAGACCTGCGCCCAGACGGCAGCGGCGATATCGCGGTAGATGACAGCCGACGGACCATCCGGCACGGCAGCGACAACCGGTGTGCCGGCATCGGAGCGCTCGCGGATTTCCATGGTCAGCGGCACTTCGCCAAGGAAGGGCACGCCGATGCGGGTCGCTTCGGCTTTTGCGCCGCCATGGCCAAAAATGTCGTAACGGTTGCCGGTATCGGGCGCGAGGAAATAGCTCATGTTCTCGACGATGCCGAGAAGCGGGATTTCCACCTTGCGGAACATGTTGACGGCCTTGCGGGCATCGATCAGCGCCAGGTCCTGCGGCGTCGAGACGATGACGGCACCGGCGAGCGGCACCTGCTGCGCCATGGTCAGCTGCACGTCACCGGTGCCTGGCGGCATGTCGACGACGAGAACATCGAGATCGCCCCATGCGACTTCGCGCAGCATCTGCAACAGCGCCGACTGCACCATCGGTCCACGCCAGATCATCGCGGTTTCCTCGTCGACGAGAAAACCCATCGACATGGCTTTCAGCCCGTAATTCTCCATCGGCTTGATGTATTTGCCATCGATCTGTTCGGGGCGTCCCGAAATTTTCAGAAGGCGCGGCACCGAGGGGCCATAGATATCGGCATCGAGCAGGCCGACACGCAGGCCGTTTGCCTGCAGGCCAAGCGCCAGATTGACGGCAGTGGTGGACTTGCCGACCCCGCCCTTGCCGGATGCGACCGCAATGATGGCGCCGACACCGGGTACGCCGGATTTTGCGGGCCGCGGCTGGCCGCCGGCTGGCGGGTGCGGGTGGCCGCCCGCAGGGGCCGATGGCTGCGGGCGCGGTGGCGGGGCGGAGCCGGCCTTGCGATCGGCGGTCAGCGTGGCCAGCACGCCCTTCACACCGGGAATGGCCTTGACGATCCGCTCGGCAGCGGCACGCAGCGGTTCCAGTTCATTGGCGCGTTCGGCTGGCACGCTGACGGAAAAATAGACCTTTGCATCGGAAATGAAGACATCCGAGACCATGCCGAGCGAAACAATATCGCCTTCGAGATCCGGGCCGCGCACCTTCGAAAGGGTTTCGAGAACCTGCTCTTTGGTGACTTCTGCCATGATCGACGACCTCTTCATCCATTCCAAAACGCAACGATGCGCTGCGCCGCTATACAGTGAGGCTTATAGGTCGTGATTGCCATGAAGCAAATAAAGGAGAACGGCCAAATAAACAGGGAGACAAAAAAGAACCGCCGCCGGTTACCGTGCAAGGCCATGAAAGGCGCACTGGCAACCGACGACGGTTCTTTTCTTCTGTCGCGCCTCTTGGTGCGCTTCCAGTCCCCTCTGGACCTGCAGACAATAATGCAGGGATCGTGCCAGTTTGTTCAATAGCAAAAATAACGTTGTAAATCAGAAAGTTAATTCCGGCACCGCGAAATATATTCCGCATTGCGAATATTGCACCGCGGGATGCGTCTGTTTTTTAAGCAGAATGATACCAATATTGCAGTGCAATAGGTGGTTATTTGATCAGTCCTACGCGTAGCGCTTTTGCCACAGCCTGCGTGCGATTGACGGTATCCAGTTTCTTGGTGGCGCGGTTGAGGTAATGATTGACCGTGTGTTCGGAGAGGCCGAGGATTCCGGCTATCTCGCTGCTGGTCTTGCCGGCGGCTGTCCAGTTGAGGCAATCGAGTTCGCGGTCACTCAGTTGTTCAGTCACCTTGACATCGAGACTGCGGATATCGGACAGGCGCTCGAACACGTGGATGGAGACATACATCAGCTCCATCATCTGCTGTTTCGAAAAGGCCGGGCCGTCCCCGATGATCGAGACGACGCCGCGATTTCCAGAAATGTCATGCACCGGAAAATACCCGCCCCGCACCAGATTGAAGCGGTCGAACATGCTTTTGGCGACAGCATTGCCGCTGCCCTTGATGACCTGATCGAGGTCATAGGCGAACGGTGCCGATGTGCGCCGCAGTTTGCGCAGCAGCGTGCTGTTGGCCAGCATCTTCGCCTGATCGAACGCGGTTAAAAGTTCGGCAGGCCAATTGGTGATGATGGTATTGCCGGCCAGTTCAGTGGCTGTGGCGGAAGGCAGGTTCATCACCATGAATGCCCGCTGTCGATAGGTCTCCGTCAGCCGCTTCATGAAGCGGAAGACATCAAACTGTGTTTTCAGCGCAGGAATTTCGGCAATATCGACACCCCCGGCTGCGGCTGCGCCTAGATTTTCCATATCGACTTGTCTCATTTTTCGTCTTTTCGCCTTCGCATGGCCAGATAAAAACTCCGGCCAGACCCCAAGCGCCCCCATTCGACTTTCGGTCAGCTCGTCACGAAACGATAATCACTCTCTTCGCAATACGAGCGACAATGATGATACATGATTAGATTTGCAAACATTACTTACAGTTTCTCCGTAAAATTACGGGGAATTTACTGCGCATGCCCGTGCCTCGGCCCCAGTCCCGCGCCAACATCGCGCGCGATCGCTTCCGCCGCCTTGAGAAGCGGGACCGACCAGGCGTCCAGAATGCCGTCGCCCACACGGTAAGCCGGCGCGGTGACGGAGAGACCGGCAAGAATGTCCTGTTCAGGCACGTGGATCGAGGCAGCCACACAGCGGATGCCCTGTTGATGCTCCTCCAGATCATAGGCAAAACCGCGCTCTCTTATCCTGCCGAGATCGACAAGCAGAGACGTGAGACTGGCGTGGGTGGTGTCGGTGAAGCGTTCGAACGAGACGCCTTCAAGACGCCCCCGTACCTGTTCATCCGCAAGCATGGCAAGCGCCGCCTTGCCGACGCCGGTGCAATAGGCCGGCGAGGCATTGCCGATCAGCGAATGCATGCGCACCGCCTGTCGCGCCTCGACCTTGTCGAGATAGATCACATCGGCACCGCGCAACAGCGCCAGATGCACGGTTTCACCGGTGGCGTCATGCAGCACCTGCAGATGCGGTGCCGCCAGCTGCCGGAATTCGTTGCGCGACCAGGCCCGCGCGGCAAACCGAAGCAGGCGCAGGCCCGGCACATAGGCACCGTCATGATCGAGCTCGATCAGCCCCTCTTCCACCAGATGCCGCAACTGGCGGTGCAGCGTGCCGCGTGGCTGTGCGGAAGCGTTGAGAATATCGGTGAAGCGCAAGGGCTCAGGCGCATCCGCCACCATCTCGACAAGCGACATCGCCTTGCCGAGCGTGCCTGTATCGCGTGCCGAAGCTGCATTTTCGTGAGTTTGCCCCGCCATGTCGTGCCGCTTTGTCGCCCCTTGCCGCCTTGACAATTTTCCCTGCATAGCGAAGTTATTCCAAATAATCAAACACTGTTCCATATATCGGAACAATCATATCGATGTGCTCTGTGGAGGAGACAGTGCCGGCAGTGTCCGCCCATCACCCCGATCTTGCCGGCCGCGGCGTGCTGATCACCGGCGGAGGCACCGGCATCGGTGCGGCACTGACTTCGGCCTTTGCCGCGCAGGGTTCTCGCGTGGCCTTCATCGACATTGCCGTGGCGGAAAGCCGGGCGCTGGCGGAGAAACTGTCGGCGACGTCGCAGCATCCGGTGAATTTCATTGAGGCCGATCTGTCTGACGTGGCAGCGGCGCAGACTGCGGTGAACGAGGCGGCAAACCTGCTCGGGCGGCTGGATGTGCTGATCAACAATGCCGCGCGCGACGACCGGCAGGATCTGGATACGGTCAGCGATGCCGACTGGGATGACAGCCTGGCGGTGAACCTGAAGCCGGTCTTCTTCGTGTCTCAGGCGGCAGTGCCTTATCTGCGCCAGCAGGGCGGCGGCGCGATCGTCAACTTTTCGTCGATCGCCTTCATGCTCAACATGGGTGAACTGCCCGCCTATGCGACCGCCAAGGCCGGCATTCTGGGTCTGACCAAAAGCCTTGCCGGAAAGCTGGGGCCTGACAATATCCGCGTCAACGCCATCCTGCCCGGCATGATCGTGACGGAAAGACAGAAGCGGCTGTGGCTGACGGACCAGTCGATTGCCGCAATGATCGAGCGGCAGTGCCTGAAGCGCATGCTGGTGGCCGACGATCTGGCGGGACCAACCCTGTTTCTGGCGTCATCGGCATCGGCTGCCATGACCGCCCAGTGGATTATTGTTGACGGAGGAATTTTGTGACGACATCTCCCGCTTATGCCGCAGTGGACTGGGGCACCAGCAGTTTTCGCCTGTGGCTGATCGATGCCGAGGGCAATATACTTGGCGAACGCCGCAGCGGCGAAGGCATGACCACGGCTGCAAAAACCGGCTTTTCCGATATCCTGGAAGGCCATCTCGACGCTCTTGTCGCGCCCGAAAATCTGCCGGTGATCATCTGCGGCATGGCCGGTGCGCGGCAGGGCTGGGTGGAAGCAGGATATGTCGATGTGCCGGCCGCCCTGCCGGACGTGCTGACGGCGGCGGCCATCGTGCCCGATCAGAAGCGCGATATCCGCATCCTTCCCGGCATCGCCCAGCGCGGTGGCGCACCGGATGTGATGCGCGGCGAGGAAACCCAGTTGCTGGGTGCCCGCGATGAAAGCGTGACCAGTGAGCAGCTTTTCTGCATGCCCGGCACGCATTCGAAATGGGTGCGGTTGAGTGGCGAGACCGTCACCGGCTTTGCCAGTTTCATGACCGGCGAACTTTTTGACGTGATCTCGAAAAACTCGATCCTGAGCCACGCGGTGAAGGATGCCGGAGATTTCGACGGCAGCCACCCGGTGTTTCTGGCGGCGATCAAAACGGCATTCGACCACCCGGCGCGCGCCACCAATCTGGTCTTTACCGTGCGTTCCGGCCAGTTGCTGGACGGGCTGGATGCGACCGGTGCAGCGGCCCGCCTCTCCGGCACACTGATCGGCGCGGAAATCGCCGGCGGCATGGCGGATGGCTGGCAGCGCAAGACGCTCGACGCACCGATCCGGCTGATCGCTTCCGGCCGCCTGCTAAACCTTTACGAGGCAGCCTTCGATGCGCTGAACCTTCCCTACAACACGATCGATGCCGACGAGGCGGTGCGCCGCGGCCTTTCACAGGCGGCGAGAACCGTTTTTGGCGGCAACAGTTAAGGACATGACCATGACCCGTATTCCCTTCCCGCACATGCAGCGCCCGCTGGTGGCAATCCTGCGCGGCCTGAAACCGACCGAAGCGGTGGCCGTTGTCGGCACGCTGATCGAGACCGGTTTTACCGCCATCGAAATCCCGCTCAATTCCCCTGATCCGTTCCGCTCCATCGAGATGGCAGCGAAAATTGCACCGGCAGATGTGCTGATCGGCGCCGGAACCGTGCTGACAGTAGAGCAGGTGAATTCGCTTGAAGCGGCGGGTGGCAGGCTGATGGTGAGCCCGAATGTGGAGCCGGCCGTGATCGAAACCGCAGCCGCCAAGGGCATGGTGACCCTGCCCGGCGTCTTCACCGCGACGGAAGCGCTGGCCGCAGCCCGCGCCGGTGCCACGGGGCTGAAATTTTTCCCCGCAAGCGTTCTCGGTCCGTCCGGCATCAACGCCATCCGCGCGGTGCTGCCGCCGGAACTGGTGATCGCGGCCGTGGGCGGCGTATCCGACGCCAATTTCGGCGAATATGTCGATGCCGGCATTCTGGCCTTCGGCCTCGGTTCCAGCCTCTACAAGCCGGGCATGACGGCGGAAGAGGTGGGCGAACGCGCCCGCCTGACCATCACCGCCTACGATGCGGCCATCGCGGCGAAAAAGGGAGGCTGAGGCATGACGGCGCAAAACATCCCTTTCAAGGGTTCGGTGCTTTCCTCCGCCACCAGCGAGCTTGGCGAAGGGCCGACCTTCGATCCTCATACGGGAAAAGCCTGGTGGTTCAACATCGTCGGCCAGGAACTGCATGAGCTGGACACGGCCAGCGGCGAGACCCGCGTTCACCTCCTGCCCTTCATGGGCAGCGTTCTCGCCCGTATCGATGCCGGACGACAGTTGATCGCCTCCGACAAGGGCCTGTTCATTCGCGATACGGTGAGCGGCGAGTTTGCGCATTATGTGGATCTGGAGGCCGACAAACCGGGCAACCGTTCCAATGACGGCCGCGTCCATCAATCCGGCGCGTTGTGGATCGGCACGATGGGCCGCAAGGCGGAAGACGGCGCAGGCGCGATCTACCATGTCGCCAGGGGCAAGGTGACAAAGCTGTTCGACAGGATCAGCATCACCAATGCCATCTGCTTTTCGCCGGATGGCGCGACCGGTTATTTCGTCGATACGAAGGTCAACCGGCTGATGCAGGTGGCACTCGATGCCGCAACCGGCCTGCCGACCGGCGAGCCTTCCGTGCTGATAGACAACAATGGCAAGCCCGGCGGCATGGATGGCGCGGTCTGCGATGCCGAAGGAAAGATCTGGAATGCGCGGTGGGGTTCGGGCGTTGTGGACAGCTATGCGCCGGATGGCACCCTGCTTGCCCGCTACGAGGTGCCGGTCAAACAGCCGAGCTGCCCGGCCTTTTTCGGTCAGAATGCCGACCGTCTGCTGACCACATCCGCATGGCAGGGCATGGACGAAAATGCGCGCAGGACAGACCTGAAGGCAGGCAATCTCGTCGACCTCGGCATCAGCGTCAAAGGCCGTTTCGAGCCGGATTATCTACTTTAGAGACCTCTACTTAAAGTAGATACGATCGAAGGTACCGAACTTGCGGAGTGATGAATTGTTCCGCAATTTTTCGCCTATTTTTTAGTCATTAAAATCGGAACCAATCCTGCTCTCCGGCCATTCTCCTGTCGATCCGGCAAGGCGATTTCATCAGATGCGCCTCGCCACCCAAGAGAGAAAGGCAGGTTTGATATGAGCAAGATCCTAAGCACGATGGCAGCCGCAGCCCTGATGGCATCCACCGCGATTGCTCCGGCATTCGCCCAGACCACGGCACCGGCACCGGCAGCTCCCGCCGAACAGTCGGCACCGGCCGACACGATGGCAAAGCCGGCAATGCCTTCCGGCACTTCGGCTGATGCGGGTGCCGCTTCCGGCACCTATCTGACTGAACAGGCTGCCACCCAGGTCGCCGCCAGCGATTACATGGGCAAGTCAATTTATAACGCCGAAGACAAGAGCATCGGCGATGTGAACGACCTGATCCTGGAAGAAAACGGCGGTGTTGTCGCAGCCGTGGTTGGTGTCGGCGGCTTCCTCGGCATCGGCGAAAAGAATGTCGCCATTCCGATGGACAAGCTGACGGTGACGCGTGAGGAAAACAGCGTACGCCTGACCACGACCGAAACAGCCGAAGCGCTTCAATCGGCCCCGAAATTCATGACGCTGGCCGAACAGCAGAGCGCAGCACAGTCGGGCACGGATGCGACGACCACGTCGTCGACGACGGCTCCGGCAACCCCGGCGGCTCCGGGCGCAGCTCCGGCCGATGACGCCACTACCCCGGCAACGCCCGCCAAGCCGTAATGGCTTGATCGGCTGGACCGAGGGACCCGTCATAGGTCCAATTCAAAGGGCGTTGCTTCGGCATCGCCCTTTTTTCGGCTTCCCACTCCATCCATGTTCGAGCGTGGCGATTTGAAAACGTGGGCACCCTGTCTCCGTCATTCCTGTGCTCGTCACAGGAATCCAGCCGACGCGCGTCTGCGCGGCGAGGGACTCCTTTCAGCCCAAGGACTTGGGCTGGCTGGATCCCGGCTCAAGGCCGGGATGACGCTGGAGAGGTTTTCCTGCATCCACCCTGACAGCGGACGACGCATGGCGACACGAGCCACGCCCCTCACAGCAACGAGCACATCCGCAACGCATCGTAGATTGCTGCATGAATATTGCGGCTCGACACAGCGTCACCGATACGGATCAGGTCGAACCCCGCCTCCGGCACGGTCTGAGGTAATGGTGCGCGCCGTTCGATCAGCGCCGGATAATCGACCGCGCCGAGATTGCGCGACAGCGGTTTCAGCGCCCGGTAAAGTTCGTCATTGGCCATGGTGCCGTGTTCGGCGACCACCTGCGCCACGCGCCGCTCCACCCGAACAGCGGGCGCAAAATCCGACGACAGCACCGCCACCAGCACATTGCCGTCGCGCCGCACCGCATGAAGCCGGGTGTTGATCGTCACCCGCACGTTCTTTTCTGCAAAGATACGAGCATAAGGCACATGGTTCATGCCGCCCATTTCCGGCGCAAAAAACCGTTCGGGCGACACCACTTCCAGCTCCGAACCGGCACGAGCAATCACTTCCGCAGCACTCATGCCCTGATGGCCGCCATTGTCATCGAACAGAAGCACGGTTTCGGCCGGTTTGACGGCACCGGCGAGAATGTCCCAGCTGGAGGTCAAAAGCTCTTCGCCCGCCTCGATCTCCGGGAACTGCGCCATGCCGCCGGTTGCGACAATGATAAGATCGGCCCCGAGCGCCAACACATCCTCGGCCTCGGCATAGGTATCGTAAGCGATGGTCACGCCCAGCCGCTCCAATTCGGCAAGCCGCCAGTCGATGATGCCGACCATTTCGCGACGGCGCGGGTTGCGGGTCAACAGATTGACCTGACCACCCGCCTCTCCCGTCGCCTCCAGCACGGTGACGGCATGGCCACGTTCGGCGAGAACGCGGGCCGCCTCCAGCCCGGCCGGACCGGCGCCGATGACCACGGCCTTTCGCTGCTTCGCCGCCTTGTCGATCCGGTGCGGCATGATTGCCTCGCGACCGGTGGCGGCATTGTGGATACAGAGCGCCTCGCCACCCTCATAAATCCGATCGAGACAGTAGGTGGCGCCGACACAGGGGCGGATGCGGCTTTCCTCTCCCGCCATCACCTTGGCGACGATATGCGGATCGGCGATATGGGCGCGGGTCATGCCGACCATGTCGAGTTTTCCCTCGGCAATGGCATGGCGGGCGGTGGCGACATCGGCGATGCGGGCGGCGTGAAAGACGGGGAATTTTGTGGCGGCCCGCACCTCGCCGGCAAAATCCAGATGCGGCGAGGCCGGCATGCCCTGAATGGGAATGACCTCGTTCAGCGCCGCATCGTGTTCCAAATGTCCACGGATGAGATTGAGGAAATCGATCTTTCCCGTGTCCACAAGACATCGGGCGATTGCCAAACCTTCTTCCTTGGAAAGACCCTTGTCCCAGTCCTCATCGGCCACCATGCGGATGCCGACGATGAAATCCGGGCCGACCACCTTGCGCACCGCATCGATGATCAGGTGCGTAAAGCGCAGCCGGTTTTCCAATGAGCCGCCATATTCGTCCTCCCGCCTGTTGGTGGCCGGAGACCAGAAATGGTCGGTGAGGTGGCCATAGGCTTCCAGTTCGATGCCATCGAGACCCGCTGCCTGCATGCGTTGTGCCGCATCGGCATAGTCGGAGACGATACGGGCAATATCCCAGTCTTCGATCTCCTTCGGGAAGGATCGATGCGCCGGTTCGCGGATAGGTGACGGGGCGAGCACCGGCAGCCAGTCGCCCTTGTTCCAGTTGGTGCGGCGGCCGAGGTGGGTGAGTTGGATCATCACGGCGGTGCCGAACTCATGACAGTCGTCGGCGAGTTTCTTCATCCACGGCACGATCTCGTCGCGATAGGCATGCAGATTGCCGAAGGCGGGCGGGCTGTCGCGCGAGACGATGGCGGAACCGGCGGTCATGGTGAGCGCGATGCCGCCCTTGGCCTTTTCGCGGTGATAAAGCCGATACCGATCGGTCGGCATGCCGCCTTCGGAATAGGCCGGCTCATGGGCGGTGGACATGACCCGGTTCCGGAGGGTCAGATGTTTCAGCTGAAAGGGTTGAAGCAGCGGATCGTTGGACACGAATTTGGACAAGGCCATGCCATTCTCCCCTCACCGTCACGGATCAAGGGATAATCACGGACAGGCGTGGATATGGCGAGCGTCACCAGCGGCGCGCACTGTTCTCACAGCGTCAGATTGTGATGGAAGGGCAAAACGTTGATCATCGCTGGACGATTGCACGCCGATTGTTATCCGTCAGATGATCGATACCGGCAGTTATCGGCCGTCGATCAGTTCACGCTGAATGCGAAGCAACAACCTCTCCACATCCTCTGCATAGTCAACAGCACTGCGGTTCGCGGGAACATCGACCGGGAAAACTTCCGCCAAATCGCCGTCAGCCCTGACCGCATCTATCCAATCCTGCATGACCTCGACATAGGATTCCAGTGCCGTCACCGGATTGGGAGAACAATCCGCCCCAGGAAATTCCGGCGGCATTCCTGTCCAGAGATAGGCGTGCGGCAAACCGGCATATGTTGCATTGGCAACCGCGCTTGTATCCACTTTCTGATCGTTCCATTTGGGATAAGGCCATTTCTGACCCACCACGATCCAATGATACTCCGGGATTTGATTATAGGGTTCGATGCGAAAGAGGAAAACGCCGCAGAGACCTCCAACGGTCAGGCCATGCCAGCATCCACGATGCGTTTTCATCCATCTAAGGGAGTTCGTGTAATCGTAAGCAATAGGCAGAAGACGACCTTCCTCGGAGCCATCCTCAAGAAGACTGCTCCATTCGCCAATCTCGCGAACGCTCTCGAACCCTATTTCAGACGGCTTAGTCATTCGGTGGCTTCACTGAAATTTTGGGCGCACCGAAGGAAAACATTATTGGACATTGCCCCCATATGATTGCCCTTGGACCGTATCAGGCGGTGATGCGTTCGATGCGGGCGAATTCGCGGTAATGCGCTTCGAGATATCTGAGCGTCGCCATGCTGTCGGCCGGTTTGCCGTAATAATAACCCTGCCCCATGCCGCAGCCGAGGCCTTTCAGTTTTTCCGCCTCGGTCAGTTCCTCGATGCCTTCCGCCACAACCTGCAGATCCAACCCATCACACATGGCGACGATCGCCTTGATGATGTGTTCGGAGGCGCGATCGGTGGTGATGCGCGACACGAAGGCGCGATCGATCTTGACCTTGTCGAAGGTGAAATCGCGAAGGCGGCCGAGGCTGGACTGGCCGGTGCCGAAATCGTCGAGCGAGATGCGCACGCCGGCCTGTCTAAGCTCGGTGATGATGCGATGTGCGGTATCGGCCGAGGTCATCACCGCCGTCTCGGTGATTTCCAGTTCGACGCGGTTGGGATCGAGACCGACGCGGGCAAGGGTCTGCAGCATGGTCTGCGCCGTGCCGGGGTCCATCAGCTGCGCCGAGGACAGATTGAAGGAGAGAAACAGTTCGCGCGGCCATGACAGGGCCGCTTCCGCCGCCTTGCGCAGCAGCGTTTCCGACAGCGCATCGATGAAACCGCGCTCTTCTGCGAGCGGCACGAAGGCGGCCGGAGAGACGAAACCGAGATCGGGATCGATCCAGCGGGCGAGCGCCTCGAAACCGAGGACAGCACCATCGCGCAGGCGTACGATCGGCTGGAAATGGACATCCACCGCATCGGCGATGATGGCATTGCGCAGCGCCTGTTCCAGCTGCGTTGCGCGCTTCATCTCCTGGGCGATTTCCTGGGAATAGACAGTGATCTGGCCACGGCCGCGACGTTTGGAGCGGTAAAGCGCGGTTTCGGCGCTTTTCAAAAGGTCCTCGAACTCCTCGCCGGCAAAGGGATAAACGGCAAAACCGAAGGAGGAGGACAGGCGCACATTGCGGTCGCCGAGATCGTAAGGGGCTGACAGCACATCCTTGATCATCTGGCCGATGCGCTCGGCACCATTCTTTTCGAACACAAGCGGGAAAACGAAAGCGAATTCGTCGCCGTCATGGCGGGTGACGGTGGCGCCATCGGGAATACAGGCTTTCAGGCGATGGCCGACCTGACAGAGGATCTCGTCGCCCGCCTCGGCACCGAACAGATCGTTGATCGGTTTGAAACCGTCAAGATTGGCAATGCAGATGGCAAAGGGGGCGGGATCGTCGGCACGTTCAGCCGCCAGCATGCGCACCTTGTCGCGCAGCCGGTAGCGGTTACCAAGCCCCGTCAGCGGATCGCTATAGGCCATGGCCTGCAGTTCATTCTGGCTGACCTGAGGCAACTGGGCGCCTGCCAATTTCATTTCATGATCCCGTATCACCTTTAGGCAGACACGAGGATGAAACGAAAAGATTAAGAAAACTTCAGCGTGCGATTGCACACGTGATCAAAGAGACAGGATCTTCGACTTTTCCTGGTCGCAACCCAGACCGAACGCCCTGAAAACGGTTTCGACGGCATCGCTGCTGACCGGCTTGATGATGACGGCATCCATGCCGGCCTGCTGGCACTGTTCACGATCGTTTTCGAATGCCGGTTGCAATACGCCGATAATGGCGGTGTCACCGGTTTCGCCTTCCAGCTCACGGATGCGGCGGGTGGCGTCCAGACCGTTCAGTTTCGGCAGCGTGATATCCATCAATACAGCGCGTGGACGCTGTTCCTGCCAGATACGCACCGCCTCCTCGCCATCGACGGCAATCGCGTAACGATGGCCAAGCCCTTCGAGGATCTGCGAAAAGACGATCTGGTTGACGGCATTGTCCTCGGCCACCAGAACATCGATCTGCGGTTTGTCGGAAATCTGCCAGTCACCGGCTTCCGGCAGCGGCTCTTGCTGCAGTTCGATGTCGCGCGCCGCCTGTTTTTCGCCGAGATGGCGCTCGATGGCACCGATCATGTCGCCGCGGATCTGGAAAGGTTCGAGCGCCAGAACGTCGATATCATACCGGCCGGCGGTCTCGATGCAGCGGATGTCCATGGCGCTGTCGACCAGCACGAGATCGATGCCGACCTTGGCCTCGGCGGCGATATCAAGAAAGATGTCCAGCTCCGCCGGGTTCGCCACCTGCGAACAATCGACACCCGCCTCGAGCAGGCTCGCCAGCGCGAAAGCGGCCAGTTCGTCATTGCCGGTCGCGACCAGGATCTTGGCATTGTCGGGGAGGTGCACAACGGCCGGCGGCGAACGACGGCCGCTGGCATAGGATGAAATCACACCCGCTTCGGAGAAATCGAGGCTGGGTGCGGCTTCTGTCGGCGGCGGCGAAAACTCCGCTTCGGCCAGCGCCGAAATATCCTGAATGACAGCCACGACAAAATACCGGCCCGGCTTGCCTATGCGGTAACGGCTGGTGACGATCGATGCCTCGCGGCCATCGGCGCGGATCATCTGTTCCGGCGTGACGATGGCTATGCCGGTTTCCATCACCTGGCGGGCGGTATCGTCCAGCCGTTCAACGAGATCGGATTTGTGCAGATCCGACAGGCGGCGGCCGAGAATGGCGGCGGCCGGCAGGCCGTAAAGATCGCAGGCCGCCTTGTTGACGGCGACGAACTGGAAATTGCGGTCCTTGACAAGAATCGGCACCGGCAGATTGTCGAGAATATCCTCGGTGACCTGCACGCGTTCCATATCGGCGCGCCACTGGTCCTCGCGTTTCTTGGTTTCCGAAACGTCGCGGATGATGCAGACGCCATAACCGGAAGACAGGCGGCGTTTGGTATAGGAAATCCAGCGTTCCGGCCCGAAGCGTTCCAGCGTTTCGGATCGCTCCTTCCACAGCGCGGCGATCTGCTCGGCGACCCAGTCGTCGCGGCGCAGTGGCGACCGGTGCGGCCTTGCCAGCCCGTCGCGGCCGGAAAGCCTGCCGGCGTCGTGGATCAGGCCGAAAAAATCGCGCATGCGGCTGCGCGGTGCCGGCATGATGGAGGGGAAAAAATTGCGCAGTTGCGGGCTGGCGAAAACGATCAGGTCGTCGCGGTCATACACCAGGAACGCCCCCGAAATGGCTTCGGAAACGACATCCAACATGGCGGATTGAATGTTTGCGTCCTCGGACGTCAAATCATTCATCAAACGACTCCTGCACCCCACATGGCGACCCGGCGAAAACCGGACCGCGGAACCTGTCGATCGTCTCACACCTTGTCTTGACGCCCGGCAATCACGATCTTAGACGATCGGTGATCGGCGTTTCCGGCTTGGCACCCGATGGCTCAACAGGCCATGGGGAAGAGATCGGCAGGTTTGATTACCCGCCGCAGATGTAGCGCTTTTGTCTTAAAGTCGAATTAATCGTCGCAATCAGGCCAGCGCGGTCTGCTTGCCCCTATGCAGCCACCAGCGAATCCGGGAAAATGGCGCCATGCCAGTCAAACTTCTTTCAGAAACGCTGATCAACCAGATCGCCGCCGGCGAGGTGATCGAACGTCCCGCCAGTGCCGCCAAGGAGCTGATCGAAAACGCCATCGACGCCGGCGCCACCCGCATCGAGATCGCCACCGCCGGTGGCGGCAAGAGCCTGATGCGCATCACCGACAACGGGTCCGGCATGAATGCGGCCGATCTGGAACTGGCCGTGCGCCGTCACTGCACCTCCAAGATCGACGTTCATCTCGACGATATCCGCACGCTCGGTTTTCGCGGCGAGGCGCTGCCGTCGATCGGTTCGGTGGCACGGCTGACGATTACCAGCCGCCAGCAGGGGGCGTCGGAAGGGTATGAGGTCAGCGTTGTCGGCGGCAAGACATCCGCCGTCAAACCGGCAGCGGCCAATGCCGGCACGGTGGTCGAGGTGCGCGACATCTTTTTCGCCACCCCTGCCCGCCTGAAGTTTCTCAAAACCGAAAAGGCCGAGGCCGGCGCGATCACCGAAGTGGTCAAACGCATGGCGATTGCCTTCCCCAAGGTGCGGTTTGTACTCTCCGGTCCCGACCGCTCAACGCTGGAACTGCCGGCCACCGGGGACGATCATCTGGCCCGCATGGCGCAGATTTTGGGCGCAGAGTTCAAGGACAATGCGATCGAGATCGATGCGGCGCGCGAAGATGTGACGCTGACCGGTTTTGCCGGCGTGCCGACCTTCAACCGCGGCAATTCCGGCCACCAATACATGTTCGTCAACGGCCGCCCGGTGCAGGACAAGCTGCTTTTATCCGCCATCCGTGGCGCCTATGCCGAAACCATTCCGTCCGGGCGTTATCCGATCGCGGTGCTCTCCATCGGGCTCGACCCGGCGCTGGTGGATGTCAATGTGCATCCGGCCAAGTCCGACGTGCGCTTTCGCGATCCGGGCCTTGTGCGCGGGCTGATCGTCGGGGCGATAAGGCAGGCCTTGGCAAGGGAAGGTGACCGGGCGGCAACGACAGGGGCAAGCGGATTGCTCAGAGCATTCCGGCCGGAAACGCCGGGTGGCTATCAGCCGCAAGGTTTTACGGGGCAAACGGACGGCGGTTCCGCCGGCCATGGTGGCTCCGCTATGGGCACCTCTGGCATGAGTGGCTCCGGCAGTGGTTTCGGCGGCGGCTGGTCAGCCTCGCGGCATGCCTCCGCGCCCAGTCAGCCCTGGAATGCTGCCACCTCGCCGTCACGGCCGTTCCAGCAGACAGGGTTTGCCGAAAGGCAGACCGGTTTCGAGACGATGACCATGCCGAGCGCGCGGGCCGAACGGTTTGATGCGGCCGTAGTGGCGGATGAACCGGTGCGGCATCGCCTTGGTGCGGCGCGGGCGCAGTTGCATGAAAATTATATCGTCGCACAGACGGAAAATGGCCTCGTCATCGTCGACCAGCACGCGGCACATGAACGGCTGGTCTTCGAGGCAATGCGCAAGGCGCTGGATGCCGACCGCCTGCCCTCGCAGGTTCTGTTGATTCCCGAGATCATCGACCTGCAGGAGGAGGATTGCGACCGGCTGATGGTGCATGCCGATGCGCTCGACCGGCTGGGGCTTGCCATTGAGCGATTCGGCCCCGGTGCGATCGCCGTGCGCGAAACGCCGGCCATGCTGGGCGAGGTCGATGCCTCCGACCTGATCCGCGACCTTGCCGACGAGGTGGCGGAATGGAACACGGCGGGTGGGCTGAAGGGCCGGCTGGAACATGTGGCGGCGACCATGGCCTGCCATGGCTCGGTGCGCTCGGGCAGAAGGCTGAAGCCGGAGGAGATGAATGCGCTGTTGCGGGAAATGGAAGCGACACCGGGATCGGGCCAGTGCAACCATGGCCGCCCGACCTATATTGAACTGAAGCTGACGGATATCGAAAGGTTGTTCGGGCGCAGTTGAACTGGCTTGAAAGCGAAGGTCAGCGCGTGCCGGCTTCACCATCCCGCGGATTCATGCCTGCGCTTTCGACAATTTGCAGCAGGCGTCGATGCAGTTCGATGTCGCTGTCATATTCCCGAATGATCAGCTCGCTTCCTATTTCGAAGAGGTAGATCGGCTCCATCGCGGAATTGTCGATGATGACGGCTTCATCGGCAAGTTTCAGTGCCACCGGCAAATTTTGCAGGGAATTTTCATATCTCCTGACAACATCGGTATCTGGAATGTGGTGGCCGCCTGTCCTCACCCGGAAGTGCACTCGATCAAGATTGCGTTGCCAGGTATCAAGGATCACATAAATCAGGCCCACAGCAAAACCGGCTTGCCGGGCACGCCGCATGACACGAAGCGAATGCTGGCTGCTCAATGTCGTTTCGAATGCAAAATCGCGCCTTGCCGTAATATGCCGATTGACCTGTTCGATAGCCATACGGCCAGCCTTGACCCGATAGCTGGAAGTATCGAGGGTCGCCACGTCATGGGATCTGAGATTTAAGGCGATCTGGTCGGCATTGATGAACACACCAGGAACATCATTTTGCATCTTGTCGTAGATGGCGGATTTACCCGACCCGTTTGGCCCCGCGAAGATGGTGCATTGGGGCTTTCGCATGGCGCACTAGATTTTCCGTTTGGCGCGAACATTGCCCGATTGCAGATCATGACCGGAATTTTTGTTGTCGTCAGTGCCACGCATAACCTGCTCAGCATGGCCATGTTGTCGCTTGTCATCAGCCCAGGACGGATCCAAGCCGATCTGCCGACCTTTTTCGACAGCGTCTCGTCCGATTTCCCTGATCGCGTCCCTGTTCTTTCGGAATTGATCGAGCAACATGTGAGCCTCCGGCAATGAACTGCCATTGATCAACTTGGGTATCCCTCGTCATCTATACCAGTCCAGCTTGTTTACGGCGAGGTTCGATGCTGCGAAAAAATGGTCCATTTCCACGACCTGCGACGATGGCATCAACACTCCCCTTCCCATCCCCTCACCTTCGCGGTAATCACCACACATGATTTTCGGATCAAAGATTTTCGGCAGGAGACCCAGGATGAACCGTTTTGAAGGCGCGAGCTTCCGCGAGGCAAAACTTCGCTATCTCGACGGCGACTACCAGATCGTCACCTCCGGTTCCTTCGTGATCTGCGCCATGACCGGCGCCAATATCCCGCTCGACGAGTTGCGTTACTGGAGCGTGGCGCGGCAGGAACCCTATGCCGATTGCGCGGCCTCGCTGGAAGCCGACAAACGTGCCGGCATTCTGCCCAACCAGAAACGCGCCTGATCTTCTGATCTTTCTTATTTCGCCTTCAGCAGACGCTGGCGGCAATTGGCAATCGCCGCATCGATGATGTGATCCGGCGCATGTGGATCGTCGAACACCATGTCGATCTCCACCACCGTGGTCTTTTCCGCCAGTTCCTGCGCCTTGCCGGGATGACCGGCCAGCCGCACCGCATCCTTGGAGGTGGTGACCGGCAGCAGATCCTGTTTCGCCGCATCTTTCAGAAGATCGTCGATCTCGTCCTCGGTAAAATAATGATGATCCGGGAAGGCGCGACGCTCGACGATGGCGGCACCGAGGCTTGTCAGTGTGCGGTAGAATTTTTCCGGATCGGCAATGCCGACATAGGCGAACACATGCCGGTTGACCAATGACGGATCGGGACGCGGCACCACCGAGGCGACGTGGATCTGCTTGCCGGCGCGTGCCGCCTGCCGGACCAGCGCATCGGCGGCCGGCCCATTGCCGACCTTGAGGATGGCGGACAGTTGATGCATCTGTTCGGAGATCGGCGCACGCACCGGGCCTCCGGGCACGAGATGGCCGTTGCCGATGCCGCGATTGCTGTCGATGACGACAAGCGCGAAATCCAGCTCCAGCCGCGCACTCTGGAAACCGTCATCCATGATGATCAGGTCGGCGCCTTCCGAGACCAGCCTTTTCGCGCCATCCACACGGCGGCGGGAAATCACCGTCATCGCCTCGCGGGCCAGAAGCAGTGCCTCGTCGCCGACCGCATCGGCGCGGTGATGATGCGGATCAACGACCGTCACCACATCGAGCGAGCCGCCATATCCACGGCTGAGGAAACCGGGTTTCAGGCCACGGGCGATGGCCGCGCGGGCAATGGCGATGGCGGTCGGGGTCTTTCCGGCGCCGCCAACAGTGAAATTGCCGATGCAGATGACCGGAATGGGAACGTGGCCGCGTTTCGCCTTGCGCATGCGGCTACCGGCAATGCGGCCGTAAAGGAAGGAAATCGGGGACAGCCCCCAGGCGCGCCAGTCGGCCTTTGTCCACCAGAAGGGCGGCGCTTCGGAAACCATTTTCGTCTCTGCTCTTGTCTATCTGCGGCTAAAAACGGCAGAACAGCCGAAAAGGCAAGGTATTACGGCAAAAGACCTTCAATCAGGGTAATATCCGCAAGCACAAGATCGGCGAGCGGCGACAAGGTTTCCGCCGTGCCGGTGCCGGTCAGCACCGCGATCTTGAGGCCCGCGCCTGCAGAAATGCCGACATGCATATCATGTTTGTTGTCGCCGACCATGGCGACCTCACTCGGCTGCACGCCGACCGAACGGGCGAAGGCAAGCAGCATGCCCGGCTCGGGCTTGACGCCGTGGCCCGTGTCATAACCGGTGACAAAATCGAGATGCCTTGCGAAATCGAAACGCTCGGCCGTGGCGCGAATGGCGGCCTCGTTGTCGCTCGAGGCGACGCCGAGCTTCAAACCTCGTGCCTTCAGCCGACCGAAATAACCGGCAAGATCGGCGGCCGGCACGGAATAATCGGCGGCGCGCAGGAAAAGCGCGTCGAGTTTTTGCGTCAGGTCTTCCGCATCGAGCGGCGAGCCGGCGGCAACGAGGCCACGGGCGATATCGGCGGCGCTGCCGGCCGCAAACAGGCTGTCGGCGCGGGTGTGGCCGGACACATCATCCATGCCACCGACATCAAGCAGGCGGGCTTCGAGTGCGGCATTGCCATTGGCAGCGATGCGGGCCGCCTCGCGGTTGACCGGCCCCCAGCTCTCATCATAACGCAGAAGCGTGCCGTCCTTGTCGAACAGGATGGCCTTGATCGCTGAAAAATCGGGATCGACCATTATTGGGCTGCGGTTTTGGGATGCAGCGCCGCGGAAACCGCCAGCGGGTTGATATAGGGCTCCAGCGCCTTGACGGTGGCCGACAGCGCCCCGCGCATGTCCTGAATAGCTTCCTGGCCGGCATCAATCATGTTGCGGCGGGCAATATCGTTGGTCAAAAGGTAATGCACGGCCTTGGCCAGCATTTCGGTATCGCGGATCATGCGCGCACCACCCTTGCGGATGAGCTGCTGATAGGTTTCCCGGAAATTCTGGACATTGCTGCCGGAGAGAACCGCGCAGCCCAGCATGGCTGACTCGATCGGGTTCTGGCCGCCTTCGGCCGTCAATGAGCGGCCGACGAAGGAGACTTCTGTGAGGCGCAGATACATGCCCATCTCGCCGATGCTGTCGCCGAGAAAAATATCGGTATCCGGCGTGACGACGTCATTGCGCGAGCGGCGGGCGACCTTCAGCCCCTGCTCGACAAGCATGGCTTCAATCTCATCGCCACGCTCGGGATGGCGCGGCACGATGATGGTCAGCTGGTTGTTGCGCGGCTTGAGCGCCCGGTGAACGGTGGCGGCGGCCGTTTCCTCGCCGGCGAAGGTGCAGATGGCGGCCCAGGTCTTGCGATTGCCGATCTGCGCCAGATAGGCATCAACGACAGCCGGATCGGCCGGCGGCGGATCGGTATCGCCCTTCAGATTGCCGGAAACCGTGACCGGCCAGGCGCCGAGATCGCGGAACCGTTCCGCATCGACATCCGAACGGGCAACAACAAGCGCCATCTTGCCGAACAGCTGCTCGGCAATGCCGCCAAAGCCCTTCCAGCGATCGAAGGAGCGATCGGAAATGCGGGCATTGACGCGGATCTGCGGGATGTGACGACGATTGAGTTCGGCGATCGTGGTCGGCCAGATTTCGGATTCAGCGGTAATGGCCACATCCGGACGCCAGTAATTGACGAAACGCTTGACGGCGAACTTGACGTCGAGCGGCACATATTGATGGATGACCTCGTTGCCGAGGCGGTTTTCAACGAGCGCTGCTGATGTAACGGTGCCGGTGGTGAGCAGAACATGGATGCCGCGCCGGCCGAATTCGCGGATCAGCGGAATGACGGCGAGCGTTTCGCCCACACTTGCGGCATGAACCCACACAAGCGGGCCGAACGGACGCGGCTGGCTGGCATAACCGAAACGTTCCAGACGGCGCTGGCGGTCTTCCTTGCCCTTGACAGTGCGGTAGGCGAGATAACCGCCGGTAAATGGATATGCAAGAATACCAACAACGCGGTATCCGGTCAAAGCAACGCGCGCCAAGCCTTTGCTCATCGCATCATCCCCTGATCCTTCACCATCGATGTCAATAGCCCTACCCCTAGCATATATTGCTTATAGCGTCCGCGTTCTGCTTCACAAATACGTCAAAAAAAGGGGTAGCTGCCGTATGCGAACCGATAACCACAAGGCCCGGTTCCCGCGACAACGGCAACCTTTAGAGACCCGTTGCCTTCGGATCGAGCAGGCGGTGCATATGCACGATGAAATAACGCATATGCGCATTATCGACGGTCTGCTGCGCCTTGGACTTCCAGGCCGTGAGGGCAGAGGCATAATCCGGGAAGATGCCGACGATATCGAGTTCCGACAGATCGCGGAACTGCACGTCGGTCAGGTCGGACAGTTCACCTCCGAAAACGAGGTGCAGAAGCTGTTTCTTTTCGGTGGTTCCGGTCATGTCAATCTCTCAAGGACGTGTGGGGCAACAGGCCTGCCTTATTTGGCTGTCATTGAGGGATTCCCCCCCAAAGGTCAACCCGAATGGGCTTGACGCAGCAGGCTTTTGATAACTGATTCGCCGCCGGCAAAGAGCGTTGCATGCTTCACGGTTTCGCGATTGTAAACGAGACGCGCACCATCGGTTTCCACAAGGCTGCCACCTGCCCGAGAAAGGATCAGGTCGGCTGCGGCCAGATCCCAGTCATGCGAGTTGCGCGCCACCAGCGTTCCATCAATGCGGCCATCCGCGACCATGGCCAGCCGGTAGGCCAGCGACGGAACATGTTTTACACGGCTCAGGAGCTTGCGGTATTCCGGCTCGAACTTGTTGACCATCTCGGCGGAGGCGGCAATGTTCAGGACATCATCCGGGCGGTGATCGGCGACCGATATGACCTCGCCATTTTTCAGTGCCGGACCATCGATGACGGCAAAAAATTCTTCAGCCAGCGCCGGGGCGAACAATACGCCCGCCACCGGAGAGCCGCGATGCACCACCGCGACGCTGACACACCAGTTGGTGGCGCCGTTGATGAAACCGCGCGTGCCATCGATGGGATCGACCACGAAGACGGTCTCGGCGGCAAGGCGTGCCGGATCATCGTCGTTTTCCTCCGACAGCCAACCGTAGTCGGGCCGGGCTGTCCTCAATAGGCTCAGCAGGCGATCATTGGCGGCAAAATCTGCGGCGCTGACGGGCGACTGGCCCTCGTTCTTCCACCAGACTTCCGGCGACTGGCCGAAGAAACCGAGCGCGACCTCTCCCGCCTGCCTTGCGGCATCACGGATGAGATCGAGGTCCTTTTGCCAGCGGTCGCTTTCCATCATCTCAGCGTCCAGCCAGCGTCATGCCCTCGATGGCGATGGTCGGCGAAGCGGTACCGAACTTGCGGTCGATATCGTTTGCCGGCGTCAGCCGCATGAACATGTCTTTGAGATTGGAGGCGATGGTGACTTCCGAGACGGCGAAGGTCAGCTCGCCATTCTCGATCCAGAAACCGGTGGCGCCGCGCGAATATTCGCCGGTGATCATGTTGACACCCTGGCCGATCAGTTCGGTGACGTAAAAACCGTTGCCGATCTGGCGGATGAGGTCTTGCGGCGCAATATCGCCCGGCTCCAGCGCCAGATTGGTGGAGGCAGGCGACACCGATGTTCCGCCGCGCACGCCACGGCCATTGGTGGGCAGGCCCAGTTCGCGACCGGTGGAGGTGGAGAGGAACCAGTGTTTCAGCACACCATCCTCGATCATCACCATACGCTCGCCCTTCACCCCTTCGCCATCGAAGGGACGCGAGGAGCCGCCGCGCACGATCAGCGGATCGTCGGTGATGTTGAGGCCGGATTTCAGAACTTGGCTGCCCATCTTGTCGCGCAAAAAGCTGGTCTTGCGGGCAACCGAGGCACCGTTGATCGCGCCGGCAATGGTGCCGACGAAACCGCGGGCGATGCGCGGATCGAAGACGACGGTGACGTTGCTGCCGGTATCGACCTGGCGCGGATTGATGCGCTTGACCACCCGCTCACCGGCACGGCGGCCGATCAGCGCGGCATCGTCGAGATCGGCGTAATAGAGGCGGCTGTCGAAATCGTAGTCACGCTCCATCTTCGTGCCTTCGCCGGCAATGACGCTGACGGAATGGCCGAAACGGCTGCCCATATAGGAGCCGGAAAAGCCGTGCGAGGTGACGAGGACAAGCCCGCCCGCACCGGCGGATGCACCCGCACCCGAAGAATTGGTGACGCCCGGCACCTCAAGCGCTGCCTGTTCGGCGGCAAGGGCGGCATCACGCAGCTGGTCGGTCGATACTTCGGTCGGATCGTAGAGCTCAAGATCCGGATAGGAATGCGCCAGATTGGCTTCATCGGCCAGGCAGGCAAACGGATCTTCCGGAGAGACCTTGGCCATGGACACGGCGCGATCGGCCAAAACCTTGATATCGAAACCGGGATTGGCCGAAACGCTCGCCACCTTGTTGCCGACAAAAACACGCAGCGCGAAATCATCGCTTTCGGACGATTCTGTCCCTTCCACCTTACCCAGACGGACACTGACGGAGCGCGAACGCGAACGGACAATCACGGCATCGGCCTTGTCCGCACCCGCCTTGATGGCGAGGTCGATCAGTTCGGAGGCGCGGGAGAGAAGAGTTTCGGAATCGATTTCAGCGGACATGTGCAGGCCTTTCGTTCCGAATCCATTTATTGTGCACTACATGACGCATCAAGGGCGTACCAGCGATTCTTGGACTTCGCCTGATTCACTCCTGCATGATGAGCTTGTCCAATGGCAGCGCCCGAGACGCTTTTTACCGAAACCCTCCTTCTGCTCGGCGGCGCCGTGCTGGCGGCTCCACTTTTCCGCAAGCTGGGTCTCGGCACCGTTCTCGGTTATCTGGCGGCAGGCGTCGTCATCGGTCCGATCCTGCACACCATCACCGATGCCGGCGAGGTTCTGCATGTGTCGGAACTGGGCGTGGTGTTCCTGCTGTTCATCATCGGGCTGGAACTGAAGCCGTCGCGCCTGTGGCAGATGCGCGGCGACGTCTTTGTGCTCGGCACGGCGCAGGTGGTCATCACCGGGCTTGTTCTGTCCGCGCTTGCCTATCTCACCGGCATGGCCGGCTGGCGCGGCGGGCTGATCGCCGGTTTCGGACTGGCGCTGTCTTCCACCGCCTTCGCGCTGCAGATCCTGGCTGACAATAGCGACAGCAATACCCGTTATGGCCAGCGCGCCTTCTCCATTCTTCTGTTTCAGGATCTGGCCATCGTGCCGCTTCTGGCGCTGGTCACCATTTTGGGTTCCGGTCCGGGCGAAGACACAACGCCTCTTGCGCAGGATTTCGCCGTGGCAATCGGCGCGATCGGCGCCGTCATTCTGGCCGGCCGATACCTGCTGACCCCGATGTTCCAGATCATTGCCCGCACGGGCGCCCGCGAGGTGATGATCGCGGCCGCCCTCCTCGTCGTGCTCGGATCGGCGGCGGCCATGCAGGCGGTCGGCCTATCCATGGCGATGGGTGCGTTTCTGGCCGGCGTCATGCTGTCGGAATCCTCCTACCGGCACGAGCTGGAAGCGGATGTGGAGCCGTTTCGTGGTCTGCTGCTGGCGCTGTTCTTCATGGCTGTCGGCCTGTCGCTCGACCTGTCGGCGATTGCCGACAATCTGATGATCATCCTGCCGGCCGTGCCGTTGTTCATGCTGGTGAAGGCGGCGGTTCTCTACAGCATTTCGCGGCTGTGGGGCTCCTCCCATGCGGATGCCGTGCGCATCGCCTTCCTGCTGCCACAGGGCGGCGAGTTCGGTTTCGTGCTGTTTACCACCGCCACCGCCGCCGGCCTTCTGTCGCAAAGCGCCACCTCGCTTCTGATCGCCAGCGTGACGATTTCGATGGCGCTGACGCCGCTTGGCTCGCTGCTGGCAAAAAGGCTGATCGGCAAGGAGGAGGGACAGCGTGAGGAACTGGAAGAGGATTTTGAAGGTGCCGGCGCCGATGTGCTGATCATCGGCTTTTCACGTTTCGGCCAGATCGCCTCGCAGATCCTGCTGGCCGGCGGCCGATCGGTGACCGTCATCGACGACAGTCCGGACCGCATCCGTCAGGCGGCGCTGTTCGGTTTCCGCATCTATTTCGGCGACGGCACGCGCCGCGACGTGCTGCAATCGGCCGGCATCGAAAAGGCAAAGATCGTTGCCGTCCTGACCCAAAAACGCGAAACCACCGACCGCATCGTCGATCTGATCGCCAAGGAATTCCCCAATACCCGCCTGTTCGTGCGCTCCTATGACCGCATTCACACGATCGAGCTGCGCGGCAAGGGCGTAGAATACGAGCTGCGCGAAACGCTGGAATCCGGCCTGTTGTTCGGCCGCCGCACGCTGGAAGCGCTGGGCATGCCGGAAGCGGATGCAGAGGCGATCGGCGACGATATCCGCAAACGCGACGAACAGCGCTTGCAGCTACAGGCCGTCGAAGGCATCGCGGCCGGACGCGACATGCTGCACAACCAGCCGGTCAAACCGGAGCCGCTGATGAAGCCGAAACGTGGCAGCGTGGGGGAAGAGGTATCCGCGGATGAGGCGAAGAAGGTGGCGATCGGGAAGTGGTGAGAGATCAGCGGCGGGGTGGGATCGAGGACGTTGCCGGAATTCTGTCGCTATCGGTCAAACCAACACCGAAATAAGAAGCAGCCTCGTTGAGTATCTGCACCACGGTTTCCATTGCCGCACCGAGTTCGGCCTGATCTGCCTTTGCCGGAAGACGACCGGCATCTTTCGGGTAGCGATACGTCGTGGCGTAAATCGTCAGGAACAGAACGCTCGAAAAACGCTGCTTGAACGGATTGGCATCGGGTAGAAGACCTTGCAGCACATCCAGCCGGTGCGCGTCTTTCCGATCAGCGCGAATCCCTTCAGAAGTCAGGAGGGCGATGAGGATTTTCTCGGCCGCCTGTTGGGTGTGATAGGCATCATTGCGGTTTCCGATTGCCGAAAGCGCGCGGGCGGCTTCGATATCCTCATGGGCCAATCTCAACGCGTTTGCGATGTGAAGATCAGCGGACATCGAGAACGATACCGTCATCAGCGATATGACTTGCAGCCGAGTTCGCGACACCCAGGTCCGCACGGAAATCGGACAGCCGCGTACAGGACACATCAGCGTGGACACCAGACCCCTGCTGAACACGCCAGCCAAGCATGGGCGAGAACAGGCGTTCCGGCGCATCGTCGGGAACAATGACCTTCAGGTCCCAGTCGCTTTGGGCCGTCGCCTCGCCGCGCGCCTGGCTGCCGTAAAGGACGACATCGACCGGGTCATATTCCTTCCGGATGCGCGCAAGCAATATCGCCAGTTCCGGATAACGATCCGGCGCCGCAACAGGCCTTTTCAATATGTCTGCAACAATACTCATCGCAGCTCCAGATTATACGCGTTCGCCGCCAATATAGCCTGTCCAAGGCATGCATTCCAGAACGTTTGCGGGGTCAGCCCCTACCCGCTCGCCGCCACCTTCCAAAGCGCATCCACCGAGCGCTTCAGCTCGTCCTTGATCTCCAGCGATTCATCCAGAATCTCGTCCACCTTGTGGAAATCGAGAATGCCGAAACGGTGGACGCGGGGGCGCAGAAAGATGTGGGGCGGATGCAGCTTCAGTTTCAGTGCGATACAGCCCTGCATCATCAGCTGGCTGGAGCCGAACAGGCTGTCGATGCGGTTGGGCATATGCGTGCCATCACCTTCCGGACCGCCGACGACATCGACGCCGATGACGATATCGGCGAGATCAAGGAGGTGATCATAAGGGATGGGGTTCAGAATACCGCCATCGACCATGATGCGGCCATTGACGCGCACCGGCATGAACAGGGCGGGAATGGCGGCGGAGGCCGCAATCGCCGGCAGCAGTTCGCCCTCTTCGAGAATGACTTCCTTCTGGCCGTAATAATCCGTCGCCGTGACCTTTAGCGGGATATGCAGCGCATCGAAATTTTCAGGGACTGCGGCGGGCAGAAAAGCACCGAGGATCGGCTCGAGATTGAAGTGACCGAGGCGAAAACCACCGATCCGGTCGCGCATGCTGGCGGGACCGAGACTCCAGAGGCGATTGGCGATGAGGCGGCGGTTGCCGACGGTTGCGCGCGTGTAATCGCGGATTTCGCGGCCGCGCATGCCCGCGGCCATGGCAGCGCCCATGATGGCGCCGATCGAGGACCCGGCAATCGCTACCGGGCGGATACCAAGTTCATCCAGCGCCTCGATGATCTGGATATGCGAGATGCCGCGCGCACCGCCACCGCCGAAGGCGATTGCCACCCTCGGCTCTCCCCCTCTTCGGCCACCCGCCTGAAATGCGTCGGCATGCGGGATGGAGAGGCGGGTGTTCATCGACGAAAGATCCTCAGGCCGGCTGGTAACGGAAGAAGTCTATCCGCGTATCGCCAAACGAACGGCTTTCGAGCGGCTTGAAACAGGCGTCGACCGTGACCTTTACATCGGCACGCTCTTCCAGGATTGCAAGCGCGCCGGGCGCGATCCAGCCGCCTTCATGGGCGGATAGAAGGGCTGCCTCGCCCAGGCCCTTGCCATAGGGCGGATCGGCGAAAACGAACTGGAAGGGCTCGATATTGTTGGCCGTGCCGAGTTTTGTCGCATCGCGCCGCAGGATGCGGGCGCGGCCATGCAGGCCGAGGCTCTCGATATTTTCCCAGAGCAGGCCACGACCTTCGACGCCGTTCTCGACAAACAGCGCTGCACGGCATCCGCGCGACAGGGCTTCAAGCCCCACCGCGCCGGTGCCGGCAAACAGGTCGAGAACACGGCATTGATCGACGGCCTCGGGATAGACGTGGCCGATGATGTTGAACAGGCTTTCGCGCGTCCGGTCGATGGTCGGCCGGATATCGTTCGATTTCGGAGCGGCCAATGCGCGGCCGCGGAATTCACCACCTACGATCCGCACCTGGCCTTACCCTCTCGGCGTGCGCGGTTTGCCGCCGCCCGGACGACCACCGGAGCGCGGTGCGCCACCCGGCTTTCCGCCACTGGGCTTGCCACCAAAGGATTTTCCACCACCGGGTTTGCCACGGCCACCGGACGGCTTTCCGCCGAAACCGGGCTTGCCGCCGCCAAAGCCACCGGGCTTGCCTCCGCGGGGACGATCACCCTGCGGGCGATCACCATAGGAGCGATCACCGGCCGGACGTTCCGAACGGCCCTCGCCACCAAAGGCGCGTGCCGGACGATCGCCACGATCCGGGCGATCACCACGGGGGCGGTCGCTGAACGGGCGGTCACCACGAGGGCGGTCGCCCTCTTCACGGGGTTTGCGGTCGAAACGCGGCTTGTCGCCGAAACTGCGTTCACCACGCGGTTTGTCGCCATAAGGACGATCACCGCGCGGGCGGTCACCCTCTTCACGCGGCTTACGGTCGAAACGCGGCTTGTCACCAAGGGAGCGTTCGCCGCCGCGAGCCGGGCGGTCGCCATATGGACGGTCACCACGGGGGCGATCTCCGGCAGGGCGCTCACCGCGCGGACGATCGCCGTCTTCACGCGGCTTGCGGTCAAAGCGGGGCTTGTCGCCGAAGGAACGTTCGCCGCGGGGCTTGTCGCCAAAACCACGGTCACCCCGTTCCGCGCGATCACCGCGTGGTCGGTCACCAAAACCGCCGCGGCGGTCGCCGCGTTCCGGTTCCGGCGGGCTGTCGGCGCGGATCCAGTCGCTGTCGCCTTCGACGCGGTTCACCACCACGCGACGGTCATTTTCCGGTCCCGGTTTCTTGAACAGCTGTTCGGCTTCAGCGCGGGCAGAGGTCTTGCGGCCCTTGTCATCGGTGGTCGGGCGGGCGCCGGGCGCCATCCAGACATTGGCGGTGCGGCTGGTGCCGAGTGCCGGGCGCTTCTTCGGACGCTCGTCGCCTTCACCATCACGGCCGCGATCGGCAAAGCCGCCCCGGGCCGGACCCTTGGCGCCAAAACCCTTCGGGCCACGATCACCACCGGCCTTGGGGCCACGCGGCTTGTCGCCAAAACGGTCACCCGAGCGGCTATCGTCGGGGCGGGTATCGAGACGGCCGAGCGCCTGTTCGCGACGGTCGCCCTGCTTGTCACGGCCCCAGTCGCCACGATCGGAACGTTCGCCACGCTCCGGGCGCTCGCCACGTGCGGGCTTGGCGGCGGGTGCTGCCTCTTCCGCATCGGCGGCATTGCCGTAGATCGGCGCGTCGAAATTGGCCTTGGAATCGGCGATCAGGCGCGGGCCGAGCTGGTCGCGCAGCATGCGGCCCTTGACCTCGATAACGCGGCCTTCTTCCAGATCTCCCAGCTGGAAAGGGCCGTAGGAAATGCGGATCAGGCGGTTGACGTCGAGACCCAGCGCGCCGAGCACGTTCTTGATTTCGCGGTTCTTGCCTTCGCGCAGACCCATGGTGATCCACACGTTGCGGCCCTGTGTGCGGTCCAGCGTCGCATCGATCGAGCCATACAGCACGCCATCGACGGCGATGCCGTCCTTCAGCGTATCAAGCTTGGCCTGATCGACTTCGCCATGGGCGCGCACGCGGTAACGGCGCAGCCAGCCGGTGGTCGGCAGTTCGAGAACACGCGACAGGCCACCGTCATTGGTCAGCAGCAACAGGCCTTCTGTGTTGATATCCAGACGACCGATCGAAAGAACGCGCGGCAAATCCTCCGGCAGGTTTTCGAAAACCGTCGGGCGGCCTTCCGGATCGGAATTGGTGGTCACGAGGCCAGCCGGCTTGTGGTAAAGCCACAGGCGGGTGCGCTCGATGCCGCGGATTGGCACGCCGTCCACCTCGATCTTGTCTTCCAGCGTGACGTTGACGACCGGGGTTTCCAGCAGCTTGCCGTTCAGCGTGACGCGGCCTTCCATGATCATGCGCTCGATATCGCGGCGCGAAGCCACGCCAACGCGCGCGAGAATCTTGGAAATGCGTTCGGGCTTGCCCTCGGCTTCCACCGTGGCCGGTGCCGCCGGCAGCTTGCGGGGGGCTTTTTTCACCGGTGTTTCCTTGGCCGCGACCGGCTTCGGGTTGGACCGGGGCTTGATTTCGCGCTCGAAGGGTTTTGGCCCGCCGCGCTTCGGCTTGTCTTTAAAGCTCATTTGTTGTTTGCCTGAAGCGTGATGTATCTCCGGCTTGTGACCGGACAGATCATGTTGAGTTTAGTTCGCATCCTGCCCGTTGTTTTGTGCTTCGGGCGACGCAGGTTGAACCCGTCCTACCAGTTCGTGCGGATCGGGTTAAGAGGAAATCGCCCAATGACCGGGACAAATCGTTTCATGGACGCGGCTTTGACAGAGGCAAAAGCCGCCGCAGAGCGCGGCGAAGTGCCGATCGGCGCCGTTGTGGTTCTGGACGGGCGTATCGTTTCACGCGGCGGAAACCGCACCCGCGAACTGAATGACGTCACCGCACATGCGGAAATCGTCGCCATTCGCATGGCCTGCGAGGAGCTCGGCCAGGAGCGGCTGACCGGCGCCGACCTCTATGTGACGCTGGAACCCTGCACCATGTGCGCGGCCGCCATTTCCTTCGCCCGTATCCGCCGGCTGTATTTTGGCGCGCTTGACCCGAAGGGTGGCGCGGTGGAAAGCGGCGTGCAGTTTTACGCGGCCCCGACCTGCCACCATGCGCCGGATGTTTATGCGGGCTTGAGCGAAACCGCATCGGCCGAAATTCTGACGGAGTTTTTTAAGGCAAGGCGGGATTGAGCGGACACGGAAGGGCCGGACGCCAACCCACCGGACAGAGCTGAGGCATGGCCTCAAGCCCACATATGCGCTAATGTGGGTATGTGGTAGTTAACGGGACAATCGCATGAGCCGCCTGACCATCGACATAACAGATCAGCAGCACCAGAGCCTTAAGGCGCTCGCGGCTCTGCAAGGCAAGACGATCAAGCAATACGCGCTTGAACGGCTTTTCCCTGGCGACACCGATGCTGATCAGGCGTGGCATGAACTGAAAAACCTGCTTGGCGACCGGGTCGAAGCCGGGTTGTCCGGCAAGGTGTCGGAGAAAAGCATCGACCAGATTGTTGATGAAGAACTGGCCGAGGATGGCCGCTCTTGAACTACGTCCTGACCGACGACGCGGAAGCTGACTTGCGCGGTATCGTCCGCCACACCCGCAAGGAATGGGGCGCAAAGCAGGTGCGTAACTATGTGTCGAAGCTGAAAACGGGCATTGCCTGCGTCGCGGCCGGACAGGGTGCATTCAAGGAGCTGGACGCGCTCTATCCTAAGCTGCGCATGGCCCGCTGCGAACATCACTACGTGTTTTGCCTGCCGCGCGAGAACGCGCCCGCGCTGATCGTCGCTATCCTCCACGAGCGCATGGACCTGATGGTGCGACTGGTCGGCAGGCTTAACGATTAAGCTGAGAGCCTGCTCGCGACAACTCCTTGAATCTGCACGCAGTAGGCTCTCAAGCCTTTCTGCCGCCATTCGCGGCCCGTCCTGAGCATGACGACGGAGGTATTCTCCACCCTTACCCACGACGGCAAAATGGCCGGAAATCCCGGCCATCATCGTTTTACTGGAACGGCTTCCACCAGGCGGAATTCTGCTTGCCGTTGGCCTGCGCTTCCTTCTTGCGGCGGCGCTCCTTGACGCGTTCCGGTTCGCCGAGATCGTCCATGTTGTCGGCCTGACGGTATTCGGCCGGCGGATCGGTGAGGAACTTGCGTTGGCCGGAACCGACCGTGTTGCCGGCCTTGGCTTCGGCCTTGGCCTGGCGGAAAGCTTCCCATTTCTGACTTTCGGTCATCTGACCGCCCTGCCCCCGGCCGACGGCCAGCGGCGAAACGTAACGCGGATTGTTCTCGTTCGCATCCGCTTCTTCGCGCAGGCGCTTGCGGGTTTCCTCCGGCGATTCCGTCCAGTTCGGATTGTTTTCGCGGTTCGCCATCGATTGCTGCGGCGCCGGCAGATCGCCTGGCCCCCTGCCGGCCACAACCAGACCCGGACGCGGATTGTAGCGCACGTCCTTCTTTTGCTCGCCGCCACCGATCGAAACGGCACTGCCGAGGTCGTCGGCAAGCTGTTCGGCAGCACTCTTGCTGGTTCCGTAGGTCGGGCTCTGGCATCCCGAAAGGCCTGCAAGCACCGCGACGATGGCCGTTACACCAAGGCCGGAACGAAACACCTGTGACGTCTTCATCAAAACCCTTCCAGCCGCGCCCGTCCTCGACGCAAAACTCTACCGTTGTTGGCCTGACGGAAAAATCCGGCCAATTTCAGGCAGGATTAACGGATGATGCGCAGATGCGCAATCATCCGTTATCTTTCAACATCAACCAAGCCGACCGAGCTTGGCCAGTTCATGCAACGCCTCGGCATCACGTGCCGATACATCGGGATAGGTGGCATCCGAGCCGACATCGGTCGTCACACGCCACGAGCGGGCGCATTTTACGCCTTCCGCCAGCTTTGGCTCAACCGCAACGCCCGCCACCTCGGCCAGACGGAATGCATTTTCCGGCCCCTCACCTGCCGTGATCGTGATGGCCGAGGTGATGCAGGTTTCCTCGAATTCGAGACCCTCCAGCGCCTTCAACAATTCGGCATCGGCAACGTAAACGACCGGCGCCGCTTCCAGCGACGAGCCGATACGCTTGTCCTTGCGCTCGATTTCGAGAGCGCCGGTGACAACCGAACGCACCTTGCGGATCTTGGCCCACTTTTCGGCAACGGTCTCGTTTTTCCATTCGGCCGGGATCGTCGGGAACTGTTCGAGGTGAACGGACACCGCATCCGGCTTCAACGACAGCCATGCCTCTTCCGTCGTGAACGGCAGCATCGGCGCAAGCCACGTCACCGTGCATTCGAAGATTTTTCGGATGACGGCGAGTGCTGCGCGGCGACGCAGAGACGACGGCGCGTCGCAATACAGCGCGTCCTTGCGGATGTCGAAATAGAAGGCCGACAGTTCGATATTGCAGAAATCGATCAGCGCGCGGGCGATCTTCTTGAACTCGAACGTGTCATACCCTTCGCGCACAACCTTATCCAGCTCGGACAGGCGGTGCAGCATCAGCTTTTCGAGTTCCGGCAGTTCGGCATAGGCGATCTCTTCGCCTTCGTCGTGCGCCAGCGTGCCGAGCATCCAGCGGATGGTGTTGCGCAGCTTGCGATAGGCATCGACATTGGTCTGGATGATCGTCTTGCCGACGCGCAGGTCTTCGGAATAGTCCGACGTCATGACCCACAAACGCAGGATGTCGGCGCCCGCATCCTTCATCACGTCCTGCGGGGCCACGACATTGCCGACCGATTTCGACATCTTCTGGCCCTTTTCATCCATGGTGAAACCATGGGTGACGACCGTGTCGTAAGGCGCACGGCCACGTGTGGCAGCCGATTCCAGCAGCGAGGAATGGAACCAGCCGCGATGCTGGTCAGACCCTTCGAGATAGACGTCGGCCGGCCATTTCAGGTCCGGGCGGTCTTCCAGCGTGAACGTGTGCGTGGAGCCACTGTCGAACCAGACATCGAGGATGTCCATCACCTGTGTCCACTTGGCATGATCGTGACCATTGCCGAGGAAACGATCCTTGGCACCGGCGGCAAACCATGCGTCGGCACCTTCGGCATCGAAGGCTTCGAGGATGCGGGTATTGACGGCCTCGTCCTGCAGGACATTGCCGTCTTCATCGGCAAACACGCAGATCGGAACACCCCATGCGCGCTGACGCGACAGAACCCAGTCCGGGCGCTGCTCGATCATGGCGCGCAGACGGTTCTGGCCGCTCGGCGGCACGAAACGAGTGTCGTCGATCGCCTTCAGCGCGCGGGTGCGCAGCGTCGTGCCGTCTTTCAGGTCCTTGTCCATATAGACGAACCATTGCGGCGTGTTGCGGAATATGATCGGCTTTTTGGAACGCCAGGAATGCGGATACTGGTGTTTCAGGCGACCACGGGCAAACAGCGCGTTGCGTTCGATCAGCGCCTTGATGACGCGATCATTGGCATCGCCCTTCTTGCCGTTGTCATCCATGACGCGGCCACCCTCGAAACCGGGGGCGTCGGCAGTGTAGGTGCCGCTGTCGTCAACCGGGAACGGGATGCGGGTGTCGATGCCCATGGCTTCGATCGCCTTGGCGGACGACATCCAGGCGTCAAAGTCTTCGCGACCGTGCGACGGCGCAGTGTGGACGAAACCGGTACCGGCATCGTCGGTGACGTGATCGCCAGCGAGAAGCGGGACGGCGAAATCGTAGCCACCGCCAAGGCCCTTGAGGGGATGAGCGAGCGTCAGGGCAGCCATCTCTTCGGCCGAAACACCGCGCAGTTTCTTGAAGGAGAGCTTTGCCTTCGTGGCGGACTCTTCCGCAAGCGCATCGGCAAAGATCAGCTTTTCACCCGGCTGCGGACCAAACTCGTTGACGGCTTCCGTCACTTCGTAAAGGCCGTAAGCGACCTTCGGCGAATAGGCAACAGCGCGGTTGCCTGGGATCGTCCACGGCGTGGTGGTCCAGATGACGACGTGCGCGCCCTCGAGTTCGTTGCGATCATTGACCACAGGCATTTTGCCGCCAGTGTCAGATAGCCACTCAGCCTTTGCAGCACCGGCAACGGTAACAACCGGGAACTTCACCCAGATCGTGTCGCTCTCGTAGTCATGATATTCGACCTCGGCCTCCGCCAACGCCGTGCGCTCGACCACCGACCACATGATCGGCTTGGAACCACGATACAGCTGGCCGCTCATGGCGATTTTCAGCAGTTCGCCGGCGATGCGGCTTTCGGCGTGAAAATTCATCGTCAGATACGGGTTGTCGAAATCACCGACGATGCCGAGGCGCTTGAACTCTTCCGCCTGGATCTTGATCCACTTTTCAGCGTAAGCGCGGCATTCCTTGCGGAATTCTATCATCGCGTCCGGCTGCTTCAGGTCCGGCTTGGCCTTGCCCTTGGCGCGGTAGTTTTCTTCCTCGATCTTCCACTCGATCGGCAGACCGTGGCAATCCCAGCCCGGAACGTAGTTCGAGTCATATCCACGCATCTGGAAGGAGCGAGTGATGACGTCCTTGAGGATCTTGTTGAGCGCGTGGCCGATATGGATGTTGCCGTTGGCATAGGGAGGGCCATCGTGCAGCACGAATTTTTCGCGGCCAGCGGCGGAAGCGCGCAGCTTCTTGTAAAGGTCCATCTCGCGCCAGCGGGCAACGGTTTCCGGCTCCTTCTGCGGCAGGCCGGCGCGCATCGGGAATTCGGTCTCGGGCAGATAGAGGGTTTTGGAGTAGTCGAGCTTTTCGGTGCTATCGGTCATCTGGACAATCGTCTCTCGGCGCCGGCGGAAGGGCGCAATGCGGATTGAAAATTCGGTGGCGGAGGCGCGTTTCGAACAAGCGCCAAAATCCCGGACCTTCCCGCAGCTTCATCAAGCAGCGCGGAAAGCCGGGCCGATAATTCGTATGATCATCGCGGCGATGATCTGGGCCGACCGGAAATCTGTCATGGTCGCGGTTCTTACGGCGTTTTGGCCCGGAAAGGAAGGGGGAATTGGGACAGACAAGACGAGATGATTGCCTCGCGACAGCAGCCGCGTATAATCTTGAAATTGATCGCACCAAAACAATGTCTGGGTCATGGTTATGAAAAGAACGTTTTTCGTCCGGGCCATCTGGGACGATGAAGCGAAAGTCTTCTATTCCGAAAGCGATATTGACGGGCTGCATATCGAGGCACCGACAGTTGACGCTTTCGAAGAAGTCATGTTCGACGCAGCAGCCGATCTGATCGTCGCCAACCACATGTCCGCCGCCGATCTTGCTGACACGCCGATCAGGGACCTTATTCCCGCAATCCTCTGGGAAAGACCCGTCATTGTTCCGGCTGCCGCCTGATGGTCGACGGTTTTTACAAAACCGTCCGCGGCATCATTTAGGAATTAGGCTATGAATACCTGACCAACGCAAAAGGCTCGCACGAGAAATGGCGGTCTCGTGAAACAGGAAAAATCATACTGCTTCCGCGCCATCTTTTAAGCCGTCACACAGCCAACACCATTCTGAAAGATGCCGGCTCAGACAAGCGCCTTTGAGAGGCAAGCTCGCCCTCAACCCTTCGGGTTTTCCGCCATCACTGCCCGCAACGCATCATTGATGCGATCCTGCCAGCCGGGGCCGTCTTCCTGAAAATACTCGATCACCGCGCTGTCGAGTTTCAATGTCACCTGCTCTTTCACAGCCGGTGGCGCGCGCTTTTCAACGGCGGGTGCAGCGACCTTTTTGACCGGCGCGAACAGGGCTTCGGCTGCATCCTTGGGGTTGGTCGGGCGGCGCGGGGTGGTAGCCATAAGGTTATTCTCCGTTTTCCGCAGTCTGTGCGAAAGCGATATCCCTGTCCACCGGACCCAGCGGCTGCACGCCAGCCAGCAGCGCCCTCGCCTCTTCCTCGTCGCGCTTGATCTGCGCGATCAGCGGCTCCAGTCCGTCGAATTTCGCCTCGTCGCGCAGGAAGCCGAAAAAGGACACGGCGCAGACTTCGCCATAAAGATCGCCGGAAAAATCGAAGAGATAGGTTTCGAGAAGCGCGACGCCATTGTCCGTCACCGTCGGGCGGCGACCATAGCTAGCAACACCATCATAAAGTTCGCCATTGGGGCGGCGGAAACGCACGGCGTAAATGCCGTTGCGCAGTTCCGCCTCGCCCGGCAGCGACATGTTGGCGGTCGGAAAGCCGATCTGGCGGCCAAGCTTCTGGCCGTCGATGACTTCAGCCTCGACCGTGTAACGATAACCGAGCAGGCCGGCGGCGCCGACCATATCCCCTTCAGCTATCAGTTCACGGATGCGGCTGGAGGATACGACCTCGGCGTTTTCATCGCGGAATGCGTCGACCAGCGAGACGGAAAAACCGTGGCGTTCGCCCGATGCCATCAGGAAGGCCGGACCACCCTCGCGCCCCTTGCCGAAATGGAAATCGAAACCGGTGACGACGGCGCTCGCGCCCAGCCAGTCGATCAAAATGGTCTGGATGAATTCTTCCGCCGAACGGGCGGCAAATTCCTTGTCGAACGGATATTCGATGACGGCGGAAAAACCCATGGCTTCGAGAATACGAGCCTTCAGCGGTGCGGCCGTTAGACGGCAGACCGGCTGGTCCGGTTTGAACACGGTGCGCGGATGCGGCTCGAACGTCAGAACGAGAGCAGGCACGCCGTTCTTTTCAGCAAGCTCCAGCGCCCGCTCGAGCACGCTGCGATGACCGCGATGCACACCATCAAAATTGCCGATGGCAATGACGCCGCCCTTCAGGTTTTCGGGCAGCGGGTCTTTTTTCTCATTGCGATGGAAAACGGTCATTCCGCAAACATT
Source organism: Endobacterium panacihumi (assembly GCF_050847465.1). Lineage (NCBI taxonomy): Bacteria > Pseudomonadati > Pseudomonadota > Alphaproteobacteria > Hyphomicrobiales > Rhizobiaceae > Endobacterium > Endobacterium panacihumi. Next base: position 43,992 of record NZ_JBOZRA010000006.1, on the reverse strand, counting down.
CCGTTCAGGCCAGCCGTGGCATCCAGAATTTTGGCGTGGCATTTTGAGCGGTGAGCCAGGCCTTCAGGATCGCTTCGTCCGTCTGGCCGCCCACCGTGTATTCGGCAGCATGGATGCCGCCGCTGATATAGAGCAGGTCGAGTTCTTGTGAAAGCGCGCCGCGCACATCGGTCGGCATGCCGTCGCCGATGGCAAGGATTTTCGAGCGCTCGACTGGCCCTCGCACCTCTTCAGCCTGCGCAATCGCCGCTTCGTAGATCGGGTGATGCGGCTTTCCGGCAATCTGGCTCTTGCCACCAAGCTGTTCGTAATAGGCGGCAACGGCGCCGGCACAGGGGATCATCTTGTGGCCGCGCTCGACGATCAGGTCCGGGTTGGCGCAGATGAACGGCAGGTCGCGGGCAACCCATGCCTTCAGCATGTCGGTATAATCTTCCGGCACTTCCTTTTCGTCGTCGAAAAAGCCGGTGCAGACGATGCTTTCCGCCTCTTCCGCCGAGGTGACGGTGACACCGAGATCATCAAGCAGGTTCATGTCGCGCTCGGGGCCGAGCAGAAACACCTTTTTCGGGCCTTCGGCGATCAGTTTGCGGGTGACATCGCCGGATGTGACGATGCGGTCATAGGTCTCGTCGGCAACGTTCAGCGCCCGCATCTGCGTGATGACATCGGCGGAACGGCGCGGCGAATTGGTGATCAGGACGACGGTGGAGCCGGCCTTGCTGGCCGCGGCCAATGCTTCGCAGGACTGCGGAAAGGCTTCGACGCCGTTGTGCACGACACCCCAGACATCGGAGAGAACGACGTCGTAGGCGCCCGTCACGTCGCTCAGGTTCTGGATACGCTGTGTCATGCCTGCCTGTCCGTTCTTTTTAGAAAAATCAGGCGTTCATCTCGCAAAGCACAATGACGATGGCAAGGGCATTTGCTGTTCACCGGCGATATTTCACCCGAGCGTCACATGCAGGGCGCGGATCACGCAAGGCCCGACAGCCGCAGCGCAAGGCCGGCGATAGCGCAGAAACAGAGAACCGGCACAAGACCGAGTTTGAAACGAAACAGCAGCAGCGCGGACACAAAAAAGAGCGCGACGGCTGCGGGATCGATGCTGGAGAGGACCGGCATGGACGCGGTGAAGCCAAGCGAGGGAACGATCGGCAGCTTGATCACTTCCGTGAAGAGGACGTGCAGGCCAAACCACAAAGCCAGATTGAGGATGACGCCAACCACGGCAGCGGTAATCGCCGAGAGCGCCGCCGACATTACGGCATTGCCGCGCAGCCGCTCAATGAACGGCGCACCGGCGAAGATAAAAATGAAGCTTGGCACGAAGGTGGCCCATGCCACCAGCACCGCGCCCAAGGCGCCGCCAGCAATGACACCGAGCCCGGATGCCTCGCGAAAGCCGACGAGGAAACCGACGAAGGAGAGAACGAGAACCAGCGGACCCGGTGTGGTTTCGGCCAGCGCCAGACCATCCACCATCTCGCCGGGGCGCAGCCAGCCGTAATCCTCCACCGCCACCTGCGCCACATAAGCGAGCACAGCATAGGCCCCGCCAAAGGTGACCAGCGCCATGCGCGAAAAGAACGAAAACATCGCAGCGAGGCTTTCGGGCGCATGGAGCGCCCAGAGCAAAAACAGCGGTGCCTGCCAGACGGCGATCCATAAAAGCAACGAAGCGATCGCGCGCAACGGACGGCTCTTCTTTGGCAGGTCGGTCGTTTGGGCGAGCGGCAGGTTGGGAGTGTCGCCCATTTTCGCGGCAATAAAACCGGCAAGGCCGGCACCCAGCACGACCAGCGGAAACGGCAGGCCGAAAAAAAACAAAGCGACAAAAGCCAGAGCGGCAATGACGCGCAAAAATCCAGTCTTCAGTGTTTTGCGGCCAAGCCGGATCACCGCCTCGACGACGATCACCAGCACCGCAGCCTTCAGGCCGAAAAACAGGCCATCCAGCCATGTCGTTTCCTGCCACAGCGCGTAGGCCGCCGAGAGGCCGATCATCACGAACAGGCCCGGCAGGATGAACAGCAGGCCGGCAATGATGCCGCCTCTTATGCCACCGACCAGCCAGCCGATATAGGTGGCAAGCTGCTGCGCCTCCGGCCCCGGCAAAAGCATGCAGTAATTCAGCGCATGCAGAAAACGCTCTTCAGAGATCCAGCGTTTTTCTTCCACCAGACTGCGATGCATCATGCCGATCTGCCCGGCGGGACCGCCGAAACTCAAGACACCGATGCGGGCGAACACGCCGGTCAGCTCTGAAAGAGTGGGTCGCGTGCCATCCTGCCTGTCCGCACCGTCAATTGCCGTCATGTGTTCCTCTTGCCCTGCGACATTATGGCCGCAAGGCGTTCCCTAAAAACGTCATGTAAAGGCCATATGACGAAGCTTACGGGTTGTGACCCTGCCACGGCTACACTTCCTAGCCTCTGTTCAGACACAAGCGTTACGGTCATATAACCAGTATTGTTAGCTTCAAAACACATTCGGATAAGAACAAATATGCGCATATCTGCAAAAGCAGCATTGAGTTTCTCACTTTTCCTCGCGCTCGGGGCAGCACAAGCACATGCGCAATCCGGCTTCTGCACGGAGAAAGTTCGCGACCTCAAGCTTGACCCGGCGATTGTGGGCGAAGGTTTTACCGTTGATCCCATGGACGACGGCTCTGCGCAGATCATATGCGCCGACTGCGCGGATACGCGCACGATAGCGATTTTTCTGGGCGCGAACGACGACCGGGAACAAGGCTTGCGAGACGGCACCATAACCGCCGCCACCCTGACCGAGAAATGCCTGAAAACCGGCCCGAATTGCAGCGCAAAGACGTTTGTCGAAGGACCATCCGTCGGTTACACGCTCGAAAACAAGTTTGGCGAAAAGGTCCAGCGCCGTTACGCCCTGTATAACGGCGGCAAGGTGTTGACCGTGCGAGGCACTGCTCCTCTGGCCGACCGGGAAAAGATTTCGGCCAACACCGAGGCTGTTTTCCGCTCGCTTCTGCCGCAACTGCATTGCGGCGCATAAGCAGCAGGGCGTGGCGTTAAATTCTCGCCACACAACGCCGTTAACGTTGTTTCGCATGCCCCTTGTGCCCTGTAGCGAAATTTTACGGGGCTTCCTTGACTCAGGGTTGGACCGGTCTTATCTCGGTTGCGCTGGCACTCACATATGGAGAGTGCTAACACCCATCACGCGGGCCTCACCGGCCCGTCCATGTCATTTGATCGAGGGATTAGACAATGGCAAGCACAACTTTCCGCCCCCTGCACGATCGCGTTGTCGTCAAGCGCGTTGAGTCCGAAGAAAAGACCAAGGGTGGCATCATCATCCCTGACACCGCCAAGGAAAAGCCGGCTGAAGGCGAAATCATCGCTGTTGGCCCGGGCGCTCGCGACGACAAGGGCACGCTCAACGCTCTCGACGTCAAGGTTGGCGACCGCGTTCTGTTCGGCAAGTGGTCGGGCACCGAAGTCAAGCTCGATGGCGTCGACCTTCTGATCATGAAGGAATCCGACATCATGGGCATCATCGGCTGATTTTAGCCGATCTTCTCCATCCGACAATCAGAAATCACCATTGAGCTGAAGCTCTAGGAGTTCTCAAAATGGCAGCTAAAGAAGTAAAGTTCGGCCGCTCTGCGCGCGAAAAGATGCTGCGCGGCGTCGACATCCTCGCTGACGCAGTGCAGGTCACCCTCGGCCCGAAGGGTCGTAACGTCGTTATCGACAAGTCCTTCGGCGCTCCGCGCATCACCAAGGACGGTGTATCGGTCGCCAAGGAAATCGAACTGGAAGACAAGTTCGAAAACATGGGCGCCCAGATGGTCCGCGAAGTTGCTTCGAAGACCAACGACATCGCCGGCGACGGCACCACGACGGCAACCGTTCTGGCCCGCGCGATCGTTCGCGAAGGCGCCAAGGCTGTTGCTGCCGGCATGAACCCGATGGACCTGAAGCGCGGTATCGACCTCGCCGTTCTGGAAGTCGTCAAGGACCTGCAGGCCAAGGCAAAGAAGATCTCCACCTCGGCTGAAGTTGCCCAGGTCGGCACGATCTCCGCAAACGGCGACACGCAGGTCGGTAACGACATTGCTGAAGCCATGCAGAAGGTTGGCAACGAAGGTGTTATCACCGTCGAAGAAGCCAAGACCGCTGAAACCGAACTCGAAGTCGTCGAAGGCATGCAGTTCGACCGCGGCTACCTGTCGCCTTACTTCGTGACCAACCCGGAAAAGATGATCGCGGACCTCGAAGACGCCTTCATCCTCCTGCACGAAAAGAAGCTCTCGAACCTCCAGGCCATGCTGCCGGTTCTCGAAGCTGTCGTTCAGACCGGCAAGCCGCTCGTCATCATCGCTGAAGACGTTGAAGGCGAAGCTCTTGCGACCCTCGTCGTCAACAAGCTGCGTGGCGGCCTGAAGATTGCTGCCGTCAAGGCTCCGGGCTTCGGCGATCGCCGCAAGGCCATGCTGGAAGACATCGCCATCCTCACGGGCGGCACCGTCATCTCCGAAGACCTCGGCATCAAGCTCGAAAACGTCACCCTCGACATGCTCGGCCGTTCCAAGAAGGTTTCGATCTCCAAGGAAAACACGACGATCGTCGACGGCGCCGGCCAGAAGGCTGACATTGAAGGCCGCGTAGCCCAGATCAAGGCGCAGATCGAAGAAACCACTTCGGACTACGACCGCGAAAAGCTGCAGGAACGTCTTGCCAAGCTCGCTGGCGGCGTTGCCGTCATCCGCGTTGGCGGCTCGACCGAAATCGAAGTCAAGGAACGCAAGGACCGCATCGATGACGCTCTGAACGCAACGCGCGCTGCTGTTCAGGAAGGCATCGTACCGGGCGGCGGCGTTGCCCTGCTGCGTTCGGCTTCCAAGATCACCGTCAAGGGTGCAAACGACGACCAGGAAGCTGGTGTCAACATCGTTCGCCGCGCTCTGCAGTCTCTGGTTCGCCAGATCTCTGAAAACGCTGGTGACGAAGCCTCCATCGTTGTCGGCAAGATCCTCGAGAAGAACGAAGACAACTACGGCTACAACGCCCAGACGTCTGAATATGGCGACATGATCGCCATGGGCATCGTCGACCCGGTCAAGGTTGTTCGCACGGCTCTGCAGAACGCAGCTTCGGTTGCTTCGCTGCTGATCACCACCGAAGCCATGATCGCCGAACTTCCGAAGAAGGAAGCAGCTGGCGGCGGCATGCCTGGCGGCATGGGCGGCATGGGCGGTATGGACATGATGTAAGACCGAAAGGTCTTATGTCTGAGCCAAACGGTTCAGTTACGGAAAGGGCGGTCGCAAGGCCGCCCTTTTTCGTGTTGTCCGGCGACAAGCACCACCATTCCACGTTCTGAACATTGTCCGGCAAAAACAACGCATTAGTTATGCAGTGGGGAAAAGATGACGGGACTTGTTCATGGCCAGCACCGCGACTGCGGATTCATCGGAGAACACGGCGCGCGGACCATTCTGGGTTTCGGTCGCTTCCGTGGCAGCAGCCGTCCTCGGCGTGCATGCCGGACAGATTATCCCGCTCTCCCCGCCCCTGCCGGAAAACACGTGGGAAATGTTTGGCCAGATCGTCTTCAGCTGGCAGAGCTTTTTCTGGTTCCTGTCTACATTTGCGGTCATCATCGGTTTTGAGTGGCTGGCGGCGGGACCAACACATGAAACGCCGGCGCAGTATTTTCGCTGGCATTCTAAGCGGCTTCGTGCTGGCGACAAGATTCCGGCAGGTGCCATCATCATTGCCGCTGCATTGACCTTTCCGATCTGGGCCGCCTTGGGCTTGTCTGCGACAGTTTCACTCCTGCTCGGCTTCCTGCTGATTTTCACCAAATCGCTCCTGCTGAATACCGGCATTGCCGGACGTGTCAGCCTTGTTGTGCTGTGGTTCGCCACAGGCTGGATCGGCTCCGACTATTTCAGTGAAGCCCGAGATGCCTCGCTCCCCTGCAAGCCGACTGCACAAATCAAGCTGACGTCGGGAGGAATGCTAACCTGCGATACGGTTGACGCCTTTCAGCATTACGGCATCCTGCTGTTCCATGCCCCGAACAAATCCACCTATCTTCCCGTCTCGGACGTTGATGAGACATCATTCGTGGAAGCCACGCAGGAGCGGGCAATATTGCTGTTCCCTCTTCGTTAGACCTGACCAGGATTAGCTACCGGTTCCTGAACACCGTACACGGCACCGCTTCCGCCCTGATCGCCGCGCACAGCCTGTTTGCCTCTTCGCGTGTCTCGCGGCCGATCCTTGCGGCATAACGCGGGCGATAACCAAAGTTGCCGCCACGCTGGCGCACGATCAGCGCACGCTCGGCATTGAGCGGTGCCGGCAGTTGCAGGATGGCGCGGGTGAACAGGCGATCGACGACGGCCAGGCGATAATGCCCGGCAAGCTGCACGCCCCAGGGCGCCCAATCGGCAGAACCGGCAAAGACCGGTTCGTTCATCCGCCTTGTATCGGCCAGAACCGTGCAGGCTTTTTGGAACGGCAGGGTGTCGTCCAGTTCCGGCGCTGCCGTTTCAGGCGGCTTGTCCCGCCACATCTCGATCGTGGCGCCGGTGATAGCAAAAACGTAATCGCGGGTTTCGATGGGCAGCCGGTCGTTCGACAGGAAGCGCGCAAGGCCGTTTTCGCCGGCATTATAGGCGGCAGCGGCATAACCGAAATTGCCGAAACGGGTTTTCATCTCGCCAAGATATCTGGCCGATGCATCGAGCGCCTCGATCACGTCAAAACTGTTGGCGAGACCACGCATGCGCGCCGTGCCCGGCATGAACTGGGCGATCCCCTCCGCCCCTTTGGGGCTGACGGCTTCCGGCCGGAACAGGCTTTCCCGCCAGATGAGGCGGGCGAAAAAGGCCGGCGGAACGGCATGCTTTTCGGCAAAATGTTCGATTGTGCGGCAGAGATCGGTGTTGAATGTGTCGCGACGAATGCAGAGCGGATCAGCGCCGCCGGATCGTTCGTAAAGACACGGCTGATTGCCGACTTCCTCTTCGGCTATGGCATCGAGAGACACGCAGACGCTGCCTGCGACCAGCAAAAGAGCGCCGGCCCGGAACAGGGATCGCCGCGGAATGCCCATTGATGCAGCCTCAGGGATTGATCGGTAGCGCGGCGTAATCCTAACAAGCTTTATCTTTCATGCAACGACCGTCGGCAGGCCACCGTGCCAGCCTTTGCCTTTGTCGATACCGCCCATGGCCAACCGCCTCTTCTCGCCTATCTAACGTCAAGAACGGTGTCCCCTCGCACACTGCGCCGCCCTCTTTGCCATCAGGATACCCGCATGAGCTTTTTTGAAAGCCTGCTCATCCTTCTGCTTGTCGCCGTCGTGCTTCTGCAGTTTTCGCGCAGGCTCGGCGTGCCCTACCCTTCCATGCTTGCCATGGCGGGGGCGGCGGTCGCGCTGGTGCCGGGCATGCCTTACATTTCGCTCGATCCGCATGTGGCGCTGGCGCTGTTCATCGCCCCCGCCCTGCTCGATGCCGCCTTCGATTTTCCGGTCGGTACGGCAAAACGTTTCTGGCTGCCGCTTCTGGTGTTTGCGATCGGCGGCGTCATTCTCACCGCTGCAAGCGTCGCATGGATCGGCTGGGCTTTTGCCGGCCTGCCCTTTGCCGCAGCCCTCGTGCTTGGCGCCATCGTGGCGCCGCCGGATGCGGCCGCAGCCACCGCCGTGCTCTCCTCCATGGCCATTCCGCGCGATACCGACACCATCCTGCGCGGCGAAAGCCTGTTCAACGATGCCGCAGCGCTTCTGATCTTCGATGCAGCGCTCGCCATCCAGTCGGCCGGCGGGGTGGATACCGACGTGGCGGTGCATCTGGGTCTTGCCGTGCCGGGCGGCATTCTGCTCGGCCTCGCCGCGGCATGGTTCGTGCGGCGCCTGACCCGTTTCGTGGCCGGCACGCTGGGCGGCATCGTGCTGCAATTCGTGCAGACCTTTCTGCTCTGGATCGTCGCCGAGCGGCTGGAGCTGTCTGCGGTGCTTGCCATCGTCACCTTCGCCATGGCGCTGGCCCGCACCACCGAGGCGCGCGCTTCAGCGCGCATGCGGGTACAATCCTACGCGGTGTGGACCGCCGTCGTCTTCGTACTCAACGTCATGGCCTTCCTGCTGATGGGCATGCAGGTGCGCGACATCGTCCGGCAGATGGAAGCCGGGCATCTGGGGCAGGCCATCGTTTTTGCCGGCGTCGTCATCGCCGTCGTGGTCATCGTGCGGCTCGTCATCTGCGTCGGCTTCAACCGCATCCACGCCTGGTTCGTGGTGCGGCGCGGCGAGCCGGAGCCGGCCACGGTGACGCAATCGCTGCTGGCCGGCTGGTGCGGCATGCGCGGTCTCGTCACGCTGGCCACGGCCTTCGCTTTGCCCACCGATTTTCCGCAACGGGACATCGTGGTGCTGACCGCCTTTGCGGTGGTGCTGGCGACCCTGGTCGTGCAAGGCCTGACGCTGACGCCGCTCATCCGTTGGCTGGGGCTGGACCGGCGGGATGCCGGCCACGGCGAACTGATGCAATTGCGCGGAAAGATCGCCCAGGCGGGGCTTTCGCGGCTGGCAGACATTTCAGGCCCGGAAGCGGAATTGCTGCGCAACAAGTTTTCGATCGAGCGCACCGCGGTGACGGATGAAGACGCGGAAAAATCGCTCGACACCTATCGGAAGCTGGCCTTGAAGGCGATTGCCGCCCAGCGCGAAAAACTGGAATATCTGCGCTCGAAACAACTGATCAATGTCGAGGAATACAATTTTCTTCTGGAAGAGATCGACTGGCGGGAGCTTTCCGTGCTGCCCGCTGATGCCAGGCGGATCGAGGAAAGCTGACCATAAAAAACCGCCCGACCCCTTTGGGAATCGGACGGCCATAGATCTGCCGCTTCAGCGCGGATCAATAATAGCCGCGGCCGTTATGGCTCTTGCGATAGATGTTTTTCGAGGCGCGGTTCTGCATGCGCTCAACCTGACGGCGTTCGCGCGGCGAAACATAACCGTCGCGGGCGGCATGGCGCTTGGCGCGATCGATGCGATGCTGCTGGCGCTGCAGCTGGCGATATTCGCGCGGCGTCAGATCGCCACGACGGGCGCTGCGGTGGATGCGATAATCCTGACGCGATTCACGCGCCTCGCTGCGATAGGTCTGGGCCTGCGCCATCGGCGCGGCGGCAAAGGTGATGGTCAGCAGGGCGAGAGCGCTGATGATGATCTTTTTCATGGGTATCCTCCTGATCGGCGCGATGTCTTCGCTTGGGACATTCTGTTTTCGATAAAAACCAAAGTGGCGCTTCAACCCTGAACCCCGGATGAAGGTTCCGTTCAGGAAGCACATTTTCATGACATTGCACCGTTCATCAATTGACGACAATCCGTCAACTTTCGTTCATCTATCGGACACGAAGAAGATGGCGCACATATGGCTCACCGAAACAAACGCCGCCTGACGGCCGCGATCTGGAGAAACCGAAATGTCCGCCAACACGCAGACCGGCAACGTCATCATTCTGGTTGCCCGTATTCTTTTGTCCTACATCTTCATCACCGCCGGTTTCGGCAAGCTGGTCGATCCTTCCGGCACTGCCGGCATGATCACCGGTGCCGGCCTGCCCGCCGCAACAGCCCTTGCCTATCTCGCCGGCCTGTTTGAATTCGTCACCGGCCTTGCCGTTCTCGTCGGCTTCCAGACCCGTATCGTCGGCTGGGCGCTGGCGCTGTTCTGCGTGTTTACAGGCGTCATGTTCCACTCCGGCACAGTTGCCGTTCCCGGCTGGCCGGATGCCGCACTTGGCTGGATCAATGCGCTCAACGGCATCATGCTGCAGAAGAATTTTACGCTGGCAGGCGCCTATATCCTGCTCGCCACATTCGGCCCGGGTCTGTACTCGATTGATGCCCGCCGTGGTTCTGTCGCAATCGCAGGGTAATATCCCCCCATTCCCTGCCCGAACAGATGAGCCCGCCGGATCGCATCCGGCGGGCATTTGTTTGTTTTCAGGCGCTTCGCCGCCGCGCAAGCCAAACCGTGGCGCCGCCGCATTGCGGGTCCTGCGCCGTGTGGGCGACCAGATCGAAGCGGTTCTTTCCAAGCAACTCGGCATATTCGCGGGCCGGCAGCGAGGCGTGATAGAGCGGTTCGCCGCCGAATTCGCCCATCGCCACGCCTTCGAAATGGCCGGACGTGAACATCAGTGCCGCGCCCGGCGCGGTCATGACCGCAAAACGTCGGAACATTTCCCGTTGGTCATCCGGGTTGAGGTGAAAGAAGCTGTGCCAGGCGATGATCCCGTCGAATTTTGTCGGGATGTAAAACTTGCGCATGTCCTCGTTATACCAGGCGACGCCCGGAAACCGTTCCCGCGCCAGCCCGATCAGCGTCTGGGATGTATCGACGCCGGTGAGGCGGTAACCGTCGCGGATCAGGCTGCCGGCAATCGGTTCGGCACTGCCACAACCGAGATCGAGCACATGGCCGCGCGCAGGAACGAGCGCCCTGAAACGATCCAGCCACGGTTTTTCAAACAGGGTGCGGCCGCGCAACTGGTCGAAACCCAGCGCATGCCGCTCGTAGAGATCGATGATATTGGCGTCTTCGCCCGACATTACACAGACACCATCAGAGAACGGAGCGAACCGCGTCCACGATCGTTTTCACCCGCGCATCCGTCTCGTGCTCGGCCTTGCGGGCGCGAACGAGGCAGGCTTCCGACTTCAGGATCACGCCATCCGACAGGATTTTCAGATGGTTGGCCTTCAGCGTCGAACCGGTGGAGGTGATATCGACGATGATATCCGCCTGCCCCGCTGCCGGTGCGCCTTCGGTGGCCCCTAAGCTTTCGACGATCCGGTACAGCTGAATGCCGTGCTGGGCGGAAAAATGCTGCTGCGTCAGCCGCCAGTATTTGGTGGCGATCTGAAGCCTGCGGCCATGACGGGCGCGAAAATCGGCGGCAACGTCACCCAGATCGGCCATGGTGTCGACATCCAGCCAGATTTCCGGCACGGCGACCACGACATCCGCATGGCCGAAACCGAGGCGGGCAGCGATTTCCATCTTGGCGTCGGCATCGATCAGACCTTCGCGGATCAAATCTTCGCCAGTGACGCCGAAATCCACCGTACCAGCCCCGATCTCGCGGGCAATCTCGGAGGCGGACAGGAAGGCGATCTCGATATCATCGTGACCTTCGATCCTGCCACGATAGGAGCGTTCATTGCCGACGGCGACGATGGGCAGGCCGGCGCGCTCAAAGATGGCGGAAGCATCTTCCTTCATGCGGCCCTTGGAGGGCAGAGCAATGGTAATGATGGACATCAGCGCGCCCTCGCCTGTTCGATCCGGTCGAGCCAGAGCGAGAAGCCCACAGCCGGAATGTCTTCATTGGCGCCCAGCAGCGTCATCAGCCGATCGAAACGGCCGCCACCGGCAAGCACCGCATTATCGCGGCTGACCTCGAAGACGAGGCCGGTATAATAATCGAGCGGACGCCCGAAGGCGGCGCGATAGGTGACCTTGTCGAGATCCATGCCCAGATCTTCCATCGCGGCCGTGCGTGCCTCGAAGGTAACGAGAGCCGCGCCCAGTGCCAGACCCGCCGCATCGGCAAAACCGGCAAGGGCGGACGGCGCCTGCGACAGCGGCATTTCCAGCGACAGGAATTCGGTAAGAAGCGCCAGCGCCGAGCTATCCAACCGCGTCTCCGTCAACGCCTGCTTTTCCTTCAGGCGCGCGGCAATCTCTCCGGGCGAACGGCTGGCATTGGTGGAGTAGCCGGTATCCTGCATCGTCTGGTCGATATGGGCGATCAGTGCCGCATCGTCCTTGGCCAACAAGGCGGAAAGCTCGGGCGACAGGCCGGAGGGTGCTTGCGGGCTTGCCAGTGTCATCAGCAACTGGCGCAGATGTGCATTGTTGCCAAACGACTGGATCAGCCGCTTCTGCCAACCGCCGGGAAGGCCGAGCGCCTTGACCACCGCCTCGAATACCGCCTGATCGCCGAGCGTCACATCCAGCTTGCGACCCGGAATGAGGGCTTCGAGGATCTGCACCGCATCGTTGACGGCGCGGGCATCGGCCGAAGCGATATTGGCTTCGCCGAGGTCTTCGATACCAGCCTGATAAAACTCGTTATCGCCCTCGCGGCGCTGGCGAAACACCTCGCCGAGGTAACCGTAACGGCGCGGCGTGCCGGTGGCACTTTCGATATGGCGCAGGCAGACGGGAATGGTGAATTCAGGGCGCAGGCAGAGGCTCTCGCCGGTTTCGCTTTCGGTGAGGAAAATGCGGCGACGCAAGTCTTCGCCCGCCATGTCGAGAAACGGTGCTGCCGGCTGGATGACGGGCGTATCGATGCGCGCCGTGCCACGGGCGGCAAATTCATCGAGCAGACGTCCGGAAAATTCCGGCATGTTGATCAGAGGCATGGGCATACCTCGCCGGGCTTGGCGTAGCCCGTCATCCGGCTGCCGCCACCTTCTCCCCGTTCAGACGGGGAGAAGGGATATGCCGTACCCTCTCGCCCAGCCATTGATGCCGAGCGGGGTGCGTCCCCTCTCCCCGCCTGCGGGGAGAGGTGGAGCGCAGATTCTGCGCTCTGGGTGAGGGGCAGGCCGCACACATCAATCAAATCAAACATCCTTCGACCGCCTGCGATCTTCCGCCTGTGCGGCGAGAATGTCCTTCACCTTGGCCACCAGTTCGGCCTCGGCAACGGTTTCCTGCGCCACGCGGGCTTCACGCCAAGACGCATTGTCCTCGATCTCGCCGGAAAGACGCTTGCCCTCGATCAGGTCCTTGATCTGCACAACGCTTTCCGCACGCTCGTCGCCGCCCTGAATGATGGCGATCGGGCAGCCACGACGGTCGGCATATTTCAGCTGGTTTCCGAATTTCTTCCAGTTGCCCTGATACATTTCGGCGCGAATGCCTTCGGCGCGCAAAGCCTGCGTAAAACGCTGGTAACGGCCCATGCTCTCGACATCGCCATCCATGACGGTGACGAGAACGGGAGCGACAACGTCATCCTGCCCCAGCTTGCCCAGATTTTTCAGCGCCGTCATAAGACGCGAGACGCCGATGGAAAAGCCTGTGGCCGGAACCGGCTGGCCCATGAAACGCGACACCAGACCATCATAACGGCCACCGCCGCCAACGGATCCGAAAACGACCTTTTCGCCCTTTTCATTGGTGACGTCGAAGGTGAGTTCGGCTTCGAAGACAGGGCCGGTGTAATATTCGAGGCCGCGCACGACGGAGGGATCGATCTTGATGCGCTCCGGGCCGTAGCCTGCGCCGGTCGCCAGCGCGCCGATGGTGTTCAATTCTTCGACGCCTTCGCCACCGTTGGCGGTGCCGGCCACGAGTTCGGCGAGCTGAGCAGCACTTTCGGCGTAATCCTTGATGCCGACGAAGAACAGGACCTTTTCGATCTGCTCTTCATTCAGCCCAGCGCCCTTGGTGAAGTCGCCGGATTCATCCTTGCGGCCTTCGCCGAGCAGAAGCTTCACGCCTTCCGGGCCGAACTTGTCGAGCTTGTCGATGGCCCGCAGCACGTTGAGGCGCTGGCCAGCCTTGTCGTCACCGCCAAGACCGATGGCTTCCATGACGCCATCCAGAACCTTGCGGTTGTTGACACGGATCACATAGTCACCACGCTTGATGCCGAGCGCTTCCATCGTGTCGGCCATCATCATGCACATTTCGGCATCGGCCTGCACGCCCGGTGCGCCAACCGTATCGGCATCGAACTGCATGAACTGGCGGAAACGGCCCGGACCCGGCTTTTCGTTACGGAACACATAACCGGCGCGATAGGTGCGGAAAGGCAGCTGGATCTCGTTGAAGTTTTCCGCGACATGGCGGGCAAGCGGCGCGGTCAGGTCGTAACGCAGCGACATCCACTGGTCGTCATCGTCCTGCAGCGAAAACACACCTTCGTTGGGGCGATCGCTGTCGGGCAGGAATTTGCCGAGCGCATCGGTATATTCGAACAGCGGCGTTTCGACCGGATCGAAACCATAACGCTCGTATACTTCGCGGATCTTGGCCGTCATCTCGTTGGTGGCATGGATATCGGCAGCCGAGCGGTCGACAAAACCGCGCGGCAGGCGGGCCTTGAGTTTCTGGGGCTTCTTCTGTTTGTCGCTCATGATCGGATATCCATTGCTTCGCAGCCTTTGGGAAAGGCCGAATTCTTGTGCGGTTTCTTAGAGGAACACGCCTTGTGCGGCAAGGGCGGCCGCTGGCGAAGAGTGGCGCGCGATGGTATAGAATGGCGACCTTGAAGGGATCATCGCCATGAACAAGCGTGTCACGATCGAAATGCCGGACGAGATGCATCGACTGATCCTACGGTTTGCCGAGGAAGCGGGCACGGATCCCAATGCCTACATGATCGATCTGCTGGAGGAAAAGCTGGAAGACGCTTATTTTCTGAAGCGTGCAGAAGAGGTGATGGCCGCGCGTGAACGCGGTGAAAGCCGGACCTATACGCTTGAAGAAGTGAAAAGCGAACTTGGCCTGGACGATTGAAATCGACGACAAGGCTCGCAAGCAGCTGCGCAAAATAGGAAAGCAGAATGCCGAGCGCATTATTTCCTATCTCGATACGCGTGTCGCACCTCTTGCCAATCCCCGTACTGTCGGCCGCGCCCTTGAAGGGCAGCAATTCAACCATCTCTGGCGATACAAGGTTGGCGACTATCGGATCATCTGCGACATACAGGACAAAAAGCTTGTCGTACTGGTCGTTGAAGTCGGCCATCGCCGGGAAATTTATCGCTAATTCATGCTCCTCGAAACCATTCAATATGCGGCCACCCTCCCCGTCACGCCCAAACCATTCCGACCGTTCATCCTCTACTCCGTCAATCTGTGGTCGCGCGCCGGACGTTGCGCGAAAGATTGGGCGGCACATGAGGCGCAGTGCCAGACTTTTGTGCGCGACACCGTCTCCGGTATGAGAGAGCGCCGCACCGTCGTCGTGCTGGGCTCCGGCCTGTTGCGTGATGTGCCGATGGCGTTTCTTGCGAAAACCTTCGATACGGTCGTGCTGGTCGATCTCGTGCATCTGGCCAGCGTGCGGATGTGGCTGAGCGCCAGACGCATTCGCAATGTGCGTCTGATTTCCCGGGATCTTTCCGGTTTTGACGATGTGCTGGCGGGGCGGGAAACGGAGCCGCTCGCTTTCCTGCGGCAGGTGCCTTGGCTCGATCTGGTCATCTCCGCCAACATCCTGTCGCAGATCGGTGTCGGCGCGACGCGCAGGCTGGAGGCGGACAAAAGCGGCGACACGACCGAGGTCGTGCAAAAACTGATTGCTGCGCATCTGAACGGTCTTGCCGGGCTGCCCTGCAAAGTGGCCCTGCTGACCGATACCCGTTACCGCGTGAGCGGCCGAACCGGCCATGTGCGGGAAGACAGCGACCTCCTCCACGGCATCACGCCACCACCGGCTGCAGCACAATGGTCCTGGCCGGTGGCCCCTCTCGGCGAAGAAAGCCGGGACTATCAGGTCGTGCATGATGTGATCGCCACCGCGGTATTCGGCCGCAGGACTGATTGAGCGCAATTTCACCGCCCACGCGTGGATTGCATTGCCACAATCATCGACTAGCCTCACGACATGTCACGCTTTTCCGCGCCCCTGATGGTCCTTGCCTGTCTGCTCTACGCCGCCACTCCGATGTGGGCGAAGTCGGCTGTCTTGCAACAGGCCTGGCCGGTCGTCGCGGAAAATGCGGTGCATCTTCACGCGCGCCTCGTGTCCACGCCGCCGCCTATCCTTGTGAGCGTTTCGCCTGCGAACGGGCATGCGAAAAACTGCAATGCGTTCCTGAAAAGCTGCCCGGACGCCTGCGAGGATTGCATGGCGGCATTCTGCGCCAGCTGTTTCATGCTGCAACCGGACGCAAGGCGTCACGGCTTCCGGCGACCAGACGTCTCTCACCGTATTCCGCTGTTCAGCCAGATTCTGACGCCGCATGGTCCGGCGGTCGCCGAACCACCTCCCCGATCCCGTTTCCCGGTTATGTCTGCAATCTGAAAATCTGAAAAACCAAGGAAACGACCATGCTTAAAAACGCTATCGGGATCTGCCTGGCCATCGTGCTCATGAGCGCAGGCCCGCTTGCCGCCGACGAACATGATGACCATGCCCATCCAGCCCCCAGCCACGCCAGTGCAGGATGCACCGATGGCATCGACGCCGAAATGCCACTGGGCGATGCCGCAAAAACGCCCTCCTCGCTGGCCTTTGCCGAAGCCAACAACACCATGCACAAGGACATGGCCATCAAGTTCACCGGCAATGCCGACGTGGATTTCGTACGCGGCATGATCCCGCATCACGAAGGCGCGATCGCCATGGCCAAGGTGCAACTGGAACACGGCAAGGACCCGGAAATCCGCAAGCTCGCGGAAGCGGTCATCGCGGCGCAAACAGCCGAGATCGCCGACATGAAGGAATGGCTGAAGGCGCACGCCAGGTAAAACTGCAATATCGTCGGGGCGGAGTTTTCGGATTTCGCCCCGATCTCGGCAAAAATCTTTCTGCCTTGCCGGACATCCTTGCCCTCGGCATAGTCCGGCTGGAGGATTTTTGTCATGACCATGCGCCCGATTACCGCGATCGGCTTCGATGCCGATGACACGCTGTGGCAGAACGAGCAGTTCTTTCGATTGACCGAAAGCCATTTTACCGGCCTGCTCAAGGAGTTTGCCGAGCATGAGGTCGTTTCGGAAAAGCTGCTGGAAGCGGAAAAGCGCAATCTCGATTTCTACGGTTACGGCATCAAGGGTTTCATGCTGTCGATGATCGAGACCGCGATCGAGGTGACCGACGGCAAGGTCGAGGCGCGCACCATCGGCGAAATCCTCGATGTCGGCCGCGAGATGCTGCGGCATCCGGTGGAAACACTGCCCCATGTGCGCGAGACGCTGGAAGCACTGTCCGGCAATTACATGCTCGTCCTGATCACCAAGGGCGACCTGTTCGATCAGGAACGCAAGCTGGCGCAATCCGGGCTCGGCGATTTTTTCGATGCGGTGGAAATCGTTTCAGACAAGACCGCCACCACCTATCGCCGCGTGTTTTCACGCGTGGCGGATGGGCCGGAACGGGCGATGATGATCGGCAACTCGCTGAAATCCGACATCGTGCCGGCCATTGCCGCCGGCGCCTACGGCGTGTTCGTGCCGCACGAACTGACCTGGGTTCTGGAACAGGTGGAGCCGCCCACCGACGCGCCGCGTTTCCGCCAGATCGCCCATCTCGGAGAACTGCCGAAAATTCTCGATCAGATCATGGGCGCTTGAAAGCGGCTCTCAGCCGGTCGATTTCAGGTTGGCAGAAGCAACCGTCGAGGTGGTCGTTGACCATGCCCATGGCCTGCATGAAGGCATAAACGGTGGTCGGGCCGACAAAGGTCCAGCCGCGCTTTTTCAGGTCTTTCGACAGACGCGTGGAAACCGGTGTGGTTGGATTGGCGCGCAGCGTTTCGAGGTCCATGACATCCGGGCGCTCGTGCGCCTGCGGCTCATAACTCCAGAAAAATTTTGCCAGCGAGCCGAATTCTTCCCGCAGGGCGACCGCGCGGCGGGCATTGTTGATGGTGGAGACGATCTTGCCGCGATGGCGGATGATGCCGGCGTCGGCGAGGCAGCGGGCGACATCGTCTTCGCCGAACGTGGCGACCTTGTCGAAATCGAAACCGGCAAAGGCTGCGCGAAAATTTTCGCGCTTGCGCAGAATGGTCAGCCAGGACAATCCGGACTGAAAGCCTTCCAGGCAGATCTTTTCAAACAGGCGAACATCGTCGGTGACGGGACGCCCCCATTCCTCGTCATGGTAACGGCGGTAATCCTCCAGACCGCCATGCCAGGCGCAGCGGAATTTTCCGTCGTCACCTTCGATAATGCCTGCCATGCCGGATCTTCCTACTGTTAACGCGCTGTCCTCACCATTCATAACACGTCAACCACGTCTTCCAACCACCCGGTAACCCTGCTGAAAGCTTTACACAAAGCGAAGTCTTCAACCGACGCCAAATTTACCATTCGCTTGTGAATTCGACCCAAGGTTTCGCCAGGATCAAAACCGGACGCGGATGCCAAACCCCGCAATCGGGCAAGTAAACGTGTTGGAGCCGATGACGATGAAGAACAGCCTGCTTTCCGCAAAAATTCTCGGGTTTCTGGCCCTCGGCGTAACGACGGCTTTGACCGCCGCGCCGGCACGCGCGCAGGATCGTTATCGCGAGCGTCCCCCCGTTATGGTCAGCCCTGACCTGACGGCACCATGGCTGATGCAGCTTGGCGAGGCACCGCGTCAGGCAGCGCCGCGTTACCGCACCGCCGCTCCGCAGCCGCAATATGGCCAGCCGCGCTCTTACCAGCCGCGTCGCAATGCCCAGAACCGCCAGGACCTGTTCCCGCCCGCCCCGTCGCGTGCCGCCCGCCCGGCCCGCCAGTCGCAGGGTGCCCAGCAGGTGGCCATGCGGCGTGCGGACCTGCCGGTCATCCAGGGCAGGCTCGAGCCGCAATTCCTGCCGCAGACCGTTTCCTATCAAACGCAATATCCAGCCGGCACCATCGTCATCGATACCAACAACCGCTTTCTCTATCTCGTCGAAGGCAACGGACAGGCAATGCGCTACGGCGTCGGCGTCGGCAAGCCGGGTTTTGAATGGGCGGGCGAACACAAGGTCACCCGCAAGGCGGAATGGCCGACATGGGTGCCGCCGCAGGAAATGATTTCGCGAGAGGCAGCCAAGGGCCATTACCTGCCGGCACGCATGGAAGGCGGACCGGAAAACCCGCTCGGCGCACGCGCCATGTATCTCGGCTCGACGCTCTACCGCATCCACGGCACCAATGCGCCCTGGACGATCGGCAGCGCCGTGTCCTCCGGCTGCATCCGCATGCGCAACGAAGACGTCACCGATCTTTATGAGCGCGTGAAGGTCGGCACCCGCGTGATCGTCATCTGACCGGCGGATCTGCCTGCCTCATCTGACTGGGCTTATGGTATGCGGTATTTTGCCCGGGCCATTGTGACAAGATAGACACGATGCCCTGCGCATAATGCTGTCCGGTTGCTCACATTTGCCATGCCTCATCTTGCCGTACCCAGCACGCCGGGACATCTTGTCCCGGCTTTTTGTATTGAAGGGGGTCTCGATGAAGTCGAGTAAAATGGTGTTCGCCATCGCCGCGATGGGTTTGAGCATGTCACTGGCGCTGCCGGCCACGCAGGCATCGGCACAGTCGCGCCAGCCGCAGACGACGGCAAGCGATGTCGCGCCGTCGGTGCGCAACAAGCCGGTTCCGGAAAAATTCAAGCGTCGCATGGTCCGCTTCGCCACCAATGAAGCGCCGGGCACCATCATCGTCGATACCAACAACAAGTTCCTTTACCTCGTCGAAGGCGGCAACCGCGCCACCCGTTACGGTATCGGTGTCGGCCGCGAAGGTTTTGGCTGGTCGGGCGAAGTGAAGATCGGCCGCAAGGCGGAATGGCCGACATGGACGCCGCCGGCCGAAATGCGCGCCCGCGAAGCCCGTCGCGGCATCAAGCTGCCGGTGGTCATGAAGGGCGGCCCGGAAAACCCGCTCGGCGCACGCGCCATGTATCTCTACAAGGGCGGCCGCGACACCATTTTCCGCATTCACGGCACCAACCAGCCCTGGTCGATCGGCCTCAACCTGTCATCCGGCTGCATTCGCCTGATGAATAAGGATGTCGAGCATCTTTATGCGCGCGCTGCCGTCGGCGCCAAGGTCGTCGTCATCGGCCCGGGCTCGAAGCCGGGCGACGTGGCCTTCAAGGATCGTGGCGTCGATATTTTCCGAACCATTTTTGGTGGTTAATTCCTGCAATCCGGCAGGGGCAAGTCCCTGCCGGATTGTACAGTTTCGTGCGGACGGCATGAAAACGCCGCGGAACTGTCGCAAATCCATGCAGAATCCGACATTTCTGTCGTATTGAGAACAGAATTTGCCGTATTATCTGGATAAGTGAACAGCTGTGCAAAGCGCCGCTTGACGCAGATTTTCCTGCGATCACAATCAATAGAATGCACAGGAAGAGGCAGTGATTCTCTTTTACCAAAAGAGAATATACTCTCGATTGTGACAGTTAAAGCATGTATTAGCATTGAATCATATAGGAGATTCGCAGAAATTGGGCTTTATCGACCGCGTTACCACCAATGTCCGTCTGATGTTGCAGCGACCGCCGCGGCAGCAATATGCGGCGCTGTGCTATCGCGTCCGCAAAAAGCAGGCGGGTCAACTGGAAATGCTAGTGATGACCAGTCGTGATACCGGCCGCTGGGTGATCCCCAAGGGCTGGCCGATGGAAGGCAAGAAGGCGCATGCGGTTGCCGAACGCGAGGCTTACGAGGAAGCCGGCGTGAAGGGCAAGGTCGCCAAGGAGCCGCTCGGTTATTTCCACTATCGCAAAACATTGTCGAACGGCATGAAAGTGCCGGTGCGCGTGCAGGTGCATGCGCTCGAAGTCGAAGAAATGCTGAAGGCTTTCCCTGAAAAGGGCAGCCGCAAGCTGGAATGGGTCAGCTGCGAAGAAGCGGCCAAACGTGTGAACGAACCGGAACTGAAGGAATTGCTCCTGCGGTTCGGTGGACGGGCGCAGGACGTCGCACCGGAGGGCGTGCAGGCAACCATGGCCGGCTAAGCCGATCCACCGCCCCAGTCCTTTCCGAAAAAGGCGCGCGGCACACTATATCCACAAATCCGTTCTAGAGCGTGCGCCGACCTTGGGCCGACACCCAAAGGGCGCAAGACCCGGCCATTGGCCCGGTCCAACGCGTGATTATCAGGACATCAGGGATGACCGTCAAAAAGCCGCGTCTGGCCAAGCCGACGCTGGACAAGGATCTTGCAAAGATATCCCGCCTCGAGGAAGCAACCCGCTATCTCGGGCGTGGCATTGCGATTCACGGTACGGCACTGATCTTTCTGATCCTGATGGCGGTAATGGCCGGCAGTTTTGTCACCGGCCGGGCCGATGTCGTGCTGATCGTTTGTGCCGCCGCGATTGCCGGTTATATGGCGATGAACATCGGCGCCAATGACGTTACCAACAATATCGGTGCCGCGGTCGGCGCCCGCGCCATGACCATGGGGTTCGGGCTTGCACTGGCCGCCGTGTTCGAGATCGCCGGCGCTGTCATCGGTGGCGGCCATGTGGCAGAAACGATCGCCAACGGCATCATGCGCGAAGGCGTTATCACCGGACCGGAGGTGATGATCTGGGCGATGATGGCCGCCCTCCTGTCGGCAGCGATCTTCATCAACCTCTCCACCTGGCTGGGTTGGCCGATTTCCACCACCCACTCGATCGTCGGCAGCGTGATGGGATCGGGCATGGCCGCAGCCGGGCTTTCGGCCGTGGACTGGGGAACGGTCGGCCGCATTACCGCAAGCTGGATGGTCTCGCCGCTGCTGGGCGCCATCTTCGCCGCCGGTTTTCTCTATCTCATCAAGGAAACCATCATCTACCGCAGCGACAAGATCGCCGGCGCCAAACTCTGGGTGCCGGTGCTGATCGGCATCATGACCGGCGCGTTTTCCGGTTATCTGGCGGTGGTCGGCCTTGGCCAGCTGATCGATGTTTCGGCGTTGACCGCAACGATCATAGCCCTTGTCAGCGGTGTCGTTTCCTGGCGGTTGCTGGCGCCGGTCATCGCCAGACAGGCGGAAGGACTGGAAAACCGCAACCAGTCGCTGCGCAGGCTTTTCCGCATTCCGCTGGTTTTCGCAGCCGCGCTGATGTCGTTCGCGCACGGCGCAAACGATGTATCGAACGCCATCGGTCCGTTGGCGGCCATCGTTTCGGCATCGCAGCACGGGGTGATCGGCCATATCGAGGTGCCGATGTGGGCGCTGGTGATCGGCGGTCTCGGCATTTCGCTCGGCCTGCTTCTATACGGTCCAAAACTGGTCAAGCTCGTCGGTTCCGAAATCACCAAGCTCAATCCGATGCGTGCCTATTGCGTATCGCTCTCGACGGCTCTGACGGTGATCACCGCATCCTGGGTGGGTCTGCCGGTATCCTCCACCCATATTGCCGTGGGCGCCGTGTTCGGCGTCGGTTTCTTTCGCGAATGGTATACCCGCCATTCCCGCCGGCGTTATGAATATGTGCGCGTTCGCGCCGGTGACGAGCTTGATACGGTGGAGCCGTTCGAGCGCAACGATTACGAATTCCGCCACCGATATCTGGTGCGCCGTTCGCATTTCCTCAGCATCATTGCCGCATGGATGATCACTCTTCCTTGCGCAGCCGGCCTTTCCGCCGTTATGAGCCTGATCATGTTCGCGATCTTCCTCTGATCGCCAAAACGGGATTTTGAAATCATGCGCGCCAATTTCCGGATGCAGCGGCTTTTTGTTGAAAGCGACATCGCCTCAGGCACGGCGATCGAGGCGACATCGGAACAGTTCAACTATCTCGTCAACGTTCTGCGCATGGCGGCGGATGCCGACGTGCTGATCTTCAATGGACGCGACGGCGAATGGCGGGCCCGCCTGACCTTTCCCAGCCGCAAGAAACTGCTGCTCGAACCCGTCGAACAGACACGCCCGCAGCCCAAACCCTCCGACCTCCACTATCTGTTCGCGCCCTTGAAGACAGGACGGCTGGATTATCTGGTGCAGAAGGCCGTGGAAATGGGCGCAGGCCTGCTGCAGCCTGTCATGACCCAGCATGTGCAGGGCAAGATCACCAACATGGACCGACTGGCGGCCAACGTGATCGAGGCCGCCGAACAGTGCGGCATATTGTCGATCCCTGAAGTAATGCCCCCTAAAAAACTCGGCGACATTCTGGAAAGCTGGCCGGCGGATCGGCGCATCATCTTCTGCGACGAAGGCGATGAGGGGCAGAACCCGCTGCCGATCCTGTCATCCATCACGGAAACCAAACTGGCGCTGCTGGTCGGCCCGGAAGGCGGGTTTTCCGAGGAGGAGCGGCAGGTTTTGCGCGCCCTTCCCTTCGTCACCGCCATTCCGCTCGGCCCCCGAATCCTGAGGGCAGATACGGCGGCCGTGGCGGCGCTGACAGTGATACAGGCAAGCATCGGCGACTGGCAGTAAAGACACAGCGGCAGATTTGACACACAATTGCCTGATTTTCTGAAGGCTCGTTGAAACAAATTCACTTGCACCGCACATGAAAGCGGTTCAAGCAGCCGGACGTTCGTCAAGAAAAACGGCACTCCAAAAGGTACTTTATATGGCACGTGACACCACCGATCATACGCCCCTCACTTCGGTGTCCGAACTGTCGGCCTATCTGGCCGGTGGCGCCAAGCCCAAGGACAAGTTTCGCCTGGGCACGGAGCATGAAAAATTCGGCTTCTTCACCAGCAATCTCGAGCCCGTTCCCTACGAGGGCGAGGCCAGCATTTCCGCGCTTCTCAAAGGCATGCAGGAAAAGCTCGGCTGGGAACCGATCATCGATGCCGGCAAGATTATCGGCCTTGGCGAAAAGGACGGCATGGGCGCGATTTCGATCGAGCCGGGCGGCCAGTTCGAGCTTTCCGGCGCGCCGCTGAAGACGCTGCATGAAACGCAGGCCGAGACCGAACATCATCTGGCGGTGCTGAAGGACGTGGCAGACCCGATGGGCATCCGTTTCCTCGGCATCGGCGGCAGCCCGAAATGGTCCCTTGCCGAGACCCCGCGCATGCCGAAATCTCGCTATGACATCATGACCCGCTACATGCCGAAGGTCGGCACACGCGGTCTCGACATGATGTACCGCACCTGCACGATCCAGGTGAACCTCGACTTCTCTTCCGAAACCGACATGGCGCGAAAACTGTCGCTGTCGATGAAGCTGCAGCCGCTGGCGACGGCGCTGTTTGCCGCCTCGCCGTTTACCGAAAACCGCCCGAACGGCTTTCTTTCGTGGCGCGGCAACATCTGGGGCGATACCGACAATGCGCGCTCCGGCCTTTTGCGCGCCGCCTTCGAGCCGGGTTTCGGTTTCGACAGTTACGTGGAATGGGCGCTCGACGTGCCGATGTATTTCATCGTCCGTGACGGTCGTTACCGCGACTGTACCGAGATCACCTTCCGTCAGTTCATGGATGGTGCGCTGAAGGGCAAGATCGAGGACTGGGAACCGACGCTGGGCGACTGGACCAACCATCTCTCCACCCTCTTCCCCGACGTGCGCCTGAAGCGTTACCTTGAGATGCGCGGCGCCGATGGCGGCCCGCTGTCGCATATTGCGGCGCTGCCTGCCTTCTGGGTTGGCCTGCTCTACGACGACGCGGCCTTGGCCGCCGCCGAGGCCATGACCGCAAGCTGGACCTTCGAAGAGGTGCAGTCGATGCGTGATGCGGTGCCGACAGTCGGCCTTTCGGCCGAGCTGCGCGGCATGCCGCTCTTTGATGTCGCCCGCGATATTCTCGACATCTCTTCGGCAGGCCTGAAAGCCCGCGATTTCCGCAATGCGGAGGGCTTGGACGAGAGTATCTATCTGGCACTGCTTGATGGAATATTGAAGAACAAGGCAACGCTCGCTCAGGAACTGCTGACGCTTTACAACGGCAGCTGGCTGAACAGCATCGACCCTGTGTTCGAACACTACCAGTACTAAATCTTGCAATAGCTTTTGCGCGATTTCGGAACGAAGCTTCGCGCAAAGTCTTTCCCGACATAATATTTCGCAACGCTTCGAAGATCCTTTCGATTTTCGACCTGCCGATGCGGGAGATCAAAGCCGTGCCTGGCCTCGTTCGAGATAATCGTCGAGACCGCGCGCGGTTTGTTTCCGGGAGGGTTTTTGCAGATGCTGCCGCTGTTCGAGATGATGCTGAAAGCGCAGAACGGTGCCGTGATCGAGGCGCTGGCAAAACAGTTCGGGCTGGCGCAGAGCCAGGCGCAACAGGCGATCGAGGCGTTGATGCCAGCCTTCTCATCCGGCCTCAAACGCACAACCGCCAACCCCTACGATCTCGGCCCACTGATGGCGGCGATGTTTTCGGGCGCTTACGGCAAATATTTCGAGGATATCGGCAAGGCCTTTACCGAACAGGGCAAGGCCGATGGCAATATCGTGCTGGAACGCCTGTTCGGTTCCAAGGAGGCGTCTCGTGCTATCGCCGCCCAAGCCGAGCAGTTGACGGGCATCGGTCAGGACACCTTCAAGCGGATGATGCCGGCCATGGCGGATACGCTGATGGGCGGGCTGTTCAAGCAGGCGACCGGTCAACTGGGCGATACCCACATCTATCCAATGGCGGCGATCAGTCAGCACTGGATGAAGCTGATGGGGTTCGGCACAGCGGCATCAAAAACCGCAACCGACGGCAATGACGCCTTGCCGTCGTCCTTCGACAACCCCTATGCCAAGGCGATGCGCGCCATGTGGGGGCTGGAAAAACCCGAAAAACCGCAACCTTCGGCGTTCGATCCCTTTGCCGACAACGGTTTTGCCAAAAGCTTTCAGGAGATGATGACGGGCGGTTTCGGCAAGACCAGGGAGGTGTCGTCCATGCCGCAAAATCCTCTCGTGGACGCGCTGAACAGCATGTTCGACAGCGGGCTGCACGTGCAGAAAAGCTACCAGAAAAACATGGAAGCCATTTTCGACCGCTATCTCGGGCCGTTGGAAAAGCGATAGAGCGGTTCATTGTTAAATGGAACCAGTTCTAGGCACGAAAAAGCCCGGCACGGGGCGGACCGGGCCGGGCAAGAGGCAGGGCTATTGGCATGACCCTGCGGGGAAAACTCTGGGTTATCTTTCCAGCGACAGCATGTAGGCGCGGCGGCCGCGCTGCCTTGCTGCGGAAAGAAGACGATAAGGATCATCCAGCACGCCGGATTGGGTGAGCGCCCGCTCGACATCGTGGCGTGTCAGGCCGAGGTCGTCCAGCTGCTGGTCATCAAGGTCCAGCAAGGGATTAAGCGCCACGCGATTTTTCAAGGCGCGCCACAGGCCGGCAAAACGCACGTTCAGACGGCCAAAAAACGTGGTGCCGCGGGTTACGCCAACCAGTCCGAGTTCTGTCATCCGTTCATTCGTGCGCATGGCCTTATCCTCTCTTCAGGCACGGGAAAGACCGCTCCGACCCTTTAAATGGGCCAGCCGGCGGTCAGGGAACTTCGCTCTTTCGAAGCGTTGTTGCTCTGGAATTGCGTTTCGTTATGCGAGATGACTATTGATCAGTCCAACGAATGTTTCTAATGGTAACCATCAACCAACCTGATGGATAGCCGCCATGGCCGCACCCCTCGATATCGACCAGTTGCACACCTTCGTCGCCATCGTCGACACCGGCAGCTTCACCAAGGCGGCGGACCGGGTGTTCAAGACCCAATCGGCAGTGTCCATGCAGATGCGCCGACTGGAAGAACGCGTCGGCAAACAACTGTTCATGAAGGACGGGCGCGGCAACAAGCTGACCGCCGAGGGCGACAAGCTTTTGAATTACGCGCGGCGCATCATCCGGCTCAACAACGAGGCCATGGCCGCCTTCGACGACAATAGGCTGGAAGGCATGCTGCGCATCGGCACGCCGGACGATTATGCTGACCGCTACATGCCGGAAATCATCGGCCGGTTTGCCAAGACGCATCCGAATGTCGAGCTTTACATCGTCTGCGAACCCTCGCCGAGCCTTGCCGAAAAGATGGCGCGCGGCGAACTGGATATCGCGCTCGTCACCCACAATCCGCGCCTGCGCGTGTCCGACGTGGTGCGCACCGAGCCGCTCTGCTGGGTGGGGTCCGCCAATCATCCGCTGAAGGACGATGCGCCGGTGCCGCTGGCCGTCGGGCGACGTGACTGCCTGTGGCGGCAGCTGGCCTGTTCGGCGCTCGATGCCGATGGCCGCGATTACCAGGTCCTTTTCACGAGCTGGTCTGCGACCGTGGTTGCCGCCGCCGTGCTCACCGGCATGGCCGTGTCGGTGCTGCCGGAATCGGCGCTGCGTCCGGGGATGAAGGTGCTCAGCGCCGCCGACGGCTTTCCGCCGCTGCCACCGGTGCAGATCGGCCTGATGAAACGCCCCGGCCTGTCGCCTTCGCTGCTCAACGCCATCACCGACCACATCACTGCCTGCCTCGACAACATTTCGCCGGCATCGGTTTCCGACGATGTCGACGGCGACATGAAGACCGTGACACGGCTGGTGCGGCCACGCATGGCGCAGGTGATGCCGGGGTGGTGAGGTGGTCGTTGACTCGGCCTCGCATCGGGTGCAGCGTGAACCTGTAAACGCCGAGGATTATTGGCCGTGGCAACGAAAAAAATGCAGATCGAACTGGATTTGCCGGAAGAACTGATCGAGGTTCTCGACCGCATCGCTGCGGCCGCAAAGAAGGACCGCGCAACGGTGATGCGCTGGGCGCTCGAATATTACGTCGAGCAGGAAGGCGAAATCATTCTCGATGAGGCAGCCGGAATAGCGGATCTGGATGCAGGCCACTACGTCGATTTCGATGAATTCCTCGAGGAAACCAGCGCCATCATCGACGCGGCAGAAGCCAGACGGGCGAAGCGAGCGGGCTGAACATGGCAAAGCGGCATGTCAGACTGTCGCATCATGCTCGGCGTTTTATCGAAAACTATCTTGCCGACCTTGGCGAGCGTAACCCGGCAGCTGCTCGAAAAATCGTACAGCGTTTCAAAGCTCTTCGCCAAAAGATAGCGGATTTCCCAAACATGGCTCAACGCGGTGCATTTACGGACACGCGTCGCGTGGTCATGCGCCCTTTCATTTTAACCATCCGTCTGAATGACGACGTTATAGAAATTGTCGCCGCTCGACACGAGCGTCAGGCGGAGCCGGATCATTTGAAGGATATTGAGCTGGACACCTGACTTTTAAAATCAGCATGACCATTGCCGCCCACCTCTCCATCCGATAACTTTCGCCGCACCCCAAAACAAACGGCAATCGGAAAACCCTATCATGCTGACATTGCGCCAGATGCGCTATTTCGATGCGCTGGCCACCACCCGCCATTTCGGCAAGGCGGCGGCCATGGTCAATGTCAGTCAGCCGGCTCTGTCTGCGCAGATCATGGAGATGGAGGACCACCTTGGAACGCTGCTGGTGGAACGCCACCGCTCTGGTGTGCTTCTGACCCCGAAAGGCGACGTGGTGTTGCAGCGGGTGCGGCGCATTCTCGAAGACGTGGCGGGACTGGAAGAGTTTTCGCGCGATGGCAACGGCGTGCTGCAGGGACTGACACGTATCGGCATCATTCCGACCGTCGCGCCTTATCTCGTGCCGACGCTGGTGCCATACCTGCGCAAGATTCATCCCGATGTGGAGATCGAGTTGCGAGAGGCCGTGACCGACCGGCTGATCGCCGATCTCTCCGAAGGGCGCATCGACGCGGTCATCGCCGCATTGCCGATTGATGGCGACGGGCTGGAGAACCAGTCGCTGTTTGCCGACCGTTTTTTCATGGCCATGGCCAATAATGACAGCGATGTGCTGACCTCTCCCCTGACGGAAACGCAGGTGGATGCCGAACGGCTGCTGCTTTTGGAAGAAGGCCATTGCCTGCGTGATCAGGCGCTGGCCGTCTGCGGCACAGCGGGCAAACGCAGCCTTGTCAATTTCGGTGCGACCTCGATGACGACCTTGTTGCAGATGGTGTCGCACGACATGGGCATGACGCTGATCCCGGAAATGGCGATCGCCACCGAGGCAGCGCGCAACGACCTGCGCATCGTGCCCTTCGCAGAACCGGTACCATCGCGGCAGATCGGCTTGATCTGGCGGAGATCGAGTGGACGGGGGAAAGATATGCAGGCGCTGGCGGAGGCGATTGTGGCGTGCGGACCAGTGCAAAGGTGATTTTTCGGGAAAGAGGGTGAGGCAGTTTCCCTTCTCCCCATCATGATGGGGAGAAGGTGCCGGCAGGCGGATGAGGGGCAAATTTCAAGCTCAGCGTTCGCGACTGCCCCTCATCCCCTCGCTATCGCTCCGGACCTTCTCCCCGCTTGCGGGGAGAAGAGGCAAGCCGTACCGTCCCTGCCCCATCCCGGCTTGGCGCCTTAATGCCCTGCGCCTAAACTCCGCGTTCCCGCAAAGCCTGCCGAGTCTCTCATGACCGATGCCACCACCGGCTCCATCCACTGGAAACGCAACCTGTTCGTCTGCCTTGCCGGTTCGTTCACCACCATCGTGGCGATGACGCTGCTGCTTCCCTTCCTGCCGCTTTATGTCGAGGAACTGGGACTCTCAGACCATGCGCAGATCGTACAATGGTCCGGTATCGCTTATGGCGCCACCTTCTTTGCGGCCGCGATCGTCGCGCCGCTCTGGGGCCGGCTCGGCGACATTTATGGGCGAAAACTGATGCTGGTGCGTGCCGCGATCGGCATGACCATAGCCATCTCGCTGATGGGCATGGCCACCACCGTGTGGCAACTGGTAGCGTTGCGGCTGGTGGTCGGGCTGGCCGGCGGTTATGCCTCCGGCTCCATGGTGCTGGTGGCAGCGCAGACACCAAAAGATCGCTCCGCCTGGGCGCTCGGCACATTGTCGGCCGGCATCATGGCCGGCAATCTGGTCGGGCCGCTGATCGGCGGGGTTCTGCCGCAGCTGATCGGCATCAGGGCAACATTCCTCTGGGCCGGTGCCGCGATCTTTTTCGCTTTTCTCGCAACGCTGTTTCTGATCCGCGAGGAAAGATCGCCGGCGCGCAGGCAGGCGGCGAAACGCGGCGGCGGAGGCCTGTCTTCGCTGCCGGACAAGGGACCGGTTCTGGCCATGCTGTTTACCGGCATGCTGCTGATGTTCGCCAACATGTCGATCGAGCCGATCATCACCGTTTACGTGGCACAGCTGGTAGCCGATCCGGCGCATGTGACGATCACCGCCGGTATCGTCATGTCGGCGGCGGCCCTTGGCAGCGTGCTTTCGGCTTCAAGGCTCGGAAAACTGGCGGACCGCATCGGCTACTGGCGTGTCATCACCGGCACGCTGGCGGTCGCGGCCGTGTTGCTTATCCCGCAGGCCTTTGTCACCGACAGCTGGCAGTTGATCCTGCTGCGGTTCCTGATGGGATTGGCTTTGGGCGGCCTTCTGCCCTGCATCACCGCAGTGATCCGCCACAATGTGCCCGACAGCGCCACCGGCGCCATTCTCGGCCTGTCTATCTCGGCGCAATATGTGGGCCAGGTGGCGGGGCCGGTCTCGGGCGGTTTTGTCGGCGGGCATATCGGCATGCCTGCGGTATTTATCGGCACCGCCGTTCTTCTGGCCGGCGGTGCCCTGTTCTGCCATCTGGTACGGCCGGTGGAGGAGCGTCAGCCCCTCCCCTGACCTCACATCGTCACGCTGCGAGATCGAGCACGATACGGCCGTCGATCTTGCCCTCTTCCATGCGGTGGAAGATGGCGTTGATGTTTTCGAGCTTGTCCCAGGAGAAGGTCGCGGCGACCTTGCCTTCACCGGCAAACACCAGCGATTCCTCCAGATCCTGACGGGTGCCGACGATGGAGCCGCGCACGGTGATACGCTTCAGCACCGTATCGAAGACCGGCAGGGAGATGTAACCCGGCGGCAGGCCGACCAGCGACATCGTGCCCTTGGAGCGCAGGAAACCATAGGCCTGTTCCATGGCCTTGGGCGACACCGCCGTGACAAGCGCACCATGAGTGCCGCCGGTCGCCTTCTGCACCTGTTCGATCGCATCGGCATCGCGACCGTTGACCGTCACGTCCGCACCGAGCTTTTTCGCCAGATCGAGCTTTTCGTCAAAGATGTCGGCAGCAACGACATGCATGCCCATGGCCTTGGCATATTGCACGGCCATGTGGCCCAGCCCGCCGATACCGGAAATCACCACCCACTCGCCGGGGCGCACTTCGGTTTCCTTCAGCCCCTTGTAGACCGTCACACCGGCACACAGAACGGGTGCTGCGGCACCGAATTCGAGATTGTCCGGCAGGCGGCCACAGAAATCCGGATCGGCAAGGCCATATTGCGCAAACGTGCCGTTGACGGAATAACCGGTGTTCTGCTGGCTGCCGCACAGCGTTTCCCAGCCGGTGCGGCAGGGCGAGCAGCATCCGCAGGCGGTATGCAGCCATGGCACGCCGACACGGTCGCCTTCCTTGATGCGGGAGACCCCGGCGCCGAGCTTTGCAACGTAACCGACGCCCTCATGGCCGGGAATGAAGGGGGGATTGGGCTTGACCGGCCAGTCGCCGTTGGCGGCGTGGAGATCGGTATGGCAGACACCCGTCGCTTCATATTTGATCAGCACCTGACCCGGACCGGGATCCGGAATAGCCACCTCCTCGATGACCAAAGGCTTGCCGAATTCCCGCACGACGGCGGCTTTCATAAAGGATGCCATTCCCATTCTCCTCACATGTCATGACATAGGCGGGGCGCATGCCCACCGCGATCGCAATGAACGTGTCGAGGAGAAAAATCGCGTTGACTTATGTCAACGGCGGCGAAATGGCCGCCGCCGTCCGTGTCGCAAGGCTGCGACAGTTTTATCCGGCAAGATTCGTCTTGAAAAATTCGGTCGTGCGGCTCCATGCCAGATCGGCCGCCGCCTTGTCGTAACGGGCGGACGATGTATCGTTGTTGAAGGCGTGGTTGACACCTTCATAGACGAAGATCTCGAAGGTCTTGCCGTTCTTTTCCAGTGCTTCCCGATAGGCGGGGATGCCGGCATTGATACGCTCGTCGAGGCCGCCATAATGCAGCATCAGCGGCGCCTTGATTTTTGGCACGTCGGCGGCCGGCGCCTGCTGGCCGTAATAGGCGACACCGGCATTCAGCTCCGGCGAGTTCACCGCCATGCGGTTGACCAGACCGCCACCCCAGCAGAAGCCGACGGCGCCGACCTTGCCGTTCGCGCCTTCGTGGCCGGTTAGCCAGACACGCGCCGCTTCGCCATCGGCAGCCGTCTTTGCCGGGTCGAGCGTCGAAAACATTTCGCGCGCCTTGTCCTCATCCGGCGGGGTGCCGCCGACCGGCGACAGGAAATCGACGGCGAGCGCATTGAACCCTTCGAGGGCGGCGCGGCGGGCGACATCGCGGATATGCTCGTTGAGGCCACGGTTCTCATGGATGACGATGATCGACCCGAGTGGGCCGCTGGCCGATTTCGGCCGCGCCCAATAGGCTTTCATCTCACCCGTTGTTCCGGGAAAGACCACGCTCTTGGTGGTGAGCCGGTCATCATCGACGGCGATGACGGCGGCATTTGCGCCATTGGCGGCGAGCATGGGAGCGATGGCGGCAGCCGCCGCACCGGAACCGGCCAGAACAGTCAGCCGCTCCATGAATTTTCTGCGGTCGAGATGGAGGTGGGTGTATTCGTCATAGGCGTTGATCATCGCCTGCGTGACTTCTGGCTTCCTGTCCATGATCCCTGCTCCTCTCGTGAAACGATGAAGCGAAGTTAGAGCAGGCATTCCGCCATGACGACGGAGTGGCCCGGCGCCGGACCTACACGAATGCGTGAGGTAGAGTGCCGGCTTCAGAATAATGAAGAGATGGCGAACCAGACGGCCAGCACTACGCTCCAGCCATGATTTCCTCAGCAATCACAGAGGACGTGCCGAAGACCGATCATCTATTTTGCGAAAATCCTTGCTCTGCCATGCATGCTTTGAACGTGCTGCTCGATGCTGCAAGGCCCAACATCCACAAACGACCAGCAGCAACTTGCGTCTCCGCAGAACGACCGTTGCAGATCGCTTTCGCCCGCTCAAATCTGGCGTCTTTCGAGCTTGTGGACGTTTCAGACCATTCCGAGCTTGAGCTTGTATTACACGCCGCGAGCAGCGGCAGCGCCAAGAAGGCCACCACATTTGCTGCCACTCCCATAACGCGACCCTCCCTCAACCATCAATGAGCGGGGAGGATGCGCTGCAATTTAGGATTATTCAATATGAGGCCGTGTCCTCCCCACACTTCACCGAATGCGTGAGGCACCGGCGCAGGCATCAATACACTCAGGAGGTCGCGAGCCAGATGGCCAGCCAGCCCCACATCAGCACGGTGACGAAGAAACCCAGCATGAACAGCGGGCGACGCAAAAGCAGCCGGTTGCTGGTGACATGCACATAGGAATGCGCATACCGCGACAGCACAAAGATCCAGGCCAGCACGATGGTGATGATATTGTCCGCATTGCAGATGAAGATCGCCACGGTGCCGGCGTGAAACAGCATGGGCAGTTCGAACTGGTTCTTCAGATTGTTGTGGACCAGCAGGCTTTCCGGCGGCTCGGAGAGGTTTTCCTTGAACTGGCGGGCGTCATAACCGCCT
The DNA here is from genome assembly GCF_050847465.1 of Endobacterium panacihumi. NCBI lineage: Bacteria > Pseudomonadati > Pseudomonadota > Alphaproteobacteria > Hyphomicrobiales > Rhizobiaceae > Endobacterium > Endobacterium panacihumi. The sequence goes on along the minus strand of NZ_JBOZRA010000006.1, from coordinate 10,677 downwards.
TCGCGAACGGCAGCGCCGCGGCGCAATGACAACATATAATAGAGAATGAAAACGAGGAACGCGTGGGCGATCATCGGCCAGAACATGGCAGTGGTATCGGTCATCATGGGCTTGAGCCTCCAGCTTTCGTCCGTTCTGACACGAAAACGGGCCGGACAACATGCCCGGCCCGTCTGAAATCGGTGGAGAGTTTTTCTCGGATCAGGAGCTGACGCCCGGATAGTTCGGGCTTTCGCGGGTGATGGTCACGCCATGCGGATGGCTTTCGCGAAGACCGGCGCCGGAAATGCGCACGAACGTGGCCTTTTCCTGAAAGTCCTTGATGTCCTTGCCGCCGACATAACCCATGGCAGCCTTCAGACCACCGGCCAGCTGGTGCAGCACAGCCGAGACGGGCCCCTTGTAAGGAACCTGGCCTTCGATGCCTTCCGGAACGAGCTTCAGGGTGTCACGCACTTCCGCCTGGAAATAACGGTCTGCCGAGCCGCGCGCCATGGCGCCGACGGAACCCATGCCGCGATAGGCTTTGAACGAACGGCCCTGGTAGAGATAGACTTCGCCCGGGCTTTCATCGGTGCCGGCCAGAAGCGAACCGATCATGACGGCGGATGCGCCGGCGGCGATGGCCTTGGCGACATCGCCGGAAAACTTCAGGCCGCCATCAGCGATGACCGGAATGTCGTGCTTGTTGCCTTCCTCGACGGCGGCCATGACGGCTGCCAGCTGCGGCACGCCGACGCCGGCAACGATACGGGTGGTGCAGATCGAACCCGGACCGATACCGACCTTGATGCAATCCGCACCGGCATCGATCAGTGCCTTGGTGCCTTCGGACGTTGCGACATTGCCGGCAATGATGCGAACGGCGTTCGACATCTTCTTGACGTGGGCAACGGCATCGAGAACCTTCTGGGAATGACCATGGGCGGTATCGACGACGATGACATCGACGCCGGCATCGATCAGGCGTTCGGCGCGCTCGACACCGTCATCACCGGTGGAGATGGCGGCGGCAACGCGCAGGCGGCCCTGCGCATCCTTGGCGGCATTGGGGTTGAGCTGCGACTTTTCGATATCCTTGACGGTGATGAGACCGACGCAACGGCCTTCATTATCGACCACCAGCAGCTTTTCGATGCGGTTGGTGTGCAAGAGACGCTTGGCTTCGGCCTGATCGACACCGTCCTTGACGGTGATCAGGTTGTCGCGCGTCATCAGTTCGAAGATCTTCTGGGACGGATCAGAGGCGAAACGGACGTCGCGGTTGGTGAGGATGCCGACCAGACGACCCGGACGACCGCCGTTTTCAACGACCGGAATGCCGGAAATGCCATGCGCCTTCATCAGCGCGTGGGCGTCGGCCAGCGTGGCATCGGGGCCGATCGTGACCGGATTGACGACCATGCCGCTTTCGAATTTCTTGACCTGACGGACTTCTTCGGCCTGTTCGACCGGGGTCAGGTTGCGGTGGATGACGCCCATGCCGCCCGACTGCGCCATGGCAATGGCCAGACGGCTTTCGGTGACCGTGTCCATGGCCGAAGACAGGATCGGCAGCGACAGATCGATATCCTTGGCGATGCGGGTGGCGATATTGGTCTGGCCCGGCATGACTTCCGAGTGCCCCGGCTGCAGGAGCACATCGTCGAAGGTAAGCGCTTCCGCGCCGGTTGCCGAGATTACGATGCGTGCCATTGCCAGTTCCTTCAGTTGGATAGGCAGAATCCTCCGGAAAAGGGAAAATCCCTGCTCCGGCTTCTTCTGCATGAAATACATGGAAGTTGGCGAGGGCTGGTAACACGTTCATGACAGATTGGGAACAGAAAAATCCCGGAGGGGAGACCCACCGGGATTGCATAGCTCGTGTCAGAGCTCTCCTTGGTCATCCTCGGCCTTGAGCCGAGGATCCATGCCGCCACAAGCGCCGTGCGTGCGTGTGGGTCCTCGGGTCATCCCCGGGTTAAACCCGAGGACGAGGATGACGGCAGAGAGGTGAGCGCTATCAAATCTCGAACTGGTAGCTCTTCGGGACGAAGCGATAACCGTCCTCGAATTTTTCGGCATAACCGACCGCCGGGAACGGCATGTGATAGCCGAGGAAGGCCACCTTGTCGGTTGCGATCATGTCAAAGACCTTGCGGCGGCTTTCCGCCGCCTTGGCCTTGTCCATGTCGAACCGCACCTGCCAGTCGGGCTTCTGCAACGAGAGCACATAGTGGTTGGCAGTATCGGCCGTCAGGACAAGCCGCTTGCCGGCGGATTCGACATTGAAGACCATGTGGCCCGGCGAATGGCCGAAAGCGGCCATGCTGGTGATGCCGGTGACGACATCGGCGCCGTCACCGATAAACGTGGTCTTTTCAGCGAGCGGTTTGACATTGGCGAGTACGCCCTTGTGGCCACCTTCCGCCGGTGTGCCGACGCGGGCGGTATCGGTCCAGAAATCGTATTCGACCTGACCGGCGATATAACGGGCATTCGGGAAAGCCGGCTCGCCCTTTTCCATCAGGCCACCGATATGGTCACCATGCATGTGGGTCAGCACGACGACCGTCACATCCTCGCGCTTGTAACCGGCGGCGGCCAGACCTTCGATCAGGCGGCCATTGCCCTTGGCGCGGCCACCTTCACCGAAACCGGTATCGAAGAGCACGAGCTCGCTGCCGGTGTTGATGGCAACCGGCGCGTAGCTGTTGACGAACTGGTCCGTGGGCAGAAAGTTCTTTTCCAGAAGTGCCGCCACCGCATCCGGCGCTTGATCGGTACCAAAGGTTTCGTTCGGCTTCGGCAGAGCACCAAAACCGTCACGGATGGCGAGAACTTCGAAATCGCCGAGCTTGAAGCGGTTCACTTCCGGCGGCATGGCATGATCCATGGGTAGTCCCTTGTTGGCATCGGCCCCTGCCTGCGCCGTCTGCGCAAAAGCCTGACCCGACAAAATGGCCGGTGCGGCCAGCACACCGAGACCGGCGGTTCCAAGCATCGTCCTGCGACCGATCGTAAAGCGCGTCATGGTGTTCTCCATCATTATGTCTATCGGCCGAGCGAAGGCAGGACCGTCCCGTGACAAAAGATAGAAGCACGGTGTGACGAGCAAGCGGGCGTCACGCAGACGTGATGCAAACTGACAAAAGTTAGCCGGACATGATTGGCATGTCATCAAATGAGGAATACAGACTTTCCAGCCTTAGTCGCAGGCCCCAGCATCATTTCCGTGAAGCGTCCCCGATGAACCGCGCAGTGCCTCTCATTCTCGCCGTCGCTCTTTTCATGGAGCAGATGGATTCCACCGTCATCGCCACCGCCCTGCCGACGATCGCGGCGGACCTGAATGTCGGGCCGATCACACTGAAACTGGCGCTAACTTCCTACATGGTGGCGCTCGCCGTGTTCATTCCGATCAGCGGCTGGATGGCCGACAAGTTCGGCGCGAAAAAGGTGTTTCGCTCGGCCATTCTCGTCTTCATGATCGGCTCGATCTTCTGCGCCATCTCCGGCAACCTGATCGAATTCGTGATGGCGCGTTTTCTGCAGGGCATGGGCGGCGCAATGATGACGCCGGTCGGGCGCCTCGTTCTGCTCAGAACCACCAAGCGCAGCGATCTCGTCTCCGCCATGGCGCTTCTGACCATTCCGGCACTGGTCGGGCCGCTCACCGGCCCGCCGATCGGCGGTTTCATCACCACCTATTTTTCCTGGCACTGGATTTTCATCATCAACATTCCGGTCGGCATTCTGGGCCTGATCATGACCGGCATCTACCTGCCCGAGATCGAAAAACGGGAATCGCCACGCATCGATTTTCTCGGTTTTCTGCTGACCGCCTTTGCGGCCGCAGGCGTGGTCTTTGGCCTCTCCGTCATCGGTCTACCAGCGCTGCCGCCCGCCGTTGGCATATCGGCGACGCTGATCGGCATTGCCTGTGCCATCGCCTACGTCTTTCACGCCCGCCGACACCCGTTCCCGATCCTCAACCTGCGGATTTTCGAAAACGCCGCGTTTCGCGCAGCGACGATCGGCGGCACGATTTTTCGCATCTCCACCGGCGCCATCCCCTTCCTTATGCCGCTGATGCTGCAGCTCGCTTTCGGGCTCAACCCGTTCCAGTCGGGCCTGATCACCTTTGCCGGTGCGGGCGGCGCCTTGACGGTCAAGTTCATCGCCAAACGGGTCTATCGCGCCATCGGCTTCAAGACGACGCTGATCTGCGCCGGCGTGGTGGGGGCCGTCACCACCGTCGTCAACGGCTTCTTCACGCCGCAGACGCCGCATGCGGCGATCATCCTCTTCCTGTTCATCTCCGGGCTGGCGCGCTCGTTCTTCTTCACCGGCGCCAATGCGCTGAGCTATTCGGAAATCGAGGATTCGCAGGCCAGCCAGGCCACCTCGATGTCATCCGTCCTGCAGCAGGTGAGCCTTGCGCTCGGCGTCGCCTTTGCGGCATCGATTCTGGAAGCAGCCTCGGCGATCTCAGGCACGCATCTGCAACTGGCGGATTTCCATCTCGCCTTCTACGCGGTGTCGGTGATGTCGCTGCTGGCGATCATCCCGCTTCTGCCGCTCGACAAATATGCAGGCGCGGTGGCGTCCGGTCATGGGGTGGGGTTGCGGGCGAAACCGGCGCCGGGGGAGTGAAGGCTGCGGCTTGTTCCCTTCTCCCCGTCAGAACGGGGAGAAGGTGCCGGCAGGCGGATGAGGGGCAAAAGCCCCAAACTATGCGCCTGCAACTGCAACAGCCCCTCATCCCCTCGCTGTCGCTCCGGACCTTCTCCCCGCACGCGGGGAGAAGGGGCTTGCCGCGCCGCCTCAATACCAAATTCGATAACACACCCTTACGAGTGCAAACCCACAAACATCACCTGTCGTGATCTTCGGCCCAGCCTTCGCGCTCGTCCACATATTCGGCGGTCTCTTCACGCGGATCGGGCACATCCGCCTGACGCCCCTTGAACCCCTTGGCGAGCAGGAACATTTCCACCGATTCCTGACGCGAAGCACCCGGCTTCACATGGATGACCTGTTTGAAATGCTTCTTCAGCATGTCCAATAGATCCTTTTCCGTGCCCCCCTGAAAAGTCTTGGCCAGAAAATGGCCGCCGGGGCCCAGAACCTCGATGGCGAAATAGGCCGCAACCTCGCACAGATGCATGGTGCGCAGGTGGTCCGTCCTGTGGTGGCCGGTGGTCGGGGCTGCCATGTCGGAAACGACGAGATCCGGCGTACCGCCGATCGCCTCGATCAGCTGGCGCGGCGCATCGTCATCCAAAAAATCCAGCTGCAGGATCTTTACACCCGGCAGAGGCGCCATTTCCAAAAAGTCGATGGCGGCAACGCGGATATCCTCATCGGTCGAATTGGTGACCTTGGCGGCGATCTGCGACCAGCTGCCGGGTGCAGCACCCAAATCGATGATGCGGCGCGCGCCTTTGAGGATCTGGTGCTTTTCATCGATTTCCAGAAGCTTGAAAGCCGCGCGGGCGCGATACCCTTCCAGCTTGGCGCGCTGCACGTAAGGATCGTTGATATGGCGTTCCAGCCAGCGGCGCGAAGACGCCTTCAGCTTGCCACTCTTGACTTTTTGGCCGAGCTTGCGGCCGATGGGCGGTTTCGTCATCGCCTTGCTCCTGAAGAATGCGGTGCCTGCTGTCCGTGACGGGCGGGCTTTGTGCCGGTATCGCCGTCCCGACCACCCTCACGTCCCCCGTCCCTGGCCCCGTCCTTGCGAACGCGGTGCCGGCGCCAGACGCCGTCATCGGCCATCATTTCGGTGAGAATGCCTTCGCGCAGGCCGCGATCGGCCACCCGCATGCGGGTGCTCGGCCAGCGGCGACGGATGGCTTCGAGAATGGCACAGCCGGCCAGAACCAGATCGGCGCGATCCGGCCCGATGCAGGGATTGGCGGCGCGGCCGGCAAAATCCCAGGAGAGCAGCTTGTGCTGCATGGCATCGACTTCGCTGTTCGACAGCCAGACGCCATCAACCCTGCGGCGGTCATAACGCGGCAGGTCGAGATGCACGCCGGCGAGCGTCGTGACGGTGCCCGACGTGCCGATCAGATAGAAGTCTTCAGGTCCCGCACCGACATAATTCATGTCGATCGGCGGGCACTGGAATTTTTGCAGCATGCCCTCGACTTCGGTGACCATGGCCGAAAACACGTCCGGCGTGACATCGCGGCCGCCATGGCGCTCCGACAGGGTCACGACGCCGACCGGCAGCGAGGTCCAGTCGGTGATATGACTGGCCAGACGGCTGGAGCGCTGGTCACCGATCCGGATGACGGCGATTTCCGACGAACCGCCGCCGATATCGAAGAGCACGACCGAACGCGCCTCGCGCCCGACCAGCGACGAGCAGCCGGATACGGCCAGCCGCGCTTCGGTTTCGCGATCGATGATTTCCAGTTCCAGACCCGTCTCCGCGGTGACGCGTGACAAAAACAGTTCGCCGTTTTCGGCGGCACGGCAAGCCTCTGTCGCGATCAGACGCATGCGCTTGATCGGCCGGTTGGCGAGCTTCGAGGCGCAGACGCGCAAGGCGTCGACGGCGCGATCCATGGCATCCTGCGACAGCCGGCCGGTAGCGCCGAGCCCCTCCCCCAGACGCACGATGCGCGAAAACGCATCAACGACGCGAAAATGGCCGGGACGCGTCGGCTGGGCGATCAGGAGACGGCAATTGTTGGTGCCGAGATCGAGCGCCGCGTAGAGATCCTCGTGCTGGCCGATATTTTCACGCACGCGATCATGGGGGCCGGTCTTTTCGTGACCTCTTTCATGTCTGGGCGAACGCGGCTCAAAGGCCGGATGCTGGCCATGACGCAGCTTTGCTTCATGCGCCATATCGGGCAGGCCAGACACGGCTTCGCGAGCATCACCCTTGCGCTGGGAATGCTGCTTGTCGGTCTGCTTGCCGGCCGGCGCCAATGGGCGGACCTGCGGGTTGCGGACATTGCGGTTCTTGTTGCGGTTTCTGTTTCGGGAACGATTACGGTTCTTGCCCGCACCCTGTCCTTGCCCCTGACCGGAACCGTGATCACCGCTGCCCTGACCGTCGCCGACCGCTCCGCCGGCATGACTTGCACCCTCATGCCCGCCACCACGCGCGGCATGATCGCCGCCATGGTTCTGACCACGCGAAGAAGTATCGCCCTGCTCGTTTTTGGAAGACTGGTTACCATGCGCAGCTTGAGAGGCCGCACCACCACGCGAGCGACGACGCTTGCGCTTGCGCACAGGCATGCCATCGTCATTCGTTTCAGGGCGTCTGGCTTCGCCGGTCATGCCGGCTTCGCCACCACGCGCAGGTAGGGCCGCGGAACGGGGTTTGCCGTTCTGCTTTGCCTTGCGGCGCCTGCGGTTCTTGCCGCTGCGCCCTGCCGTCGACGCCCCGCCATCTGGCGGCGCATTGCCGCTGTCGGGGTCCATCACTGATCTTTTCCGTCTCGCCGCGCAAGAACCCCGTGAAATGGGACTGCCGCAGGCATCTGGTGTTTCGTTGACATTAGGATAACAGCGACGGGCACTTTCGCCAACGCCTTTTTGCCGGCACGGGGCGATGGCTTAAGCATGGCATGCGGCAATCATCCACAGGGATGAAAAATCGGATGAAAGTTTTTTGAAAACGGTATTTGCAATCTGAAAAACTTTGGTTATAAGCGCCGCACACCGATGAACCGGCGACACGCTGGCATCCCTGCTGGGGAATAGTTCAACGGTAGAACGACGGACTCTGACTCCGTTAATCTTGGTTCGAATCCAGGTTCCCCAGCCAATCTCTCCCCGACATTGTTTCACAGGGAAAATTGCCGATTTTGGCTTTGCCATAGACATCTCTGTGCGCACGGCACTGCCATGCGCGGCGTTTTCTCATGTTGCTTCTGCTCCATGCAGCATCATGCAAACGACACATGACCACCGGTCACGACAGTCTTGCCTCGGAAAAATGGATTTCCTCCGTGCCGTCAGCCGCTGACATCATGACCAGTTCCCCGGCCAGTACCTCGCCCTCAGGGGTGAACAGGAAGGCTCTGTCATCCTTGATATCCTTGCCGATATCGACAGCCACAGACATGCGTAAGGCACCCGCCAGACGCGCCAGTTTTCCCGCGACGTCCTGACGTTCAAATAGATAGATATTAAGTTTGGTCGCGAATTCCCGGCTTTTGAGCGGCCAGACCTCCGCCACCGTATGGCGATCGAGAAAATCGACGAACGAAACGGACGTGTCTTCGCCGTTAAAAACACTTGGCTGCCGCGCATCAAAAACCTCGGCAAAGGCAGCCTGGAGCCGCTCGATACCCGGCTGGCCGTCGATGAAAACATCCGGCATCGGCCCGTCGTAGACCAGGTTTATTTGCTGCATTTGCGCCAGAGCTCCATGACGGTGTCGATTGCATTCTGATCCATGATACCCTTGTTTTTCATAGCCTCGGCGAATTTTCGGGCGTTTTCCGGCGTATTGCCGTTCAGCTGCTGGATCAACTGGTGCTGCGGGCGCGACAGATCAACGATACCGGGGCCGCTGACCGGGTGCAGCGAGCCGTTATGCATGCCGTAGCTGCGACCACCGACTGTCCAGGTCTCACCCGTTTTTGGCACCTTGCCCGCGATGATATCGTCGAGATCACGGCCGATCGCCTGCCTGTGGTCCGGATCGATCATCGAGTTGCGCTCCTTGGTCGGATCGCCGCCTTTGGTCTTGCATGGATCATGCCGGCGCACCGGCTTTTTCAACTGCGCACAATTGCCGCTGCAATTGTTGCGCTGCTGCGAGGAACTGCCTTGCTGATCCGCTTTCTGCTGCGCCTGCTGGGGTTTTGCCGGCGGCTGGGCAGGCGGTTTTGCCGGGGGTGTACGCACCGGCGGGCGCCGGGCACCGCCCTTCAGCATTTGCAGGATGAGCTTCAGCAGACCTCCCATCAGACGCCCTCACCCCAGAACCCCTGCCATTCGTCACCCGCGGCAGCGTCGAACGCCGCCAGCAGATCGTCGATCGCATGGTCGGGATGTTTTGGCGTATTGCCGAAGAAACTTTCGGCCTCCGGCCCATCGCAGCCGCCATCGGTGATCGACATCAGATAGGCCCATTTCATATGCGCCCGTTCGGATGCCAGCCCGAGCCGCGTGCCGGACGCCTCATAGGACAGGACCCGCTCCATCATCTCGCGCTCGGTGTACTCAGCCGTTGCCGGGTGCACATCGCGCAGATAGGCCACCACCTTGCGGCGCGAGGCCTGCATACGGGCATCCTCGATCAAGGCGATCATCTCGGGCGACAGATGCAGCATGCCCCTTGCCGCAAACACCTCGGCGGACGGACGCCGCCCGCGCTTGACGCCACCACCCCAGATATCATCGGGTGCAAAAAATATCTGCTCGGCAGGGCCGAACAGGCGAAGCGCCTGCGTCTCATCGAGCACCGGAAAAACCTGCATCATCACATCCGGATCGGCATGGCGAAAGATCACCGTTTCGCGCTGGGCACCGCGCACATCCGGTGTGTCGCCGACCTCATCCGGGCCACCCGCGGCAACAATCTCCACCCGACTGCCGTCGAACACATCGGAACCCGGGCCGCGCGGAATGGTAATGCGATTGAGACCGCGCAGATGGCGGAACAGCGTTTCTGCGGTCAAAACCTCGTCGCCGACCCAGAAGACGATGGCCGAGCGACCATCGGCGATATCGAGCACGGATTGCAGGCGGGCGATGATGGTGTCCGGTCGGGCGCCCTGCGCCTCCATCAGCATGCCGCCAGCGGACGCATCCCCGGCATTGAGGCTCGCCAGCATGCGTTCCGACAAACGAGAGGCTTGCGCGGCCAAGGCTTCCTCGGAAAGATCCGGCTTTTCGCCCTCCTCCGATTGCGCCAGGATTTCGACCGGCGGCCGCTGAGCGGATTGCGAAAAATCGACGAACCAGGGGCCACCGGCCACCACCGCGTAATCACCGCCGGCATGGCGATAAAGCGGGCGATGCGCGATATCGGCGCGATAGAGCAAGGCGGAAAGATTGTCGAACCGCGCACCATCCATCACGGCAAAAATCCGTCGGCCCGGATCGTGTGCGATCTCGCCGAGCCGCGCAAGAAGCGCCGCGCCGGCCTGCGACAGCGGACTGGTTTCGCGCGCGAGATCGGCCATCCTATCCTCTTACCGTCGGCATGGATTGCGCGGCCATGCTGGCCTGGCACGGCGTGCCGCCACTTGCCGCACTGCCGGCGCCACCGCCGCCCGCCCCCTTGCCTTCGTCGTCACCAATGAACACATCACCGGATCCGGTTTGCGCGTTGCCGCCGCAATCGATGGCATCGCCGATACGCCCGGCCGGTTTGCCGTTGATGAACACGGTGGCGGACCCTGCCGCGAGCGCCCGCCCATGCGGCCCGGCATGACCCGCCACGCAGGCATGCGGCATGTAACTATCGCCGACACGCATCAAAGGGCGGTCGTTGACGTAAACGTCAGGACTGCCGCCGGTGGCCGGTGATGGCGGGAAGTGGCAGGCGTGCGCTGAGCCGATATCGGCGCGTCGGTGTGCTGGGGGCATCTAGGACGCGGACTCATTAGCTGACGCAATCCATATCCTCGTCGCGGCAAGCTTGAGGGCGGCGAGATAGTTGTCGGCACGCCGGTCGTATCTCGTTGCAAGGCCACGCATCTGCTTGATACGGTT